>JANODL010000158.1:0-33846 GCA_031412675.1 Acidobacteriota bacterium | reverse complement strand
GCGTAAAACCGTTCGGGTTGAAACTTCTAAAAATTCAGCGATTTCCTCATCGGTCAAACCACCGAAAAAACGCATTTCGACAATTTTTGCCTTGCGCTCGTCAAACTCAGCCAATTTTTCCAACGCTTCGTCGAGCGCGACAAGACTTGACGCACGTTGTTCAAGCGGGATTTGAATATCGTCAAGCGAAAGCCGAACGCTTGCGCCGCCGCGTTTTTCCGAAACGTGAGCGCGGGCGTGGTCAATCAAAACGCGCCGCATCATATTTGCCGCGATGCCGAAAAAATGTGCGCGATTTTGCCAGTTGACGCGGGTTTGGTCAACGAGTTTCAGATACGCTTCGTGAACGAGAGCCGTCGGCTGAAGCGTGTGCGTTCCGCGTTCACGGGCAAAGACAGCTTCGCGCCTGTCGCCGCAATTCGTCATAAACAAGCGGCATTAAACGTGCCGGAGCATTTGCATCCCCGTCGCTCCATTCGTGCGAAAACTGCGTAACTTCAGGTTGAATCTCATCGCTCATATTCGTCTTTAGCGTTGATTGTAACCTATAAATTGCTTTATTCAAAAGGAAATAGACCACCGATTTGACGGATTAAACACGGATTATAAAAATCTGTGAAAATCCGTTTTATCCGTCTAATCGGTGGTCTATTTTCTTCCAATGTCAGTTTTCGCCGCCGCTTCTCGCGTTAGTTGGCAGAAGGAAAAATAAAGTGGTTTTACTTTGAAATTAAAAAGGAGAATTTTTAGAAATGAAACAGACAAAAACGATTTTACAAAACAACATTCGGCGGCTTTGGAAAAAAGCGGTTCAGAATATTTTGATGGCGGCTTTGTTAGTCGGAATACTTTTAGGAAACGGACTTTCCGTTTCGGCGCAGTTCACGTTTATGGGCGATTACGATAAAACATTCAACGCGCCGCTCGGCTACAATGTTGACCCGCAATTTCCCGACCCGACTGTGAATACTTCGGACTTATCAACAGGTTTTGGTTCGGGTGATTTAATGAGCGACGGCTCAATCATCGCGGGCGGTGGATTTCGCCCCTCTTTCTCAGGGCGAACCACATTTTATATTAGGAAATACCTGCCTTCCGGTGCGCTGGACACTTCATTTAACAGCAGCAGAGGTTTTATCCGCACGGATTTTTTCGTTACCGACACATTCCCTCCGGCAACCACGGTATCATCGCGGGCTGAATTTATGGGGAAATTGAAAGTCCTGCCCGACGATAAAATTCTCGTCGTCGGTGTCTGCGATATGTCCGGCGTGGGAAACACGGGCGGCGGCTCAGGTTTTGTTCGCGGCAAAGGCGTTTGTATGATGCGGTTTAATCCGAACGGAACGCTTGATACGACTTTCGGAACAGCGGGAGATTTTCTGTTTGCTCCGCTTGACAACCCGACCATTACCGCCAATTACAGAGAACATCCGGGAATGGTCTGGACACCCGTCGGCAACCAGCAGATGCTTCGCTATCCGGCGGAGACGGAGAATCTCGATGTGGTCATCCAACCCGACGGCAAAATTCTCGTCGCCGGAACGACGCGCACACGCCTGCAGCCTGACACGAGTAATCAAGTCCACAGCGGATTTCTCCTGCGCTACACATCGCAGGGTGCGCTCGATACGACTTTCGGCAACAACGGCGCAATTCATTATTTCTCGAATCCGGCTACGCCCTCTGCATGCACGACGAGGCGGCGTTTCATGGGCGTAACGGTTCAGCCGGACGGACGCATCATCGCCGTCGGCAGCGACGGGACGATTAACCTTGCCAACAATTGCACCAACACAGGAGCCCACGCAAACCGCTTTGTCGTCACGCGCTGGACGGCAAACGGGCAGCTTGAAACCACACGCTATCTGGACGACATTACAGAGCATGTCGGCAATCGGGACGAAGGCGCGTTCGCGGCTCTCATCACGAGAGACGGAAGCAAAGTCCTCATTTCCGGGACTTACAAGAATTTACCTCCCAGCCCTAACCCCACTTATGCTCATTTGATCAGCCTTCTCCGTCTGAATTTGAGCGATTTATCTCTCGACACGGCGTTTGGCATCAAGCAATTCTCCGCCGGCTGCGTCGGCGCCTTCTGCGGCAGCACAGCAGGAGGTGGCACTTTCCGCGTCAAAGCGATTCAGCCGGACGGCAGAATTATCGCAACTGAAGCGTCGAATCGCGTGTTTCGTTTTAACCCGGATGGTTCGTCTGACCAATCGTTTGGCAATGTTGATGCGGCAGGCGTTCCTCCACATCGCGGCGGACTGGATCCGAGGGGCATTGTGGTTTACAGCGGCTTTACCAATCAGCAGTTGTCTGTCGGACAAATCATTTTGCGTCCAAACGGCAGAATCAACTTGATTGGAGCGGTAGGCGCCACTTCGGTCTCCGACCGCGCCGCCGTTTCGCAGCAGAACACAGTGTTTAAGAACGGCAATTATTCGGATTTTACCAACGACGGCAAATCCGAACTCGCCGTCTTTCGTCCAAACGGCGGCGTTTGGCATCAACTCGACAGCTTGAACAATAATTATTCGGCTGTCCAATGGGGAATTTCGACCGACAAGCCCGCGCCCGCCGACTTCGACGGCGACGGCAAAACCGACCGCGCCGTTTTCCGCGACGGAATTTGGTATATCTATCAATCTTCAAACGGACAAGTCCGCATCGAAAACTTCGGTTTGGCTGGTGATTTGCCGCGTCCCGGCGATTTTGACGGCGACGGTAAAGCCGATATTTCCGTCTTTCGTCCGTCAGACGGAATTTGGTATCGGCTCAACAGTTCAAACGGACAATTTGCCGCCATTCAATTCGGACAAAACGGCGATGTCCCGATGCTCGGCGACTACGACGCGGACGGCAGAACGGATTTCGCCGTCTTTCGCCCGTCAAACTCAGTTTGGTACATCCTGCGAAGTTCGGATGGTCAAATTCGAATTGACGTTTTCGGCACCAGCGGCGACATTCCTCTGAACGGCGATTTCAACGGCGACAGCCGCGCAGATTTGGCAGTCTTTCGTCCCTCAAACCGAACTTGGTATATCGCCCGTCCGACCGGAGTTCCGGGACAGAATTTCGATGCGATCCCTTTCGGAATAGCGACGGACGTTCCGGTTGCGGCGGATTATGATAACGACGGGAAAACCGATCTGGCGGTTTATCGAAGTGGAACGTGGTGGATTCAAACCAGCGGAAACAATCAGGTTTCAGCGACGCAATTCGGCTTGAGTGGGGATAAACCGATTCCGGCGGCTTATCTGCCGTAATTTCGCAGTTTTTTAACCGTTTATTGAGGAAAAACGACGGAATAATTTGTTTAACCGGCAATTTATTAAAAACTGCGAGGCGATTTTCCCGCAAATTTGAAGAATTTAGGCGAGCCTGCATTTTAGGCTCAAACCTTTAAGCTACAAAAAAGAAGGGAGATGTCGGGAAGCGACTCCCTTCAAAAATTAAAGCGCAAAATCTAAATTTAGATTTTGCGCTTTAATTTTCCGGGAAGCCCCTTACTGCAAGCTACACAAGAAACCGCTTTTAACTGAACAAATCTACAAAGAATTCTTCAATTTCATGAAACAAACAACCACAACCATACGGATCGCAGTTTTTATCCTGCGGGTCCCATTTTCCGCTTTTGTCGTGGCAAACCGGCGCATTCGGATTATTTACTGCGCCTGCCGAATCACCGGCTTTACCAGCGAACGCCACTGATACACACATAAGCAACATCAAAGTCGCAAAAAGTTTTTTCATTTCAGATTCTCCTGTTTAAATAAAAATGGCGCTTTTAGAAAGATACGGGAAGCATTACCGCCAGCGCCGCCTGAGGCGGTAAATACTAAATGGTATTTGCGATAATACATCTTTTCTTTTGCTTCATCAATACTTCATCAATTCCCGCGCCGATTTCTCGACATCTTCGATTTGCGGCAAAATGTAATCTTCGACCTGCGGCGCGTAGGCGACAAAAGTATCAATCGCGCCGACGCGGCGAACCGGAGCATCGAGATATTCAAACAATTCGTCGGAAATTCGCGCCGCGATCTCCGCGCCGTAGCCGTATGAAATCGGGTCTTCGTGCGCGACGATAACGCGGTTTGTTTTCTTGACCGATTCGGCGATGCGTTCCCAATCGTATGGAACGAGTGTGCGTAAATCAATGACTTCAGCCGAAATTCCTTGTTTTTCAAGACGTTTCGCGGCTTCAAAACTTCTCTGGACGAGTGCGCCGAAAGTGACGATTGTTAAGTCAGTTCCTTCGCGGACGACTTTGGCTTTGCCGAACGGAATCAAAAAATCAGGGCTTGGATATTGCGATTTGTTGTAAACTTGCCGGTAAAGATGTTTGTGTTCGAGAAACATCACAGGATCGTCGCAGCGAATCGAAGTCCGCAAAAGTCCGTTTGCGTCCAAAGCGTTTGACGGATAAACGATGCGAAGTCCGGGCGTGTGGGCAAAAAGCGTCGTGCCGGATTGCGAATGATAAACCGCGCCGCCTTTTAAATATCCGCCGACCGGAACACGCATCACCATCGGACATTTCGTGTCGCCGTCGCTTCTCCAACGAGTTACCGCAACCTCATTGCGAATCTGGTGCATTGCCGGAAAAATGTAATCGAAAAACTGAATTTCGACGACGGGTTTCAGCCCGCGAATTGACATTCCGACGGCGCGACCGATGATATTTGCTTCGGCAAGCGGCGAATTGAAAACACGCGCCGAACCGAATTTGCGTTGCAGATTTGCCGTGACTTTAAACACGCCGCCTTTGCCTTTGACGGTTTCCAGATATTCTTCACGCGAAACGTCCGCGACATCTTCGCCGAAAATCACGATGCGCTCGTCGCGTTCCATTTCTTCGTGCAGACAGCGATTAATCAAGTCAACCATCGTTCCCGCGTTGCCCGAAAGCTCCGCGCCTTCTTCAGTATCAAAGTCTTTGGAAGTCGGGTCAACATCGGGCGAATAAACATTGCGCCAAGCCGATTCGGGCGCAGGCTGCGGCGTATTTATCGCAATGTCCGCCGCTTCATTAACCTGCGCGTCAACTTCCTTGCGAAGTTTTTCCAAATCTTCCGACGAAGCGATTCCTTCGGTCATCAGAAATTCGCCGAAAGTTTTGATCGGGTCAATTTTTGCATCGGCTTCGCGTTCTTCTTCGGGACGATAGAGTTTTTCGTCGTCCGAGAGCGAATGCGAATACGGGCGCACGACTTTCGCGTGAACGAACGCCGCGCCTTTTCGCGCACGGCAAAATGCGACGGCGCGTTTAAATGTTTCGTAACTTTCGAGCGGGTCTGTGCCGTCGCATTTTTGAATCAGTAAATTTGGGAAACCCGCGACGAGTTTTGAAATATCGCCGCCCGCCGTGTTGACTTCGACGGGTGTCGAAATTGCATAGCCGTTATCTTCGACGACAAAAATGACGGGCAATTTCATATTGCACGCCGAATTTAAGGCTTCCCACCATTCGCCCTCGCTCGTCGTGCCGTCGCCGACCGACATATAAACGACTTCATCGCCTTTGAATCCGTCAATTTTGCCTTGCAGAGTTTTGACCAAAGATGCGCGATACGAGGCTTCCGCCGCGCCGACCGCGTGAAGTGCCTGTGAACCCGTGCAAGAAGACTGCGAAGGAACATTCAAATCTTTATGTCCCCAATGCGAAGGCATCTGCCGCCCGTGCGAATTGGGGTCTTTTTCCGCGCCGACCGACGACCAGAGCATTTCCTGAATGGTCATCCCGAGTCCGAGCATCAAAGCGCGGTCGCGGTAATACGGAAAAAACCAATCGTACGCCGGTTTCATCGCGAGTGCCGCGCCCGTCAAAACGCCTTCGTGTCCCGCGCCGGAAATCTGAAAAAAGATTTTGTTCTGACCTTTTAACTGAATTTCCTTGTCGTCAATGCGCCGCGAAGTGTACATCGTGCGGTAAATGCCGACGAGCGTTTTGGTGTCCAGACCGTGATAGTTTTTCGACTCTTTTTTGCCGTTTGAAGATGTTTTCCCGGCTTTGACTTTCGTTTCCGCGACTGTCGCTTTGGCGGTTTTTTGAACCGTGTCTTTTTCGAGCATTCCGTCGCCGACCGTCATTTTTTCTTTCTCGACGGTTTTTGCCGTGCTTTTTGTCGAAGCGGCTTTTATCGTTTCGCTTTTCTTACTCGTCGTCTTTTTGCTTTTATTATTGGCTTTCGCCGTATCCGCTTTCTTTGTTGCAGTTGCCATTTTTATAATTCCCGTTAATAAAGTTTTCTGATAAAAGGATAAATTTATAAAATACCAAAGATGTCGGACACGGGCAATTTGCGACCACGAAAACTAATCGCCGTAATCCGAATCGAGCGTCATTTTATAATCGCCCGCCATCGAAGGATGCCCATTTTCAAGCGAAACTTCGATTCCCTTTTCATACGCGCCGCGCGCCTTTTCGCGTTCACCGATTCTTTCATAAGCCTTCGCCAGCATTCCGTAAGCCGCGCCTTCGTCGTCCGCCTTTGCGAGGTAATCTTCGAGCGTGGCGATGACATTTTGCCAATCCTCAATCTTTTGATATTCGTTTGCCAGACCAAACAGCACAATTGTGTTCGACGGATCGGCTTCGATCATTTGTTTAAAAACTTCGATTCTGTTTTGCATATTTCAAAACTATCACCTGCCGATACTTTTGCCAAAAGAAAAATGCCGCTATGACTAACGGCATTTTCAATGCGAATTTCTAATTTCGTTTGAAATTAAGGCGCATCGCTGACAAAATCCAAATCCAGAAGGCTTTCCTGCAAATTAATAATTTGGCTCGGATTTGAAAAAGTATAGCGTTTTGAATTGACCGTGATAACGTAAGTTTGACCCGCCGGAACTTCCGAAAATCGGTAATAACCGAAATTGTTCGTTTGTGCAGAAATCGGCGCAGTCAGGTTTCCGCCCATTAAAACGACAATAACGCCTTTAATTCCACCGCCGTTCGGTGTCAAGACCTGTCCGCCAATCGCCGCAGACGCGGCAGACGGAGCCAGATTTCCCAGACTCCAATCGGAAAACGAACTGACTCCGTTAAGTTTGAAGGAATTGTCGAACGTGTCGGCGGTCGAAGGAGCAAACGCCGCATTGACCGATTCCGAACGCCGAATAAACTTAAAGTTTTCTTCAATTCCCGCCGCCGCAACATTTTCGTCGTTGTAATTTAAAGTCAGATCGGCAGGCGACACGCCGAAAGACTCGAGCGTCCAGTTGACGTTGACCGATTGATTGACATTAACGTCGGTTAACAGTCCGTCGTTCGCCTTGACGCTAAACGAAGAAACACCTGAATTCTGCGCCGCGTTGTCTTTTTGGAGAGTCAGCGGCGTAAAGTTAACCGTCGCCGGATAATAACCGAGCGCCGTTCCTGAGGGATAGAAAAAATTCTCGGCTGAAAACGGAACAAAATCATGGCTGATCGTGCCGATAATGTAACCCGAATATCTTTGAAACTGAGTTCCGACCGCCATATTTACAAAGCCGCCGTTGATACAAGTGATATTTCCGCCATACAGATAGAAAATATCGCGGACGCGCAAATCGCTGCCATCAATCGTCATATTGCCCGCATATCCGCCGCCGTAAATCACGCCGCGAACTTCTCTTGAACCGTCAACCGTGATATTTTTTCCGCTCGTCGAGCTGAAAACTATGTAATTCAAAGTGCCGGGAACAATATCACCTTCCCAGTTTGCGGCGGTTGAAAAATTATTGTCCGCGCCACCGCCGTCCCAAACGATTCCGCCTTCTTCCAATGCGCCGATGTCGCAGCGCACGCCGCCCTGATTTCGCGGCAAACCGCGCTGGTCAAAGGCTACGATAGCATTGGTGTTGTCCTGACAATTTGTCGGGTCGCCCGCGTCACGTGCAACGCTTCCGACATTTAATCGGTAGGTTTTGCCGAAACCGCCGTTGTCGGCAAACAACGCAAGATTCGGGTCAACGCCGTTGATGTTGTTGCCGGTCGTGCCGGAAATTATCGCTCCCGAAGTTGTTTCAAAAAGATTGTAGTCCGCCGAAGTAATATTTCCGGCGAGGTCAACGCCTGTCACAACACCTAAATCGTCGGATTTAGCTTCCGCAATCGGCGGCAGTCCACCGACCGAATTATTGGCGACGATTGTGTTTTTGACGGTCACCGTTCCTGCGAGATTATTGATTCCGCCGCCGATTCCGCCGCCCGCGTTGTCGGAATCGGCGCGGTTTGAAACGATTGTGCTGTTATTGATAACCGTTGTCGAGGTGGTTGCCGCCGGTTGGTCTTGAAGAATTCCGCCGCCGTTGTTCGTCGCAAAATTTCCGCTGACCGTCGAATTTTTGAGTGAAAGATTGGTCGTCCCGCCGACCGGAAAAGCAACCGTCGGAACAGTCGGGATATTGGCGATTCCCCCGCCGTCGGTGCTTGTGTTACCCGAAACCGTCGAACCGTTCAAAATGACACTGGAAGTTAAAGCCGCGACGGCTGAAGGCGATGAATCGTTTCTGATTCCGCCGCCAATTTCGGCACTGTTGCCGCTCACGCTGCTCGTTTGCAAAGTCAAAGCCGCATTGTTGCAGTAAATTCCGCCGCCCGAACTCGGAATCGACGGATTGGTCGAGGTCGCCGTGTTGTTGACGATATTCGTATTTGTAATGATTGCGCTGACGAGTCCGATACCGTTGAGAAACAATCCTGCGCCACCCGGAACTGCGACATTCGACGTTACGGAATTGTTTGAAATCGTGCTGTTGCTGAGATTTATCGTCAACGGAGTAACTGTCCCGGCAGCTGCTCCCGCGCCAATTCCTGCGCCCAACGCAGCACCCGAGAGAACCTGATTGTTTGAAATCGTTAACCTGTCAAGCGTAACATTCATCGCCGCGGTCTGATTGACAAACCGCAACCCTGCGCCGTCGGAGAAAAGCCCCGCCGACGTTCCGCCGATTGAATTATTTGAAAAGGTCGAATCTTTTATCGTGATATTTCCTTCCAACGCATAAAAACCGCCGCCGACACCGATCAGATTAGCCCCGACCGTCGTGATTGCCTGGTTAAAAGTAAACGTGCTTTTGCGGATTCTGACGGTTGACAAATTCGTAAAAACGCCGCCGCCGAATGTATTTGCCATCGTCGAATTCGCCGTGTTATTTGTTACTGTAACTCTATCGAGGAACAAAAAAGTTCCCAGATTGGTACTCGTAATTCCGCCGCCGCGAGTCGCTGTTTGATTATCGGAAACCGTCACTTTGCGAAGCGTCAGATTGCCTTCGTTTCTGATGCCGCCGCCGCGAAACAAAGGCGCTGCTGCCGTCGTTCGCCCGTTGCGAACGGTTAAGCCCTCGATTAAAACATTTGTCGAAACGCCTAAAACATGAAAAACACGGTCGAGCGCCGTACCGGGCGAAACGCTTGCTTCGACAAAAGTCGTGCCTTCTCCGCCGCCGATGATGTTCACGCTTTCGGTAATATCAAAATCGCCGTTCGCATTCGCGTTGTCGTTGGTCGTGGCGATGGTCGTCGTATAAGTTCCGGCGGGAAGAATAATCACGTCCGCGCCTGCGAGAATGTTCGCCCCCGTAATTGCTTCGCGCAAACTGCAATCCGCATCGCACGTGCCGTCTGCTCCATCGGCGGTTTTAGTAACTGTAAAAGTTGCGGCATTTGCGCCAATTACGAAACTCAAAATTATCAGAAACACTCTTATTTTCATCGGGCAGATTTTGTCCCCTATTTTCTTAAAATTTTACTGATTTAAAAAGGAAATTATCGCTGTCTGGTAGAAAACATCTTAAAAACGGATGTCATTGGCTTGAAGTAATTCTGACAATTTCAATGCCTTAATGTCAATGCAGAATTTTGAATAAAGATGGATATTGCGACTTAAAATAAAGTTTGTTGAACCGGGAAAGATATTTTTTCTTCAGGCTGTTCGGTCTTTTCAAACCGCTCGAATCCGAGCCGCCGAAAATGCAGCTCGAACAATTTGACGGTGATTTCCCACTTTTCGGTTTTTCCCTGATTGCGTTCTTGATAGTTGCGATGACGTAAGTTTCCGCCGCGTTCGCGTTTTAATTGATTGAGAATCTTTTCGGCTTTTGTCGGAATTTTTTCGTGAAGCCTTTGAACAAAATACTGCTCGATCGAATCGGTATCGAAATGAATTAAATTGATAAACGCTTTTGTCGCACCTGCTTCGCGGGCTTTTTCGAGCAGAACAGGAATGTCGGAATCGTTGTACCCCAAAATTATCGGCGCGATTCCGATGCCGCACTTTATTCCTGCATCGGTCAGAGTTTTCATCGCCCGAAAACGAACTTCGGGAATCGGCGTGTAAAGCTCGAAAGGCTTCGATTTTTCGGTTGTCGGAAAAGGAATCGAGAAAAAAACCGTCAGATTTTCGAGCTTTGTTAAAATGTCCAAATCCCGCGTAATCAGAGGCGATTTGGTGATAATTCCGACCGGAACGCGAAACTCGGCGCAAACTTCCAGACATTTTCTGGTTAGTTCGTAATTGGCTTCGAGCGGCAAATACGGGTCGGTCGCAAACGAAAAATCGAGATGTCCGATATTTTCTCGCGTTTTTTTGAGTTCTTCACGAAGCAAAAAAGGCGCGTTCGGTTTGACGACGATTTTTGTTTCAAAGTCGGTTCCCGCGCTGTAACCGAGATATTCGTGATATTGCCGCGCAAAACAATACGTGCAGGCGTGGATACAACCGCGATAACAATTGACCGTGTAGCGATGCCCGAAGTCCGACGAAAAGGCTTTCGTGATAATCTTTTTCGTCGTAAATTCCTCGTAAATTTCGAGCTTCGCCGCGGGCGGTTCGCCCAAATATTCGGCGGAATATTTCAAATACGGATTCGGCGGATTTTCGATGTATCGCATAGATGAAACAATAATTCACTTAAGGCATAAAGGCAAGAAAATCGGCGAAGATTTTTAACTTTTTCTCGCAGACAGTTACATTCCTTCCGTTTTCCGTTAAGATATTTGTTTCAATAAATTTTGAATTTTATCAATGGAAACACAAACAGTCGAAAACAACGAAATATCTTTCGCCGAATTTAACTTAAAGAGCGAAATTCTGAAAGCCGTCAACGAATTGGGTTACGAAGCACCGTCGCCGATTCAGCAAAAAACGATTCCCTTACTTTTGGAAGGCAAGGACATTATCGGTCAGGCGCAGACCGGAACGGGCAAAACGGCGGCGTTCGCGCTGCCCGTTCTGCATAACATCAACGTCAAAAGCTCGGAAGTTCAGGCACTCGTTCTCACGCCGACCCGCGAATTGGCGATTCAGGTCGCCGAAGCGATTCACTCTTACGCCAAACATCTCGGCAGAGTTCGCGTCCTGCCGGTCTACGGCGGGCAATCAATCAGCCAGCAGATTCGACATTTGCGAAGCGGCGTGCAGATTATCGTTGGCACGCCGGGACGCATAATGGATCATATGCGGCGCGAAACTCTCGACATTTCCAATCTTAAAATGGTCGTTTTGGACGAAGCCGACGAAATGCTGCGGATGGGTTTTATCGACGATGTCGAATGGATTTTGTCGCACACGCCGAAAGAACGGCAAACCGCGCTTTTTTCGGCGACGATGCCGCGTGAAGTGCGGCGGATTGCCGACAATTATTTGAATGAAGCGGTCAACGTCCAGATCGAGGTTAAAACGCTGACCGTTCCGACCATCTCGCAATTTTATTTGAATGTTTCCGAACGCCAGAAAACCGATGCTTTGACGCGGCTTCTGGAAACCGAAGCGGCGCCGGGCGAAGCCGTCCTGATCTTTCATCGCACGAAAGTCGGCGCGGCGGAACTTGCCGACAAACTGCAGGCACGCGGTTACGCGGCGGAACCGATGCACGGCGACATGACGCAATCACAGCGCGAAACTGTTATTAAAAAGCTGAAAAACGGTAAGATCGAGATCGTCGTCGCGACGGACGTTGCTGCGCGAGGGTTAGACGTTGAACGCATCAGCACGGTGGTTAATTACGATATGCCTTCGGATACGGAATCTTACGTTCACCGCATCGGACGCACGGGACGCGCCGGACGCGAGGGCAGAACGATTCTTTTCGTCACGCCGCGCCAACAGCGGATGATGCGCGACATCGAAAGATACACGAAACAAAAGATCGAACCGATCAAATTGCCGACGCAAGCCGATGTCGCGGCACGGCGTGTCGGGCTGATTAAAGAAAAAATCATTGCGACGCTGACCGAACAGAATTTGGAACTTTATCTTTCGCTCGTCGAAGATTTGGCGGAAGAAACGAGTGCCGACATCGCCGAGATTGCCGCCGCCGCCGTCTTTCTGACCGTCGGCGACAAACCTATCGAAGTCAACGTCGAACCCGAACGCGAACAGATTATCTTCTCGGAAGAAGGCATGGTGCGGCTTTTCATTGATGTCGGTCGCCGTCATCAAATCAGCCCGGGCGATATTGTCGGCGCGATCGCCAATGAAGCGAACATTCCCGGCAAAGCAATCGGCGCAATCGATGTCAACGACCGTTTCACGCTGGTTGATATTCCGGGCGAACTGGTCGAAAAGGTCTTGGAGAAAATGAATCGCAGCAAGATTCGTAAACTGAATATGAACATCCGCCGCGCTTCTCTAAAAGATGCCGAAGCACCCCGCGAAAAACCGCCCGAACGCGATTTCGGACGCGACCGCAACGACTTCAAAGATCGGCGCGACTTCAAAGGCAAAAAGACAAAACGCAAAGACAGCAAAAAACCATTTCCGAAACGCAAGAAAAGTAAAAACTAGAGCAGATTTTGAACGGATGTACAACAAACTTCAGTTTGCCGCTTAGCGATTGCCGTGCGCGGCATACGTAGCAACTTAGAAGTTTGTTGAACTTTCTGCCATCCTCCTATCTCACATTTTTTATATAAAGATGAATGGAGAAAATTCTCTATCTGTGCTTAAAACTTAGCTTTTCGCCGAGCTTACTTTTCGCAAGTTCTTTGATTTGATTTATTTGTTCAGCGTTAAAAAATCTTTTTGGAACAAATTGCGCGAATTTATTTGTCGTAAAAAAGAAAAAGTTTTCTTCGGTTTCGACAGTTTCAATAATTGTTTCCCACTTTGTTTGCCCGCTTCCGAATTGGTTTGTAGCGTATAGCCCTTCATCATCAAAAGAAACAAGCTGCGGCACGCTTAAAATCGGCGTCGAATTGATTTGTTTTTCAAGATTACGCTTTAAAAAAAAGCGCGTCACGTTTTTTCCTAAAAACCACCACGCAATTAACAAAAAGACCGGAATTACAAAAACCGGAATGTTTTGCGGTTTTGTAAAAGTTGTCAGAAATTTCGCGGGATCTAACAAATAGACGAAAATTAAAGCACAAGCAATAACCGCGAGAGCGATAAACACGGAATATTTTGCTAAAGGGTTTCGGCTTCGCATAAACTCCGCGTGACGAACAAAGTCATTCGGCACATAGGTAATTCTGGCTTCAATCGCTTCACTCATCGTAAAAAATCGGGGCGTATTTTTTCTCCCCCCTTAGTACTATTTTCTGCACTTCATTGTTTGAATCGGCAACGATTTGACGGCGCGGTTTTGAAAGTAAATTATTTCCTTCCAGAAACCCAATCAAGATATGCGTATCAATCAGCAATCGCATTACATATAATCCTTAAAATCTTCTAAGGGCGAGTCGAAATCATCGGCAATGTTTTTAACCAAACCTTTCATACTGCCGAATTTGCGTTTCTTCTTTTTCGGCTTTTCGGTTTCTTGAAGTTTGATGAGATTTAGGTTCGCCAAATCGTCGAGCAATTTCTTCGCTTTCGGTTCTAAAATTGTCACGGTCAGAGTTTCCATAACTGAATTTTAACATAAAAAGTTTTGAGTTCCGTCTTTAGACGGCTTTGCTTTCGTTGAAAGATAATTCTCAATGAAACGAAAACCGCCTGAAGGCGGGACTCTGAACATTTATTTTCCGCTCGTAATCAGTTTAGCAATCGTCTGAAGTTGCATATTCGACGTGCCTTCGTAGATTGCGCCGATTTTTGAGTCGCGCCAGAATTTTTCGACGGGGTAATCTTTGACGTAGCCGTAGCCGCCGAAGAGTTCGATAGCTTTGGACGAGATTTTTTCGGCGACACGCGATGAATAGACTTTTGCCATCGCCGCTTCTTTTAAGAAAGATTTGCCCGCGTCTTTCAAACGGGCGGCGTTGTAGACCAAAAGGCGGGCGGCTTCGAGATCAATCGCCATTTCGGCTAATTGAAACTGCACGCCTTGAAAGCTGTTGATTGCTTGTCCGAATTGTTCGCGTTCGGCGGTGTATTTCAAAGCGGCTTCATATGCACCTTGGGCGATGCCGACCATTTGTGCGCCGATGCCGATGCGTCCTTCGTTTAAGGTTTCGATAGAAACTTTGTAGCCTTTGCCGACTTCGCCGAGGACGTTTTCTTTCGGAACTTTGCAGTTGTCGAGAATCAGTTCGGTCGTCGAAGAAGCGCGGATGCCGAGTTTATCTTCTTTTTTGCCGACGGCGAAGCCTTCAAAACCTTTTTCGACGATGAACGCCGTGATCCCTTTGTAACCCGCCGACGGGTCAACGGTTGCGAACACGATAAAGATTTCGGCTTCGTTGCCGTTCGTAATCCAGAGTTTTTGTCCCGTTATTTCGTAAAAATCGCCTTTGTCAACGGCACGGGTTTTTAAGGCAAAAGCGTCCGAACCGCTTCCCGCCTCGCTCAGAGCATACGCGCCGACTTTCGATTCAGCCATTTGCGGCAGATATTTCTTTTTCAAATCGTCGTTTGCCCAACGGATAATCGCGTTTGTCACGAGCGTGTTTTGCACGTCAACAAAAACGCTCGTCGAAGCGTCAATTCGCGCAATTTCTTCGATTGCCAGAATCGCGTTAAAAAACGACGAACCTGCGCCGCCGTATTCTTCGGGCGTTTCGATTGCCATTAAACCGAGCGCGAAACATTGGTCAATCAAATCTTGGTCGAGCTTGCCCGCGTGTTCCATCTTTTCGACACGCGGACGGATTTCGCCTTCGGCAAATTCGCGGATTGACGAGCGGAAAAGTTCTTCTTCGTCTGACAGATGTGTTAAAGCCGGTCTCAGGTATTCTTGTTCTAAAGCTGTTGCATTCATAATATTTAACTAATGGTGAATGGTAAATGATAAATGATGAATGAAAGAAATTTATTGAAATTCACCATTTACCATTTACCATTCACCATTAAATTCATTCCTTTTAGATTTTGTAATAAGTTCTAAATAAAATAACATCATAATAGGCGCACAAGCGAAAAGGCAAAGAGAAGTGAATACCGACACAGAAATTCAAAATTCAAAATTCAAAATTCAAAATTCAAAATCCAAACACCTTAAACGTCTAAAAATCGCGGCGGTTTTATTCACGATTCTGGGAATCGGGCTGTTTATTTATTTTGTGGCGACGGTCGGTTTTCACGAGATTCTTTTAGGTGTCGGGAAAATCGGTTTCGACGGATTTGCGGCGATTTTGATCATTTATTTTCTGCGGATTTTGATTCGTGCGACGGCGTGGAAACTTTCGGTCTATGCGCCTTATAAACTCAGTTTGCGCGACACACTTCCGGCGGTTTTGATTGGCGAGGCGATGAGTTCGATGATTCCGCTCGGCATTTTAATCAGCGGCACGGCAAAAGCGGTCGCCGTCAGAAAAAAAGTTCCGCTCGTCGTCGGATTGTCGTCCGTTGCGACCGAAAATCTTTTTTATTCAGTTATTACGGGACTTTTTATCGTCCTTGGCGGATTCGCTTTTCTGCGGAGTTTCGATTTGGCGGACGGTTGGCGCATCACGATTGATGTTTTAATCGCCGTGATTCTCGCGCTGATTACATTAAGTTTCGTGATGGTTTTGCGTCAATGGCATTTTGCGAGCGAGATTTGCGAAAAACTTTACCGCAAGGGTTATTTGACGAATGCTCTCGAAAAAGGACGAATGCACGTCCGTCTGTTTGAAAACCTGATTTACGGATTTTACCGCAAATATCCGCGCCGTTTTTTGCCGATTATTCTGCTCCAAATTACATTTCACACGCTCGGAATTTTGGAAGTCTGGTTAATCTTGAGCCGCATCAGCACGAGCGTTCCGACGATTTTCACGTCGTTTTTGCTCGAATCAATCAGCCGCGTGATCTCGACGACCTTTAAACTGATTCCGTTCGTCATCGGCGTGGACGAAGCCGGCGCACAATTCGTCACCGAAACGCTCGCGCTCGGCGCAGGTGTCGGCGTAACTTTAGCCATCATCCGCAAGGGACGCATTATGTTTTGGGCGTTAATCGGCGTGCTTTTAATCGCTAAACGCGGTCTTTCGTTTCGGGAAATATCTGAAATCAGAAGAGGCGATGAAAAGTAAAAAGGTAAAAGGTAAAAGGCAAAATATCAGACAATTCTTTACTTTTGCCTTTTGCCTTTTACCTTTTACCTTTTTTAAGGCTTGTCAATAGTGTCAGCCGTTCTTTATACTATAAAACGACTGGTTTGATTGTTTGAGGTGAAAAAATTGCAACCAAAAGTTCATCAGGGACGACTTAACGCACAAGGCTTTCGTTTTGCTTTGGTCGTTTCGCGTTGGAATGATTTTCTGACATCGAAATTGACCGAAGGCGCGTTGGACGCACTCGAACGACTCGGCGCGGACGAAGATGCGGTCGAGATTTTCAAAGTTCCGGGTTCGTTTGAATTGCCTCTGACGGCGCAAAAGGTCGCGGCAAGCGGCGATTTTGACGCGGTGATCTGCATCGGTGTCGTCATTCGCGGCGAAACTCCGCATTTCGATTACGTCGCGGGCGAAGCCGCCAAAGGCGTTGGACAAGCCGCGATGCAAACGGGCGTTCCGGTGCTTTTCAGCGTCGTCACGACCGACACGCTCGAACAGGCAATCAATCGTTCAGGAGTCAAGGCGGGAAACAAAGGGTTTGAAGCCGCGATGTCGGCGGTCGAACTCGTCAATTTATATAAAGAGATGGACGGCGGCGAAGGAACTTCGGAAGCGAAGAGAAAAGCCTTTCCGCACGTCGTTTGATAAAGAGCAAGGATTTATGGGAACACGGCGAAAAGCACGTGAATGCGCTCTCCAGATGCTGTTTGCGGCGGACGTTACAAAAATGTCCGGCGAAGTTGTCACGCGCAATTTTTGGGACGAGCTGGGCGAACCGGATACAGAAGATTTGACGGAAACCTTTTCAATCGGTTTAGTGCTTGGAACTCTGCGCGAACTCGAAATTGTTGACGACAAAATCCGCACCCGCGCCGAACATTGGCGCATCGAGCGGATGGCGATTGTTGACCGCAATGTTCTGCGGCTCGCGGTTTATGAGTTTCTTTTTGAAGAAACGCCAAACACCGTCGTTATCAACGAAGCCCTCGAAATCGCCCGCCGTTTCTCGACCTTTGAAGCGACGCAATTTATCAACGGAATTCTCGATGCCATCAAGCACGATTTAGAAAAAAAAAATAGTAAAGACTCTTCCGATTCAAACAAAAAATCTCAGGCTTCGTCAAAATAATGTCAAATCCGTCTGCGGTAGCGGATGGGTAAAAGACACGGCTGTAAAATCTGTAGTTAAAATAACGGGACTCGAAACCCGCTCGCTACCGCAGGCGGTTTTGACTTGTTAAATGAACGACTTACACCAAATTTTTCTCGCCGAATCAATCAACAATCTCAACAATTTGCGAACCAATCTGACGCAGGATTTTTTTAATGAAAATCTGCGGCGCGAAATCTTTCGGACAATTCATACCATCAAAGGCGGCTTGCAAACTTTCGGTTTCCAAAATCCCGCACGGTTAGCCGAAAAACTCGAAAATATTCTGGCAAACGACGCAAACCCGACAGATAAAAATCTATTACTCAAAGGAATCGAACTTTTAGTAAATTCTCTGCAATCAAACGAAACCGACTTGTCTGCCGACTTTCTCGAAAAGCTCGACAACGCCCACCGAAAACCGACCGAAAGCGAAATTTTCCTGACGCAGATTCCGTCTGAAGTTTTTCGCAGTTTCTCGCCAGCCGAACAAAAAGCATTCATTTCCACGATTCGGCAAAAGAAAAACATTTATTGTGTCGAAGCCGGTTTTGAAGTCTCGGACTTTGCCGAACAATATCGCAACTTGC
The DNA here is from genome assembly GCA_031412675.1 of Acidobacteriota bacterium. Classification (GTDB taxonomy): domain Bacteria; phylum Acidobacteriota; class Blastocatellia; order Pyrinomonadales; family Pyrinomonadaceae; genus JAFDVJ01. Next base: position 15,686 of record JANODL010000158.1, on the reverse strand, counting down.
GTAAGATTTTGACCGAAAAAGGCGAAATTCTGGCTTCTCTGCCGAGCGAAAAATACAAGTCCGAGGGAAAAATCAGCTTCCAAATTTTTCTCGCCAGCCGCGAAACCGTCGAAGAAGTCCAAACTTCGGTCAGAAACTTTACCGCCAATGTTTCTTCTCAAGCCTGCACCGAGAATACGTCGGATGATTTATTCAAAATGCTTTCGCAAATCGCCGCGCACACCGAAAACATCGCGGAAAAATCAAATAAAAAAATTCGCGTTTCGATTCTGACAAACGATTTATCGTTTTCCGCCGGAGAAATCAAAACTCTTTTCGACATTCTTTTGCACCTCGTTCGGAACGCCGTTGACCACGGAATCGAACAAAGCGGAAATATCGAGATTCGGCTTTTTGATGAAAGCGAAAACCTCTATTTATCGGTTGCCGATGACGGAAAAGGCGTTGATTTATTGAAAGTTCGGGCGCGGGCGATTGAAAAAAATCTGATTTCGGACGATGATTTACCGGACGAACCGCAACTGCTCGAATTGATTTTCGCCTCCGAATTTTCGACTGCCGAACGGGTCACGGAAATTTCGGGGCGCGGCGTTGGTTTGGATGCAGTAAAAAATGCGGTCGAAAAATTAAGCGGCAAAATTTCCGTCCGCAACCGTAAAACAAACGGCACGATTTTCGAGATTTTTCTGCCGAATGAAAATATATGAACCGCAGAAATGTAGAGAACACAAAGATTATGATAAAAAAATCGAATTTCTTCAGGTTGTTTTATTCATTAAACTTCTTCGTGTTCTTTGTGTCTTTGTGGTTTATTTCAACCACTCGAGCACAAAATCTGCCCGACGAAATTCGCGGTTACAAGGTTCATAACGCAAAAATTTCGGTCACTAACAAAACCGACAAACCTGAAAATAAAGATGAAAAAGACAAATCGGAAGCCTTTGCGCGTTTGACCGAACCCGAATTGACGGACACTTCGCTGACGGGTTTGACCTTTGAAATCTCGGCGGAAATTGACCCGTTGGATTATAAAGGAAAGGTTGATTTTCTGACGTTCAAAGATTTTAAGGTCAACGGCTTGAATGTTGAAATCGAAGAATACGCAAATTCTTTCGAGTTCAAAAAAAATCAGGCGATTTCTCTGCCGCAGCCGATCAAAATATATCTCGGAAGCGGACAAGCATTAAAAGGCGCGTTGGGCGAAATCCGCAATTCCAAAGGAGAATGGACGGTCACGGGAACGGTTTTCGTTTTCGGACGCTTCAAAAAATGGGGTTTCAACGTCAAGCGCGTCGTGCCGGTCGAGGTTAATGTCAAAATCAAAAATCCGCTTAAAGAAAAATTTTGACAGTTATTATTCATCCATTATGACTGCCTGTCTAAATTTAATCAGGTCATTTTGACCGAATCAAATCATCACTTCAATTTACAAATCTCCCTCAAAAGCCTTATTTTACAAGCAAATCATTGATTTCGGCACTTTGGCACATCGGTTGCGAAATATATTTGTGACTGCCCACGTTGTGCAGTTTCCTAAAATTTTTGGAAATTTACCCGAAAAACAATGAATAGACTTAACTTAAAACAAATCTTCGCCTCAATTTTATTCTCCGCGCTCTGCTTGCAGATGTTTGCCTTTAGCATCAACGCTCAATCCTTTAAAGCAAAAGCCAAACAATCCGACGACACATCGAATGAAGAAAAACCCGTTCCGGCGGCGAAATATAAAATTGCGCCCGATTTGGAAGAAAAAACGAATGATTTGATGTTCGGTTTGCGTGGCGATGAAACGCAGAAAGTCATTATTCAGCTAAAATCCCAAACGCCGCTTAATGAAATGTTCGGCAATTCCTTGAGCGAAGCCGACCAAAAAGAATTGTTGAAACAGGAAGCGGAAAATAACGAATCGCTCGGCGGAATCCTGTTAACGGATTTAACCGCGACGGGCGGAACGCTTAAAAAGTCTTTCAAACATCTCGGTTTAGTCAGTGCCGAATTGCCGCTCTCAAAAGTTCGCCAGCTTTCCGAAAGCGAAAATGTCGAATATATTTCGCCCGACGGCAAGATCGAATCATTCGGTCACGTCAGTTCAACAACCGGCTGGTCGAACGACGGCATTGCCGACAACGGCGACAGCGACCCGAATACTTTTCTCGTCGGCGGAACCGGAACCATCGCCGTCATTGACAGCGGCGTTGATATTAATCACACGCTGCTGCGGCGTTCTTATACCGGCGGCACGGCGAAAGTCGTTTACAGCAAAGATTTCACCGGACAGGGCATTACGGGCGACCCATACGGACACGGTTCGCACGTCGCTTCGCTGATTGCGGGTGATTACAATCTGCACAGTTCGGCTTACGAAGCAGTCGCCCCCGGCTCGAAACTTTTGAATTTACGAGTTTTAAATAACACCGGAAGCGGTTCGGTCAGCAATTTAATTGCCGCGCTCGATTGGGTAGTGGCTAATGAAGCGGCTCATGATATTCGCGTTGTCAATATGAGTTTGGGAACTCCGGCAACAGACAGTTATCGCAACGACCCGCTTTGTATAGCTGCGCGCCGCGTGGTCAATGCCGGAATCGTCGTGGTCGCGTCCGCCGGAAACTACGGCAAAGACGCTCTTGGCAATAAACAATACGGCACTATCGGTTCGCCGGGCATCGAGCCGTCGGTCATCACCGTCGGCGCGGCGAACACGATGGGAACCGATTACCGCAGCGATGATGTCGTGGCATCATTCAGCTCGAAAGGTCCGACGCGCGGCTATCGCACGGTCAACGGCGCACGCAAATACGATAATTTAATCAAACCCGATTTGGTCGCTCCCGGCAATAAAATCATCAGCGCACGCGCCTTCTACAACGGCACGGAAAATTATCTGGCGCGCACGCACACTTCTTTGCGAACGGGCAGCGACACCGCGACGACCGATAAAGTGATGTATCTTTCGGGAACTTCGATGGCGGCTCCGGTCGTCGCGGGCGCGGCGAGTTTGCTGGTGAGAGTCAATCCGAATTTGAGTCCGAATTTGATCAAAGCGATTCTGACTTATTCTGCCCAACCGCTCCCGAACGCGACTTCACTCGAACAGGGCGCGGGAATGCTGAACATTGACGGCGCAGTCCGAATTGCCAGATTAATCAAAACGATTCCGACGACCACCAACGGCGCGACTCTTTTGCAAACCGCTCTGCCGTCTTCGCAAACTAGTATCATCGGCGGTCAAACCGTTAACTGGGGCAAAGGCGTGATAACCAATCACGGCTTTCTCTACGGCAACGATTTGATGAACAAGTGGCAGGGAATGTATGCGAACGGCGTTTTGATTTCCGATTCGACTCCGTTTTCGGGTTCGACGATTTCCAAATCAGCAACGCTAACCTCCGGCACATTGAATCTCTATCAAGGCGCGATCAAGCTCAACACCAACGGCGTGTTGATTAGCGACGGCGTGAACTTCTTGAGCGCAAACGCGATGGGCGGCAGTCCGACACCTTTTGTCAACGGGCAAGGCGTTCTCATCAGCGACGGCGTTTTAATCAGCGACGGCGTTTTAATCAGCGACGGCGTGCTGATTTCCGACGGCAATGCTTATTCGACACAGGCATTACTCGGCGACAGCACGAATTGTATGCTGCCCGCAAATTAGAATAACGGAGACTTCGATTCGTTTCTCTCCCGTGAAAAAGCCGGACTTTCGAGTCCGGCTTTTTTGATTTCGACGCTCTCGCTTTCATCGGTCAAAACGATTGTCAGATTGAAATATAGTTCGGTCATATTGAACGAGCGGACTTGTCCGTCAAACCGTGCCGAACTTTTTCAAACGTCCGTGTTTATTGACTTTTTTCGCATATTGAAGTTAAGGCACGAGCGTTGCGATTAGCTTCTTCAAACTGCACGTTAGCAGTTGTCCGTCAAACTTAAATTGAGGATTACAAAACGATGAACAAATCCAACTTAAAACGATTTTCCGCCGGACTTCTCCTTTTTGCCTTTTGCTTTCAAATGGTCGCTTTTAACGTCAAAGCGCAAACATTCCAGAGCGAAAAACCGCAAGATGTTTTTGAATCAACACGAGATAATCAACCGGATTTCGCACCGAAAGGTAAGATTGCTCCCGATTTAGAAGAAAAAGCGGATGAACTATTTTATGGTTTGCGCGGCGACGAAACTCAAAAGGTTATCATTCAATTAAAATCAGAAACACCGCTTAATGAAATGCTTGGCGACGAAACAACGCCGGACTCGAAAGCGGAGATGTTTGCCCGTGAAGTTCGTTCAAACAAAGAGCGCGGCGCACAGATGAAAGCGAAACTAGTCGGTTTGCAAGGACGATTCAAAAAGTCTTTCAACAATCTCGGACTCGTCAGCGCGGAACTGCCGCTTTCAAAGATTCGTGAACTCGTCGAAAGCGAAGAAGTCGCCTACATCAGCCCCGACCGCGAAACATCCGCCGCCGGACATCTCGAAAAAACGACGGGCGCATCGCTCATCCGCAATCTGATTTCCAGCAGCACTCCGCTCGACGGCAGAGGCATCGGCATTGCCGTTATTGACAGCGGCGTTTCCTATCATCGTTCATTTCTTATCAACAACTACGCCACCAACATTTTTCGCCGCTCGTTTCTTTCCTCCAGTCAAGACCATTACGAAGATACCAACGGTCACGGAACGCACGTCGCTTCGATGATAATCAGCCGTCCCGAATTTACCAACGGTCATTATGCGGGAATCGCACCGGGCGCAAAAATCATCAGTCTGCGCGTTTTGGACGACGCGGGACGCGGCACGACGAGTAACGCGATTGCGGCTCTCGATTGGGTGATTGCCAACAAAGCGGCGCATAACATTCGCATTATCAATATGAGTTTGGGAACGCCCGCCAAAGACAGCTATCGAAACGACCCGTTGTGTCTAGCCGCGCGTCGAGCGTTTAATGCGGGAATCGTCGTCGTCGCTTCGGCAGGCAACAACGGTAAAGATGCGACTGGCAGCAAACTTTTCGGCACTATCAGTTCGCCCGGCATCGAGCCTTCGGTGATTACCGTCGGCGCGGCGAATACTTACGGCACGGATTCACGCTCGGACGATACGATTGCGACTTTCAGTTCACGCGGTCCGACGCGCGGTTATCGAACTGACAGCCAGAATGTCCGGCGTTACGACAATTTAATCAAACCCGACCTCGTTGCGCCCGGCAACAAAATCATCGGTGTCCAATCTTTGGGACCTTTGCTTAATGAAGGCTCGATGACCTACTCGCCGAATCACATCGCCACGCGGTATCCGCAATTGCAGGTCGGTGAGTTTCACGTAGATTACAACAATATCTATATGTATCTGTCGGGAACTTCGATGTCGGCTCCGGTCGTTTCGGGAACGGTTGCCTTGATGCTGCAAGCCAAACCGAATCTAACGCCGGGTCTGGTCAAAGCGATTTTGATGTATTCGGCACAGCCTTTGAGAAACTTCAATACGCTCGAACAAGGCGCGGGAATGCTCAATGTTGACGGTGCGCTTCGCATTACAAAATTGGTCAACTCCACGCTGCCGACTTCCAACGGTTCGGCGTTATTAACCGCTGCTCTGCCAACTTCGCAAACCAGCACGATTGCCGGTCAAACGGTAACCTGGGGCAAAGGCATCGTTACCAATTACGGCTTTCTTTACGGCAGCGATTTAATGACCAAATGGCAGGGAATGTATGGCAACGGCGTGCTGATTAGCGACGGAACAACCTTTGCCGGCAGCACTCTGAGCGTGTCTTCGACAAAAACTTCCGGCAGTTTGAGTTTGTATCAAGGTGCAATCAAAAACAACGGCGTGTTGATTAGCGACGGAACTTTATATGTAAGCGCAAACGCGATGGGCGGCAGCCCGATACCGTTTATCAACGGGCAAGGTGTGTTAATCAGCGACGGCGTTTTGATTTCCGACGGCGTTCTGATTTCCGACGGCGTTCTCGTCAGCGACGGCGGTGCTTATTCAACGCAAGCACTTCTCGGCGACAACACGGTTTGTATGTTGCCCGCGCCGTAAAAAGTTTGGACAACAAACTTCACAAAATTACACTCATGCAGGAAAAGGTCGGACTGACAAGTCTGACCTTTTTTCATTCAGTTAAAAGTTTCCTTCAAAATGACTCTTTCAATCAGTCAATTTGACCAGTTAAATTTTTGATTTAGAATCCGATAATTCATCTCAGCCTTTATTTATCGGGCTTTCAACCTATTTCGCTATTTGGCACGAGCCTTGCGATAAATATATACAACTCCTAATGCAGTTCATTAAATTGCTTTTGAGGAAACTAAAATGAAAACCCGACTTACCTTCAAACAAACTTTTGCGACGCTGATTCTTTTAGCGATGGCAATCCAGATATTTTCGTTCAGCATCTTTGGTCAATCGTTCAAACTCGAAAAGAGCGAAGAAGTTTCGGAAGAAACAACGCCAGCGGATTTGACTCCGCAAAGCAAAATTGCACCTGACTTGCAGGAAAGCGTGGACGATTTATCATACGGTTTTCGCGCCGATGAAACCCAAAAAGTCATCATTCAATTGAAACCTGCCACCGAAATCAATAATTTTTTGGGCGATGAAGTTAATCAAGTTACAAAAGGACAAATGTTCGGCGAAGAAGTTCGGGCGAACAAATCCCGTGCTTTGTCAGTTAAGTCAAAATTACAGAACTTGAACGGACAATTCAAAAAATCATACGACAATCTCGGCTTAGTCAGTGCCGAATTGCGGCTTTCAAAAATTCGTGAACTTATCAACGATGAAAATGTCGCGTATATCTCGCCTGACCGCGTAACCGAATCTAACGGTCACGTTGAAACGACGACCGGCGCATCGAACGTGCGGGCTTTGATTGCCAACACGACCATCGGCGGCAACGGCATCGGGATTGCGATTCTCGACAGCGGTGTCGAAGGAAATCACGCCGCTTTCAAGCCGCTAATTACTTCGAGAGTCGTTTTTCATAAATCGTTCTTGACCGGAAATACCGATACGTCGGATAAATTCGGACACGGCACGCACGTCGCCGGACTTGCGGGCGGAACGAATATTTTCAATAACGGCTATTCCGGTTATTACAACGGCGTAGGAGCGAGCGCGAATCTTTTAAATCTGCGCGTTTTAGATGACAACGGTAGAGGCACTATCAGCAGTGTCGTCGCGGCGATTGATTGGGCGATTGCCAATAAAACGACTTACAACATCCGTGTGATGAATCTCAGCCTCGGCACGGGAGCAAAGGATTCTTATACGACTGATCCGCTTTGCCTTGCGGCGCGGCGGGCTTTTAACGCCGGAATCGTCGTCGTCGCATCAGCCGGAAACTACGGCAAAGATGTCAACGGCAATCGAATTTACGGCGGCATCGGTTCACCCGGCATCGAGCCTTCGGTGATTACGGTCGGCGCAACCAACACTTACGGCACGGATATACGTTCGGACGATACGGTTGCGACATTCAGTTCACGCGGTCCGACGCGTGGTTATAAAGTTTTGAGCAACGGTGCGAGAAAATATGACAATCTGATCAAACCTGATCTGGTCGCACCCGGCAATAAATTGATTGCGGCGGCATCTTTCGGAACGGGTTACACCGATCCGGCGACGGGCTGGATTTATTACAAAAATAAACTGGTTGCGGATTATCCTTCGCTGAAGGTTACGGAATATATTGATTCCGGCAGCGGCTTGAATTTTGTGGGAGGTTATCAATATCTTTCGGGAACTTCGATGGCGGCTCCGACGGTTTCGGGCGCGGTGGCGATGATGTTGCAAATTCGTCCGAATCTCACGCCGAGCCTTGTCAAAGCGATTTTGATGTATTCGGCGCAACCGATGAAAAACTACAATATGCTCGAACAAGGCGCGGGACAACTCAATGTTGACGGCGCGTGTCGAATCGCTAATTTAGTCAAACCGACACTTCCGACAACCAACGGTTCGGCTTTGCTTTCGGCTTCTCTGCCAACTTCGCAAACCAGCACGATTGCCGGTCAAACGGTTAATTGGGGCAAAGGTATCATCACTAATTACGGCTTTCTCTACGGCGACGATTTGATGGTTAAATATCAAAAAATGTATGCCAGCGGCGTGTTGATTTCAGACGGAACTCCATTCGTGAGCGGCAATCTGACCAAATCAACAACCTTGACGAGCGGCACGCTGAATCTCTATCAAGGCGCAATAAAAATCAACAGCAACGGCGTATTGGTTTCCGATGGAACTTTGTATATGTCTGCCAACGCGATGGGCGGAAGCCCGACACCAGTCATCAACGGGCAAGGCGTTTTGGTTTCAGACGGCGTGCTGATTTCCGACGGCGTGTTGATTTCCGACGGCGTTTTAATCAGCGACGGCAACGCCAACGCGCTCAACGCCTGGCTCGGCGACAATACCGTAAGTATGTTGCCCGTGCCTTAAAATGTTGGACAACTAACTTCACTTTACTCATACAGGAAAAGGTCGGACTTTCGGGTCTGACCTTTTTTGTTTTTTGAGAAATTTACGGCTTCGCTTATGTTTTATTTGCTTTTGCGATAAAATTATTGATTACACTTGAAGTGTAACAAGAGGTTATTAAAAAGTGAGCGAACAGATAATAAATACATCGGAATATATTGCCGAAAATTTCGGCGCAAATGCCAGTTATGTCGAAGGTTTATTGAGCCGTTACAAGGCTGACCCGAATTCGGTTGACGAATCGTGGCGGACATTTTTCAGCGAAATGCTGAATGGCAACGAACAAGTTTCAAGTTCCAAGTTCCAAGTTCCAAGTTCTCCGGCAACGTCCGCGACCACCAAGACGGAAACACAATCCGCGCAACCGTTGCCTGAAACAAAACCACAGCCGACCATTGTAATCGGCGCGGATACGGAAGTCAAACCATTGACGGGCGCGGCGAAGAAGATCGTTGAAAATATGGAAGCGAGCTTGACCGTGCCGACGGCGACGACGTTTCGCAATATGCCGGTCAAGGTTTTGGAAGAAAACCGCCGTATTATCAATGAAAATCTTCTGGCATCGGGACGCGGCAAAGTTTCGTTCACGCATCTGATTGCGTGGGCAATTATCAAAGCCGCGAAAGCGTATCCCGCGCTCAATAATGGTTACGGTTTTGTGGACGGCAAACCTTCGCGGCTCGAAAATGATTCGATCAATCTCGGAATTGCGATTGATCTCGAGAAAAAAGACGGTTCGCACAATCTGCTCGTGCCGAACATCAAAGGCGGAAACGCGATGAATTTCGCGGAATTTTTCGCGGCTTACAACGCAGTAGTTAAAAAAGCCCGCGACGGAAAACTGGAAATCGCCGATTTTCAAGGCACGACACTCAGCTTAACCAATCCGGGAACAATCGGCACGGTCGCCTCGAATCCGCGCCTGATGTCGGGTCAAAGCGCGATTATCGCGACGGGCGCAATCGAATATCCGGCGGAATATCAGGCGATGACCTCGGGCGCGTTGTCACAATTAGGCATCAGCAAAATTATTACTTTGACCTCGACCTACGATCACCGCGTGATTCAAGGCGCGGAAAGCGGTTTGTTTCTGGCGAAAATTCACGAATTTATTACTGGACAGCACGGATTTTACGACGAAATCTTTAAGGATTTGGAAATCAATTATCCGCCGATGCGTTGGGCTGAAGATTATAACCCGTCGCTTTTCGGCAGCGACCGCGCCAGCGAACAGGCGGAAAAACAGGCGAATGTTTTGCAGTTAATCAATGCCTATCGCATTCGCGGGCATCTGTTGGCGGACATTGACCCGCTCAATATGACTTCGCATCACGCCGCCGATCTCGACCTTGAAAATTTCGGTCTGACGATTTGGGATTTAGACCGCGAATTTATCACGGGCGGTTTGCACGGCGAAAAAACCGCAACATTACGGCGCATTCTGGATATTTTGCGAAAAGCGTATGCCGGAAAAGTCGGCATCGAATATCGTCATATTCAGAAAAAAGAGGAAAAAGAATGGATTCGCAATCAGGTGCGCGAGCAATTTGTTGATACCGAGCCGCTTTCGGCAGAAATCAAAAAAGCGCTCTTGCTCAAACTCATCGAAGCCGAACAGTTCGAGCAATTTCTGCATAAAAAATATCTCGGACAAAAGCGTTTTTCGCTCGAAGGCACGGAAACCGTCATTCCGCTGCTCGATCAGTTGATTGAAAATTCGGGCAGCCGCGGGGTCGAAGAAGTCTTTATCGGTATGGCGCATCGCGGACGGCTCAATGTTTTGTCGAACATCATTGATACTTCGATGGCGGAACGCATCTTCACGATTTTTGAAGGCACATCGCATCCGAATTTCCCTGCCGATGAAGGCGATGTCAAATATCATCAGGGCGCGGTCGGCAAACACACGACCCGCGACGGCAAGAAAATCCGCATCGAACTCGCGAGCAATCCGAGCCATCTCGAATTTGTTGATCCGGTCGTCGAAGGAATGGCGCGGGCGCGGCAAGACCATCTGCTCAGAGGCGACGAAGCAGACGCTTCGATTCGTGATGCGGTGCAAGACCGCGTGTTGCCCGTTCTTCTGCACGGCGACGCGGCTTTTGCCGGACAAGGAATCGTGATGGAAACGCTTCAGCTTGCCAGTCTGCGCGGCTATCGCACGGGCGGCACGATTCATATTATTATCAATAATCAAATCGGATTTACGACCGCGCCCGAAGCCTCGCGCAGTTCGATTTACTCGACCGACGCGGCGCAAATCACGCAAACGCCGATTTTTCACATCAACGGCGACGATCCCGAAGCGGCTTACCGCGTCGTCAAAATCGCGCTCGATTACCGACAGGAATTTAACAAAGATGTCGTGCTTGATTTGGTCGGTTTCCGCCGTCTCGGTCATAACGAAGGCGACGAGCCGAGCTACACCCAGCCGCTGATGTATGCGCGGGTCAAAGCGCATCCGGGCGTGCGTCATCTTTACGCGCAACAGCTGATTCGTGAATCGGTAATTACGGACGAAGATTTGCAGACAATGACGGGCGAAGTCGTTCAGAAATACGAGGGAATTCTCTCGCGTGCGAAACAGATCGCGTCCGAAAAACCGAAAAAGACGAAACTTGCGCCGCCGACTGCCGATGAAGACGGCTCAAATGTTTTGGAAACCTCGACGACCGCCGAAGTTATCAAAACTATCTCGGATAAAATTTCGCTCGTGCCGGAAGGTTTTAACATCAACCCGAAAATGGTCGGTCAGCTTGCCCGCCGCGCGAAAATGGGTGCGGGCGAAGTGCCGATGGATTGGGGCTTTGCCGAAGCAATCGCGTTCGGTTCGCTGGTTCTCGAAGGCAGACGCATTCGTCTGAGCGGGCAGGATTCGGGACGCGGGACGTTTTCGCAACGCCACGCTTTGATGTATGACACGATCAACGGCGGTTTGTGGTCGCCGCTCGGCGAAATCCGTTCTGAAGATAATCCGATTGCGCGTTTTCAGGTTTTCGACAGTTCGCTTTCGGAAAACGCCGTTCTCGGTTTTGAATACGGCTACGCGCTTTTGTCGAAAGACACTCTGACGATGTGGGAAGCGCAGTTCGGCGATTTTTCAAACGGCGCACAGGTCATTATTGACCAGTATATTTCGGCTTCGGAAGACAAATGGAAACAGACTTGCCGGCTCGTGATGCTTCTCCCGCACGGCTACGAAGGACAAGGACCGGAACACAGTTCGGCGCGGCTCGAAAGATATTTACAGCTTTGTGCGGAAAATAATTTGCAGGTTTGTTACCCGACGACTCCGGCGCAGTATTTTCATCTGCTTCGCCGACAGGTCAAACAGGAAATCGCGCGTCCGCTGATCGTGATGACTCCGAAGAGTTTGTTGCGTCTGCCCGCCGCGTCTTCGACCGTTGAAGATTTAACGAACGGCGGATTCAACGCGGTTTTGGACGACGTGAGAATCAAGGATAAAGCAAAGGTCAAACGCATCGTTTTGTGTTCGGGCAAGGTTTATTACGATTTGGACGCGGGACGGCAGGATTCTGACGACGACCGCGTGGCGATTGTTCGGCTCGAACAATTCTACCCGTTCCCTGCCGAAAAATTGAAAGAAGTTTTCGCTTCTTACGAGAATGCGACACAAATTTTCTGGACACAGGAAGAACCGCAAAATATGGGCGGCTGGACGTTTGTCGAAAGCCGTCTGCGGGAAATCAAAGGCGATTCGAGTTTGCGTTACGTTGGACGCTCTGCGTCGGCTTCGCCCGCGACGGGTTCTTACGCGATTCACAATCTCGAACAGGAAAAACTCGTTAATGATTCGCTGATCGAAGATTCGGACGAAATTTCGGCGGCAAGTGAACCCGCCGTTTCCGAAAAGATCGCGCCTGCCGGAGCGTAGAAATTTTTAGCCACGAATAACACGAATAGCACGAATGTTAAAAAATAATTCGTGCTATTCGTGTTATTCGTGGCTAATTTTTATTAAAGCTTCCAGAAGACAGGAACTAAAAGAATGGCGACAATAAAGACAACTATCGTCAGGATCGTGCCGATTTTGACGAAATCCATAAACTTGTAGCGTCCGGGCGTATAGACGAGAATGCACGCGGGTTCGAGCGGCGTGATGAACGAAAACGACGCAGCGAAAGTGATCGCGACGGCAAAAGTGCGCGGATTAAGCCCGAGAACAATCGCCGTTTTGACCGCGACGGGCAGAACGACGAGCGCGGCGGCTTGATTCGACATCGGCTGTGTGAGCGCGACGGTCAAAACGAAAAATCCGGCAAGCACCGCAACCGAGCCATACTCCTTAAAATACATCACAATCAGATCCGCGAGATATTTGTCCGTTCCCGTCTTTTCCATCGCCACGCCGAAGCTCATCATACAGGCGATCAGCACGAGCAGACGGAAATCAATCAGCGAATAAAGCTCCGGGTAACGCACGGTTTTCGTCGCCAAAAGCAACAAAACACCCAACAAAACGCAAATCGCCAGCGGAATGTCGTAGCCGATGACGACTTTCGAGAGCGAGAGCGCGAGAAAAAGTCCGAACGCGGCGATTGCCCATTTGCGTTTTTCGGTGCGCATCGCGCCTTGTGAAACGTCTTCGAGCAGAAGCATTTCGCCCTCGACGACGAGCGGTTCGATTTCCTCGCGGGTTCCCTGCACGAGCAGCACGTCGCCGAATTTCAGTTTGACCTCGCTCAGTTTTTCGACGATGGTTTCGCCGTGGCGGTTGACTGCCAGCACCGTCAAATCATAACTCTGCCGAAAGCGGATTGATTTCAAGGTTTGCCCGACGAGGCGCGAATCGCGCATCACCATTACCTCGAAAAGCTCGATACTGCCGCCTTCGAGAACTTCGTCGTTGAGCTTGAAATCCGCCTTGATTTCGAGTCCGGCTTCCGATTTGATGTTGAGGATATTGGCAAGTTTTCCTTCAACAATCAGAAGGTCGTTAAGCTCGATGCGTTCCCGCGAATTGGGCGCGATTTTCGTCTCTTTGCCGCGCACGATGCCGAGAACATTCAAATCAAGTTCCATGTTCAGATTCGCTTCGCCCAAAGTTTTGCCGATCAGATGCGAACCCGGCAGAACCAAGAGTTCGGAGATATATTCGCGGATGCTGTATTGTTCGGTGAACGAATCTTCGCCGCCGCGCGAGGGCAGCATTTTTCTGCCGATGAACAGCATATAAAGCATCCCGACCGCAAAGGTGATAAACCCGACGGTGGTCAGTTCAAACATCGAATAGCCGTCCATCCCGTAACGCTGCATCGCGCCCGAAACCGCGAGATTCGTCGAAGTTCCGATGAGCGTACAACTTCCGCCGAGAATCGCGCCGAACGCAAGCGGCATCAGCAGTTTCGAGGGCGGAATCTTGGCGCGTTCCGCAAGTCCCATCACGACGGGCAAAAACATCGCGGTCGTCGTCGTATTCTTCAGCACGGACGCGCTCGCCGCCGCGACAAACATTATCAAAGCCGTCAGAATAAACTCGTTGTTGCCCGCGATTTTATAAAGCCTGCGTCCGATCAGATCAACCAAACCCGTCTTAATCAGCCCGCCCGTCAACACGAAAAGTCCGGCAATCGTCACGATCACATTGTCGCCAAAACCCGCCAAACCTTCGTTGACGGTCAAAACTTTGGTCATCACCAGCCCGATCACGAGAATAATCCCGACGACATCGACGGGCAGTTTTTCCGTGCCGAAAAGAATCAGCGCGACTACCAACAAGCCTAATGTAATACTAATTTCGACGGACATTTTGAAAAGAATAGCGGAATTTCGCGCATTTGGAAAGACAAAGATTTTTTCTTGACATAAATGCGGGGCGGGGCATAGACTTAGAACATTAACAAATTAGATTCGCTCCTGAGATTTGAGTAACGCATTGATTTTATTGCCAATTAATAAATCTCTTTTTTGCTTTGTCGGTAAAGTTTATTTTTCCAAAATTCTTTTAAATACGGTTTCCTGTAACCCTGCAAAATATGAATAAATATATTGTCGCTTTTTTTCTGATTTGTATAGCATTGGTAAGCTCTGGAGTTTCGCAAACGCCGCCGACTGCCAATGATGATAATATTGGTAATTTTCACGGATCAACAGGTCACTTCAATGTGCTGACCAATGACTCGAGTCCAAGCGGTACGATGTCCGCCGTAATTGTAAATGCTCCTTCGCAAGGGACTTTAAATTCTGTGGGAATCGGGACTTTTAACTTTATCGCGCCAACCAACGGTTATACGGGAAACATAACCTTTACCTATAAAGCCTGTCTGAACGGCACAAATCCGGCAATTTGTTCAAATGCCGCGACCGTCACGATGAATCACGTCAACAATCCGCCGATTTTGGGAAACAATTCCGGGATTTAATTTAGGATTATGGTCAAATTGGGCATCCGTCCGGCTGTTTCTGATACCGAATGATGATGCGGAAAACGCGGGCGATTCCTGTCCGATGAAACAGGGCAACGTCGGCAAACCGATAAATGTTACGAACGGCAATATGTGGTTACAGCAAACCGATTACAGTTTGCCGGGGATTGGCGAGAATATCGAAATCAATCGTTTCTATAACAGCGTCATTCAAACAAGCGGACATTTCGGCTTCGGCTGGTCAACCGAGTATGACGAATCTTTATGGTTTTACGATGACAAAATGTTGCGGCTCAATATGTCCGACGGACGCGCCGTTTATTTCGGACGGCAAAATACCAACGACCCGTTTATCGCCGTTTCGCCGGAAATCTACGGGAATATTGTCAAAAATACTGTTGACAATACTTACACACTTACCTTCAAAGACGGGCGCGTTCATAAATTTCATAGCAACGGCAGATTGGATTGGCAGAAAGACCGCAACGGCAATCAGACGACTTTGAATTATTCGGGAAGTAATGGAACGGGCAACTTAACGGGCGTGACGGATGCTTTCGGCAGAACTTTGAATATCGTCTCGAATGCCAACGGAACTGTTCAGAAAATTTATGACAGTTTGACTTCTGCTAATAATCCGCTCGCGGCTTACGAATATGACCCGATAAACACTTCCCTTACCTTGTGTGCAACTTTAATTGAAAAATAGAATCGTTGCTAAGTTATTGAAAATACATATAATTCCTTAAATGTCGCAGAGCGACAATCTGAGTTTAGCCGTGTCTTTTAAGGCACGGAACGTAAAAACCGGATATTTTG
>JANODL010000157.1:0-13673 GCA_031412675.1 Acidobacteriota bacterium | reverse complement strand
GAAGCAAGAACGGATGCGCCGCATCACGGAAATCTAACTAAAGCCCGCGCCGCACTCTCGTCCGCCTTCTCGCTGCGCTCGAACGGACGGCAAGCGGGACGCTCGCGCTCCAGTCGTTGAAACTTTTTATTGAGGCATTACTCACTTTTGCCTTTTTACTTGGACAAAATTTTTCTTATAATTGAAAATTCGGTTTATCAAACTCAAGGAATAATTTTACAAATTTATGGTTGAAGAATTTGCGTTCGACAATACGGAAGAACGCCGAAAAACGCGCCAAGACGGCGGCACGGGTTGGATCGAAGTCATCGTCGGTTCGATGTTTTCAGGGAAAAGTGAAGAATTGATTCGCAGGTTAAGACGCGCCCAGATTGCGCGGCAAAAAGTGCAGGTTTTCAAGCCGAAAATTGACGACCGTTATTCGATTGAACAAATCGCCTCGCATTCGGGAATGACGCATATCTCGAAACCCGTGATGACCGCCAAGGAATTGATGGCGCAAATCGAGGCTGAAACGCAGGTCGTCGGCATTGACGAAGGGCAGTTTTTCGATATGGGGATTGTCGAAGCCGTCAACAAACTGGCAAGCGACGGCAAGCGCGTGATTGTTGCGGGATTAGACCAAGATTATCTGGGCAGACCGTTTGAGCCGATGCCGCAGCTGCTTTCGGTCGCCGAATTTATCACGAAAACACACGCGATTTGCGTCAAATGCGGCAACACGGCGAATTATTCGCAGAGAACTTCGGATTCGACCGCCCGCGTCGAAGTCGGCGCAAGCGACAAATACGAAGCGCGCTGTCGCCAATGCTTCGTGCCGCATTCGGACGCACCGACCATTGTCTAAGTCAGAACAGTGAGCGGTAGCGACCTGTTAAACCAAGTAATTATAATCCGATTACTCAATTAACTTTTTTTGATGATGCGCTTAAACAGGTCGCTACCGCTCGCTGTTCTGACAATGAGTTCAATTTTCCGAAGCGCGGCGCAACCTGTCCATCAATGCCAGTCCGATGCCTTTTTCTTCCGTGATTTCACAGTAAATCGTTTCGATGCGGGCGTGGTCGCATCGGCGGAAAAACGCGAAAACTTCATGCGCGTATTCTGTCGCGGAAGCGCATATTTTTATCAAATCAAACTTTTCTCTCGGTTCGTTTAATCCGATAAATGCGCTTGAATCCGAAATCCGAAATCCGAAATCCGAAATCAGGACGACTTTCGCTTTCGGCGAATAATGGCGATGTCTCAAACCCGGACTGCGGACAATTTCGTTTTCTTTAACTTGATAAAGCTGTGTTTCGGGAACTATTTTTTGCAATTCCTCCAAACTTATCGCGCCCGAACGCAAAACGAGCGGAACGCTTGAGGTGCAGTCAACGACCGTTGATTCGAGACCGATTTCGGTCGCTTCGCCTTGCAGAATACAATCAATTCGCCCGTCTAAATCTTCAAAAACGGCTTGCCAGACGGTCGGCGAAGGTTTGCCCGAAAGATTTGCCGACGGCGCGACGACCGGCGTTTCGCAATGCCGCAAAAACTCCTGCGCCAATTTATTTCGCGGCATTCGCACGCCGATCGTGTCGAGATTCGCGGTGGCGATCAGCGGAACTTTTTCCGATTTCGGCAAAACGAGCGTCAGCGGCGCGGGAAAAAACGCTTCGATGAATTTCTGCGCGTTCGGCGTGATTTCTTTAGTTAAAAGTTTGATTTGTTCGAGATTTCCGACGTGTGCGATCAGCGGATTGTCGGCGGGGCGCATTTTTGCTTCAAAGATTTTCGCCACCGCGCTTTCATCGCAAACATTCGCGCCGAGACCGTAAACGGTTTCGGTCGGAAACGCGACAATGCCGCCGCGCCGGATAAATTCGGCGGCTTCCGCGGGAGATTTTGTCAGAACCGTCTGCATATTGCGATTTAAGATTAACGGCAAAACATAATCTTAAATCGTAAATCTTAAATCGCAAATCGCAAATCGCAAATCCTTTTTAGCCTTCCGCCTCGCGGGCAATTGCCGCTTCGCCGCCGATTTTTGCCGCTAATTTCGCCAGTATCAAAATGACAATCACGGCAATCAGCGTCGCTAAACCCGCGTAGATGTATTTTGCCGATAAACTATCATCGTCCGCCATCAAAAGTTTGATGGTTTCCTTGATCGCGTCGTTCCAAGCCAGCGCCGCAACCAAACCAAGCGCGGCGGAAGCAAGCGCGATCATTGATTGAAAAACCATTTTTGTAGTTTCTTTCGTCATAATTTTTTTCTCCTGATTTTTGAATGAGTCGGGGTATTACACGAATCATTTTGCTTATATCTCGCGGAAAGTCAAGCGTTGCTTGAAAACTCGAGAATCAGTATAGCGAGCGGCGGCAAATATGCTTTTCAAACGGAAGTCTTTGAGGATGGATCGCGTTTTGCTGTCGCTCGCTATACTGATTAGAATTTCGTAAAATTTAATAAATGACTCTGGAAGAGAAAATTAAATCGTTACCGTCGAACGCGGGCGTTTACATTCACAAAAACGCGGACGGGAAAATCATCTACGTCGGCAAAGCGAAAAATCTGAAAAACCGCGTGCGCTCGTATTTCCAGTCGAACAAAAACACGGACGCGAAAACGCGCGAGCTGAAAAAGCGCATCGCCGATTTTGAATTTATCGTCGTTGATAACGAGGTCGAAGCGCTCGTTCTGGAATCGAATTTAATAAAACTTCACAAACCGCGCTACAACATCAAGCTCAAGGACGACAAGCAGTATCCGCATATCAAGGTCACGAGCGAGCCGTTTCCGAAAGCCGTTATCACGCGCAAAATCAACAAAGACGGCGCGAATTATTACGGACCTTTTCTGCCCGCGAATCTCGCGAGTAAAACTTTGGACCTCATCAACCGCACTTTTCAGCTTCGGACGTGCGACATCGAAATTGACGGCAAACTGCCGCGCCCGTGTCTCGAATTTCACCTCAAACGCTGTCTCGCGCCGTGTGTCAAAGAACTCTGCAAACCCGACGAATATGCGGAAGCCGTGCGCGACGTGAAACTTCTGCTCGAAGGCAAAAATAAACAGCTCGCCGACGAACTCGAACAGAGAATGTGGCAGTTCGCCGAAAAGCAAAAATATGAATTAGCCGCGAAATACCGCGATCTGCGCGGGACGGTTTTCGCTCTCGGCGAACAACAGAAGATGGCGACCTCGCCCGACCGAGACGTTGACATCATCGGCTTTTACCGCGAAAAACAACGGCTCGCGCTTCAGCTTTTCACGATGCGCGAAGGCAAGATCGTCGGGCGGCGCGAATTTTTCTGGGAAGATTTAGACGAAGAAGATTTCAACGCTTCGGAATTTCTCGGCGAAGTTCTCGCGCAGTATTATTCGACCGATTACGTGCCGCTCGAAATCCACGTTCCGCAAGACTTTGAAGACCGCGAGGTTCTGGAAAAAGCCCTGACCGAACGGCGCGAACGGCGTGTGAAAATCCTCGACCCGAAACGCGGGATGAAAGCCGAGATGATCACGCTGGTCGAAAACAATGCGCGAATCGCTTTTGAACAACGCTTTCGCGTTCTCAAACCCGACACGCAAAAATTGTTGGAAGAACTGCAGGCGATTCTCGAACTGCCGCATCTGCCGGAACGCATCGAGTCGTTCGACATTTCAAACATTTCGGGCGCGGAGAATGTCGCGGGCATCGTCGTCTTTGAAAACGGCAAACCTGCCCGCGCCGAATATCGCCGTTTGATAATCAAGACCGTCGAAGGCGCAAACGATTTCGCTTCGATGAACGAAGCCGTCTTTCGGCGATATAAAAGACTGCTCAATGAGGAAAAACCTCTCCCGCAACTGATCTTCATTGACGGCGGCAAAGGACAAATTTCCGCCGCCGCCGCCGCGATGCAGAGTTTGGATTTAGAGATGATTCCGATTGTCGGACTCGTCAAACCGCCGAAACATCATAATAAAATTTCGCACCTTTTACGCTTCGGAAACGAAGAAAAACCCGTCCAGTTTGAACCGGGTTTGCCCGTTTTTCGGCTTGTCCAACAAATCCGTGACGACACACATAAGACGGCGGTCGAATATCATCGCAAAAGACGCGAAATGCGCGACTTTACGAGCGAACTCACCGCCATCGAAGGCGTTGGCGAAAAGCGCAAGTTAAAATTATTACGAAACTTCGGCTCGATCGAACGGATCGCCAAAGCGAGTGTCGAAGAAATAACGCCCTTCATCGGCGAAAAAACCGCAAAGCTCGTCGTCGAACATTTTGAACGCCAACGAAAATTGGCAAAAGGTTAATCTAAGTTTTTCTTTCCGAATTTTGCTCTGACTCTAAGTAAGGGCGTGATTTCACACTTACTTCGTGAGTGTTTCCGCATATCGGCGACGGATAACGGATAGTGGAAAGATTATTTTCGCTGTCCGTTATTTTTTTTGAGCCGATAATTGAAAAAATATCGCATGTAGGGTTAAAGGGAAGAAACATTTGTCGGATGTCTATTTTCGTTCAGTTCATATATTGTCTAAGCGAGGAAAAATTTAATGGGAATACTGGGATTTTTAATTCGTGCGATTAAGGAAGCCGTGCAGGAAAAGTCGGCGAAAAACAGTTTGGAAGATAAGCTCGGGCGCAAGGTTACGACGAACGAGCTTTATTCTTTGGGTTCGCATCTCAATGCGGCAGAGCCGAACGCGGTTCAACAGCCGATGCAGTCAACGCCGCGTGAAGCGTCCGTGCCGTTCGGCGATGCGAAACCGCCGATGAAAACGCTCACGAAGCTATTGCTGATCGGGATTCCCTTGTTATTGTTGGTAGCTTTCGGCGTGTCGGTGTTCGTCGCGATGATGCCGCAGAGAACTTTTAACCGGCTCAATCCGTTCACGCCGAAACCGCCCGAAGGCACGTTTCCCACATCAGTCGGCACTTATAATTTAGACCACGCACCCGATTACGTTGCGCCGTCGTCCTACAATCCGGTAACGCATTTTGAAAGCGAATACGTCAGCGGTGCGGAAAATATTCGCTACACGCTCTGGGTTTACAACAGCGAAGCGGAAATGAACGCGGATTTTGAAAAGCGGAAAAAATCTGCGGGCGGCGCGTCGGCAAACGGCAAGGTCGTGGACAACAGCGACACGCGCTACGCGGTCGCGGCAATGTCGGGCTGGGATAGCTCGATTATTTTCAAAGACGGAATTTATATCAAACAGATCAAAGCCTATCGCCAACAGCCGACGCTCGATTTTGAAGGCTTCCTGAAAAACGCTCCGCCCGCGCAAGCTGTCACGTTTAACGTCTCGGAATTATCAAAGCCCGTCACCAACAGCAATTCATCATCGAATAAGAGCAATACCAATTCATCAAGCACGAGCAGCAGTTCATCTGTGACGGTCGGACAATTGCTCGAAGAATATAAGAGCAATCCCGCCGCTGCCGATCAAAAATATAAAGGCAAAACAATCACCTTCAGCGGAACCGCCGAATTCGCCGATAAGGATAAAAAAGGTAATCCGATGGTCGGATTTATGAAACCCGGTTCAACCAAACCGACTGACGGAATGGTCGCTTGCAGTTTTGATAAATCGCAGGAAGCCGCTGTCTTGAAGATTAAAAAAGGCGATCTGGTCAAACTTCAGGGAAAAGTTTCCATGAGTCTGATGGGAAGTTTGATAATCGAAAACTGTTTGAAATTGTAAGAAGCTGTTTGAAAACTCGAAAGCTGTTGAAAATCTCGAATTATCAACTTTCAATTATCAATTAGCAATTAAATTCAGAGGTAATAATCGTTTAATAACCTCAAAAGTAATTGGTAATTGATAATTGATAATTGATAAAGCAGGTTTCGTCGGCAATCATTTTGAGTTTTCAAACAGCTTTTAATCTTTATTTCGGCTGGTTGAATGATTATTTAATGGCTTCAACCAGCCAATCATTAACTTTGCAGTCAATCACCAGATGAATTCTGTCCGCCGCGCCGTTATTTTCGACGCGGTGTTTTTGCGCGAAGTCGAGATACCAGAGTTCGCCCTCGCGCATTTCGATTCGTTCGTCGGCGAGATAAAATTCGACCTGTTCATTCGTTATTATAGGAATATGCAGACGAATACAGCCGTCTTCAAAGCCCATAAAGAAATCTTTATGCTCTTTAATGCGTGCGCCCGCGCCGAGCAGCATAAAGCGAATCGCTTCCTTCTCGCATTTTATCGTGTCCAAAACTTTGCGCGTATATTCGCACCGCGCCAGAATCTCTGTGTCCTCGAAATCATCGGTCGAATGCGGGTCGGGATAGATTTGTTTCGTCTTGCCGCCGTTCGAGCGTAAGGCGGCGACGCTCCAATTGCCTTCGTAGTTGGATTGATTGAAATGTTTGATCCATTCATCGTCGGCGACCTTCGCTAAATCGTTTTGCAGAAGCGCACTGTCGAATTGAAAGGGAAGTTTGACGTAGTTTTGCATATTACCGAAATTTCAGATGTTTTTTATTAATTATATTTATTTAATCCGTACCGGTATATTGTTCGTTGTAACCCGGTTGTCCCTCTTTTACTTCACGTTTTTTCTCGACCAGATACAAGACCTTTTTCCCTTGTAAAGATGCTTTTAATTCATCATTTCGCGGTTCGCTGGGATCAAAATGTTTCTGACCTGTTAAAATAAAAACCCGTTTGTCCGGACGTGAGAATTTTTGAATGCAATCAATCATACTTTTATTACGATTGGTGAATGAATCCTTTACCCGTTGGTGATGGAATTCCACGACCGGTCTGGACTCGTCAAGCGAATCATTCAACTGACGAAGTTCCTTCATTAGTTTACCTTGTGTGTCTTCGTCTTTCGTTTCACCCATTTCAATTTTTATTTGACCTGCTCTCTCCAGTAAAAGATTGCGTTCCTTTAGTAACTCACCTGTTTTTTCGAGACTGACTTTGAATTTCGCCTGTTCTTCCATATTATCCCATCCCATGATTGCCCCGCCTTTACTAAAACCCGGCGTATAAAGTTTATGCATGGCGGCTGCCGGTGATCCGGAGCCTAATAGCACTGGATCGGTTTCGTCCATTTTCATAAAGTCAGTCGGACTCATTCCCTCAACGAGCAGAGTGTCTTGAGGTGATGTCAGATGCAAAAGAATGGTGTTGCGGATTTTAATTTGACTGCGTTTGATTTCATAATCGTTTGAATGGATTTCGCCGAAAAAAATCACTTCCGCATCGTCCAGCGTTACGCCGTTCGGCACGATGTCAAAATGTTGTTTGATATAATTCTCAACATTCTTATATTTTTCCGAACAGCCTTCTTTAACCGTCGAAGAATTCGGTGCGTTATTGTGAGCCGAATCGCTTAACGAATTTCGCCGAGTTTCTTCTTTTTTGTCCGAATTGCCCATAGCAGTTGGTTTTTAATTGTTGATTGTATCCAAATGTTTTAGCGTCCGGCGATACAAACGGTAAATCGTTTCGATGTTTAAAGTGTCCGTTGCCGGCTCTTCGTCTTTCGGAGAAAGCCACCACGAATAGACGGGATCGCGTTCAAAATTGATGCCGACCATAAAAGTCAGTCCGGCAAACATCGCCAAAGCCGTCGCTTCAACAATATTTTTTTGCTTTCCCGCCTCGATCGTCAACCGCACTGCATCGGCGAGAATTTCTGCGCCGACGACGCGGCATTTTTCAGGATAAAACCAATTCAATCTATCCAAAACATATTCGTCAATACTCTCGAATTTGTTCGGCGGAAACACTTCTTCATGCGGTTTCCTGAGACGTTTGAAGGCGGTCAGCAAATATTCATTGTTCGAACCCGAATATTCATCGAGAAAATTTAAGGTCTGTCCGGTCAGAAGTTCGATTTTTTTAGCTTCCCGTCTATCGGTGTCGAGAAGTTTCCTGAACTGTGGGAGAAATGCGTTTTCATCAAAATAGCTGCCCAGATATAACATACAGGTGATGTATTTGCTGACATTCGGTCCTTCGTAAATGCCATATTCGGCAGCCCGTTTGACACCGTAGCGCGTCAAGGCATTACTATTCTCAACATCGCCGCCTAATTCTTTCCAGAAAAACTCGCAGTAAAAGTCATACATAAAAAGCTCGAACTCCGGTGAAGAAGTTCCGCGAAAAACATCCATTTGGGCATTACGAATGACTAACATTTTCTGATTGAAATCGAGGACTAGATTTTATTACAAATCGTTTAATCCGACAAGTTTAATAAAAATTAAAAGCTCTTTACTTCATTTTGACAAAAACAATCGCCAATTCGCCGTTGTCGTCGAGAACCTGCGTTTCGAGCAAATCGCTTTTGGTCAGTTGCGGCAGATAAACGAGCGGAATCAAGACCAAAGTTTGTTTCACATTGTCGCGCTTCATTTCGTCAACGACCTGCGAAACGCCGTAAAGCCGTTTTTGTTTGCCGTCTTCTTCGCGCACCAATCTCCCCGCGCCGTAAAATTCCGCCGAATGCGAAATCGTATGCAGAGTTAAAATCTTTTCGTTTGCGTAGCCTTTTGAATTTGCCGTGTCAATCAGATGTTTGATCGTTTCTTCGTGCAGAAAACCCGTGATAAAAAACTGCGAAAGAAGTGCGATAATGACGAGCGTCAACGCCGCGATGGTTTGCACGAAGATTTGCCGCGCACGCGATTTGTTCACGAACTGCCAAACCGATGTCGCCGTCAGAACGAGCGCGGCAGGCAAGGCGGGCAAAATATAACCCGGAAGTTTTGAACCCGAAAGCGAGAAGAATACGAGCGGCACGAGCAGCCACGCTACTGAGAAGAGGAGAAGAGGAGAAGAGGAGAAAGGGAGATTTTTACTTTCTGCGTTCTCTGCGTCTCTGCGTGAAAAAAGTCTTTTGATGAAATTCCAGATCGAAGCAAAGAAAAACGGCAGCCACGGCAGAGTCATCAGCGGCAAAACCCAGAAGAAAAAGTAAAACGGCTGCGGATGCAGATATTTATTCGACGTATAACGCTGAAAATGATGCTGAATAAAAAACTCGTCCACGAACTTCCAACCGTTCGCCTGATACATCGGCAAATACCACGCGCAAGCGACAATCAAACTCAGAATCGTTCCCCAAAACAAACTGAAAATAAATGTTTTTGATGGAAATTTCCGCGACAAAAGATAATAAAACGCGACAATCGCCAACGGAAACACGATGCCGACCAAGCCTTTCGCAATCAAAGCCACGCCGATGAAAAAGTAAAAAGTAAAAAGTAAAAAGTAAAAAGTAAAACCCGTTTTTCGTTCGGATTGGTCGAAAAGAAAAAATGAAACGAGCGAAGCCGTCACGGGAAAAGTCAGAATAATATCAAAACTCGCACCGCGTGAAAAAACGATTAAACCGAGTGATGAAGCGGCGATCAGTGCCAACCAGTTTGCAAAATCTTTTTTAGCCGCAGAATTCACAGAGGAAGATGAGAAATCTGTTTTATCTTCAATTTCACTCTGTTTCTCTGTGTTCTCTGTGGCTAAATTTCTTCCCAAAATCCACAGACTCAAAACCGTTCCCAACCCGAAAAGAGCCGAACCGAATCGCGCCGCGAATTCCGAAACGCCGAAGATTTTATACGCGGCGATTTGCAGCCAGTAGAGCAGCGCGGGCTTTTCAAACCAATCGAATCCGCCTAAGGTTGGCGTGATCCAATCATTTCTGAGAAACATTTCACGCGCTACTTGCGAATAACGCGGTTCATCGGGTCCGAGCAAAGGAATCGTCAAGCCGATAAAATAAACCGCGATGATCAGACACGCGAAAACGAGCCGAACGAGGTTGGTTTTTGGTTTCTGGTCTTTGGTTTTTGTAATTTCCGACATCTTCTATGAAAATGTAAAGTATCGCTGAAATAGTTTTTACAATCAATTATGAAAGAAGCTCAAAATCTAAAAATTGCCGTTATCGGAGTCGGCTCGCTCGGACAACATCACGCCCGAAATTACGCTGAATTGGCAAAAGAAGGACGCGGCGAATTCGTCGGCGTATGCGATGTGAACGAGGAAAACGCCCGCACCATCGCGGAAAAAAACTCGTGCGCGTTCTCCACGGATTGGCGCGAACTTCTCGATAAAGTCAACGCGGTTTCAATCGTCACGCCGACCGAAACGCATTGCGAGATTGCCTGCGCTTTTCTCGAAAAAGGCGTTCACGTTTTGGTTGAAAAGCCGATTGCGATGACGCTCGCGGAAGCCGATAAAATGATTGTGTCGGCGCAAAAGACGGGCGCGAAACTGATGGTCGGGCATCTCGAACGCTTTAATCCGGCGATGGTTGCGCTTCGTCCGCACGTCACGAAACCGCTCTATTTCGAGATTCACCGCGTTTCGCCGTTTCCGAATCGCAGTTTGGACGTTGATGTCGTACTCGACGTGATGATTCACGACCTCGACGCGATTCAATGGCTCGTCGGCGAAAACGTGCAAGTTTCGGAGATCCGCGCCGTCGGAATTCCCGTCATCAGCGACAAAGTTGACGCGGCAAATGCGCGAATCGAATTTGAAAACGGCGCGGTCGCCAACATTACAGCTTCGAGAATCGGCACGGAAAAGATTCGCAAAACGCGCTTTTATCAAACGAATTCCTACGTTGTTCTCGATTACGCGACAAAATTTGCGTCCGTCACGAGTCTTGCGCCGAATGCCGTGCATCCACTTCTCGGAATTTCGATCAATCGCCTCGAAATCGAGGACATCGAACCCTTGCGCGCCGAAATTCTCGCGTTTCTCGACTGCATCGAGCGTGACGACGCGCCGCCGATCAACGCGCACGACGGTCGCCGAGCACTTGCTCTGGCATTAGGCGTTTTAGAGAAAATCGACCGCCACCGAAATCTTTTGAATGTTTAACGGAACGCCGTCAGCCTGACGGCAAACGGCGCGAAAGCGGCGTAATAAGATGAAAATTCTTATTTCCGATTTATGATCATATTTTTCGCGCTTTCGCGCTCATTGTTGTCAGGCTGACGGCGTTCCGACGAATGAAAAACGAACAAATCTCCGAATTTTTGCAATCCCGAATTGATGAAAACGATTTTCCGTCAGCCGTTTATCTGGTCGCGGAAAAAGGCGCGATTGTTTTTCAAGATGCGTTAGGTTTCGCCGTCGTCGAACCCGAAAAAATCGAAGCGCGGATTGATACGATCTACGATCTGGCGAGCTTAACGAAGGTTTTGGTCACAGGTTTATTGTGCGCGAAATTGATCGAAAGGGGAGAAATAAACCTTACTGATAAAATTATCAAGTTTATTCCGTCTTTTGGTTACGGCAATAAGGATGAAGTAACTATTCAGGATTTACTGACGCACAAATCCGGTCTTCCGGCGTGGAAACCGTTTTATTTACTCTCCGATATATGTTTACGACACATCAATTTGGGAATTATCTCTGAGGAGAAAACTATTAATGAAACTCCGGCGCAAATTCTCTACAGCGACTTAAACTTCATTTTGCTTGGCTATATAATCGAAGATTTTTTTGGCAGAAAGCGGCTCGACGAAATTGTGAAAGCAGAGATTTTTGTGCCTCTACAGCTAAAAAATTCTTTTTACAATCCGCCGAAAGAGTTGCAAAAACGAATCGCTGCGAGCGAAAAGGCAAATGACTTCGAGAAAAACACTTGTCTCGAACAAGGTTATCTTCAACCATCCGCTACCGCAGATGGTTCTGACTTTTTTCGTGATTATCAAATCTGGGGCGAAGTTCACGACGGAAACTGTTGGTTTATGAACGGCGTTTCGGGACACGCGGGACTTTTTTCGACCGCCGAAGAAACATTCAAAATCGCGCAGCAATTTCTCGCTAATCAAACGACTTTGTTAAAACCCGAAACTTGCGAACTTTTCCGCACGAATTTTACGCCCGATTTGAACGAAGCGCGTTCGATTGCGTTTCAGTTGGCGGAAACAAAAGATTCGACGGCTTCAAACGCGCTTTCAAAAGACAGTTTCGGGCATCTCGGTTTTACGGGAACTTCGCTTTGGATTGAGCCTGACACGAAACGCATTTTTATTCTTTTGACCAACCGCACACACGCGCACGCGCTTCCGTTTGTCAATATCAATTCCGTCAGACGGCGTTTTCACGAACTCGCGCAGGAAGGTTTAGAGTCCAAACTTTAGTTTGTGTCGTCAGCGAAGCGCGACGAGCGGCACGATGAAGCGTGAACTCTGAACTTTTTTTACAAAACTTTACATTAAAAACTCTCACAATCGCTGACCTGCGAAGTTTGCGGACATCTAAAATTAAAGAGTTACAATCAAAATTGAGCGTTTTTCGTAAAAGGGCAAAATTTTGTTTGGAGAAAATAGAGCGATGAAAAAAATTGCGTTGATTTTAGCTTGTCTGGGTTTGTTTAGCGTTTCGATGTTGGCTCAATCAACGCGAACCGCGCGACCGCGTGTCGTTTCGCCTTCGCCGACACCGCCGACGATTAAAGGCGGCGTGACGTTTCCGAGTAATTCGACCGAAAAACGTCCGCCGGTTTTGCAAGGCGGAAGAACGCTCCCGCAAACATCGCCGACACCGCCGACTGATGACAAAGACGTGATCGAAGATGATAACGAAGTTATCAAAGTTGAAACAAATCTCGTGACAATGCCCGTGTCGGTGCTTGACCGCGACGGCAGATTTATCGCGGGCTTACAGCAAAAAGATTTTCAGATTTTTGAAAACGGCGTTCAGCAAAAGGTGGAATATTTTCAATCAATCGAACAGCCTTTCACCGTCATTTTGCTGATTGATGTGAGTCCTTCGACGCAGTTTCAGATTGACGAAATTCAGAACGCGGCGATTACTTTTGTCAATCAATTGCGGCGCGACGATAAGGTTCAGATCATTTCGTTTGACGAGCGCGTGCGTATTCTAAGTCCGATCACAAACAACCGTCAGGTGTTGCGCAACGCGATTATGCAAACCGAATTCGGCGACGGCACGAGTCTCTACGAAGCCGTTGATTTTGTCATCGAGCGGCAATTACAGCAAATTCCGGGACGCAAAGCGGTTGTCATTTTCACCGACGGTGTTGACACGACTTCGCGCCGCGCCAATTATCAAACGACGATTCGCAATGTTGAAGAAGCCGAAGCCCTGTTTTATCCGATTCGCTACGATACGCAAAGCGATATGAACGGCGGTTGGGGCGGCGGTGGCGGCGGCGGTTATCCGAATCGTTATCCGCGCCGACAGCAAGGCGGCGGTTGGGGCAGAGTTCTCGGAACTATTCTCAGCGGCGGCAATGTGCAGGTTGGCAGAGGCGGCGGCGGCGGCGCGGGTTCGAGTTCCAACGAATATGAAACGGGTAGAAAGTATCTGGAAGATTTGGCGCGCAATTCGGGCGGACGCTCGTTTGAAGCGCGCAACGATTTGAACGCCGCTTTTTCGGGCATTGCCGAAGAACTTCGCCGTCAATATT
Organism: Acidobacteriota bacterium; assembly: GCA_031412675.1. GTDB lineage: Bacteria > Acidobacteriota > Blastocatellia > Pyrinomonadales > Pyrinomonadaceae > JAFDVJ01. The sequence goes on along the minus strand of JANODL010000157.1, from coordinate 270 downwards.
CGATCGGTTATTATCCCGAAACAGTCGGCAAAATCGGCGACCGCAAACAAATCCGCGTCCGCGTGATGCGTCCGAATCTGGTTGTTCGGGCAAAAAACAGCTACATTGTCGGCGCGAATGAGAACAAATTGGCAGGGAAGTAAAAAGTAAAAACAGGGCTTTCCTATAAAACTAGAGAACAAGGTGGCAAACAGTTACTTTTAAGAGTGACGAAACTTAAAAAAGTAAAAAATATGCCACCTTGTCAAGAAAATAGAAGAAGTTTTTTCG
>JANODL010000156.1:0-14751 GCA_031412675.1 Acidobacteriota bacterium | reverse complement strand
ACCATCGGCGTTTTGCAGTTTCTCGAAAAAACTTCTACTATTTTCTTGACAAGGTGGCATATTTGTTACTTTTTTAAGTTTCGTCACTCTAAAAAGTAACTGTTTGCCCCCTTGTTCTCAAGTTTTATAGGAAAGCCCTGTAACCACAAGGCAATTTCCGAAATTCAATAGAAGTGTTCGCTGGGGACAGAAAATATATGCCGATTATCAAAAGCGAGGTATCGCCGCGTTGCTTGATGGGCGTTTTAGCAATGAAAACCAAAATAAGAAATTAATATTTTCGGTAGAAAAAATAATTTTAAGCTGGTGGTATTCGCGTCCGGCTGCCGGAGCCAAAGAAATTTGGCGAAAGGTTGTCGAGGAATGTAAGGAAAAGAATATTCCTGCTCCTTCCTACGAATCCGTTCAAAAGTTATTAAAAAACCAAAGCGAAGGAAATAAACTAGCTCGTTCTGGAAAAATTAAAGTATGGGATAAGCAAGGAAAACCTGTTGTCCGCTTTAATTTAACTTCGTACTCAAACCAGCGCTGGCAGATCGACCATACTCGTCTGGATATCTGGATCCGCGTTTGGGTCAAAGATCATTGGGAAGTCAGAGAAGTTTGGCTGACCGTTGCACTCGACGCTCATTCACGAAGCATTGCTGGATTCGTTTTATCGTATAAAACGCCCGACGCTTGGACGACGGCGATATTGCTGCGTCGCGCTATCTTACCGAAGGGAAACGAAAAATGGCTTAATCGCGGTGTGATGTCTGTTTTGCAGCCGGATCGCGGCAAGGATTTTATGAGCCACGCCGTTCAATCATCGGTTGCCAGATTGGGAGCAATCTTTGATCCCGATCCGCCCTATTATCCAAATCGCAAAGGGAAAATCGAAAGATTTTTTCTAACGCTCGATTCACATCTTCGTATCTTACCGGGGCATCACAAAGCTATCGGTTCAAGCGAAACTTCTGCCAAGAAGAAACTTGCTGTTTTATTTACCCGCGAACAACTCCAAACCGAAATAGAGCATTGGATTGTCGAAGAATACCACCAGCGTGAAAATTCGGAAACGAAACGTAAACCTGCCGAACTTTGGGAAGAAACCGTTCAATTACGAATGCCTGAGTATATAGGTATTTTGGATAGTTTGCTCTTAAAGAGCGACAAAATAAGAAAAGTCGGCAACACCGGAGTTCGGTTCCATATTTCGGGAAAAGGTGATGATCGCGGCGGTCGTTATTGGTCGCCTGAATTAACTTATCACTGGCAGGAATCGGTCGTCGTTCGATATAACCCGGAAGATTTGCAATCGATTTTAGTTTACGCGGCGGCAACCGGTGAATACATATGTGAGGCATGGCTAATGGAGAAAGACAGCCGCTATACAATTGCGGATGTCAAACAAGCCCGTAACCAGGCGAGACGCGGTTTGCTGGAACGGCAAAAATATTATTCGGAAGAAATTTATAAAAACGATCGCCGAACGGCGCGAAAAGAGTCTTGGAAACAGGCTCGTGAACTTGAAAAGGAAAATCGTGAACTTAATAAAGCTGCCGATTCCAAAATAACCGAAAACCAAGCTGATAATTCGGCAAGTAACGATTTAATGGCGCAGGTTAAAGCCAAATTGGAAAAAATGGAAAAACGCGATAGGGGGATAGCATGAGTAAATTTGTATATCCTGAATTGGAAGAATCCTCAATTATTGAAACCGAACAAATGCGCCGCGTTATTGCACGAACAATGGCAGTTCACCGTGGAAGTGCATTGCTTCCCTGGATCGGTCGTTCGAGGCTCGGTAAAACAACTACGGCTAAATATCTAAATGACAAAATAAATGAAAATTTTGTTTCCGAAGACCCTCGAGCATTTCGTTCGGTTCATTACGAAGTAGGTGAAATCGGTTCATGGGCAGGCTTTGATCAAAAGAAAGGCATCAGAAGCTTATTTCACGCTTGTATCGGGCGTTTAGACGAGGGTTTCTACCGTCAATCGTTACCTGAAGATTTAGCCCGGCATTTAGTTTACGCTTTAGAGAAAAAACGCATTCAAATGATCTTTGTCGATGAATCAGGGAATCTTTCAATTGATGCTATTCGGGGAATGGTTTTGGCGCGAGATACAGCTGAACTTAGAGGCTGGACGCTAACGATCGTTTTCATTGGAATGGATGATTTACCGGTTAAGATGGTTTCGCTTCCTCAGATCAATAATCGAACCGATGAATGGTGTTACTTTGAACCCTATTCTTTGGAGGAAACTTTTGAATTACTGGAAAAACTTCATCCGCACTTCGCTTCGCTCGATTTAAATAAAAAGGAAGATCGGGAACAAGTCGAATTCATTTACAAGCAATTCGGAGGCGTTCCGGGATTGCTTACGCCTTTTATACGGCGGTTGAATAGTCGTCTTCATACAGACCTCGAAGGCGTTATCGATCTTACCGGATTAATGGCTGTTCACTTGAGCACATTACGCGACAAGGATAAGGCTTTGGCTGATTCGCAAGGCGGATATACCGGCGAAATCAAAATTAAAAGTTTGGAAGAGCTTTTGGGGGCAAAATGAGCAACTACAATCGGGAAATAGAACTTGCATTAAACGAACTGCTTTTTGCTCATCGAATGGTTTTTCAGGTGCTGGAATCCGTTAATCGAAATACCGGGCAAGCGGTTTTACTTGGAACGGTTATAGAAGCTTTAAACGAGGAACAAATACGAATTCTGAATAGGACTTATGAAAATCCTTTAATTCATGTGGTTAGACAAATTCTTACCGGATTAGTAAAAAGAAAGTTTGTTTTTATCGCTAGAAGCGATCGGCATCGCCATTACTACGCATCGATAACTTTTTGTACACCGGATAAGATGCCGTTCGTTTTTAAGCCGTCACACCGGCAACTGGTTATTAGTTTAATAAAAGATGCTGTTAATCACTACGAAAGACCTGTTCGCATAGGCGACATTGACCGGTACCTTAACGAGGTTCGCCCTGATTTAAAGGGCGATTGCAAATGGTTTCGTTCGACAATTCAAAAATTAGTTTTTCAAGGCGTTGTCAAAATTGCTGAGAATACAAGAAGAGACAAATACGGAGGTTATTATTATTTTTTAGCCGATTCGGAAAGTGATTCAATCAATAATTCAGTTCCGCCATCGTGGCTGGAAATAGTTTTCGAATCATTCAAATCTTTGTGGGAAGTTCAACTGAAAAAAGCCCGCTTGAATAATAAACTTCCTGAACCGCTTTCTACGGTCGAAATTAAGAATTATATTATCGAAAAATACGGAATCGAAATACTTCCTCATGAAAGACAAGCTGTTGCAAATGCAGTGCGTGCTTTAGCCAAACCTTCATCGGTAACGGCTATTCGCAAAATTCGTCGTGAATCGTATTCCAAGTGCCTATGGGTGCCGGTCGGGATTAAGGATAACGAAATTGATTTATATGGTTCACCGAAAAGCGATTCCGAAAGAGCCAATCTGGTAGTTCGTTACGCAGTGGAAAGATTGCAGCGTCCTGCTTCCATGAACGATTTGTTGGAAGAATTCAATTTACATCCTGAATTAAAGTTAAAACGGCATCGCAGTATAAACACTCTCTTGAACACGCAAACAAAATTCAGCGCGGTTAAAAAAGTCGGCTGGGTTTATGGTAAATGGTATTTTTATTATGGAAAAGAAAAATCTCCGGAAATATCGGCTTATCTTACTTTAAAGAAACTCACGGTCGAATGGGAAAGTTTAAATGCCGTTTTGGAATTGAACGATTTAGATAATTGTTTATTAAAAACAGTAGCTTTCGGTCGATATAAATTAATTGAAAATAAAATAGATGAAATTCTTCCCGAACTCTATACGTTAGTCATTAATAAAAAATTTGGAAAAGTCGTAAACTCGGAGGCAAAAAAGCTATATGAAGAAATTCAATCAATTCAAAATCAAACTGAGTTTTGGTCAAAAAATAATTCACCTTCTGCCGCCAAATTGCCCGAAAAAGTAAAATCGAATGTTATCGGATTAACTATCGAACAACTTTGGAAACTGCTTCAACCGCTTTACCCGAAAGCCCTCAAAGTAAAGAAGCTTGTCGAAATCTCGAATCTATTAAGCGACGATATTCGCCGAATTAAAAACCCGCATTTCAAACCTTCCTTTTGTTATGGAACTTTAGAAACGGTTCCTTATTTATTTGACCAAACGGATGCTTTTATTTACGCAGCTCGGAAATGGGGAGGTCTTGAGTGTTGTTTGCAGGCTGTTTTGGCTGGAAGCAATCTCGGATTGTTGCGTGATATGAATTTCGTTTTGCCTGATCTGTATTCGAATGATTTTAATGAACGCTTAATTGCAGTTGCCTGTTTAGCTTTCCTTCAAGATAAAACGGCTATCGAATATCTTGAAGGTGTTAGTTTGAACGATTCCGAATTAGGTGTAAAAACCTCGGCTATTTGGGCTTTCGCTTTTTTAGGCGGAAATATAAACGAACTGGCTATAAAAATAAGAAAAAAGGAAATAAATAAAAGTGTTTTAGATTTTTTGGCAAAAATAGAACTCTGCAGTTTTACTGAACTGTGGTTTATTTAGTAGGTAGTGTAAATTGTAAAAATTAAAAGGTTGAGCCTGTAAGCCCAACCTTTTCTATTATTTAAATGCGAACGATTCAATTACACGAAACGCAAGATTCAATTACAACATTGCGAAGGATTCAATTACATTTCAGGTTCCTAGATTATTTTTTTGCTGAAAAATATTTGGTGGAGGCGGCGGGAATTGAACCCGCATCCAAGAGTTGCGACCAGTAAACTCTACACGTTTAGTCCGTTCACTTAAAATTTCGCTTTTCGCAAGCAGGTGAACCGACAAGACCTTGCAAAAAGCTAACCTGACTAACGATTTGGAAAAGTTCGCAGATGGAGAACATTTCCTAGCTTGAACTGTGTTATGCCTCGTTCGGTCGCATCAAGCAGACTTCCGGCGAGACACTTGTGGCTAGTGTTTAAACTAGGCAGCAAGAGCTAATTCTTGATTAGCATTTGTGTTTCTTACAATGTATTAACGGTCTATCGTAAGCAAGCCCGACGTGCATCCAAAGATCTATACAAGCCCCTGTCGAAGCCTGTCGCCCCCAAAGCGAGGTTTAAGTATAAACTCTTTCTTCAAAAAAGAAAAAGTGCGGAATTATGATGAAATTCGCCCCTTTAATGTTGGCTGAAATCTACTTTGAGCGGGACATATTTGCCCGTTATCTAAAAATATTTTATATCAGATACGACCCGCGCTGACAGATTTTGTCTGCAAAACCTGTGTTTGCATTTCAAGGTAATCAACTAGTTTCAGAAAATCCATTCGCGGATACGAATAACGCCCGACGGTTTTAAAGGCAAGCGATGGTTTTGCGCCGTCGAACAGGTGAAAGCCCCAGTAAAGAAGCTGTTTTGAAAAGCGAATCGCACAGTCCTGCGGATTGATGTAATGAAGCCGCGCATCGGTTTCACGCATCTGCTTAAACTGTGTCTGCAAAGCCTGATTCAAAAGATTATTGCGATTCGGTTCGTCGGTTTGCAGAGAATTTATCAGCACGAAAAGCTCCGCCTTTTGATTTTCGCGCCGGATCGAAGCGAGCGTTCGTTTGATAACATCGGCGTTTTTGTTGATGCCGAGCGGGTTTAAGGTCGTCGGGATGATGCAGTAATCGAACTTTTGAATATATTCACGCGGATTCGCTTCAAATTCGGGATTGCAATCGCAAATCACGATTTTCGTGTCTTTATAATCGCCTTCGTCCCATTCGTCTTTCGTCAAAACCGAAATCACCGAGCCGAGATTGCCTTTTGTTTTCTGCAAATAAACGCCTTCGCCCAAAATTTTGCGAAGATTCTGCTGATGGTCTAAATCAATCAGCCCGACATCATAGCCGTTCAAAGCAAACGCGCCCGCTAAATGCGCCGAAATCGTCGTTTTTCCGACACCGCCTTTGCACGTAAAAACGCCGATGTAAGTCGTTTTCTCGCGTTCTTCCGCCGCATCAATCTTTTCGCAATCGTAAATTAATTGATGCTCGCGCATTATCGCCAATTTCAGATTCGTAACTTTTTCTTCGCGTAAATATGCGTAAACCGAAGGCGTAAAACCGCTCGTCGAGATAAAAAGTCCGTCGGTCAGATTTTTCGTGTTCGGTTGGGCGAGAAAATCCAGAAACTTCTCGATTTGTCCGAGATGCGCCTTGGCGCGTTGGTTGCGAATCTGAACGGCTGATTTCGCGCCGGGTTTGGAGATTTCGATGTCGTATTCCTTAATTTCTTTCGGCGAAATCTGCGCCGACCAACCTTCGCGCCTGAGCAGAAACAGAGCCATTCTTTCCGTTTCGGTCGCGCGTTCCAACACAACTTCTCTTTTGCGGTCTGAATCGGTCAGAACATCCAGCAATTCCGCCCAGCGTATTCTTTCTCTCGACATTTTTTACTTCTCTAATTTCGGGAGAAATTATAGTTTTTACCGCCAATTTTCTATTTTTCGCCAAACGCTGCCAAAACTTCGCCGGCGTGTTCGTCAACTTTGACCTTTTTGAAAATCTTCGCAATTTTACCGTCCGCGTCAATCAAAAACGTCGTGCGGTTGATTCCCATATATTTTTTGCCATACATATTTTTCTCTCCATAGACTTCATAATCATTAACGAGTTTTTTGTCCGTATCGGCAAGCAAATCAAACGGCAATGAGTATTTTGAAATAAATTTTAGATGCGATTTTTCGTCGTCGTTCGACACGCCAAAGATTTTGATTCCCTTTTCCTCGAAAACATCAAACGAATCGCGCAAACTGCACGCTTCCTTTGTGCAACCCGGCGTGTCGTCTTTCGGATAAAAATATAAAACAACCCGTTTTCCGCGTAAATCCGCGAGATTTACGTCTTCGCCATTCTGATTTTTCGTCGTAAAATTCGGTGCTTCGTCGCCTTCTTTCAGCATAATTCTCCAAATTTGTTAAGATATTCAAGATTCAACATTCAAGATTCAATATTAACTCGGATAATAAATCTTGAATGTTGAATCTTGAATTACTGTAAATTGTAGCAAATGAAACTGCTTTCGGAAAAACAGGCTTTGATTAAATTGCGCGCATTGAAAAATGATTTCCGCGAATCCATCAAACAAAATTACGAACACCGCGCCAAAGATTGCGGAACGTGCGAAACCAAAGGCGCGTGCTGTCTCGACGCGCATTTCGTCAATGTTCACATTACGCGCCTCGAAGCCGTTTTAATCCGCGAAAAACTCGAAAAACTTTCACCCGAAAGGCAAAAGAAAATTTACCGGCGAATTGCCGAAACCATCGAAACATACGATTTAAACTCAGGTGGCGACACATTTGCAAAAACCTTTGCCTGTCCGCTTTTTGAAAAAGGCATCGGATGTTTGATTCATCCGGTCAAACCGATTCCGTGCATTCAACACGCTTGCTACGAACGTCAAGAAGACTTGCCGCCCGATGATTTGCAAACCGAAGCGGAAGAAAAAATCGAACGCTTGAACGAACAAACCTACAAACAATTTCCGCAATGGTTGCCGCTTCCCGTTTTTTTGGATTCGCTCAATCACCGCTAAACACTCCGGTTTTTAAATTTACCGCCCAAAATCGCCAGCGGAATTAACGGCAATAAAATTAACAGGTGATACCAAAACGGCACATTGTTCAGAATCATCGAATGAATAAAGCCGCCGAAAGCGAGCAGAAAAATTCCCAGCAAAAGCGGCGATTTTAAGTTTTCTTTTGAAATCAATGACGCAATAAAACCTGTAATCAGCGTAAAAACTGCACTTCGGATAACGGCAATTATCATCACGGTCAAATCTGCCGCGAACGGCGTTTTGTTTTCAACTGCCGCTGCAAAATCAGTTTGGTGTTTGCCGTACCAATCCGGCGATAAAGCAATCCAAATTTGGTCGCTGCCGATTAGAAAAATCGTCCAAACAATAAATCCGACGATTGCCCCCAAAATTATTCTCACTATTAATTTTCTCCTTAGAATTTCTTCAATCTTCCGCCGAGAATCGTCATCGGAATCAGCAAAACTAAAAACGTGATGTGATACCAGAGCGGCGCGTAGTTCCAGAAAATTGATTGAATAAAAATCCCGAACAGCAAAAGTAAAATTCCTAATCCAAATGTTGATTTCGTATTTTCTTTGGCAATCAAAGCCGCGATAAAACCGGCAATTATCGAGAAAATAACGCTCCGTATCAATCCGATAATTAAAATCGTCGAATCCGACATAAACGCCGTTTGATTGTTGACCGCCGCTTCGAGCGTCTGGTGATGTTTTCCGTACCAATCCGGCAAAAACGCGGACAAAACTGCATCGCTTCCAACCCAAAGCATCGTCCAAACAATAAACCCAACGATTGCACCCAAAATTATTCTTACCATAAATTTTCTCCTTAAAATTTAAACGCAAAAAGGACAAAGAAATTTTTCCCGAAACTTCCCTCGTCCTTTATTGCTTGCCTTTTGCCTTCAGCAAAATTAGTTTCAAGTTTCAAGCTCCGAGCTTCAGGTTGGCTTCGTCTTTTAACTTGAAACCTGAAACTTGGAACTTGGAACTTATTTTAAGCGGCTTTTTTCTTCGACGATTTTTCTTCCGCGACCGCTTTTGTCTTTTCGATTCGCGCCGTGATTCGTCTGTCCAAATCGGTGATTTGTTCCGTTGTCAGATGAAAAATGTTCGGCTGATTATGATAGATTTTCGCGCCTGTGACAATGTCGGCTTGTTTAAAACCATTCGCTTCGGCTTTTTTAATTAGTTCTTCAATCGTGATTGTCTGCGGCGCAATCGAAATCGGCGTTTTGTCCTCGATAAATTCGGGAACGTCCGATTTTGCAGGTTTATCGAATGCAAGTTCGAGTGCCTGTTCGCCTTTCATATATTCGAGAAAATCTTTAAAACCGATATTTCCCGTCATTTCAAAACCGACTTCAAACGCCGGACTGTTTGATTTAACGACTTGGAAAACCCGCGTGATTTCGCCGTCGCGCTCTTGAAGCGAAACTTCGAGCATCACGTCCACGAAATATTCGAGTCCCGAAGCAGTCATCGGCAAAACCCGTCCGATTTCGTTATCTTCTTTCGCTTCTTTGCCTTTCGCCGCAATCTGATCGGCGATGACGACGCATTTGCCCGATTCGATACAGAGTTTTCTGAGAACCGACTGCAAAATCATCTGGTCTGCCGCCAATTCTTCCGCCGAAGGCTGCGCCAACGGATCGCCCGTTTTTTCGCGCACGGCTTCAATCATTTCCGAATGTTTTGCGCCGAAATACGCCGCCCACGAATCGAGCGCGAAACAGCCGTAACTCTGCTGCGTGCCTTCGCCGTTAATCGCCCATTCGATAAATTCGGGCAGTTCGTCGGATTGTTCAATTTCGAGCGCGTCAAATTCGACACCGACACCGCGAAGCAGCCGCGCTTTGCGTTCCGTGTCGAAAATACAAAGTTTGCCCAAACCCGCCTCGCTCATCGAACGAATAAAATGACTTTTGCCGACACCTGCACCGCCGCGAATCGCAATGACCAGACGCTGTTGGCGCGGCACGCGGCTGAGTGGATTAATCTTTGGTTTATTTACAGATTTCATAATACTTTCTCCTTCTCGCTTAAATCTTAATGTTCTTGTTTATTTTGTTTAGTCTAAATGCCTACCGTCAAAGGCATTTTGTTTCAAAGATGAAACAAATCTAGCACAAGTTGCATCTTGTTTCAAGTATGAAACAAGAAATTTCACGAAAAATCTTTGAATTTTTTAAGTTTTGGCGTATATTTGAGAAAAATCTACGAGGTTTGTGCGATGAAACGAATAATTTTTGCGATGATTTTAGGATTATTTTTTAACTTTTCGGCTTTTGCCCAAAATGCTTTATCGAATTGTGCAAAAATCGAAGTTTCGGGCGGCGGCGTTGTCAACGCAGGTGATCCGATGACTTTCACGGCAAATGTTACGGGTTTGACAAAAAATTCGACGCTCGAATACGAATGGACGGTTTCCAACGGAACAATATCAAGCGGACGCGGAACGCCTTCGATTACGATTGACACGACAGGTTTGTCGGACACAAATATTACGGCGGAAGTTAAAATTAAAGGTTTGTTTGATAATTGCGCGAATACGGCTTCGGAAACGGGTTCTATAGCAGTTGTTTGTGGTCTTCCCGTAACATTCGACGAATTTGGAAAAATTTCAGCCGATGAAGTTATGGTTCGCACTAAAAATTTGTTTATTGAATTAGAAAATAGCCCGAATTCGCAAGGCTATATACTCATCTACGGCACAGAAAAAGAGATTGCTACTCGTGAAAAACAAATTCAGAAGGCAATCAGATTCATTAAATTTGACTCAAATCGCGTGACAATTGTCAGAGGTGGTGAAAATCCATACGAAACAGGAGTTTGGACGAAAGTCTGGATTGTTCCGCCGGGTGCGGAATTTCCCCAGCCGTGATAATTCCTTAATAAATTACCGTGATTTTGATGACAACTATGTAGAAAAGCAATTCTTAAATGAATGAAACAAATAATTTTCCTGACAATTTTAGCTTTAGTTTTTAGCGTTTCGGCTTTTGCTCAAACCGAAAAATCACCCTGTCCAGAAATTGATGTGAGCGGCGGCGGCGTTGTTTCTCCGGGCGAGCCGATTTATTTTACAGCCAATGTTCAAGGCGTAACGGACGATTCAAAAATTGAATATATATGGACAGTTTCGGCAGGAAAGATTATCGAAGGTTTGGGAACTCCAACGATTAAAGTTGATAGAAGCGGTTCATCGGAAATGGGTTTGACGGCAACCGTCGAAATTAAAGGATTGCCTGAAAACTGTGCGAATACCGCTTCCGAATCATACTATCAATGCATTATTCTCAGACCTAAATGGATTGATGAGTTTGGAAAACTTCTTGATAGCCAAGTTAATGCAAAGGTTGAAAATATTTTTGCCGAACTCGCCAACGAACCCAATTCACAGGGCTATATCACCAACTACGGAACCGATAAAGAAATTGCAAGACGTGAAAGACAAATTCAAAAAGCTGTAGTTTCGCTTAAACTCGAATCAAGCCGCGTAACGATTGTCAGAGGCGGTGCAAATCCAAACGGTGCAGGGGTTTGGACGAAAGTGTGGATTGTTCCGCCGGGTGCCGATAATCCGCAACCGTGATAAACGGCGAAATAAACAACAGCAAAGATTTTTGATTAAAACAAAAAGCCTCGACGCTGAAATCGAGGCTTTTTGTTTATTGAAAATCGTTTCAAACTAAAGCCGTTTGACCTGTTTTCCGATGGCGAAAACTTTGATGAGCGCGACACCTGCGAGAAATCCGCCGATGTGCGCGGCGTAGGCGACTCCGCCTTGTCCGGCGGGTGCAAAATAACCTTGCAAAAGCTGAACTCCGATCCAGAGTCCGAGCGCGACGTAAGCCGGAACGGTCGTAAAGATGTTAAAGATCAGCGCACGGACGCGGTTTGTCGGAAATAAAAGCAGATAACCGCCAAGCACTCCCGAAATTGCGCCGGATGCTCCGAGCATCGGAATAATCGAGCCGGTGTCCATCACGATTTGACCGAGCGCGGCGGCAATTCCGCAGATAATATAGAAAGCCGCAAAACGAATATGCCCGATCATATTTTCGATGTTGTCGCCGAAAATCCACAAAAACAGCATATTGCCGAAAATGTGCATAAAATCGCCGTGCATAAACATCGAGCTTAAAAAATTAAAATAGACGGGCAAAGGCGTGTCGTAATGCGGAATCTGCGCCGTTTGCCCGCCGACATTTATTAACTGCGGCGTAACAATATCAATGCCGGTCGTAATCTCCTTCGGCACCAGCGAAAAAGCGTAGGAAAACGTATCATTGCCGCCCAAACCCTGCAAAAGCACGAAAACCAGAATGTTAATTGCGATAAATGCGTAATTAACATACGGCGTAATTACTCTGTCCGTATTATCATCGCCAAGCGGAAACATATTTTTTAAAGCCCTCCTTGAAATTCTAATTTACGCCAAAACTCCAAACGACATCAAACTTTTTTTGTGTCGGTCAGAAGTTCAAAACCTTCCGAACGCGCGACGAAGGTCGCCGCTGTGATGTCGCCGACGACGTTCAAAGTCGTGCGGCACATATCGAGAATTCGATCAACGCCTAAGATTATCGCAATCAGCGCGGGATTGACACCGATCATCGCCAGAATTCCGATAATAAACGGAATCGAACCCGAAGGAACTCCGGCAGTGCCGATGCCGCCGAGGATTGCCAGATAAACGACCATCAATTGCGTTCCGAGCGACAATTCAATTCCGGCGAGTTGCGCTAAAAACAAAACGGTAATTCCTTCGTAAAGTGCCGTGCCGTTTTGATTGGCAGTTGCGCCGACGGTCAGAACGAAACTGTTGATTTCCTTTGGAACGCCGAGATTTTTTTCGGAGATTTTTAAGGCGGTCGGCAAAGTTGCGTTTGAAGAAGAAGTCGAAAAAGCCGTCACGATCACGGTGCGGATTCGTTTGAAAAATTCGATTGGATTGATTTTCGATAAAAACCAGACCGACAGCGAATAAACGCCAAACATCTGCAAACTCAAACCGAGCAAAACCGCGACGACAAACCAGCCTAACGCGCCGAGAAGTTCGATGCCGAACCGCGCCACGTTGGTAAAAATCAGACACGCCACGGCATATGGCGCAAACTTCATAATCATCTCGATAATCTTTGAAGTTATCGCAAAAACCGCCTCCATAAATCCGACAAAAGGCGCGGAAACTGATGCGGGCAAAAGCGTTATCGCAATGCCGACAATCAGCGCGAAAAACATCAAATGAAGCATATTCGGGTTTTCCGGCGTGATTGAAGTAACCAAATTTTTCGGCACGATTGTTTTAATCACCGACATCAAAGGCGAATCGGCTTTGGCGGCTTCGTCCGCTTTTTTCTGGTCTTCGACACGCTTTGCCGCGTCGCCGGCAAACTGCGTTTTCATCTGTTCGGCAACCACCGGATCAATGCGCTTGCCCGGCTGAATCGTGTTTGCCAAACCAAGCCCGATAACGACCGAAATTGCCGAAATAATCAGACAATAGCCGAAAGATTTCAAACCGATGCGCCCGAGTTTGCGAACGTCGCCGATTCCGGCAACGCCGACGACCAGAGACGAAAAAACCAGCGGCACGACAATCATCAAAAGCAAATTCAGGAACAATTGTCCGATTGGTTCGGGGAAATTTTTGATGAATCCTTCCAAATATTGCTTTGCTGTCTGAGGTTGCACTGCCCGACCGTAAAGCGAATTAAAAAAATCGGCAACCTCGACGGAATACGATTTAAAAATCTGATTGACAATCACACCTGCCGTCACACCAATCAGCAAACCGATTAAAATCTTGGTGTGCAAAGCCATTCCCTTCGGTTTATCAGGCGTGTCGTCGTCCAAATCGGTTCTCAGTTCCCTCTCGTATGAATAATCGTCAGATGTCGGAACGCTTTTTTGTTCGTTGTTCTCTTGATTGTTTTCAGCCATATTTTTTATTTAAACACCCTTGCTAACGCACGGGTTTCTGCATTTTTTCAATCCAAAATCTAAAATCGAATCAGCGACCCCATTTTAATTTGTTGCGTAAAACGTCGAAATAATTACGGTTCGGCGGTTGGACGAGGTTAAAAGTCAGCGGACTTTTGCGAATCAGAACACAATCGCCGGTTTGCATTTGATAACCGATTTGCCCGTCCAAAGTCAAAACCACGCCGTCGCTTTGATTCGTCAAACGCAGATTTATTTCCGCCGTGTCGGGAATCACAATCGGGCGATTCGTCAGCGTGAACGGACAAATCGGCGTTAAAACGACCGCGTTCATCGAAGGATAAACAATCGGTCCGCCCGCCGAAAGACTGTAAGCGGTCGAGCCGGTCGGCGTGGCGACGATCAAACCGTCAGCGCGAAAATTGTTGACGAAAAGATCGTTCAAACTGACTTCGATTTCAATGATTCGCGCCAAAACCGCTTTGTTGATCACGACATCGTTTAGAACGCGCCCTTTCCCCAAAAGTTTTCCGTCGCGCCGATGTTCGACTTCGAGCATCACGCGGCGGTCGGTTTCATATTTTCCCGCCAAAATGTCTTCGAGCGCGGAAAACATTTCTTCGATGCGGAATTCGGTCAAATATCCCAAACTGCCGTAATTTATCCCAAGCACCAAAACCTCGCGGCTGCCGATTAAACGCGCCGTCGAAATCATCGTGCCGTCGCCGCCTAAGACCACGATCAAATCGGCTTTTTCCTTAAATTCTTCCGCGCCGACATCTGCAATCGGGCAAATTTCGTCTTCTTCGTGCGGACTGCCGATAAGCACGATGCCGCGCTCTTTGAGCCAATCGGACAGCTCGCACGCCGTTTCCCACGCTTCCTCGTGATTCGGCTTAACGACTACGCCGACGCATTTTATCTGGTTTTCCTTCATTCAATGTGGATAAGAAATGTTTGGTTAATAATCGTCTAAACGCGCCGAAACTGCAAGTTATCGCAAAATTTTAGCTCGTGTAGTAGGGCTATTGCAAAGTCAGGTTTTGAGGCGATTCGGTTATTCGCTATCAGTTATTCGTTATCAGTTACTCCGAAAAGTAAGCGTTTTTATTCGGAATAACTGATAGCTGATAGCGAATAACTGATAATTTTACGCTTCACTTCTTGACGATTGACTTTATTTTCGACTTTGCAAGAACCCTA
>JANODL010000155.1:0-12070 GCA_031412675.1 Acidobacteriota bacterium | reverse complement strand
CATGAGATATGCGAATATTTAAGCATCTCTAAGCCAACCCTCTACAGATATTTGAGAAATCGAGGCGTAACCATTGGGGATAATCAAATTGACGAAAAACCGAAACCGTAACAAATCGCACGGATGCTCCCGCTAGTCCGTTTCGGCAAGTTGTTTGACAATCAAACGCCGCGCCGTCAGACCGAACATTTGTTGGCGTTCGCCCGTGTCGGTTAGCGTGTAAATACAATTTACCGTGCCGCCTGTTTCCTTTTCGGTTTTCGTGCTTGGCTGAACCGACGGCAGAGTATTATCTCCGGTTTCGTAAAACGGAGTAGTCAAATAGCGTTTCGTGCGGTCGTTAATTTTCAAGTTTTGGCGTAATCGCATTGCCGGATTTCAGCAATCTGCGGTATCATCTGCGCGATTCTTTCGTCGGTAAATTTATTTTCCGTGCGTTCACGCGCACCTTTCGCCCAAATTACGCGTTCCTGCATAAAACTCTCATTTCTCGCGCTCATCGTAATTTGCTGACGCAATTTGAAATCGGCAAAAGCCGTGTTTGCCAAACTCAAACTCAAAGCGAACAAAGAAATTAAACTAAATACTTTTTTCATAAATTTATCACTCCTTAATATTATTGCCGCCTATCGGCACAAAATTCACATCGGATAATTCTTCAGCAATCGTTAAAACTCGCGGTTCAAATTGCAATTGCTTTGAAATCACGTTGATGACAACCGTTTGTCCAACATCAATTGAGTCAAATTTGTAATAACCGAATGAATTCGTCCGCGAAGTGCGTATAAATCCGGCAGAATCTGTCAGATAAATAATTGCGGTACTCATTCCTCCGCCGTTTGAAGTTAAAACTCTCCCCGAAATTGAAACCGAAGAAGCGGTGGGTGCGAGCAAAAACGCGGTTTGCACTTTTTCATTGGTTGATTCTGAATTTATCGCGCGAATTAGAATTTCCTGTCCTGTCGGCAGATTTAATCCTGACAGCGTAAATGTGTTGGCTTGCGGAGTATTTGGCGACACCTCGGAATTCTCTGCATTTTTAGACGAATTTAAATTTGGAATTCCACTTCCCAAAAACGTATAAGTCCCGCCGCCGTCGGTCGAAAGTTCAAATTTCACTCCGTTGAATTGAGGCGTTGAGCCGTCAACTTGCCACGACACGGACGTTCGGGAGATTGTTACATCCGAAACAGCGTAAGTGTCATTTGTCAGACGGGCAAAGTTGCCTCTTGAAACTCCGCCGACGCTAGAAAAATCGCCGCCGATTAAAACTTTTCCATCGGATTGAATCGCCGAAGCATAAACTACGCCATTAACATTCGGATCGTATCGGTCGATTGTCCCGCCGAGAAATTCGGGAAGACCGCTACTTTCATTAAGTCTTGCAACGCGATTTCTCAGCAATCCTCCGACCGTCGAAAAGCCGCCGGTAATTAAGATTTTTCCGTTTGATTGGATCGAAATTGAATTTACCTGTCCATTGGCATTCGGATTGAAAGTCGGATCAACAATGCCGTCAAAGGTGAGGCGCGCAATGTAATTGCGAAGCTGCATATTGACCTGCGTGAAATTTCCGCCGACCAGAATTTTCCCATCCGTTTGCACTTTCAAAGCCAAAACACGGGAATCAATACTAGGAATGAACGTGTTGATTACCGTTCCATCTGCAAATACTTTGGCAATTCGGTTATGCGCTTCAGGCGTGCCGTCGGGCGATAATTCTGTAAAATCGCCGGCAAATATTATTCTTCCCGTAGGTTCCTGGGCGATGGCATAAACATCGCCATTTGGAGTCGGACGGAAGAAAGTATCAGGTTGACCCGTATTCGGATCAAGTTTGGCGATATGCGGAAAACCATCATTGTTAACAAAAACAAATCCACCTCCGATGAGAACATTGCCGCTTAAATCAATGTAAATCGCAAGGACATAATCCGACGGCATCGGGTTAAACGAATCGGCGGCTCCGGTGATCGGGTCAAGTCTGGCAAGATATTGCCGATTTTGTCCGCCGATAAAAGTAAATTCTCCGCCGACGTAAATTCTGCCAAACGAATCGAGTGCCACCGCAAAAATTCGACCTGCCCCCGGATTCGGATTAAACAATGTATCCAAAGAACCGTCACTGTTAAGTCGAGCAATTTTGTTGCGAGGCACGCCCAAAACTGTCGTGAAAAGTCCCGCAATTATGATCTTGCCGTCAGGCTGCGGAACAATTATTCGGATCTCTCCATTTAGTGTTCCAAGGTCAAGAGTTTTGTCCACATTTCCGTTAATATCAAGTCCTGCAAAGTTGTTGCGGGTTGAGATCGAACCACCGCTGGCGATCGTTGTAAATTCTCCGCCGACCAGGATTTTGCCGCTGGACTGAACAGCAAAACTCCTGACGATACCGTTAGTATTATTGACGGTGAAAGCCGGATCAATCGAACCGTCAGTATTTAGCCTCGCAAGACTTATGCGGGATTGTCCGTTGACAGCATTAAAAAATCCGCCGACCAAAACTTTGCCGTTCGGTTGTAAGGCGAGCGAGTAAACCGAATATCCAGTTTCGATATTGCCCGCAAAGGCTGCAGAAAATGTCGGGTCTTCGGTTCCGGTAATCGTATCAATTCGCGCGACCTTTTTAGTAACGAAGCCGCCGAGATAAAGTCCGCCGACCAGAATTTTACCGTTTGGTTGAACAACTATGGTATTAACCTCGGTCGCGAAGACCGGATAGGGATTAAATGAATCGGCAATTCCGGTAGTCGGATCAATTCTTGCCAGGCAATTTCTTGCCAAACCGCCGACTGACGAAAATAATCCGCCGATAATTATCTTTCCATTCGTTTGCACTGCAATCGCTCTCACCTCAACTATTCCGTTACGTTGAACATTTGGAAGGAATGATTGATCAAGGGTTCCGAAATCTTTGTCGAGTCGTGCAAAATGGTTCTGTGGCGGTGAGCCGGCAATGGTAAAAAATCCTCCGATAAGAACATGTCCGGTTGATTCCAAAGCAATGGTTTTAACCCAGCCGCCGACCCCGGCGTAGAAATCATTATCTAACGTGCCGTCAGTTTGAAGTCTTGCAATTCCCGGTCTGTTTACGCCGCTCACTTCAGTAAAGATTCCGCCAAAAAGGATTGCGCCATTAGGCTGGATTATTATTGTGTAAACAGACCCATTCGGGTTTGGATTAAACGATGTATCAAGCGTCCGATTTGTGTTCAAACGTGCCAAATTATTGCGGTTTACGCCATTAACTTGTGTAAAAAAACCGCCGATTATTATTTTGCCGTCAGTTTGAACTGCAATTGCGCCCACACTTCCATTAACATTTACATCAAAACCATCAAGCGGCGATTGTGCATTTGCCGAAGAAATAAATAACAAAACCAATACAAATGGAGTTAACAAAATTCTTTTCATATCACACCTCAAACTTCTAAATTTTTTCTCTATACACTAACGCGGAAATTTTGTTAAAATTTTCCAAAACGGACGAAAATATTTATGGCACATGATGTTTTGCAGTTATTGCTGGAGTGCAAAACGGGTAAAAAAGAGGCTTTAAATAAACTCTTGCCAATTGTTTATGACGAACTGCGGCAAATGGCTCATCGTCTTTTGTCCAATGAATACGCCGAAACATTGCCGACGACTGCTCTCGTTCACGAAGCGTATTTGAAATTAATCAACCAGCATTCGGTCGACTGGGAAAATCGCGGACAATTTTTCGGCGTAGCCTCGCAGGCTATGCGCCGGATTTTGGTTGACCACGCCCGCGAAAGACACGCCCGAAAACGCGACGGAATAAAGGTTTCGCTTGATGATTCCGAAACGATTTCGGTTGAGATTAATGAATCTTTGCTCGATTTGGATTTTGCTTTGGAAGAGTTAGCCAAACACGATGAATTGCAGGCAAAAATTGTCGAATTAAGATATTTTGCAGGTCTGACTTTTGACGAAATCGCTGCAGTTTTACAAATTTCACGAACAAACGCTTTCCGCGAATGGACGTTTGCCCGAACCTGGCTTTACGACAAAATTTCAAACGGCTGAAATATTTGCGAAATTTTCCCGCGTTATTGAATAGAAGAATTTTGCCTACGAAACACACGAAAAAAACGAAAGAAGAAATTAAAAAAAGAAAATGGGTTTTGATTTGATTTTCGTTCCTTTCGTTTCTTTCGCAGGCAAAAATTTATCGGCAATTTGAGTCGAGTATCGAAAATGCAAAATCAAGATTGGCAGAAAACTAAAGAAATTTTTCACCAAACGCTTGATTTACCGAAGAATGAGCGGCAAAATTTTTTGGCAAATCAAGAAGATTTTGTTCGCTCGGAAGTCAGTCGTTTGATCGAATCGCACGAGAAACTCGATGATTTTATCGCCGAACATCTGGCAATCGAAATCGGTTTGGATGTCAATTCTTATCTCGGCAAAACAATCGGCAGTTATAAAATTATTGAAATCATCGGCACCGGCGGAATGGGACAAGTTTTTCTCGCTGAAAAAGAAGGTTTGGATAAAAAGTTTGCGCTCAAAATTATCAAACGCGGAATGGACACCGAAGCCGTTTTGAAGCGTTTTGTCCGCGAACGCCAGATTCTTTCACGGCTGACGCATCCGAATATCGCCGCGCTTTCGGACGCGGGTTCGACCGAAAATGATTTGCCGTATTTCGTGATGGAATACATCGAAGGCGAGCCGATCACGAAGTTTTCGGATGCTCACCAGTTAGACATAAATGAACGTCTGGAAATCTTTCAAAAAGTCTGCAATGCCGTCAAATATGCTCACCAAAATCTAATTATTCATCAAGATATAAAGCCTTCAAACATTTTGGTGACGGCTGACGGAACGCCGAAACTACTCGATTTCGGGATTGCCAAACTGCTCGATTCGGATGAATGTGAAAACACGGCAACCGCAATGCAGGCGCGGATGCTCACGCCCGAATATGCTTCGCCCGAACAAATAAACGGCAAAAATATTACGACCGCGACCGATGTTTATTCGCTCGGCGTAGTTTTATACGAACTTTTAAGCGGCGTTCGTCCGTTCAAATCGGACAAAAAAAGTTATCAGGAAATTGCGAATTTAGTTTTGACGCTTGAACCTGTTCAACCTTCGGCAGTTTCAAATTTCAAATTTCAAATTCCAGATTTCACATCGAGAAACGAAACATCACAAAACGCCGACCGGCGAAACACGAACGACGAACAAAAAATCAATCCGCAATCCGCAATCCGAAATCTGAAATCGTTACGCGGCGACCTGGATAATATCGTTCTCAAAGCGTTACGCAAAGAACCCGAACGTCGTTATCAAACGGTGCAGGAATTTTCCGAAGATATTCGGCGATATTTGAACGGTTTGCCTGTCACTGCAACGGCGGATTCCGTATTTTATCGCTTCTCGAAATTTATAAGGCGAAACAGAATCGGGACAGCCGTCGCCGTCGTGATTTTACTTTTATCGGGCGTTTCGATTTGGCAGGGAATCGCGGCAAATCGTGAACGCGCCAAGGCTGAAAATCGTTTTGAGCAGGTTCGCAAACTCGCCAATATCGTGCTTTTCGAGTATCACGACGGCATCGCCAAACTTCCCGGCGCAACCGCAATGCGCGAAAAAATGGTCGTAGATTCGCTCGAATTTTTAGATAATCTTGCCGCCGAAAGCGTCGGAAATCTTGATTTACAGCGCGATATTGTCAAAGCCTATCGCAAAGTCGGCGACATTCAGGGCGAGGGAAATACGGGAAATATCGGTAAAACATACGAGGCTTTGCAGAGTTATCAAAAAGCCTTTGCCATTCAGGAAAAAATTGCGGCTGCCGATACTTCCAATATTCAAGATCAAAAAATGCTGGGAGATTTACATATTGATATTGGCGGACAACAGCAAAACATCGGCGAATTAAAAAATACGGAAAGCAGCTTTCAGAAGGCTCTGAATATTTACCTGAATTTGCAAAACCAATCTCCGAATGATTTAAAGATACGCGGGGCTGTTGCCAAATCTTTTTGGAATATTGCACAGTTGAAAACCACCCGAAATAACTTTGATGAAGCGTTGGAATATTATCAAAAAGCGGTTGAAATTTATCAGCAGCTTGTTAATGATGACGAGCCGTTGAGAAATGGTCATCTTCGAAATGTGGCTTTAACCAACAAATATATGGGAAGTATCCGGCAACGCCGCGGAGAAGACGAAAAAGCGTTGCAGTATTTTCAAAAGTCGTTGGAAATTGACCTGAAAAATGCTGAAAATAATGCAGATGATGTTTCAGCTCAGCTCGATCTGTCATTTACTTACGGCTCGGTAGCTTCAGCCTTGCGCGGATTAAAGAATTTTCAGGGAGCATTCGAGAATTATCAAAAGGCTATCGAAATTCGGGAGAAAATTTTTCAGGCGGACAATAAAAATGTCTTTGCTGAAAATGCTTTGGCACGAGGCTATCAAGAACTTGGAAGAACATTTTTACAACAAAAAAACTATGCCCGAGCCGAAGAAAATATCACGAAAGCACAACTAATGTTTCAAAAAATGGCTGACTCTGATGCCGAAAATCTGGCGAGAAAAATAAGTCTGGCAGATAATTCAGGTATTCTGGGATACATCAATGGATTAAATCGGAATCTCGATAAAATGGACGAATTTTTCTCAAAATCTCTGGCAATCTACGCCGGTTTATTAAAACAAGAAAAACTTTCCATCCTTAACCAAAGACGTTCAGTCTCAACTTATATAGATTACGGCGAGGTTTTGATCAAAAACAAACAGACTGCCAGGGCACTTGAAAATCTGCAAAAAGCTGATGAATTATTGGCAAATGAAGAGGTTAGAAAAGATGCCGGAGAAGAACTGGAAAAATTGAATAGGCTTTTAAACGAAGCAAAAAACAAATAAGCCGAAAGTGTCTTGATGATATTAAAAAGCCGGAAAAATTTATTTTTTCACCTTAGAATGAGATTAATCTGTTCAAAATAACACTTCTGAAATAAAACTGAATGTCTCGATAAAAGATCGGCTCGTGTCCGACAAAGTTTCTTGAAGTAGTTAAATAATAAGAACTTAAAAATTCCGCCAGATAATTCATACGGAATTTATTTCGGTTCAATACATCAGGCTTCCCCATAGTAAATTCGGAGTGATTAAATTTTATGGCAAAATCAAACACATTGCTCATTTTGTTTTTTGGCTTGTGCGCGGTCAATGCTTTTTCACAATCGCAAAATACCGCGCTTCGTGACGCGAAGACTTTGTGTAATCGTATCGGTGAAATCGAACAGTTTCCAAACTACGACGAAAGAGGGATTGACGCGGCTTACGACGCGATTGCCGAAGAATTCGCCAAAACAAACGAGGTCATTACGATTGACGGCGCACGAATTTTGTTTGAAAACCGCTGGGGTCTGGTTCGCGCTTCAAATACGCAAGCAATTTTAGTTTTAAGATTTGAAGCCGATTCGGAAGAAAATCTCGCAAAAATTCGTCAAACAGTTGAATCAAAAGTCAACGAACTTATCTAGCTTTCTTCGGCACTAAAACTATCTTTTGTCGGGCGCGAATCTGCACTCCGTTGCAATGTGTGCTGACGCGAACTTTTCGGTTTTCGCTTGTGTCCGAATCGGCAAAAGGTTTTGTCGGAACATAACTTACGACATATTGCGAATCAACTACTTTGGCGATTTCCGTTGCCGTGAGCCACATTGTTTCCAATTCTTCGGGGGCTTGAAACATTCCGCCCGTGTCTTCCGCTAAGGTCTGAAGTTCCTTTTCGCCTTTGATCCAATTTTCGCGTTTTTGTTTGGCGAGTTTGATGGCTTTTTTGTCGAGCCGAATAATAAAAAGCCGTTCGGATTTAGCCATTCGCCTGAAACCGTCGCGCATTGCCACGGGAAGCCCCTGAATAATTCCTTCGAGAACATGGTCGGGCAAACGCGGTGATTCTCTTTCCTCACCGATTTGAAAAGAGCGCGTCGCACCTTTGCCGCGAATCGCTTCCATTTTATTGTAAGCAATAACATGAACGGTAATGTTGGCGGCAATCAAATTTTGAAACGCCTGCTGACGTTCATTTTCGGCAGCAAAACTGTCCAAAGCATCGCCGATAAAAACCAAATGACGATTTTCGAGCGAACGCGATTCAAACATTTTAATTGCGGCATTTATCGAATCGGCAAAACGCGAGGTATTGCCGCTGAAAAGTTTTTTGTCGAGATTATCCTGAACCGCCTCACGATTGTTCGTCCATTCGCTCACGGTTTCGATTTTATTGTAAGACTGCATTACGGCGATCGAGTTTTCAGCGGAAATTTTTTCGACCAGCAATTTTGCGGTTAAGCGCGTCATATTCAGAGTTTTGGCAAAATTCAGATTGCCGCCGGTATCGAGAAGAATCAGAACGCTCGCGGGAACTTTTTTCATACTTTCAATCTTCTGCGGCGTGCCTTCTTCGACAATCAGCAAATCGTCTTTCGTAAGCGTTGGAACAAATTTACCATTCGGAGTTTGTGCGGTGATGTTGAGATGAACTTCTTCGGTCGCAATTTTTATCGTCTCTTCGGGCGGAGTCGGTTGCGGGGTTGGCTGTTGAGAAACAGCGGAAAACGTGGAAGAAACAATCAGACCGAAAATAAAAAGAACTTTTCTAAAAGCTAAAACCATTTGTTTATTGACTATTTTTTAAAATATTGGCATAAATTAAGACGGAGCAAATTTTATGATGGTTGCTTTGAGCATAAATATTATTTTGAACAGGGACTTTGCTTTTTTATAAGCGCGAGCCGAAAATATTCGTTTGCTCGAAAGTCCCAAGTCTGAAAAAAGACTTGGGACTTTTTCGATTTTGGATTTTAGATTTCGGATTGCGGATTTTTTCACCGATAAATGTTAAGATTTGAGTTTTGAAACCCGTAATCGGCAGAGAGTTTTTGACCGTTTAACTATTTACAATTTACGAATTTATGACTGAACCTTTAGAACTAAAGAAAACCGTTAATTTACCGAAAACCGATTTCGCGCAAAAGGCGAATCTCGGGCAGGCTGAACCGGCGCGTCTGAAAAAATGGACGGATGCGCGGCTTTATGAAGCGATTCAGGATGAACGCAAAACGGCGGAAAAATTCATTCTGCACGACGGTCCGCCGTATGCGAACGCCGACATTCACATCGGCACCGCGCTCAACAAAATCTTAAAGGATTTTGTCGTCAAATCGCGTTCGATGATGGGTTTTGCCGCGCCTTACGTTCCGGGTTACGATTGCCACGGTCTGCCGATTGAAACGCACGTCGAAAAGAAACTGGCGGAAAAAGGTAAGAACAAAAACGATCTGCCCGTCGCCACTTTTCGCCGAATTTGCCGCGAACACGCTTCGACGGCGATGAATAATCAGACACGCGATTTTAAACGGCTCGGCGTTTTGGGCGAATGGGAAACGCCTTATTTAACGATGTCGAACGAATACGAATCGGAAACGGCACGGCTGTTCGGGACGTTTTTGGA
This sequence comes from Acidobacteriota bacterium, assembly GCA_031412675.1. Classification (GTDB taxonomy): domain Bacteria; phylum Acidobacteriota; class Blastocatellia; order Pyrinomonadales; family Pyrinomonadaceae; genus JAFDVJ01. The sequence continues at coordinate 2,571 of JANODL010000155.1, read as the reverse complement.
ACGCGGCTATGTTTACAAAGGCTTGCGTCCGGTTTACTGGTGCATTCACGACCAGACAGCTTTGGCGGAAGCGGAAGTCGAATACCGTCTGCACACATCGCCTTCGATCTACGTGAAATTTCCGCTCGTCACGGATCCGTCGGAAATTGATCCGGCGTTGGCGGGAAAACGTGTTTCGCTCGTGATCTGGACGACCACGCCCTGGACGATTCCGTCGAATTTAGGCATTTCCGTGCATCCCGATTTTGAATATGTCGCCTTTGAAGAAAAAGGCGAAGTTTTGATTATCGCAGCGGAACTGCTCGGCTTTGCCCTTGTCAAATGCTGTCTCGGAATGCCGGATGAAAAAGGCGAACGTCATATTCAGCCGATTCTGGCGCGATTCAAAGGCTCGAAGCTCGATAGAATGAAGGCGAAACATCCGTGGATTGACCGCGAATCGCTGATTATGAACGGCGAACACGTGACGATGGGCGGCGAATCGGACGCGGAAACCGAAGTTGACGTTTCCGAAGCGCGTGAGAAAAAAGATACCGCGAAAGGCGGAACGGGATTGGTTCACACCGCGCCCGGACACGGACACGACGACTTTGTGATCGGCAAGGAATACGGCTTGGAAGTTTATTGTCCGGTTGACAGCGCGGGACGTTTTACTTCGGAGGTCGAACGCTTTGCGGGCGAAAATATCTTTCAGGCGAATCAGAAAATCGTCGAGTTGATGCGCGAAAACGGCTCTTTGCTCTTTTCGGAAAACTACGAGCATCGGTATCCGCATTGCTGGCGATGCAGAAAACCCGTCATCTTTCGCGCCACGCCGCAATGGTTTATCGCGATGGATAATTTGGAAGAAAAATCTCTGCGGGCGCAGGCTTTGCGCGAGATTGAAAACGTCAAATGGCATCCGTCTTGGGGCGAAGGTCGGATGGCGAATATGTTCAAAAGTCGTCCCGATTGGTGCGTTTCGCGTCAGCGTTCGTGGGGCGTGCCGATTCCGGTTTTCTATTGTCAGAAATGCGATCACACGATTGCCGAACCGGAAGTCGTTAATCACGTCGCGGATATTTTCGCCAAAGAAACGGCAGACGCGTGGTATAACCGCGTCGAAAGCGAGCTTTTGCCCGAAGGTTTTGCTTGCCCGAAATGCAACAGCGTAGATTTTCGTAAGGAAACCGATATTCTCGACGTTTGGTTCGATTCGGGTTCGTCGTGTGTCGCCGTTTTGGAAACTCGCGGCGACACTCTGCGTTTTCCGGCGGACGTTTATCTCGAAGGCGGCGATCAATATCGCGGCTGGTTTAATTCGTCGTTGATGTGCGGTTTGGCGAAACACGACGAATCGCCGTATAAACAAGTCATCACGCACGGCTGGGTTGTGGACGGCGAAGGCAAAAAGCAAAGCAAAACCGAAGGAAATGTCACTGCACCGATTGAAATCATCAATAAATCGGGCGCGGACGTTTTGCGGCTTTGGGTTGCGGCGGTTGATTACACCGAAGACGTGCGCTGTTCGGACGAAATCTTACAGCGTGTGACGGATGCGTATCGTAAATTCAGAAACACTCTGCGTTACGCGCTCGGCAACTTGGACGGATTCAATCCTGAAACCGATAGTGTTTCTTTCGCGGAAATGCTCGAAATTGACCGTTGGGCGTTGGCGAGTTTTGACGAAGCGGCGAAAAAAATCCTTGCGGGTTACGAAGCGTTCGATTTTCAAGCCGTCTATCAGACGATTTACAATCTCTGCACGGTGACGCTTTCGGCGCGGTATTTCGACATCATCAAAGATCGTCTGTACATCTATGCGCCGCGCAGTTTGGAACGCCGTTCGGCGCAAACCGCGCTTTATGAAATGACGGACAAATTGTGCCGTCTGCTCGCGCCGGTGCTTGCGTTCACGGCTGACGAAGCGTTTGAGAATTTGCCGCATCAGAAACTCGCGTCGGTGCATCTGGCGGAATTTCCGAAGATTTCGGGCGCGGATAATTCACAACTTTTGAACGATTGGGAACGAATTTTCTCGATCCGCGACGATGTTTTGAAAGCACTCGAAGAAGCCCGAAACGCGAAGGAAATCGGTTCGTCGCTCGAAGCAAAAGTTATTTTGCGAGCCGACGGCGAAATGACGCGGTTTTTGTTAAATTACTACACGGATTTGCGTTATATCTTTATCGCGTCGCAGGTCGAGGTTCACGAAGAAGGCTATTTCAGTGTAAAAATCGAAAAAGCCGACGGCGCGAAATGCGAACGCTGTTGGAATTATTCGGCGCGTGTCAGCGAATCGGAAAAATATCCGACCGTTTGCGAACGCTGCGTCGCGGCTTTGTCGGAAATCGAAAAGAGCGCGGCGGCTTAAAATTTTTAACCGCAAAACACGCGAAATTATGCGAAAAATAGAAATGTTTTTTCGCGTAATTTCGCATATTTCGCGGTTAAGTAGCTGGACAAAATTAATTTGCAAAAGTTGGAGCGCGGGCAGCTTGCCCGCCTCGCGCGTTCGAGGCTTTGCGAGAACAAGTGCGAAACGCCTCGTTTTCTCGCTTCGCTTGAAGATCGGCAAAGGCTTTCCGTTCT
>JANODL010000154.1:0-5646 GCA_031412675.1 Acidobacteriota bacterium | reverse complement strand
GATTCAAAACCGACTTCGGCGGATCCATATAAGAATCCGAATCACGAATCGTTTGCGGCTCGTGATGCTGGCGCAAAGATTCGTAATCGCAAAGCCCGACCGCGACCGATTTATGCCCGCCGTCCATCGGCACGAGATTCAGATTCAAATAAATCAAAATATCGCTCTCGATGGCGCGTTTGTTGACCCGTAAAGGCTCGTCGTGGCGCGTCTGTCCGATAGTTACTAGATTTTCGTCGTCTTCCGCGTCGTGATTGTAATAGCGGTCGGGATAAAATTCGTTGAAAATTGTCGAGCCGACCATTCGCTCCATTTCCCACGCCGTCATTTTGCGGTGCAGCGAGTTGGCGATAATCAAATGCACGTCGTCCACGCCGTTCGCCGCGCACAAATCCAGCACGACTTCGAGCATCGTCTGCCGCAAATCCGGCGTTTGCATCGGCGGCAGCGGCAGCGAAATATCGTCCATCGCAATCGTCACGCGCATTCCCGGTTCAAGCTGCGCGTAAAGCGGCTTCGCGTCAATCGGATGATTCACCGCATAACGAATCGCCGCTTCCCGGTTCGGCAAACCCTTAATCGGCGGATTCGGATAAATCACCCGCGTTCCGACCGGCAGATCGTTAATAATAAAATCCTCGCCAAACGGCATAATGCGCGGTGCGCTGTCTTTATCAATGTAAATAATTGATTCGTGTGTTTTTCGTCTTAGCTGTAATGCCATAAAAAGTTATTCTAACTAATTTTCTCTTAACAATTTTGCAATTTGCTCCGGTTCGGGCAGTTCGCCTTTTAACGCTTCGGGCAACTTTGAACTGATTTTATATCGGGAAACTCCAATCGGTTTATTCGATTCGCGCAACGCGTATTCGACAACGGTTTTCGTTTTGCTCTGACATAAAATCAAACCGATTGAAGGATTTTCGTCCGGCATTTTGACCAAATCGTCCAATGCCGCTAAATAAAACTGCATTTTCCCGACGTATTCGGGCTGAAATTCGCCGATTTTCAATTCAATCGCCACCAAACAACGCAGACGGCGATGAAACAAAAGTAAATCTATAAAAATTCCTTTTCGTCAACTTCCAAAAGATACTGGCTTCCGACAAAAGCAAAAATCCCGCCCATTTCCCGCAAGAACTCTTCGACTTTAGCAATCAAACCCAGTTCGAGTTGGCGTTCTTTATAGTTTTCGCCGAGTTCGAGAAAATCAAATGTATATTCGTCCTTAACCGCAAGTTTGGCTTGGTTGCGAATATCTTCGGAAACCGTTTGGTCAAAGTTCGTCTGATTCAGTAACGTCTTTTCGTAAGTTTGATTGTTGATTTGATAAAGCAAAATCGCTTTCGTCCAACCGAATTTCTTTGTCCAACGAATATAAAATTCCCGTTCCAAATCATCTTTGCAACGCTCGAAAATATAAATATTATGCGACCAGCCGATTTCTCGCACCAATGGTGCGAGAATTTCGTTTGCCCGATAAGTTTCGTAAAACGTCTTCATCCGCCAAAGATTTGAAGCCGAAAAACCGCTGATTCCGGTGAATTCGTTTCTTAAATCCTGCGCCAAATTTTCAACGACAGATTTTCCCCAAGTCTCGCCTTTTTGCTTTTCGACAATCATTTTTCCGATGTCCCAGTAAAGCGAAATAAGTTCCTTATTAACAGCTTTTAACGCTTGATATTGAGCATCACGAATTCGTTGCTTAATGTCGCTCAAAAGTATTTTATATTCAGTTGTAATAATTTCGGGCATCTAATTTTCTAAATAATTGATTCGTGTGTTTTTCTGCGTAATTGCAATGCCATATTTAATTTCTACCAATGTTTGTTAATCAATTCTCCCAAGCTGTCTCTGTCAATTAATTCAATATCGTTTGCGTAAGCAAGTTCAATTGCGGCGGGCGTAAAATAATTATTTGTAACAACCATTCCCTTTTGACCTTTATATAAACTCATCGCCGCCATAATTTCCTGCACGGCTTTATTTCCGACTTTTCCACCAAAACGCTTGGCTTGAATTACAATTTTTTCCCCAAATTTCACAACAACTAAATCCGCGCCTTGATCGCCTGATAATCTAGTCTGTTCGACTTGATAGCCCATTTTTGTATATAGATTTGTTAAAAATCCTTCAAATTCATATCCGTCTAATTCGTCAACATCTTCTAAATGAACTCCTTCATCGTCTTCAAGAAGCCGTTTCTCAAAGATTTCCAACTCAATTTCTCTCTCAATTCTTTCAACTTCCTTTTTTAGCTCTTCGGAATTGTTTTCAAATAAACCAAACAAACCTTTTTCTTCAATAATTTCTCTGAGGACTTCAAACATTTCACCGTCGTCAGATTGATAGAAATTCAAATAAATTTAACAATATCCTGAACTTCATTTGGTTCTTCATTGAGAATCTTAGATTTTGCATCACGGTATCTCTTTTGATTAAGTGCGAGATTTACAATATCGGTCATTTGTTTGTCAGAAAATTCAAACCCTCGGATATTTAACAAATCTCGTAACTTTGCCAGCTCACTAGCACTAATATTTCTGCCATACTTTTTGGTAAATTGGTTAATGTATTTGTAATCATCGCTATTTGATAGGCGCAATAGTTCAACTTGAAAAATTTCATTCTCCTTTTTTTCTTTTTCTCTGGCTTCTTCAATTCGTCGTTTTAATCTATTCAATGATGAAGTTATGACAGGTCTTTGATTGGTGCTTAGTCTCCAGTCTCTTTCACCGACAAATCCTTCTTCAAACATAGCGTCCAATATTCTCTCAGCATCCGTAAAACCAATTTGTAAATGGTTTGCAAGCAAATATTTGTCTATAGACTTTAAATCAATACAAGTTTGCAATGCTTCGATAAACAATGGGTCTGTGCGTCCCGGCAGATCGTTTAATAAATCGTTTTCATCAAATGATATAACTTTGTAATATTCTTTATGCTGTATAGTAAATTCAATTAATCTCTGACCTTTTTCTATAGTGTATTTTTTTAATTGAACATTATTCGGTTCGCTTTTTAATTTTTTCAATGAACTAAAATACTCATCTTTAATTTTTGAATATTGCTGAATAACTTCATTTTCTCGAATTCTGTCTCTCTCTAAATTTTCTGCCTTAACTTTCAAGTTATAACGATAAAAAAAACGAAAAACATAGGAAAAACATAAAGCTACAATTATAAAAAGAATAACAACAAACAAATTTACCAACATTTTTTCCATAAAAACTTATTGAAATTAAAGTTATTTTAATCTTAAATTTTTAGCTTATTGTTATTTATAAACATTCAACAAAAGTTTGCCTTCATAATCAATCAGCCCGAGTTTCACGCGGTCAAGCCATCCTTGTCTGCCGAGAACGCTTCTTCGCATTGTTTCGTCTTTAGCGAAATAGATTTTCGTGTCAAACTCCATATCCAAAAATCGGACGATTAATTCGTGTCCGAAAACTCGGAAACTTTCTCTGACCGTGCTGACCATCAAAGGTTCGCCGCTTTCAATATCGAGTTGGAGATTTTCACCGTGAATTCTGGCGAAAATCGAATGGCTTGCGCCCGTATCCAATTTCGCTTCGACATCGGTTTCAAATCCGCCGGAAATTAACAACACGGGCAAAGTGATGCCAATTTTTCGCGTGTCGTAATCGTAAATCTCGTCAAACGTCAAAGTGTGAACTGATTTCATAACCAACCACCCCAAAACGCTTCGGGTTCTTTTTCGATATAGTGAATAAACGGCGATTTGATTCCGGCTTCGATGGCTTTTTGATAAACTATCCGACCATCGTCGTCAACCGCAATCAGTTTGTCGCCTTCCAGACAAACCCATTTGTTCAGATACTTTTCACTATTTTCATCGAGCCATTTTCGCGCCTTTTTGTATCGCTCCATTCGCCAATTTGCCTTCTCTTTTTTTTCGCGCTTGGCTTGTTTCGCTTCGTCAATAACCTCGCTCAATTTATCCAAATCTTCGAGCGGCATTGCGTAAATAATGCTTGTAACTTGCTCAATAGTTGTCTGCATAAAATTTCTCCTATTCTCCGTAAGCACTCAAAAGCAGTTTGCCTTCGTAATCAATCAACCCAAGTTTTACGCGGTCGAGCCAGCCTTGTCTGCCAAAAACATTGCGCGTGAACGATTCTTCTGCCGCAAAATAAACCGTTGAAACGGTTTCGATTTCCAAAACTGTTAGGGCAAGTTCAAATCCGTAAGCATCGAAACCGCTTGTCGCCGTGCTGATTCGCGCATATTCGCCGCTTTCGACTTCGATTTTGAGATTTTCCGCGTGTTTTCTTTGAAAAACACAAAAACTCGAACCCGTGTCAATTTTCGTCTTTATTTCAACAATTTTGCCGCCATAATTTAAGAAAGTCGGAACGGTAATGCCGACCAGTCTTGTGTCGTATTGATAACTTTCTGCACATTCAATTGTTTCCATTTACCAGCCGCCCCAATCTTCTTCTTCGACAATCTGCTCTAAATACGGAATTTCAATGCCCGCTTCTTTTGCCTGACGATGCACTTCCAGCGCGTCTGTGCCGTTCGCGATAAGTTTGTCGCCGTCCAGACAAACCCATTGATTCATATATTTTTCACGATTGTTCAAAACCCATTCCTGCGCTTTGCGGAAACGCTCAAATTGTTCTTTCGCTTTTTCCCGCAACCGCGTTTTTTACACCAATTCGCGCTTCTCTTCGTCAAGCCATTCATAAATCTTGGCTTTTTCCCGAACCGGCAAAGTTTTAATGGTTTCAATTACTTCATTTGCTGTGTGTTGCATAAAAACATCCAAACTACTTCAAATCCAAAATTGCCCAATCGTGCTGTGTCGCGGTTTGTTTCAGGCGAAAATCGGGATTGACGGCGACCGGATGACCGACGATTGAAAGCATCGGCAAATCGGAAATGCTGTCCGAATATGAATACGATTCGCTCAGATTGATGTCGTTTTTCTCCGCATATTCGCGCATCCATTTCGCTTTTGTCGCCGAAGCCATCACGGGCGGCAAAATTCTGCCCGTTGCGTAGCCGTTGACGAATTCGAGACGGTTGGCGACGAAATCGTCAATGCCGAGATAATCCATCAGCTTCGCAACCGTAAAATCTAACGCGCCCGTTAAAACAACTTGCCGCTGACCGATTTTCTTTGATGTTTTGATCAATTCAAAAGTGCCGGGGAAAACCGCCGGTTTGAGGACTTCCTCGAAAAGTTCTTCCGAGAAAAAACGCAGACGGTCTTCGGACAAACCTTTGTAACTGCGAAAGAAAACCTCGTTGAAAACATTGCGCGAATACAAATCCGTCAACCCGAAAAACGGCAATTTAACGACCGTTCCCGCGCTCATTTTCAGAGTTTCCCACAAACCTTGCTGACGCTGCGCGTAGAATCCGAGCGTATGCACGAGATTCGTGCTGACCAGAGTTCCTTCCAAATCGTAAAACGCCGCCGCTTGACCGTTTTTGTTCATCGTCGCTTTTGTGATACTTTTATTAGACTTTCCTTTCGTTTGCAAAGACATAGAATATAACAAAATTTTAACATCTTGGGTAATTTACGGATATGATGAAGACAAGATTTTACCGTTTTATTACAATTGCATTTCTGTCGTTTTGGCTGATTTCCTGCGCTTCCAAAGCCGAATC
>JANODL010000153.1:0-27375 GCA_031412675.1 Acidobacteriota bacterium | reverse complement strand
GCGCTTCGCGACGCATCAGCGTTGGTTGCGAAATCAACTTGCATTGATGACAAGATGCTTGAACGCTCCGCGTCCGGCACGCAAGGATGCGTGCGCTCCCGGCGATGACGTTTTTTTTTGTTCAATGCGCGTTTGAGTATCTTAAACGGCATTACTTTCTGTTCACTACCAAAAATATTTATTGTTATGAATTTTTCGCGTATTTTTGCGTCTTTCGCGGTTAATTTTTGTGCTGCTTTGCGTCTTTGCGCCTTCGCGTTAAAATAATCTCAACTTTGCAGACATATTTTCTCAAAAATCAATATTCCGCCGACGAACTTATCGAAAAACTCCTCGGTTTGTCGCAAACTCAGCCGATTTGTCTGCTTGACAGCAGCGGCGTTTCGCATCTCAAATCGCATTTTCTGATTTGCGGCGTAAATCCAATCGAAACCTTCGAGATTTCGCATAAAAACCCCGAACAGACTCTTTGCTTTCTCGACGAAAAGCTGGAAAATCCCGAAACTTTTGCGATTTTTACGATTTCCTACGATTTCGGTCTAAAGCTCGAAAAGATAACGCCGCGCAAAAAGGAATTTCCCCACGACGAACCCGACGTTTTTCTGGCGATTTTCGATTGTTTATTGGTTCACGATTACGACACCGACAAAACTTCGCTCATCGGCAACGAAAATCGTTTTGACGAACTCGAAAATCTCATAAATTCGGCAAACTCGATAAACTTTGCAAACACTTCAAACACAAAAGTAATTTCAAACTTCACCAAACCCGAATATCTCGAAAAAGTCGAGGAGATAAAAGAATTTATCCGTCGCGGCGACACCTATCAGACGAATTTAACGCAGCAATTTACTGCCGATTTGCCCGAAAATCTCTCGCCGCAACAGATTTTCCGGCATTTAAGAAAAAATCATCCCGCGCCGTTCGCATCTTTCATCCAAAGAAACGATTCGACCGTCATTTCCGCCTCGCCCGAAAGATTTTTTAAAGTCCAAAGTCCAGAGTCCAAAGTCCAAAGTCCGATAATTTCAACAAGTCCGATCAAAGGAACGCGACCACGCGGAAAAACAGCAGAAGAAGACGACAAATTACGCGAGGAATTACAAAATTCCGAAAAAGACCGCGCTGAAAACGTAATGATTGTTGACCTTTTACGCAACGATTTGGGCAGAATCTGTGAATTCGGTTCGGTCAAGGTCGAAAAACTCTGCGACCTCGAAGAACATCCGACGCTTTTTCATCTCGTTTCAACCATTTCGGGCAAACTTCGCGAAAAAACAAAATTCTCCAACATAATCCGCGCAGTTTTCCCTTGCGGCTCAATCACCGGCGCACCAAAAATCCGCACAATGCAGATAATTGACCGATTAGAAACTGCCGACCGAGGACTTTCGATGGGCGCAATCGGGTATTCAGTGAAAAGTGAAAAACGAAAAGTGAAAAATGTGAAAAATTCCGACAACTTTTCACTTTTCACTTCTCACTTTTCACTTGATTTGAGTGTCGCCATCCGCACAATGACCATAAAAGACCAAAAAGCCACCTTCGACGTCGGCGGCGGCATCGTCATTGACAGCATTCCCGAAGACGAATACGAAGAAACACTGACAAAAGCCAAAGCCTTGTTAAATTCAATCAATGGAAATATTGAAAATTTACGGAAATCAAAATAATTGTGATATAAATATCTTTTAGTTCCCGATTCCGAAAAAAAGATGAGCGATAAATTAAAAAAGATTTTTAACGCCTGCAATCCGAACAATCCGGCAGATGAGAAATATTACACTGATTGTCGGAAAGCACGTGGCGGCGACATCTTGGCACGAAAAGTTCAAGCGCGGTTGGATTATATCGAACACAGCTATCTCCGTTTTCTGTTCACCGGACATATCGGTTCAGGAAAATCTTCCGAATTACTTCATCTCGGTAATCTTTTGAAAAAAGATACTAATTTTTTTCCTGTTTATGTTGATGTCAGAGATTATGTAAATTTGGAAAATGTGACTTTGGAAGAAATTCTTCTGGCAATTGCTGTTGAAATTTCCGATGCTTTTCAAAAAGACCTGAATATTACTCTGAAGAATAGCTATTTCGAGGAAAAATTCGGCGAAGTTAAGAATCTTTTACTGACAAAACGAAAATTTACCAAAATTGAAGTTAGTTTATTTGGTTTGGCGAAGGGTGAAATTCAAGAAATCAAACAAAATGATGAAGCTAAACGTCGCCTTTTTGAGGCGATAGCCAAAGATAATCGTTCACTTTTAGATGAATTGAATCTTTTTATTAGTAAGGCGCAACTGGAATTAGCAAAGTCTGATTCGGCTTTTACGAAAATCGTAATAATGGTTGATAGTTTGGAGAAAATTCAGAAATTTGAAGCAAACACAAACGTCATAGATTCGCATAAAGAACTTTTTATTGAACGCAATGATAAATTAACGGGCATCGAAGCGCATACGATTTATACAGTTCCTCTAAGTTTGTATCGTTCCGACGCTTCGCCGAAACTTTTACATTATTACGGCGATGTTTTACCGCTTCCGATGGTTAAAATTTTTCATCGCGGCAAATTTAATTCGGAGTATGAGGAAGGCTGTAAAGCCTTTAAGGAAATTTTAACCAAAAGGCTCGGCGAGATTTCGTTGACTGAGGCTTTTGAAGATAAGGCATTGGATTTTTTAGTTAAATACAGCGGCGGAAATCTGCGAAATCTGATGTTATTTATTCAGGAAGCAATTATTTCCTCAGATGAGTTACCGATAAATTTCAAAACTGCCCGCAAAAGTATTCAACCGACCGTCCGTGCTTACGCCGCTTCGATAAAAGAATCGGCTTATCCGAAATTAGTTGCGCTTGACGAAAATCCGAAACAACAAATTGATACCGAAGACGATAGTTTTTGGACGATGTTGGAAAATCTGACTGTGATGGAATATGCCAACGGTGACGATACCAATAGTCTTGACGATAGTTGGTATGCCGTTAATCCCGTTGTTTATGAAGTCGGGAAATTTCAGACGGCAAAAGAAGAATTTCAGAAATCAAAACGCAAAAGTAAGAAATAAATCTCTTGGAAGCAAAAAAATCAGAGTCGGAAAATTTTGATGAAGAAGCCGAGATTCGACGGCTGGTGCGTTCTATTTCCCTTTCCGAGAAATATTTTTTGTTTTTCGCTTCGTGCAATCAGCTTCCCAAACAAAAAGACCTTATCAAAGAAGTAAAAAAACGGCTCAAAGGTAAAAAAATCGAGATTGTTGAATTTAAAGAACCGATAAAAAGTCTTTTATCCGAACTCCGCACGAAAATAAAAAATAAAAAGCCGGATGCAGTATTTGTTTTAGGCTTGCGCTATTCGATTCCGAGCGCGAAACGCGGAAAGGAAACGTCTTTTATCGCCAATCTCAACGTCTCGCGTGATTCTTTTCCCGAATTTCTCGAATGTCCGATGATTTTGTTTATGCCCGAATACGCGCTCACTAAACTAATGAACGGCGCACCCGATTTTTTCTCGGTTCGTTCGGGAATTTTCTTCTTTGAAAACGACGAAAATATAATGTCCCGCCAAATTTCGCAAGCAATTTCGTTAGGTTATGATGAACATAATGCGCTTTTGGTCGAAGAACGACGGCAAAGAACCGAAAATCTCAAAGAGCTTCTCGCCGAATATCAATCTCTGCCCGAAAATAAACGGGATTTCAAGACCGAATTTCAACTAAAAGACAAATTAGCTAATATTTATTGGAAAACCGCCAATTTTTCAGAAGCTGAAAGATTAAGGCTCGAACTTTTACAACAAATTGAAATAAATGATGATGATGAAATAGCGCGGCAATTTAATGAATTGGCTGGTGTTTATAAAGCTCAAGGCAGATATAATGAAGCAATCGAGAAACTTGAAGAAGCCTTGCGGATTGGTGAGAAAACCGTCGGCAAGGAACATCCTGATTATGCCACTCGCTTGAGTAATTTGGCTACTGTTTATGATTTTCAAGGCAGATATGATGAAGCAATCGAGAAATATGAAGAAGCCTTGCGGATTGGTGAGAAAACCGTCGGCAAGGAACATCCTGATTATGCCATTCGCTTAAGTAATTTGGCTTTAGTTTATCATTCACAAGGCAGATATGATGAAGCAATCGAGAAATATGAAGAAGCCTTGCGGATTGGTGAGAAAACTATCGGCAAGGAACATCCTGATTATGCCGTCCTCTTAAATAATTTGGCTGGTGTTTATGATTCACAAGGCAGATATGATGAAGCAATCGAGAAATATCAAGAAGCCTTGCGGATTGGTGAGAAAATCATCGGTAAGGAACATCCTGATTATGCCACTCGCTTGAATAATTTGGCTAGTGTTTACGAAGCACAGGGCAATTATCAAGCGGCATTGGATTTATTTGAAGTAGCATTGCGGATTAATGAGAAAACTTTGCCGGAAAATCATCCTTATACAATTTTATTAAGAAAAAGTGTGGCGCGATGCCGTGCGATGTTGGGGAAATAACGGAAAAGTTCAGAGTTCAAACTTTAGTTTGAAAAGTTTTAAGAAGAATTCAAACTAAAGTTTGAACTCTGAACTTATTGATGAAAATTTTTGTTTTTTTTTATTTTGGAAATGATATATTGTTTTCGCTTAATTGATAAAGGATTGTGTTGTTTGAAGTAATGTTTTGGTCTGTTCGGACGGAAGTTTTCGGTGAGGTCTTGAGGGTTTTTGACGGTTTTATTAACTATTTTGTAGGCTGACAAACTGAAAATTCATCAAAAAGCAACAAGGCGTTAAAATTTGAGATACGGATTATGTGAGAACAAGCATTTTTCGTCAAAAAGTTAGGATGAAAAGCGAGAAGTCAAAATTAAACTTCTCGCTTTTTTGTTTTTTTGTGGGAACTTTCTTTTTGTTTCGGTGTCTAAGTTAGCGTAAAGGTCGAAAGCCGTGGGTCAAATGTCAGAATCCTGCCTAATCTTTTGACCGACGGCTTTCGACTTTTAACAATTTACGGAGAAACATATGAAACCGAACATAAATGTAACGCCTTTGATTGATGTTTTGCTCGTGCTTTTGATAATTTTTATGGTCATTACGCCTGCCAAGCCGACGGCTTTTAAAGCAAAAGTTCCGGCTGAACCGACGGGTGAACAAAACTTAGAACCGCATCCGAATTCTTTGATTGTCACGGTTAATGCCGACAGTTCTTTGACGCTGAATCGTGAAAACGAGATGGGAACGGTTGAAGATTCCGAAAAAGTGATTGCAAAATTACGCGAGGTTTTTGAATATCGCTCGGAAAACGGAATTTTGCGCCCGGATTCAAACGAAATCGAGAAAACCGTCTTTATCAAAGCTCCGAAAAACCTCAATTACGGAAGCGTGGCGAAAGTTGTGGACGCGGTTAAACTTTCGGGCGCACAGCCGATTGGTTTGCAGATTGACGACCTGCAATAAAGCAATTACGAATTACGAATTACGAATTACGAATTGATAAGAAATCATTCAGACATTCGTAATTTGAAATTCGTAATTGGTAATTGAAAATCTTTTCGAGAGAAAAGATTTTTTGTGTTATAATTTTTCTGGCTGAGAAAGCCTTTTAAGTTCGCTTTATAACTCAAAAAAACTCATCCCCGGACCGCGTCGCAAATGGTGGATTATTACGAAATCCTAAAAGTTTCACCAAAGGCATCGAACGCCGAAATAAAATCGGCATATCGGCGACTTGCGCGTAAATTACATCCCGACAAAAACAACGGCTCCGAAGAAAAAGCCCGGGAATTTGCGAAAGTTGCGAAGGCTTACGAAGTTTTGGGCAATCCGCAGCAACGCGCCGATTACGACCGCGGGATTTTGCAAGCCGAATACACGGGTTCGTCAAGCGGCGCATCGGTTTTTACGTCCGAAAACGAATATGCGCGGCGTTGGCGGCAGATGGCTTACGAACGCCGTTATAACGAGATTATTGACCGGATGATTGCCGACGAACGGCGCGAATCGGTCGCTTTGCAGAAGATTATTTTCCCGATGGTCGGGCTTTTCGTTTCGACTTTCGCGGTCGCTGTTTTTAAACCCGCGTTTTTTACGAAATCGCCGATGGTTCTCAAAATTATTATGTTCACGCTGTTTGTCGTCGGCGTGATTCATCTGTTTTCGAGACTGCGCGAGGCGTTTGAACGCTACACTTACGACGAGAATATTCACGATTCGATAATTGAAGTCAGCGAACCCGAACAAAAGCCTTATTCGCGCTTTACGGCGGTTGCTTTTATCGTGGTCGGCGTGTTTATGAGTCTCGGTGTCGGGCTTTTAATCGGTAATTATCTCGATCTGTTTATCGGTGCAATGATGCCTTCGGTTTATTCGCAATCCTTCCGCCTCGAATTTATTTTCTATCCGCCGATTGTCGTTTTGTTTGTGGATGTGATGCACAACGTCGCGTCGAAATTTGAATGAAACCCGCTTGACAACCGCAATTTCAAAATCTATACTCTGTAATTTCTCTTAAATGAGAAAATTTTCACTTTATCGAGTAAAAGTATTATGCCGAATCATAAATCAGCAGAAAAACGCGTCAGACAAACAGTCAAACGCAACGAAATTAACACAGCAAACAAAAGTCGTCTGCGTACGCAAATCAAAAAACTTCGTGCGGCATTGGCTTCGGGCGACAAAACGCAAAGCGTCGAGCTGTTGAATCCGACGATTTCAACGATTGACAAAGCGGTCAACAAAGGAATTTTGCACAAAAACACGGCGGCGCGTTACAAATCCCGTTTAACGTCGCACGTCAACGAATTGGCGCAATAAAAGTTCACCTCACAAACTATCATTCATAGTTTTCTCCTTTGAATGGAACGGAAGCAAACCCTAAGCAAGTTTGCTTCCGATTTTTTATTTTTAACGCAAAGACGCAGAGATGCGAAAGACGCAAAGTGATTATAAAATCCTTTGCGTCTTCGCCACTTTGCGCCTTTGCGTTAAGTTAAAGGATTTAAAGATTAACGATTTCGCAGACGAGCATTTCGATTTGCATCCGTGAACCCGCGTTTCCGCCGCCGCCTTTCGAGGTTTTGATCGCGAGATCGGTTTCGGCGAGCCTTTTGATGATGTGAAGCAATTTCCTTTCGTCGCTTTGACGTGCCGATTTCAAAAAATCTTCGTGATATTTCGGATGGAGTTTCATAATACGGACGACTTCCTTGCGTTCAACGCCTTGATCCATCAATTCCTTCGCCATCAGCGTCCGCCGCAAATTATGCGCGATTAAACCGAGCAACATCAAAGGTTCTGCGCCGTCGTCGAGTATTTTTTTGAGAGTTTGCAAGGGTTTGCGTTTGTCTTTGCCGAAAATCTGGTCGGTCAAATCGAAATTCGACATCTCACGCGAATTCGTAACGAGCGATTCGACCAAATCGTAGGTCACGATTTTATCGGGCAGAGCGGCAGTCGTGACCTTTTTGATTTCGTTGGTCAGACGGCGTAAATTGTCGCCGACCAGCCCGACAAGCTGGTGCAAAGCCTTTTCTTCCGCGTCGCAACCCGCATCCTTGATTTCCTTCCGCGCCCAATTAACGAGTTCGTGGTCGGAAAATTTTGCAAATTCGACGGCGCAGGAATTTTCAATTAAAATCTTCGACATTTTCCGCCGTTTATCGAGTTCATCGGCAACAAAAATCACGACCGAAGTTTGTGACGGACGCGATAAATACACACTCAGAACCGCTTCGTAATCTTCCTTGAGCGTGTCTTTCGTGCCGGTCGCCGAAACTCTGACCTCGGTTATCCAAACAACGCGGCGCGAAGCAATCATCGGCAATTGCTCGGCGGAAGCGAGCGCGTAAGTCAAATTGTCCGCTTGGTTCAACGAATATTCATTCTCGTTAAATTCACGCAACGAATTTTCATCAAACAGCAGATTGGCAATCGTCTTCGCCGCCAAATCTCGCAAATAAGTTTCGCCGCCAAATAGCAAATAAACCGGCGCAATCTCGCGTTTTTTTAGTTTATTCCGTAAATCTTCTCTCGAAAGAATTGCCATTTTTTACTTCTACTTTTGCCTTATTTTTTCTCTTCTTTGACACCAAAACCGTTGACAATCGTCGAAACGACCGATTCGGCAAATGCCCGCGACATACGTTCGACTGCCGGGTCTTCTTCGTTAAAAAAAGAACGCGGGTCGGACGAAAACTCGAACGAATCGCGGAAAATAAAATTCTGATTATCGTAAAGAATCTGATTTGCCTTCAAATCGCGCACCGTGACTGCCGCCGTAATCGTCACTTCATAAACGCGTGCGCGACCTTCGCGGTCGAGCAAAACGCCCGAAAAGTTAAAATCGCGGATCGTTCCTTCGACCACCGCATCCGCGCCGTCGCGTGTTCCCTGCACTTTCAAACCACGCCCGCGACGAATAATTTCTCTCGAAACCGCCTCGGTAAAACGAGATTCGACGCGGTAGCGTAAGCCTTTCGCTTCAAACTGAAACGCGGGAACGGCAACCTTTTTGATATTGCCCGGCAACCCCGAATTGGTCACGGGTTTGTAACACTCGGTAAAACCCGAAACGAGAAGAAAAATAATAAAAATGGCGGAAAGACGAAAAATTTTCATAACTGCTTTTTAATTGCTTCGACGATTTTGATAGTTTCCAAAGTTTCTTTGACATCGTGAACACGCAAAATGCGCGCGCCGTTCCAAACCGCGATTGCCGCACTTGCCAGACTTCCCTGCAACCTTTGATCGGTCGGCACGTCGCCGAGTATTTTGCCGATAAAATATTTGCGCGATACGCCGACGAGCATCGGAAAACTTGGAAATTCTTTGACAAGTTTATCAAGTTTCCCGAGAAGTTCTAAATTCTGTTCATAAGTTTTACTGAACCCGATGCCAACATCGAGCGCGATTTGATTTTCGGCGACTCCGAAGCACTTTGCTTTTTCGACGCTTTGGCGAAAACCTTTTGAAACTTCCGACATAATATCTTCGACCGGCGTTTGCTGATGCATCGTTTCAAAATCGCCCCGCAAATGCATCAAAACCAGACCCGTTTTATATTTGACGGCAACCGCTCCGACTTTTTCATCAAATTTTAACCCCGAAACATCATTGATAATTTCCGCGCCCGCTTCGACGGCTTTTGCGGCAACCTCGCTTTTTGAAGTATCAATCGAAACCGCAATATCGAATCGTTTGGTGATCGCTTCGATAATCGGAGCAACGCGGCGAATTTCTTCTTCAACCGAAACTCGCGCACTGTTCGGACGCGTTGATTCGCCGCCGATGTCAATAATATCTGCGCCCTCTTCGATAAATTTTTCAGCTTGCTTTAAGGCTTCATCAACCGAAAAGAACTTTCCGCCATCGGAAAAACTGTCGGGCGTGACATTCAAAATCGCCATCACGAGAGAGTTTTCTAAATCCAGTTTTCGTTTTGAAATTTGCCAAAAATTTCCGCTCATCGTATTTTTGATTGTCGCAGATTGAGAAATTTTTGGCATCATTCATTTTCAAGTCTGTGGTTAAAATAACGTCGTTATTATTCGGTTGAAGATAAACTTACACATATCAGCGAAGATTACGCTGATTGTTTTCACAATATTTTTCCGTTTAGGGCAAATCTAAATCCGAACGCAGATTCCATTAACTGATTCAAAACCCGGCGGACACTCGGTAGGTGCATTTGCGGATAACAATGCCTCGGCATGAGTCTTAAACTTTTCAGCCTGAGCAGCATTCTGTTTTTTCCACCACGGTCCGCGTGCTTTGGCAATATCTCCAAGCAAATCCTTGATCTTATCTATCACAGCAACAGCGAACTTTTCCTTTTCCTCGTCGCCTTCAATCAATTCAATTTCGGCAATTACCACATCTCTGTATGAATCAAGAGATTTTCTAAAACTAATATACAATTCTTTATTTTTCATATCTTTATTTTCCATTTTTTACTCTCCTTTTATTTAAAATTTTCGATCATTGAAATTATCCCAACTTTTTTCTGCTTACCGTAATAAACAGATTTACTGTCGGGCGACCATGTGATGCTTGAAAAATAAACTTTCGGGTCAGCATTTGCAGTAATTTTGACGTTCCCGCCGCGGGCAATTGTAATAACCCGAATGTTATCTTTCCCGTCCTCGCGTGTGGCGAAAGCAATCCTGCGCCCATCGGATGAAAGTTGAATATTATGAAAATACGTCGCTTCGATTGAAGCTAAATCAGTTCGATTGTTTCCGGCAGAGATGCGAACCAATCTAACTTTAGACGGTTTCACATCGGGCTTGTCTTCAGGCATCGCAATTATCAGACTGTTGCCGTTTTGTTCCCAACCAATCAACTTAAAGACCGATTCGGACGAAAAAATCATTTCGGAATTTTCGCCGTTCAGTAGATATAGATTCGTCGTTGTCTTCGCGTCCGCCGACGGCTTAACCGCACTTGAGAGATAAGCGATACGTTTGCCGTCGGGCGCAAAAAGCGGGCTGGAAAATCGAATATTGGGATCGGTGTTATTCGTGATTTGTCGCGGTTGATTTGCTCCGTCAGCAGAAACCTGCCAAATATTATAAAACCCGTTTTTTTTCGCGCAATAAATCAAACTTGTGCCATTGGGCGACCAATTATAATCTTTAACTTGTGTTCGATTATAAGGCAACATACTAAAGCTGAACATAATATCTTCAGTTGTCAGTTGCTTTTCATCCGCGCCGTTTTTGTCAGTTATCCAAAGATTGATGAGATTGTTTGCATCGCGCAGAAAAGCGACTTGGCGACCATCGGGCGAGAACGTCGCGGAAAATCCGTTTGCGGCAATGTTTATTTGCTGATTGTCGTCCGTCGAACGCATTATTATTGAGGCTTCAAGCAAATGCTTTGATTCGGTAGTTGATTGAAAAACGATACTTTTGCCGTCAGGCGAAACGTCAGACCAAAGTTCGAGTCCCGAATCGGAGGTGATTTGAGTTTCGCTTTTATCGTCTAATCGCACTTGCCATAAATCACTCTCTTCCCTTGATTGGCTAAAAAGAATTTTATCGCCGCTCAATGCCATATCGCTGATGAGCGTATCGCTGATGCCGAGATTTATCTGCTCTGTTTTGCTTTCATTTAAATAAGCGATGCAGGTTTGAAAAATGCCGTTGCGGGCGGAACTATAAATTATCCGATTGCCGTCGGGAAGCCAAAAAGGATACTCGTCTCTGCCTTCGTCATTGGAAGTTACCCGAACGGGTGAACCGCCGCCAATCGGCATCACAAAAATTTGAAGGCGTTCGTTCGGACCCGCTGAAAAAGCGATGCGGTTTTCGTCCGGCGAGATACTGAAATATTGTGCTTGGTTGGTTGAATCAAAGTTCGTTAGTCGGGTAATCTGCTTTGAAGCGATGTTGAGCGCGAAAAGATTGAAACCGGAAACATAATAAATCGTTGCGCCGTTCTTCGACCAATGCAGTAATCTGGCATTACTTTCCATCGCTTTGATTGGCGCGAATTCGCCGCCCGAAAACGGCATCGTCCAAATCCCTAATTGATTATCGCGGTTTGAAACAAAAGCGATTCGCTGACCGTCTGGCGACCAAATCGGATTGTAGTAGTTCCACTTGCCGTCGGTAATCGGATTAAGTTTGCCGTCGGGCACTTGTTTTGTCCAGATATTTGTTTGCCCGTTCTTTGTCATCGAAAAAGCAATCATTGTTCCGTTTGGCGAAAATCTGGCTCCCGCATCGCCTTCGCCCGCCTCGCTATCCCAACTAACCAGCGACTTGATTCGCAGCGAAGCCAACACATTCTCTGTCGGTTGATTACGGTTTTGAGAGATGATTTTCCAAACGGCTGTTACGCCCGCCAACGCCGCCAGCAGAGCGACTAACGCCGATGCGCCAAGTAATTTATGTCGTTTAATTGAGTGCGAAAAACGGTTTTGCGTTTCGGCTGGTTGAAGATAAGCATCGCCTCCGGTCGTTGCTTGCAAAACTTGGGTTGCGTGGTCGCGTTCGGGCGATGCCGTGCGCGTCGTTTTTTCTTCAGATGTCCGGTTTTCTTTGAATTCCCGCAAATCCGCCAGCAAACCCTTTACCGTTTGATAACGCGCATCTTTGTTTTTGCGGAGCATTTTGGCAACGATACGCTCTAATTCGTCCGGCACTTTGGCGGCAAAGCGTGAAAGCGGCGGCGGTTCGGCATTTATCAGATTCGCAAAAGTTTCCGAAACGGAATCGCCCGCAAACGGTGTTTTGCCCGCAATCATTTCATAAATCACCCCGCCCAAACTGAAAATATCCGTCCGTTCGTCAATCTTTTCCGCCTTCGCCTGTTCGGGCGACATATAATTGACCGTTCCCAAAATCAAGCCTTTCGCCGTCTGATTTTGTCTGGGAGTTGATTCGTTCAAACCGGAAAATGATTTGTTTTTTCGCTCAACGAGTTTTGCCAGTCCGAAGTCAAGAATCTTCACATAACCGTCGGGGCGAATCATAATGTTTTCCGGCTTGATGTCGCGGTGAACAAGCTGCGCTTCGTGGGCGGCGACAAGCGCGTTGCAGGTTTGAATTGAAATGTCGAGAACTTCGGACAACTGCAAAGTTTTTTCTTTAAAAACCTCGCGCAATGTCTTGCCTTTGATAAACTCGCTGACGATAAAATGCACGTTTTCAACTTCGCCGATTTCGTGAATGACCAGAATATTTGGATGATTGAGCGCGGACACGGCTTTGGCTTCGCGGACAAAGCGTTCGAGATTCGATTCGTGGCGGCTGAATCCATCGTTGAGAATCTTAACGGCAACTTGGCGGTCGAGTTTTTTATCCTGCGCGAGATAAACAACTCCCATTCCGCCCACGCCGATTTGTTTGATAATCTCGTAATGCCCGAAACATTTTCCCGCTTCAAGCCGTTCGGTTTCGGCTTCAAACCCATCCGCTACTCTGGCAACGGCGGGCGTTTCCAGAAAACTTTCCGCGCTGTCGAGCGATGCCAAAAGCGATTCGACATCTGCCTGTAAAGTTTTGTTATTTCCGCACGCTTGAAGGATAAATTCTTGACGTGATTCCGGCTTTTGAGTCAAGGCATCGTCAAAAATTTTTCTTACTCGTTGCCAATTTTCATCCGCCATTTTTTCTCCGACACATAACTTTACTAATAATTAACGCGACAAAACTTCATACCAGAGGTCAACCTTTTAACTGTCCGCTTTAATTACTTGCCAAGTTTAGTTTCTGAAAAGGCTTTGAAATTCAACTTTTGCCGTTTAAGGAATCAATCCGGTTTTTATTTATATCCGGTCAATTCCCGATACAACCAAGCCTTTGCCATCGCCCAATCGCGTTTGACGGTTGATTCGGAAACGCCTAAAACTTCCGCTGTTTCGGGAACGCTCAAACCGCTGAAAAATCGCAGCTCGACGATTTTTGCCAAATGCGCTTCTTTTTCCGCCAAACGGTTTAAGGCTTCATCAAGCGCGAGTAAATCAAAATCGGTATCGTTGCTGACGGCAATTGTCAAAGCGTCTTCGAGCGGCACTTCTTCCACTCCGCCGCCGCGTCTTTCACGGTGTTTCGATTTTGCATAATCAATCAAAATCCGCCGCATCAGCGTCGCCGCAATCGCAAAAAAATGCGAACGGCTTTCCCAAGTTACGGATTTTTGCCGAATCAGTTTGAGATACGCTTCATTAACCAACGCAGTTGTCTGAAGCGTATGTCCGGCACGCTCTTTTTGCAGATAACGATGTGCTTGCCGATGCAGTTCCGCATAGACGAGTTCGAGCAGAGCGTTGTCGGCTTCCGTGTCTTGCCGTTCGCTCCATTCTTTTAACTGTTTGGTTATCCCCCTTGTCGGATCAGCCTTTTCAGCCATTGCCAAACCTCTTGATTGTCGAGAATGATTCGTATCTTATCACAAGAATCGCCAAATAATTTATTTTTTTCTACTTTTTCAAATTATTTTGACCTCTGTTTTGAAAAACCGTCGCGCTAATTAGTAGAGAGCAAAATTTACTCTCGTTAAAAAATTCGGCGGCTATCTCTTAAAACGGATGCGGCGATAGGCAAACCGCTTGGTTAAAGTATCCTCAGACAAAATAAGGAGATTTTTATGGCAAAGATTACAAGAATTGATGTTCGGATTCAAACTGGAAACCGAGATAATGCCGGAACAGATGGCAGTGTTTTTATTGCTATCGCAGGTCGGGAGTTTAAGTTGGATTCAGCGGTTGATGACTTTGAAAAGGGGTCGGATCGTATCTATATCTTAGGTACTGGTGGAGGATCGGGGTCAACGATCAATAACCCGAAGATCAACGATCCAGCCTCACCTTTTGCACTAGACACGGCGGATTTGGAGAAATTCCCAATGTGGATTCGCTTTGAGCCAACAGGCGACAGCCCGGCTTGGAACCTCGAATTTGTTAGTGCGACCGTGAACCCGGGGACTCAACAGGTGCAATATCAAGCCTTGGCGGGAACAAACAATCTTTGGCTGGAGCAGAATGCCGGTAAGTATTGTTTTTTGAAAAAGGTCTAGCAAAATCGGTCGAGCGAACCGACTCTCGGATTTTCCGTCCCAAGATCATCCGCACTTTATTCTCCCAAAGTAAAAAGGCAAAAGTGAATTTTACATCTTCGCTTTTGCCTTTTTACTTTTACCTTTTTACTTTCTGGCTACGCCGTTGCCGGATTATTCGGCGTGATCGGCGGTAGAATCGGTTTTTTGAAACCTTTCTTTGGTTTTTCTTCCGATGCAGTCGCGTTTCCGTCATCATTTCTCGAAGGTGCGCTATCGTCGCCGTCGAGCGGAAGTCCCGCAACAACACGGCGAATCTGCACGCTGTCAAGCGTTTCGAGTTCGAGTAACGCTTCGGATAAACGAACCATCGCTTCGGCGTTTTCGTTCAGAACCGTTCGTGCCAATTCATATTGTGAAGCGATTATTTTCTTGACTTCCTGGTCAATTTTGATCGCCGTATCTTCCGAATAATCTCGATGCTGCGAAATTTCGCGTCCCAGAAAGATTTGCTCTTCTTTTTTCCCAAAGGTCAAGGGACCTAAGTCCGACATTCCGTATTCGCAAACCATCGAACGCGCCAATTCGGTCGCCCGTTCAATGTCGTTTGATGCGCCGGTCGTCACGTTATTCGCGCCGAAATAAAGTTCCTCGGCAAGTCGTCCGCCCATCAAAATGGCGATTTGGCTCATAATATATTCTTTCGTGTAACTGTGGCGGTCACCTTCCGGCAACTGCTGGGTTACGCCGAGAGCCATTCCGCGCGGAATAATCGAAACTTTATGAATCGGGTCAGCCGAAGGAACTTTCAGACCGACAAGCGTGTGTCCGGCTTCATGATATGCCGTAAGTTTCTTTTCGTGATCGGAAAGCACCATACTGCGGCGTTCCGCGCCCATCAGAACTTTGTCCTTGGCGATTTCAAAATCGGTCATCGTCACGACTTTTTTGTTGTAACGCGCCGCGTTCAAAGCCGCTTCGTTAACGATATTTGCCAAATCCGCGCCAGTAAATCCGGGTGTTCCGCGTGCAATAATGCTGATGTCAACCGCTTCATCAAGCGGAATTTTGCGCGTGTGAACTTTCAAAATACCTTCACGACCTTTAACGTCGGGACGACCGACGACCACGCGGCGGTCAAATCTGCCCGGTCTCAGAAGTGCCGGATCGAGAACGTCGGGTCTGTTCGTCGAGGCAACAAGAATTACGCCGTCGTTTGATTCAAAACCGTCCATTTCGACGAGCAGTTGATTCAGAGTCTGTTCGCGTTCATCGTGTCCGCCGCCTAAACCGGCGCCGCGATGACGACCGACCGCATCAATTTCGTCAATAAAAATGATACACGGCGCGTTCTTTTTGCCTTGTTCAAACAAATCACGAACACGCGAAGCGCCGACACCGACGAACATTTCAACGAAATCCGAACCCGAAATCGAGAAAAACGGAACATTTGCTTCGCCGGCAATCGCTTTTGCAAGAAGAGTTTTGCCCGTTCCCGGAGGTCCGACCATCAAAACGCCTTTCGGAATTCGTCCGCCGAGCTTTTGGAATTTTTGCGGATCTTTCAGAAATTCGATAATTTCCTGCAACTCTTCCTTGGCTTCTTCAACTCCGGCAACGTCTTTGAAAGTTACTCGTTTTTGCTGATTGTTCAGCAATTTAGCGCGTGATTTACCAAAGCTCAGAGCCTTGTTTCCGCCGGCTTGCATTTGACGCAAAGTGAATGCGAGAAATCCGATTAACAAAAGAAACGGCAAAGCGTTGATTAAAACAATCCAGCCCCAGCCGGTCGAAGTCGGTTCTTCGGTATATTTTATCGGTGCGCTCGTATTTACTTCGTTGTATTTGTTAATTCTTGCAACGAGTGCTTCACGAGTCGGGTCGCTGCCCAAATTCGCAAAGTATTTTTTTCCGTCAACATCAGTTAATTCAACCAAATTAGCCTTAAACGCAGCTTCTTTGATCTGTTTATTGTCAATGCGGGTATTTGTCACGTCAAGACTTAATTCCTCAGGGCTTTTTGTCTGTTTGCTTTGCAAAAACCAAACAAACAGCATCGCGCTGGAAATAATCATTAACCACAATAAAACCTGTTTTGCTTTAGAACTCAATTTATAGCCTCCAAAAATTTAACTTTCATCTTCGGAAAGTTTTTCTTAATGCTTCTTTCGATGAAAGTTTCAACTCTTTCGTTGTTTTCAATAGCGTCGGTGAACGCGCTAATTCGATTTTAGTTTGCCGAACATCTTTTTTCAACCTTTATTTCGAGATAAAGGAATTGTCAATCAAACAATAAACAAAAACTTATCGTTCGATTTGATTCTTTGACAGTTTAATAAACAATTTTCCGCCTTCCTTTAAGACCGATTCACCATCTGGCAACTCAACAATTTTGCCGCTTTTTCGGCTGAAAGCTAAACGCTCGATGGCTTCGATATGTTTCAGTTCCAATTGCCGTAAGTTTCCGCGATTTATTTCAAGCCAATCGCGCAAAACTTGATAAAGCGTTGATTTTGACAGAGTTTTCAAATCCTTTAAGACTAAAAAATCATCTTTGGTCTTTGGTCTTTGGTCTTTGGTCTTTGTCAGATTCTCGCTTTCAATGCTTAATAAATCTGCTGTTTTCGCCAGCGTTTCGATAATTTTCGGATTAAATTCCATTAATAACGGAAGCAAAACTTTTCGCACGCGAACACGTTTGAAATTCAAATCTTCGTTCATCTCATCGCATCGAAACTCGATTTCGCTTTCACGACAAAAATTTTCCGTATCTTCGCGCTTTGCCCAATTTAATAAAGGTCTGATTAAAAAGCATTCATTTTTTTGCCTTTTGCCTTTTGCTTTTTGCCTTCGCTTTGCGCTCATTCCCGAAAGTCCGGCGATTCCGCTTCCGCGAATTAAGTTCAGTAAAAATGTTTCGGCTTGGTCATTGATTGTGTGCGCGGTAAGAATTCCGTAAGCCTCGAGATTTTCGGCTGTTTCAATCAGAAAGTCGTAACGAGCATTTCTCGCGTTTTGCTCAAGATTTCCCTGTTTTGAAATTTGAAATTTGTCATCCGAAAGTCCGCAGACAAATTCAAAGCCGAGTTTTTCCGCTAAATCTTTAACAAATTCCGCGTCTTTTTCGCTTTCTTCGCCGCGCAAATCGTGATTGAAATGCGCGATGACAAAGCGTAGATTCAACTTTTTCCGCCTTTTCAAATCTTTCAGCGCGATTGCCAGACTAACTGAATCCGCACCACCCGAAACTGCGACGACAATTGTTTTTTCGTCAAACGGCAAATTCAATTTCCGCCATTCGGTCAGCAAATTTCGGACGAATTTGTGCATTTTTACGCTTCTTTGGGCGGAAATGCCGCGCCTTTTTTCAAACTCAATGTACAGCGCGAAACACAAATTAATTTGTTACGCTCGTTGGTAATTTCAACACTCCAAACGCTCAAAGTCCTTCCGTGATAGACATTTTTCGCTTCGACGCGCAAAGTTCCCTTGCTGACTGCGCGCAGATGATTGGCGTTGATTTCGATTCCGACGGGTGTCACCCGCGTCAAATCACTGCTCACGACTGCGCCGAGCGAAGCGGCTATTTCCGCCAAAAGAACTGAAACTCCGCCGTGCATAATGCCGACGTATTGATGAACTTTCGGCGTAACCGGCATCGTTAAAACGACCAAACCTTTTTCCGCCGTTTCGATTTCAATATCGAAAAGCCGCATCAATTCGCTTTGCCCTGTTTTTTCGAGAAGTTCCGCTTTTTCCATTAGTTTGTTTCGATTTCCAAATCTCTTTTTGCCGTTTCGAGTGCTTCAAAAACCCGTTCAGGCGAAGTTCCGCCGATTTGATTTTTGCTCGCCAGAGTTTTTTCCAAACTCAAAGCATCAAAAACGTCATTTTCGATTTTTGGAGAAAATTCGCGCATTTCATCCAAACTCAGTTCGTCCAATTCTCTGCCTTTTGAAATCGCAAATAAAACGACTCTGCCAACCGTGTCGTGCGCGATCCGAAACGGCACATCTTTTTGGACGAGATAATCTGCCAATTCGGTCGCGTTCAGATAGCCTTTCGCTACCGCCAACCGCGATTTTTCTGTGTTTATCGTGATGTTTCGCAAAGCAATGTCGGTCACGCGCAAAACGAGCGAAACCGTATCAACCGTATCGAAAACCGCTTCTTTGTCTTCCTGCATATCCTTATTATAGGCAAGCGGAAGTCCTTTCATCATCGTCAAAAGCGCAGCGTGATGCCCAAAAACACGCCCCGATTTTCCGCGAATCAGTTCCAAAGCATCGGGATTTTTCTTTTGCGGCATCAGGCTCGAGCCGGTCGAAATCGCGTCGCCGAGTTCGACAAAGCCGAATTCATTCGTCGCATAAACTATCAAATCCTCCGAAATCCGTGACAGGTGCATCATCAAAATCGAACACGCGCCAGTAAATTCAATCGCAAAATCGCGGTCGCTGACGGCATCCAGACTGTTTGCCGTGACACCTTCAAAACCCAGATCACGCGCTACGGCTTCGCGGTCAATTTCATAACTCGTTCCCGCGAGTGCCGCCGAACCGAGCGGCAAAACATTGACGCGCCGCCAAACTTCGTCCAGACGTTCGCGGTCGCGGGCGAGCATTTCAAAATACGCGAGACACCAATGCGCCCACAGAACCGGCTGTGCGCGTTGGAGATGCGTGTAACCAGGCAAAACCGCGTTTCGATTTTTTTCGGCTAAATCCAACAGCGATTTTTGCGAACGGCGCGTCAGTTTGGAAATTTCCGTGATTTCTTCGCGCAGCCAAAGTCGAAAGGCGGTCGCAACTTGATCGTTACGGCTTCTGCCCGTGTGAAGTTTTCTGCCCGTGTCGCCGACAAGCTGGACAAGCCTCGATTCGATAAACGAATGCACGTCTTCGGCAGAAATTTCGTCGAAATAATCTTTGTCGAAATCAGCACGTTTAAGCAGCGTCGTCAAGCCGTTTTTGATGCGTTCGGCTTCGAGCCGCGTCAAAACTCCGGCGTGAAAAAGCCCGTCGCAATGTGCAATCGAAGCGCGAATATCCGCGCCGAAAAGTCGTCGGTCAAACTTGAAGGAGTTATTAAATTCGGCAAAAGTTTCATCCGCGCCTTCGGTAAATCTTCCGCCCCAGAGATTTTTTGTTTGTGTCATTTTTGCTAAATCCACTTTTTGATTTTGCCGATTGTCGTCAAAATAATAACCAATAAAAGCATCGAACCGATTGTCAGCCAGAATCCGTATTCCGCCGCTTTGAAGTATTCGACTTCAAAATTCATCCCCCAAATTCCGGCGAGTGCGCCCAGACCACCGACCAGTAATGTTATAAAAGTCAGCCGCTGAATAAATACATTCATCATCTGCGCCGATTTTGTCGCGTATAATTCAAAAAGGCTCAAAACCGTGTCGCGTGAGCTTTCGATTGCATCAACCGCGCTTTCAAAATGCTGATCGAGCATCCTGAAACTTTCAGCCGAATCGGATTCGGTCAACTGCTGAAAATCGGGACGCGAAAGCGCGTAAAAAACGTCGCGGTGCGGCATAAACCAGCGGCGCAGTTTTGAAACCGTTTGGCGCAGACGAACCATCTCCGCCAAAAATTCGTGAGTTTCCAAATCGCCTTGCAGGACGGTTTCGTCAAGTTCGTCAACGCGCTCTTCGATTTCTTCCAAAACCCGAAAATACGAAACAATATGTAAATCGAGCAGTGTCGTGATAAAACTCTCGACATCGAGTTCACCGAGATTTGTTTCACCTTTTTCACTTTCCCGAAGCTCGTCAAAATAATCAACATTACCATTGTGAATGGTAATTACGAAGTTTTTTCCAACCAGAAAATCAATTGGTAGTTTTTTAACTTTTTCGCTGTTTTCAGCTTTGACCGAAATTATAAAAATCCTGTAAAAATCATCAAAAATATCAACTTTCGGTCTTTCGGTTTCATTCAAAATGCTTTTCACCGGAACATTTCTCAAACTTAAAGTGGAAACAACTTTTTCGATTATTTCCTCTTTACGATGCGGAATGTTAATCCAAAGTAATTGGTTTTCACCGATTTTTTCGTTTTCAAGTTTTTCTAAATCAATGTTTCTGTCGTTTCCGTCAGAATCGTAAAGATACGCTGTAACTTCCAAGTTTTAGCCTCCAAATTATCCGTCTTTTGAAATTATAACCCAAAATTTAATTTAACAAATTTGATTTTGACATCCGACAACTTTTTCGATATTTTATGCATCTATGTAGTAATTATGCAAACTATGTGCATAATTTTTTATTTTTATGCAGAAAGAGCTAAGGCAAACAACGATTCTGAAATTAATTACCGCCAATCAAATCGGGCGGCAGGAAGAACTTGCCGAAATTTTGGAGAAGAAAGGTTTTTCGGTGACGCAATCGAGTATTTCACGCGATTTACTCGAACTCGGAATCGTCAAAGTCGGCGGTTTTTACGCGCTTCCGAACAAACCTAAAAATGCGATTGTGTTCGGACTTTTGAGTTTGGAAACTGCGGGCGACAATATGGTTGTCGCCAAAACCGAAGCCGGTTTGGCATCGGCTTGCGCGGTGCGGATTGATACCGCGCAGATAGAAGAAATTGTCGGCACAATCGCCGGCGACGACACGATTTTTATCGCCGTGCGCGGAAACAAAGAGCAAAAAGCGGTTTTGAAAAGAGTTTGGGAAATTTTCGAGTCTTAAGTTTCAAGTCATGAGTCTGAAGTCGGTTTTGGCTTCGCACTCAAGACTCAAGACTCAAAACTCAAGACTTAAAATGACAAAAGACATAAAAAAAGTAGTTTTAGCATATTCGGGCGGACTCGATACTTCGGCAATGTTGTTGTGGATTAAGGAAACATACGGCGCGGAAGTTGTCTGTTTTTGTGCGGATGTCGGGCAGGGCGAAGAGCTTGACGGTTTGCAAGAAAAGGCTCTGAAAACGGGCGCATCGAAACTTTATGTCGAAGATTTGCGCGAAGAATTTGTCAAAGAATTCGTCTGGACAGCCGTCAAAGCAAATGCGCTTTATGAAGGCGTTTATCTTCTCGGAACTTCGCTTGCTCGTCCCGTGATTGCCCGAAAACAAATCGAGATAGCGCAGAAAGAAGGTGCAGACGCAGTTGCACACGGAGCGACCGGAAAAGGCAACGATCAGGTTCGTTTCGAACTGACGTATTACGCGCTTCAGCCCGACATCAAAGTCGTCGCACCTTGGCGGCATTGGGAATTTAAAGGTCGCGCCGATCTGATCGCGTATTGCGCGAAACACGACATCAACGTGACGGCAACCGCCGAAAAGCCCTATTCGATAGACCGAAATTTGATGCACATTTCCTACGAAGGCGGCATTTTGGAAGACCCTTGGACTGCGCCGCCGGAAGATATTTTCCTGCTCACGAAATCGCCCGAAAAGGCTTCGGACACAGCGCAGGAAATGATTCTGACATTTGAAAAAGGCGAGCCTGTCGCGATCAACGGCGAAAAATACGGCGCGGTTGATATGCTCTCGAAACTGAATTTTATCGGCGGCGAACACGGAATCGGACGCGTTGATTTGGTTGAAAATCGTTTTGTCGGAATGAAATCACGCGGAGTTTATGAAACTCCCGGCGTGACGATTTTGCAAGCGGCACACCGCGCTTTGGAGTCAATCACGATGGATCGTGAAGTAATGCGTTTGCGCGATTCTCTGGGCGTAAAATTTGCCGAATCGGTTTATTACGGCTTTTGGTTCGCACCCGAATTCGAGATTTTACGTTCGATGGTTGACCAAACACAAGAAACCGTTTCGGGCGACGTTTGCATTAAATTATACAAAGGCAACGTGACGATTCTCGGACGAAAATCGCCAAATTCACTTTACAAAGAACGAGTCGTCACCTTTGAAGACGATGCAGGTGCGTATGACCAACTCGACGCAGAAGGATTTATTCGCTTACAGTCTTTGCGATTGCGTTTGCGGCAGATGGATTAAGCAATGAAGAAACAATTTTTTAAAGAGGTAATTGTTTGGTTTGAAAAAAGTGAAAAACAGTTGATTCGTTTTCGCCTTTTTCAAGATTTGTTGAATGAAAAATACTTCGTCAAAAGTGCTGATGAGTTTCACGAAGAATTTGATTTAAAAATCTCTCAAGAACAGGATGCTTATTTTGTTGATAGTTTGTTCTTTAATGGAATTACTCATTTTGCAAAAAAATCTTTCGACACGATTGAAGAAGCAATTGAAGATTTCGAGCGAGGATTTGAATAACTAGCAATAGCAAAGGAAAGAGGCTTAAAAATGATTTTAGAAGCAGACAAAATCGGTTCGGCGACTTCGCCACTTAAATTGACGAAAACGGTTGCCGTTATCGCGGAAAACGACGCGCCGAAAGCGGGCGATGTCGTGGTCGTGAAAGCGTTAAGCGAATCGGTGACTTACGGCAATCTCGAACTTCCGAACGGGCGTTTGGCGAAGATCAATCGCGGCGATGTTTTGCTCGGCGTGTTGGGCAAACGCCGTGCGCTGAAAGGTTTTGTCGGCGACGTTCCCGATAAAATCAAGACGGGCGATAAACTGAATCTGCTCAATATGGGCGGCGTGATCGGCATCTGCAAAGGTCATCACTCGTCGCTGTCGGACGCAATTGAAGTTGAAATTTTGGGAATCGCCGTGTCGGAACCATCTGCGGTAGCGGATGGTTTAATGTTGATTTCGGAAGATTTAATTGAAAATGATTCAAGCCTTTTTCGCGCCGAAGCGACGCTCAATGCAGGCTGGCAGACTGCGCTCCCGGTGCTAAACATCGCCGACAACGCGCTCAAACCGACAAATCATTTGAATGTTTCCGCGCCGATTGTCGTTGTCGCGGGAACTTGTATGAATTCGGGCAAAACGGTTGCGGCGACGGAGATTATCAAACAGGCGCATCACGCCGGATTAAAGGTCGCGGGCGCGAAAATGTCGGGCGTGGCGTGTCTGCGCGATACTTTGAATATGCAGGACAGCGGCGCGGAATGGACGGCGAGCTTTCTCGATTGCGGTTTGCCTTCGACGGTTGATTACGGCGATTTGTCGCCCGTTGCAAAAGCGATTTTGAATCATTTAAATTCTTTTAAGCCTGATTTAATTGTCGTCGAACTCGGCGACGGAATTGTCGGCGGCTACGCGGTTGATTCGGTTTTGAAGGATTTCGAGATCAAAAATTCAATTTCGTCCTTCGTCTTTTGCGCGTCCGATTACGTTGGCGTGATCGGCGGATTAGCGGTTTTAAAGAATCTCGACATCGAAATTGATGTCGTTGCCGGTTCGGTCACGGACTCGCAGATGGGCGAAGATTTTGTCGAGGAAAATTACAATCTAAAAGCCGGAAACGCCCGACGCGATGGTAAGCGGTTGTTTGAATTGACAGATTTTGCGAAGCGCAACAGCGTAAAGACTGGAGCGCAGGCAGCCTTGCCTGCATGAGCGGTGTCTTTTACCGCTCAAAAGCGTTGATTGTCGGACAATTTAAGGACAACGATTTTTTACGCCGACAGTTTCGGTTTATATTAAACTTTTGAGTATCGCGCGGGCATTTGAGCGTCCGAAGCGAACGCTCATGCAGGCAAGGCTGCTTGCGATCCAGTCAAAAAAATTTATGAAACAAAGCATCGCACACATCGCCATAGTCGTCGAAGATTACGACGACGCGATTGAATTTTACACGGAAAAACTCGGCTTCACGCTGCTCGAAGACACGCCGCAATCGGAAACAAAGCGTTGGGTTTTGGTTGCGCCGAAAGATTCGGACGGCTGTCAATTATTACTGGCAAAAGCAGTCGGCGAAGAACAAAAATCGCGCATCGGCAACCAAACCGGCGGGCGCGTTTTTCTCTTTTTACGCACCGACGATTTTCAGCGCGATTACGAAAATTATCTGTCGAAAGGCGTAAAATTCGTCCGCGAACCGAAAGTTGAAGATTACGGTACAGTCGCCGTTTTCGCGGATTTATACGGCAATCTTTGGGATTTGATTGAGTTTACAAACAAATGAATTTAATTAAGCAAATTAACAGTCATAAAGATTTATTTCTGGTGGAAATTGGCGAACCGGAAGAGAATACTCTTCGCATCGTCATCGAAGAAGGCAGAATAGGCGAACAAATTACAGAAAAAGATTTAGAGAAAAGCGAAGATGAAGTTAATGAAGCAATAAACTCAATTAGGTTGGGCAGCTATCCTGTCATTTCTGACGAAAGTTGTTTTGCCTACGAAATAATTTTTGAAACATATATAGCTTATTTTGTTCGCAATGAATCTTATGCAGACGGAAATGAATCTGAAACATTTTCCGGCGTTTTTTTTGGAACTTACACGACATCAAGTTTTTTGGACTACTTGAAAATTTCAACATTTGCAACAGAACATTATCCGGGCAAATTCAATCATTATGGTTTATTTACATTTCGCTACGTTGTTGACGTAGCTTCCGTTTATGAGCCAAACATTAAAATTTTGCGTTCTCCAAAACCACCTAATAAACAAATTATTTTGAAAATATGAGTGAAAAAATAAAAATTGCCATCTTCGGCGGTTCGGGCTACGGCGGAAGCGAGCTTTTGCGGATTCTTTTGTTTCATCCGAACGCGGAAATTATTTTGGTAACGGCGAATGAACACGCGGGCAAAGCGGTCGGCGACGTTCATAAAAATCTGTTTGGAATTTGTAATCTGAAACTTGAACTTGCGCCCGACGATTTATCGAAACTCGATGCCGATGTCGCGTTTTTCGCTCTGCCGCACGGTCAGGCTGTTCGTTTGATTCCGCAATTACCCGCAAATGTGAAAGTCGTTGATCTTTCGGGCGATTTCAGAATTAATGACGCTGACATTTTCAAACAATTTTACAAGCTCGAACACACCGCTGACGAATTGCAGAAACAATTCGTTTACGGCTTGACCGAAACGAACCGCGAAGCGATAAAATCGGCGAATTACATCGCCAATCCGGGCTGTTTTGCGACGGCAACATTGCTCGCGCTTGCGCCGATGGTGAAAAGTGGTTTGCTGACAGGGAAAATAATTGTTGACGCGAAAACTGGTTCGTCGGGTTCGGGCGCAAAAGCGGCGGCGAACACGCATCACCCGCAGCGGATGAACTCGTTTTACGCCTACAAACCGTTTCAGCATCAGCACGTCCCGGAAATCGAACAACATTTGCGCGAAGTCGGCGAATTTACAAACGAACTCGTTTTTATGACGCATTCGCTTCCCGTCTCGCGCGGAATTTTTGCGTCGTGTTATCTCGAAACAACAAATTTGCTGACGAATGAAGATGTGAAAAATCTTTACGAATTGTTTTACAAAAATTCATTTTTTGTTCGCATCGTCGAAGGTTCGCCCGACATTAATTGGGTTAAAACGACCAACTTCTGCGACATCGCGGCGCATTCAAACGGCAAACAAATCGCGGTTTTCTCGGCGATTGATAATCTGGTCAAAGGCGCGGCGGGTCAAGCCGTCCAAAATATGAATTTGATGTTCGGGTTAGATGAAAGAACCGGCTTGATGTTGAGCGGAACAAATCCGTAAGAAATTTTTGCCTGCGAAACAAACGAAAAATGCGAAAAAAAGATTAATCAAATTGTTTTATTTTCGTTCCTTTCGTGTGTTTCGTAGGCAAATAAATTGAGTTAAAATAACTTTATGAGTATAGAATTTGAAAAAGGACACGACAAATTAACTGACGAAACACGCGCAAGTTTGAAGAATTTGAGCAAAGCGATGCTGCGGCTTCATAAAACTTTGCTCGACGCTTCAAAGGTTGAATATGAAACGAAAAACGGCAAAATCGAGAGTGTTAATCAATATTTTCAACTCGTCATTGACGACGCGCATTTTGCGTGGCTTCGCAAAATCTCCGCGCTCATCGCGCTGATTGACGAAGCCGTTTCGGTGCGCCGTCCGGCAACCGAAACAGAGGCGCAGGGACTTTTCAATGAGGCTAAACTTTTACTTTATTTTGAAGACTCGGACGAAGATTTCAACTCGAAATTTCAAACCGCTTTGCAAAACAATCCCGATGCCGTTCTGAATTATAACGACACGCTCGGTTTTACCGGATAATTTATGCGCGAAACAATAGAAATCCGTTTGGCAGTCGCCGAAGATGCCGAAATTTTGGCACAGATCGGTTGGAAAAGTTTCTACGATGCCTTTGCCGATCATCCGAAAAACGCGCCCGACGATTTGAAAAGCTATATGGACGAGGCGTTTACGGTCGAAGTCTTTGCCGACGAAATTGCTGACAGGAACGTCATCTATTTTGTCGCCGAAATCGCCGGAAAAATGGTCGGCTACGCCAAGCTCGAACAAAATTCACGCGAAGATTGTGTGGCAGGCGAAAACCCGCTCGAACTTTGCCGTCTTTACGCGCTCAACGAATACATCGGCAAAGGCATCGGCAAGGCGTTAATGCTGAAATGTTTGGAGCTTGCCGAAGAAAACGAACACGATTTTATGTGGCTCGGCGTTTGGGAATACAATTTCAGAGCGCAGGAATTTTACAAAAAATTCGGTTTTGAACAATGTGGCGAACACGTTTTTCAACTCGGAAAAGACCCGCAGACTGATTGGGTTTTCCAGAAAAAACTTTAAACCACAAAGACACAGAGAACCCAATGTAATTTAATTACTCACCTTACGCGATTTTTGAAATGTTAGCCCGCGTAGCGGGTGCAAGCGTGTAGCCCGTAGCGCAAGCTGCGGGAACGGTTGAAAAAAATATTAAAGCCCGTGTCAGCGGGCGACAGATGCGCGAATCTGTCGCTATCTACGATAGCTCGATGTCAAATTCCGCCAAATTCCACTTGCGCTGTGGGCTACACGCTTTCGCCATCTCCGATGGCTAAAAATCCTAACTGCG
>JANODL010000152.1:0-69795 GCA_031412675.1 Acidobacteriota bacterium | reverse complement strand
ATCGGCGTTTTGCAGTTTCTCGAAAAAACTTCTACTATTTTCTTGACAAGGTGGCATATTTGTTACTTTTTTAAGTTTCGTCACTCTAAAAAGTAACTGTTTGCCCCCTTGTTCTCAAGTTTTATAGGAAAGCCCTGCTATCAGCTATCAGTTATTCCGAATAAAAACGCTTACTTTTCGGAGTAACTGATAACGAATAACTGATAGCGAATAACCGAATCGCCTCAAAACCTGACTTTGCAATAGCCCTACGCTAAATCCGCGTTCATCCGCGTCCCATTTTAACTTCTTGCCTTTTATGGTTAAAATATTTCTTTTTATGAAAATCGCAACTTGGAATGTAAATTCAATCGCTATCCGGCTCGAAGCCGTTTTGAAATGGATTGACGACACAAATACTGATGTTGTTTGTCTTCAGGAAACAAAATGCGTTGACGGAAAATTCCCGCTCGAAGCAATTACGGATTTCGGCTATCACGCCGCTTTTATGGGACAGAAATCCTACAACGGCGTGGCGATTTTATCGAAACATCCGCTCGAAGACGTGCAGAAAAACTTTCTCGACGACACGGAAGAATCGCCGAAACGGCTGATTGCCGCGACCGTCAAAAGCGTACGCATCGTCAACACATATATTCCGAACGGGACGGAACTTTGGACGGATAAATTCACGTTTAAATTGGATTGGCTGCAGCGTTTGCGGAAACTTTTTGACGAAACTTGCGATAAAAATTCGGACGTTTTGCTCTGCGGCGATTTCAACGTCGCGCCCGAAGAATTGGACGTTTGGAATGTTAAAGCATGGGAAGGCAAACTGCATTTTTCAAAGCCCGAACGCGCTGCGATTCATCACGTCAAACAATGGGGTTTTGTTGACGTTTTCCGCCAAATCAACGGCGATTTACAGGAATTTTCGTGGTGGAATTACCGCGAAGGCGCATTCCCGAAAAATCACGGTCTGCGGATTGATCATATCTGGACGAGCAAAAGTTTGGCGGAAAAATGCGTCGGCTGCTGGATCGATAAAGAACCGCGCACATGGGAACGCCCGTCAGATCACACGCCCGTCGTTGCCGAATTTGAAATATAATGACGATTGAAGAAACAAGACAAATAGTTATTCAATATTTTAAGACTACACAAGATTTCCCAGCCCATAAAAAAGGCTGTATGTTGCAGTTAAACGGTCGCAATTATCGAATTATGCCGGACGATGCTTTCTATCACTCCGATAGAGTCTTACTTTTTGAATATGAAAACAATAAACGACCTGTTGAAAGCATTTCCAAGTATTTTTGGTTGTTCAATAATACGGAGTGGCTAAAGGAAAATATAAAAATTAAATTGTTACTGACCATTAATAATCAAGAGGTAGAAGCTGAATACGCAATTCGTACTGAAAGTATTCAAATTTTGGGAAAGAAGCTAAATCAAGAGTATCCAAATAATTTTGACTTTCATTTTTTGAATTATAGTGAATTGACCGAAGAAAACTTACTGGCAAAATTGGCAGAGATGACAATTGCAATTTGAAATGAATAATCCGAAATCTCAAATCTCAAACCCGAAATCGCTCTGGCTGATTCGTCACGGACAAAGCACGGCAAATCTGGCGCGGCAAAAGGCGGAAGCCGAAAAACTTTTGACGATTGATTACGATGAGCGCGAGATGGATATTCCTTTATCCGAAACTGGCATCGGGCAAGCGATTTCCGTCGGTCGCTGGTTTAAATTTCAGCCCGTGAAGCCGACCGTGATTTTTGCTTCGCCTTATCGTCGCACTTTTGAAACGGCGCGTTTGATTACTGAAAATGCCAAGTTTCAAAACATCGAAATCCATCAGGACGAAAGACTCCGCGAACGCGAACTCGGAATTTTCGACCGTCTGACACGGCTCGGCGCGATGCAGAAATTTCCCGAAGAATGCGAAAAACGCGAGTCTTTAGGGAAATTTTATTATCGTCCGCTCGGTGGCGAAAATTGGGCGGATGTCGGTCTGCGTCTGCGTTCTTTTTGGCGCGATTTATGTCTGAACTTTCACGATGAGAAGGTTTTAATCATCACGCACGAGGTCGTTATCCGCGTTTTTCGCTACGTTGTCGAAAAATTGACCGAAGAGGAAATTATGGCGATTGATCGGTCGTGCGACATCGAAAACGGCGCGGTTTCTTCGTATTATTTCGACGCGGAAAGGAATAAATTTGTCTTGAAATTAGATAATTATTTACCGTAAGAACTTATGAACAACTTGCCCGAACCCAAATTTATCCCGCTTGAATTTCAACAAATCGCCGACGAAACCGAACAAATCCGCCGCGCTTGTGAGTTTTACGAAACTTTAAACCGCCGCCGAACGGTGCGCGAATATTCCGCCAAAGACGTGCCGTTTGAACTGATTGAAGAAGCGATTCAAACCGCCGGAACTGCGCCGTCGGGCGCAAATATGCAACCGTGGCGTTTTGTCGTTGTGACGGATGCGGAAACAAAACGCAAAATCCGCGAAGCCGCCGAACGTGAGGAATTTGAAAGCTATCATAAGCGAATGTCGGACAAATGGCTGCGCCGCCTTGCGCCTTTGGGAACGGACGAAAACAAACCTTTTCTCGAAATCGCGCCCGTTTTGATTGTCGTTTTTCGGATTACTTCAATTGTTGAAAACGGCGAAACCGAACCGACTTATTATTCGCAGGAATCGGTCGGAATTTCCGTCGGATTTCTGCTCGCCGCATTGCATAATGCGGGTTTGGCAACGCTCACGCACACGCCGAGTCCGATGAAATTTTTACAGGAAATCTTAGGTCGCCCGAAAACCGAAGTGCCGTTCGTGCTGATTCCGGTTGGCTATCCGGCGGAAAACGCCAAAGTTCCCGACATCAAACGCAAACCGCTCGAAGAAATTATGACGATTGTTTGAAACAACGATTAACGCTGATTTGCACAGATTTTTGAACTGATTTCAAAAAGTAATCCGTCTAATTCGGCGTTAATCGTTGTTTGATTTCCTACATTTTTCGGCGGATTTCATTCATTTTTGCCTTAATTTCGCCCTCGTCAATTTTGCACGATTCGCCATTGCGGAAAATCGCTTCGCCCGCGACGATTGTCAGACGAATATCGCGTGCGTTTGACGCGAAAAGCAAAGCCGAATAAACATTGTGAACCGGCATTTGGGCGATATTTTCGAGTGAAACGACTGTAAAATCGGCTTGTTTTCCGACTTCCAAAGTTCCGATTTCGTTTTCCAAACCCAAGGCTTTTGCGCCGCCGAGCGTTGCGGTTTCGATGATTTCTTTTGGCTGTAAGAATCGTTTCCGCCCGGGCAGATTTCTGGCAAAAAGCGTTGCAAAACGCGCTTCTTCCAAGATGTCGCAAGTGTTGTTGCTCGCCATCGAATCGCTTCCGAAACCTGTTTTTATGTTTGCGTCGAGAAATTTTTCAAACGGCGCGATGCCGTGTCCGAATTTGGCGTTTGATTTTGGGCAATGCGCGATGCGTGAATCCGAATTTTTGATAAGTTCAATGTCGCGCTCCGAAACTTTGACGCAATGCGCGAGAAGCGGTTTGGCACGCAGAACGCCGAGCTTGTCGAGCAATTCGATGGACGAACAATTTGGCGTGTGCCATTCAAAGCCGTATTTTGCATAAATTCCCGCAAAAAATCCCGTTCCCTTTTGCATCAATTCGCTTTCTTCGTCCGATTCGGCGGCGTGAACCGAGATTTTGACGTTGTTTTCAATCGCGTAAGCGGCGATGTTTTCAAAAAGCCGTGCGCCGACCGTGTAAGGCGAATGCGGCGAAAGTCCGACTTTGACGAGATTTGTTTCGGTTTCTTTTAGTTCGAGAAATTTTTCTTTGAGCTTGGCAAAATCCGCGCCGGCAGTTTTGTCGTCGGGCGAAAATTCGGTTTCCTGGAAAACAACGCCGCGCAAACCGACCGCCTTTAAGGCTTCAAAGCCGTTTTTGCCGAAACGTCCGATGTCGCCGAAAGTTGTCACGCCCGCGTGTGCGCCTTCGATTGCACCCAAAATGGCGGCGTTTTGAACGTCTTCGTCGGTCAAAACTTCGCCGCGAACCTTGTTGAGTTTTAAAAGCCACGAAGCAAAATCGTCGTCGAATTCGTCCACAAAACCGCGCATCGCGGTAATTTCAAGATGCGAATGAGAGTTGACAAATCCGGGCAAAATCGCCGATTCGCCTAAACTTTCGACTTCGGCTTCGGGAAATTTTTCGATGATTTCGGCTTGGTTTCCGACTGCAATGATTTTGTCTTTTTCAAACGCGACCGCGCCGTTTTCGATTGGCGCGGACGAAATCGGCACAACGTAGCGCGCAGTTAAAATTTTCATTTTGCTCTTTTGATTTCTTTGTAACGCTCGATAATCGAGGTAACGTAGGATTTTGTCGAAGCAATATTAATTTTTTCGATAAACGATTGTTCGCTCATTTGCGAAGGATTGGCGGAAATTTTTGTCCATTCCTCGACACGGCTTGCGCCCGCGTTGTAAGCCGCCAAAGTCATCGCGTCCTGCGCCGCGTAGCCGCGATACTTTTCGCGCGATTTTTCGAGATACCAACAGCCGACTTGAATATTTCTTTCGGGGTCGCGCAAAAATTCGTTGACGTTTTCGGCGGTTTGCTTTTCAAATTCCTGAAAGCCCGTTTCCTTTGCCCATATCCGCGCCACGGTCGGCGTGACCTGCATCAAACCGACTTCTTCCGCGCCGCCGATTTTCCAAGCGCGAAAATAGGTTTCCTCGTAAATCACGCTCCAAACCAGTTTTTCGTCCAGATTATAAACTTTCGCCTGCCGCGCAATGACTTCATCGTAGCGGTGAATCCAATATTGTTTAAAATAATAAGCTCCAACGGCTGACGCGGCGGCAAGAATAATCAGAATTAAAACAAGGGGCAAATAACGACGCATTTTGATTTGGGATTTGGGATTGAGGATTGCGGATTTGAAAAATAAATCCCAAATCCGCAATCCTCAATCCCAAATCCATTAGTTTGGTTTTTTGAAACTCTTCCAGTAATCAGCCGGACGGACTGACCAATCAACGCCCTCATAGCCGTTTCGTTTGGCGGTTTCGCTCAAAATATGTCCTTGCAGCCAGACATCGGCTTCGATAAACGCGCCGATTCGCGGTTTTTTGCCGCGCAAGGCTCGCTGATTGACCAGAATCTCAAGCTGAAGTCCGCCCATTCCGACATAAATCCAGTATAAATCGTTACCCGATTGCGGATTTTGAAGCGCGTTAAAGGCGAGTATCCGTCCGGCGACGTTCCAATCATTTTCGTCTTCGATCACGTTGACCGTCGTTTCATCGTAAGACTGCCAGCGCGATTCCGCGTTTTTATCAAAAATTTCGGCGCGATACGCCAACCCGCAAAGCCCGACATTGAGAGTTGTCTGTTCAAGAAAGTGCGTGCCGACTTCGGTTAAATTTTGCAGTTGAAATAAAACTTCGGTGTTCGTGTCCTCGATAAAGCCGTGAATGACGGATTTGCCTTCTTTGTCGGATTCGGTCAAAGCCCACGGCGAAACTTTTTGCGCGTAACGGGCGCGAAACGCCGGACGGCAATCGGCGTAAGTCATTTCGCCTTTGCCCGATTCGTAAAACAGCGTCCAAACTTCGAGTCCCGCGCCGAATTTCAAACAACGACCGTGCAAAACTCCGTCTTTACGCGCCAAAATCGAAACTTCGCCGCGCTTACCGACATCTTCCGCCAAATCATGAAAGGCGTTTTCGTTCGGAATTTCCAGACCGATTGCGTCAAAAGTTATTTCCATTACTGAACTTTACGATTCTTTAGCTTTTTTGCTGTCAAGATTATTCTCGATTTTGGTTTCGGTCAAATTAAACCGCTTTCCGCCCGGCGAAAAATTTCCGCCGCGCACCATTTCGGCGAATAAATCCACGTCATAATCGGCTTCCCGCGCCATTTCTTGACGGATTTCCAATAATACTTCTAAAAATTTCGGACGACGATACATTACAGCTTTAATTGTCAATCGTCAGTCAATAATAGTCAACCGAAATCGAATGGTGAATGGTGAATGGTGAATGATGAATGATGAATAAAAAAACGGATTTGAACTCATCATTCACCATTCAATTTAACTATGCACTAAGAATTCGGGTGTCACGATAACGGGCGAAAAAAATCCGGCGGCGGTATTGAAAAGTCTGATTCGCGCCTGTTTGCGGACGTTTGCCAGATGCCCGAAATTCCACGTCACCAGATAATCAATTTTGTAAAACGAAGCAAAGGCAACGTGAAGGGCATCGGCAATAAATTTGCGGTGAAAAATTCCGCGTGAAATATAACCTTCGGCTAAAATTGCAACTTCTTCGACGAGTTCGAGATTTTTGAGCGGTTTGACCAGATTGAGATAGCCTGTCCGATGCGGTTCGGCAACCCGTTCCAGTTCGCGCTCGACGAGAATTGAACTGTAGGCTTGATATTCCGAGAGTTCGTGTTCCCACCAGCGAATCGTCAAATCGCGCCGAAACGGTTCGCCGTTATCAAGATACGCACCAACCACCGACGTTTCGAGATATAAAGTTTGTTTCATTATAAGAGTAGAGAGTAGAGAGTGGAGAGTGGAGAGTCAAGCCAAACTCTTTACTCTCTACTCTCCACTCTTTACTCATTTTCTGATCGGCGTAAAAATTACTTTCGAGTTTTTAAAATCAAACGTCAAACGATAATTCTTCAAAAAATTTCCGCCCAAAATTCCCGCCTGACGAAAACCCGAAGCCTCGTTGATGATGTCCAAATCAAGCGCGATTGCCGTGATGCTTTCACGCGAATTAGTGCCGAAAGTAATGCGCGGAAGCAAAAACGATGACACGTTTTCCGTTATGCCGGCGGCTCCGACAACCCGCATTTTTTCATTGCGGACAAAGCGGCTGATTCCCGAAAGGTTAGCGACTTCATCGGAAATAACCGAAATGCTCGCGCCTGTATCAACAATAAAATTGAGTGAATTTTCGACCCCTTCAAGCTGAACTTCGCCGCTCAAAAATCCGCTCGAAGTCAGTCGAAGCGGTAAAAACAAACTTTTGTTTTCAACGAGATTCTGTTCGTCCGCAATGTCTTTTCTAACCAACGAAAAGGTCAATTCACCGTAGTCAATCGTCGTCAAAAATTTTGAAATCAGCGACAATCCGATGTAGCCGTCAATTTTTTCATCGTTGGAATGAAATTCGCGGATATAAACCGGAACGCTTTTTATTTGAACATCGCCGATATTAACCGATTTCAAAAAGCCGTAGACGATTTCAAATTTTCCGTTGCCGCCGATTGCCCGTGCCAATCCGCCGCGTGTAATCGGTTTGATTTTCAAGCGTTCTGCCGTTTCTCTGGAGATAACGGAAATTCCCGAGCCGGTATCCAAAACAAATTTCAGCGGCTCTTCTTTGTTATTGACCTTGAGTTTGATGACGGGACGGTCTCTCATCAAATCGAACGAAACTACTGTTCGGGAGCCGCCGTCCAAATTATAGAGCGAGCGTTTTGCGCCCAAAAAGCGGAGAAAATTGATAAGTCCTTTGATGCGGTCGCGTCTTTCGGTGTCGGTTTGCGGTGAAACCTGCAAAAATATGTTATAGGCATCTGCCGCTTCCTTGTATTTTTCAGCCCGCGCCGAAACTTGGGCAAGCGCAAAGATATAATCCGGCTCGTCGCTGTCGAAATAAACCGCTGTCTTCAGATTTTCTATCGAATCCGAAATGCGGTTTTCGTAAAAATCCAACATTCCGAGTCCTGCCCAAGCTAAGGCTTCGCTTTTCTTCAAAGTTATCGCGGCGACTAAAATTTTGTCAGCTTCCTTAAAATTTCCCGCACTTAAAAGCGTTGCGCCCAAAACGGCATAGGCATACGAATTTTTCGGTTCGTTTTTAGCGATTTCAAACGACAATTCGTAGGCTCCGAGCAACTGCTTTTGCTTGAGAAGTATGTAGGCAAGTTTTAGTTTGGCGGTCGAATGCGACGGATTGCGCTCGATTATTTTACGCAAAATCTTTTCGGCTTCGGCGACGTTGCCTTTTTTGGCTAATTTTTCCGCTTGTTTGATTTGTTGACGGGTATCTTCTTCGATTTGCTGCACGTCATCGCCTGCCAACCCGAGGGCAGGCA
The DNA here is from genome assembly GCA_031412675.1 of Acidobacteriota bacterium. Classification (GTDB taxonomy): domain Bacteria; phylum Acidobacteriota; class Blastocatellia; order Pyrinomonadales; family Pyrinomonadaceae; genus JAFDVJ01. The sequence goes on along the minus strand of JANODL010000152.1, from coordinate 61,653 downwards.
AACCGATAATGAACAAAACAGTTAAGACGAAAACGGCTAAATGCTTTGTTTGGAAAGGAAACCGGAAAACACCATTAACAAGAATTCTAAATTTCATAATTTATAACTCCTTTCCTTGAATTTTTAGTTTTTACTTTAAAATTTCGCCGGTTTTCATTGACCATAAGACCAAATCCAGCTCGTCGAAATCAATCTCGGACAGCAACGCTAAGTTTTTCAACTTATTTTCAATCGTTAGATACCTCGAACGCGTATTTGGTGGCTTTGGGTCATCAATTATTTTCAGTTCCGCCAAAGAGCGTAAAATATGCTTGTCCAAAATGGCGTAACCTCTCAAACCGATGTTCCGCAAATAATGGCTTGCTTCCTTGTAACCCAAGCCTTTAATGCGTTTTTCTTTGACCAACCAATCGCGGCGTTCCAATGGATTTTCAAAACTCTCAAGTTTCTTACGCAACTGCAAATTGCAATGTTCCTGCAAAAATGTGCGCGAAGCAACGATATAACCCGCCCGCGCTCGCGGGTAGCGGTGTTTACCGACAAGCGCGTTCATCAATTCTTCGTGCGTTCCTTCAAGCAAAAGCGGTCGCACGGCTGCAACCGAACGAAGCCCCATTTTTGCCGAACAGCCGCCCGTAAAAAAGCAAAAAACCATCTCTTCCCAGAGCCGCAAGTCGCTTTCCTGTTTCCAAACATTATCAAATTCTTTAAGGCGAGCGCGAATTTCGTCGCGTCTTTCGGCGTGCGCCTGTTTTATTTTTTCAATCGTTAAGGGTTCTTGTTCTTTTTTCACAAATATCTTGCCAGTGTGCCTAATTTTATGCCTTTAAAATGTGAAATGCAATGATTTTAAATGATGAAAAGAAAAAAGAACGCCGAAAGTTTCAGGATTCGCCCGATTAGGTTTATTCGTTCGAAAATTACCTGAAAATAACCGCTAAAACCAGCTTGCGGCAGGTTAATTTTTTCATAATTAAATTATTCGCATTCAACTAAATATTGAAAAGACACATCGTAAGCCTTATACTTTAAGTCTTAACGGAAAACTATGAGAATTATTTTAATCTTGCTTTGTTTATTGCTACTAGGTTTTCAGAATGTCCTGTATGCCCAATCGGACAAAACATTCGTTAGCGTTCCGGTCAGCGTGAGCGACCGCGAAGGGCGTTACATCTCGGGTTTGGAAAAGGATGATTTCAGGATTTATCAAGACAGCAAAGAACAAAAGGTTACCTTTTTTGCGACCGAAGACGAGCCGGTCAGCATCGCTTTATTGATTGACACGAGCGAAAGTACGAAGGCTGTCCTCGACCAAATTCGTAAAGCCGCGAAAGATTTTATCGAACTCCTGAATAAAAACGACAAATGTTTAATCGCGACTTTCGATTCGGAAGTGAGAATCCTCGAACCGCTTACCTCAGACCGCGACGTGTTGGCAAAATCACTCGAAACAATTCAAACCGGGACAGGCGAAGGCTCCGTCGTTTTTAGCGCGGTTGACAAAATCGCGCGTGAGGGTTTTGTCAAAGCTCAAGGACGCAAAGTCATCGTTTTGCTCTCGGACGGTAAAGATTACGGAAGCCCGGTTTCAAGAAGAAATTTATTCAGCCAGCTCGAAGAATCGGACGTAATTATTTATTCGATTTTTTATCAAACCGGCAGAGTGGTAGTTGATTCAAAAGGCGCGGTCAAGCAAGAATCGGAAATCAAACAGCCGGAAATCAAACAACCGGAAGAAAAAAAGCCGAATAAAAAGAAGAAAAAATATTCGATAAAAATCGCTTTGCCGAGAGATGCCAATACGGCGGAAGAATTAAAACTGATTGACACCGTAACCAGTGCTGAAGCGGTCAATGTTTTGCAGGAAATGTCGGACACGACCGCCGGTCGCTTTTATATGAGCGACGCGCCGCAACTGAGTCAAATTTTCAAGCAAATTGCCGCCGAGGTCAGACAGCAATACCGGCTCGGGTTTTACTCGAGAAATGCCGTCAAAGAGACCGATGTCAACAACATCATCGTCAAAGTTAATCGCAGCGACGCAGTCGTTCGCGCTCGCGGAAAATTCCGCGCGAAAAAGCTGTAATGAGAGCTTTTTTATAAAATTATTGTTCAAGGGGAAGTTTTTTAAATGTATAAGTTTTTATCATCGTTGGCTTTTATATTGATTTTAAGCGGCGGTGTTTTGGCACAGGAATGGGCGTGGAAATATTTTAGTCCGACAGGCAAATCGTGGAGCGTTCTCGCACCCGGTGAAATGAAGCCTGACGAGGAAGCAGTAGAACCGGGCAACAAGATGGGCAGCTATTCCTACAGCGATTTTTACGGCTATTTTGCCGTTGTTTACAGGGACGCTCCGAAGGCTTTTTTGATTTCGCTCAAGCCCGACGCGAAGGCTCACTACAAAAAAGTTAAAAAAGATTTCATTACGGCAAGCCGGGGACAACTTCTTAAAGAAGAAGATTTTACGAGCGGCAAAGCGAAAGGACGCGAGCTGCACATAAAAATCCCGACCGGCACAATAACGGGCTTTGAAGGTCAGGTATTGACGAAATTCCGCATCGAACGTCTCCGGATGTTTTTTATCGGCAGACGGTTTTACATGCTGTTGGCGGTCTTGCCCGAAGACATCATCAACACTCCGCCGGTTGATAAATTTTTCAACTCTTTTACCTTTAACACCGCGCCGCAAGCCGTTGCGGATTCTTATTTAATAGATGAAGACACAATTTTGAAAACGGACGGCGGACGCGGCGTTTTAGCCAACGATAAGGATGAGGAGGACGATAATTTAACAGTTGCCTCAGCAAAGCCGGAAACGCCGCCCAAACACGGAACTCTGTCGTTAAATGCCGACGGTTCATTCAGCTACACGCCCGAAGCCGACTTCAACGGCACTGACAGTTTTACCTATAAGGCAAATGACGGACAGGTTGATTCCGTCGGGGCGACGGTGATAATTAAAGTTAATTCGATTAACGATGCGCCGACGCTTTCCAATTTACAGCCGTCTGCGATTTTGGACGAACTCACGCCGTTGAGCTTTGCGGCAATCGCAAACGATATTGACACTCCGTTAAACGCATTGCGGTTTAGTTTAAGCGAAGCCCCTTCCGGCGCGAAAATAGACCCGATTTCAGGAATATTCAGATGGATTCCCGCCGAAACGCAGGGACCCGCAAATTATTCGTTTCGAGTCAATGTTTCGGACGGTTCGGCAACCGCGAGCCGAACAATCAGCGTCGCGGTCAAGGAAGTTAATGTCGCTCCGCAGATTTCAAATGTCCCGGCTTCGGCGCCCATCAATGAACTTGCCGTCTATACTTTTACGGCGGCGGCTTTGGACGCGGATATTCCTAACCAACCTTTAACATTTTCGCTCATCGGTGCGCCTGTCGGAGCATTAATTAATCCGACTTCAGGCGTGTTTAGTTGGACTCCGACCGAAGCACAGGGTAATGGCTCGACCTATAATTTTACCGTCCGCGTTTCCGACGGTCTGGCGAGCGCCGACGTTCCGGTCAAATTGACGGCTCAAGAAGTCAACAGTCCGCCGATTCTGTCCGTAATTAACTCGCAAACCATTGATGAGCTTAAAACGCTTTCCCTGTCGGCGAATGGTTCGGATACGGACGACCCGACAAATGTTCTGACTTATTCGCTCGGTGAGGGCACGCCGGCGGGAATGACGATCAATTCAAAAACGGGCTTACTGACCTGGACACCGACTGAAGCACAGGGTGCGGGCGATTTCCCGGTCACGGTTCGCGTAACGGACAACGGCGCACCGAATCTGACCGATACCCGAACATTCAATGTTCGCGTCAACGAAATCAATGTTGCGCCTGAGTTCGCCGGTATCGGCAATAAAACGATTGATGAAGAAACTCCGCTGACTTTTACGGCAGGAGCAACTGATTCTGATTTGCCCGCGAACACTTTAACTTACAGCCTAATTAATGCTCCGCCGGGCGCGCGCATTAATCCGGCAACCGGCGCGTTTAATTGGACACCGAGCGAAGCGCAGGGTGCGGGCAGTTATAACCTGACGATTCGCGTAACGGATAACGGTACGCCTTCTTTGTCTGCCGAAGAAACCGTGACGATTACGGTCAAGGAAGTCAATAAACCGCCGGTTGTCAATAATGCCGAAATCACCGGAATTGAAGATCGGGCTGTTTCATTTGTTTTGAAGGCGAGCGATATTGATTTACCCTCGAATACGCTGATGTATTCGATTGTGGCGAATCCGGTAAACGGAAGTTTGAGCGGCGCAGGTTCAAACTTAACTTATACGCCGAAACCTGATTTTAACGGCTCTGACAGTTTTACCGTTAAGGTTAATGACGGCACGGCTGATTCCGAAACAGCGACGATTTCGCTTAAAATCGCGCCGGTTAATGATGCGCCGACGGCAAATTCAGACAGCGCGGCAACCAAAGAAAATACTTTTGTCATCATTAACGTAGTCGCCAACGATACGGATATTGACGGCGATACAATGGTTTTGTCGGATGTTTCAAATGCCGTTAACGGCAACGTGGAAATTGTGGGCGGCGGAGTAAAATTCACGCCGAATCAAAACTTTCGCGGGAGCGGCAGTTTTAAATATATAATCAACGACGGCAAAGGCGGAACTGCCGCCGGTTCGGTCACGGTGACTGTCAACCCGTAGAGGAAGGCAGACAGGTTTTTGATTTTTAGTATCTATTTCAATAGCAGTAAAACCGTTGAATCAGTTATCAAAGCGAAATTCACGGTATAAATACAAGGGGTGTGTGATGAAAATTTTGACTATTACGTTTTTTACTTTATTATTTGCTTTTTCGGTTTTTGCTCAACGCCAGGCGGAAGTAACGGTGACATCAACCTATGTGCGTAAACAGCCTGATTATAACGGCGAAAGACTTAAAACGGTGCAAAAAGGCGAAAAAGTTACGTTTGAACAGGGACGCGAAGCAAACGGCTGGGTTTACGTTTCGACTGCCGACGGAGCGACTAGAGGATGGATTCTCGGCAAAACGATACAAGCAGTAAAAACTGCGGTGAAACCTGTTCCAACGCCGATTCAAACTTCAAAAACCGTTGTTCAATCTTCAACACCAACTTCAAACACGAATCCGAACGTCAATCCGTTACCGACTCCGGCGGCAACGGCGGACTCGTCCGAAGACGATAACGAAGTTCTTAAAATTGATACCGAGGAAGTCAGTCTTAACGTCCGCGTTGTGAACGGCACTAATCGTCCCGTCAACAGCTTGAAAGAATCGTCTTTTAAAGTTTATGAAGACGGCGTTCTGCAGCCGATAACTTCCGTCGCAACGACCGAGGTTCCAATTTTCAACGCATTGGTTATTGATAATTCGCGCTCGCTTCGCACACAGCTTCAAAAAGTTGTCGAAGCGGGCAAAATCATTATCGGCACAAATCGTCCGCAGGACGAAGCATCGGTCGTGCGTTTTGTCAGCGCAGACAAAATCGAGGTTGTGCAGGAATTTACCTCTAATAAAAATATGGTGAACAACGCGCTCGATAATCTTTTTGTCGAGGGCGGACAGACGGCAATTATTGACGCGGTTTATCGAACGGCGGAAATGGTCGAAAAATATCAGAATTCGCGGAAAAAAGAAAACATCAAACTGCGTGCGCTGATTCTCGTCACCGACGGCGATGATCGCGGCAGCAAGTTCAACGAAAAACTGCTTTTCGAGCTTTTGCGAAATTCTTACGTGCAGATTTACGCCATCGGATTTACAAATGATTTGAGCGACACGCCCGATTCCGAAACAGGCATCAGCCGCCGTCAAAAAGCCCGCACATTTCTCACACGGCTCGCGCAGGAAACGGGCGGCAAAGTTTATTTCCCCGATTCGATTGACGCTTTGCCGAAAATCGCCGCCGAAATTTCGGACGAATTCCGCACGCAGTATGTAATTTCATACGCGCCGACCAACAGCAACCGTGACGGCAGTTTTCGCCGGATAAAACTCGAAATCACCGACAGCACAAACGGCGAAAAAAGAACCGCCATCACACGCCCGGGCAGAAACGCACCTAGTAATTGAGAAGAGGAGAAGAGGAGATTTTTCTAAAAAGCAGTTTGAAAACTCAAAATGATTAAAGGTGAAAACCGCTTTATCAATTATCAATTATCAATTACCAATTACTTTTGAGGTTATTAAACGATTATTACTTCTGAATTTAATTGCTAATTGCTAATTGAAAGTTGATAATTCGAGATTTTCAACAGCTTTCGAGTTTTAAAACAGTTTCTTATCACTTAAGAACTTATCTCCTCTTCTCCTCCGCTCCTTTTCTCCTCTTTTTCTTCCTCCGGCTGATAAACTTCGTAACCGTGTGCGTCGTCGTAATAATAACTTCGCCGCTTTTGGTCTTCGCGCCGCGCAGATTTTTCGGCGTTTTTATCGTTTTCTTTTTCCGAATCTTCTCTGTCGTGCGGATTTTCGGGCATAGATACTTTATAATCAATTCAAAATATTTTTGCCAACTCGACGATTTAATAAATGCCAAACGCGCCGCCGGACGCACGAAAGATTTGCTTGTTTTGCCCGAACTCGAAGCCTTGCGCGAGGCTTTGAGTGATGAAGAAGACTAAATTATGAAAAAACTATCCGCTTTTTGCTTTTTTACTTTTGCCTTTTGCCTTGTTTTGAGCGCAAACGCTCAAAACCTGACGGTCAAAGAGATTATGCGTGAGCCTTCTTTGGCGGGAATGCGTCCCGACGCGGAAAAACTTTCGCCCGACGGGAAATTTGTCGTTTATGCGTGGAACGCCGAGGGCAAAGAGCCGCGCAATCTTTATATCGTCAATTCGGACGGCAATAATTCGCGGATTTTGGTCAATGCCGAAGCCAATTATGAACAGAGAACTCTGCCGCCCGCGAGCAAATTGGATTACGGTTTGATCGTCCGCGACGATTTTGTCAAAGCGCGTGAGAAAAATCTGTTCGGCGTTGAATTTTCGCCCGATTCAAAACGGATTTTGTTTCTGCAAAACACGGATATTTACGTTCTCGATTTGGAAAACAAAGATGCCAAAGCGCGTCGAATCACGCGCACGCAAGGTGTTGAAGCAGGTGCGCGTTGGCTCACGAATGATTCTATTTTGTATGCGTCGGGCGGAAATTATTTTGTCTTGAATCTCAAGGAAACTTCGCTCATACAAGTTACGAAAGAAGCGAATCCGACAGCCTTTTTGACGATTTTTAACGTCAATCCGACGAAAGACGGAAAATTGATTGCTTACGTTTTGAGCGACGGTTCAAAGCAAAAGGTTTTGTTCGTGCCGAATTATCTCGATGAATTCGTGCAGGCAAATTCGACGCGGCGCGGATTTACCGAACAGAAGATTTTTGTCAATTTAACGGACGGCAGCCGCGAAAAACCGTTTGAAATAAATCTCCCGAAAGCCGAAGGTGTCGGGTTTGTGCGCGGTTTGCGTTGGGCGGCGGACAATTCTTCGCTGATCGTTGACCGTGTTGACAAAGATTTGAAACGCCGCCGGCTTTTTTACGTTCACGATGTCGGAAGCAAAGCCGAACAGACGATTCTGTTGACGGAAGAAACCGATGAAAAATGGATCGCGCCGCTTTCGTCGCTTGTCGAACCGAACCCGAAAGACGATTCGCAGATTCTTTTCGGCAGCGAACGCGACGGTTTTAATCATCTTTACTTGGCAACGCTCGAACGCGCCAAGAAAGAACCGAATCCGTCGGGTGAAATCCGTCAGGAAAATCCGTCGGACGCAGGTTTTACGACAAAAGTTGATGTCAAACAATTGACGAAAGGAAACTGGCAGGTCGAATGGGCAAAATGGAATTCAGCCGTTACATTCATTTTTTCTTCAACGCAAGCCGACACCGCAACACGGGAATTTTACCTTGGAAATGAACGCGGATTCAGACAATACTTCACATTCGGAAAAGGAATGAAAAACAATCCGCAGATTTCCGAATTTTCACAGTCCGAAGATAATGTTCTGCTTTACGAGGCTTCGGCGTGGAATTTCCCAACTGAGCTTGTAACTTTTCAGGTTTGCGCGAAATGTGATTCCGAAGGGATTTTGCCGCGCCAAATTACAAAAACGACACCTGAAAGTTTCAAACAAATAAAATGGAACGAGCCGAAATTTGTTGATATTCCGACCCGCGACGGAAAATTTGTGAAATCGAAGGTTTATTTGCCGTCTAATTTTAATGCGAAACAAAAATATCCGATGGTCATTTTTGTTCACGGCGCGGGTTATCTGCAAAATACGATCAACGGCTGGAACAATTATTACCGCGAGTTTATGTTCAACGAGATGCTGACCACAAAAGGCTACGTCGTTTTGGACATAGATTATCGCGGTTCGGCGGGTTACGGACGCGATTGGCGCACGGATGTTCACGACTTCTTAGGCGGCAAGGATTACGACGATCATCTCGACGCGATTGATTATGCGGTCAAAAACTATGCGGTTGACGCGAAAAGAGTTGGGGTTTACGGCGGAAGTTACGGCGGTTTTATGGCGGGAATGCTCGTGATGCGTGCGCCTGATAAGATTGCGGCGGCGGCGGCACTGCGACCTGTTTTCGATTGGAAAAACTATTACGCTTCGTCGCCTGTCTATACGGCTGAGAGATTAGGTTTTCCCGACAAAAACGTCGAAGGCTACAAGCGTTCATCGCCGATTGCATACGCCGAAAATCTGCAAAAACCGCTTTTGATTCTGCACGGTCTGGTGGACGACAATGTTCCCGCGCAGGATTCGCTTCAGTTGATCGAAAAACTTATGCGGCTCGAAAAAACGCCGTATTTTGAAGCGATGCTCTATCCTTCGGAAAATCACGGCTTCGCGCGTCCGTCGAGCTGGATGGATGAATACGAACGAATTTTGAGTTTCTTTGAAAAACACTTAAAATGAGTGGAGAGTTAAAAGTGGAGAGTGGAGAGTTTAAGAATTTTCCTTGACTCTCCACTCTCCACTCTCCATTTTTAAATTATGAGAATACTTATCACGGGCGGCGCGGGTTTTATCGGCTCGCATCTTTCCGAAAGGCTTCTGAACGAAGGCAATGAGGTTATCTGCCTCGACAATTTTTTTACGGGTAGAAAGGAAAATATCTTTCATCTGCTCGACAATCATCGTTTTGAACTGATTCGGCACGACGTAACCGAACCGATTTTGCTCGAAGTTGACCAGATTTACAACCTCGCGTGTCCCGCATCGCCCGTTCACTATCAATACAATCCCGTCAAAACCGTCAAAACGAGCGTGATGGGTGCGATTAATATGCTCGGTTTGGCAAAGCGTGTGAATGCAAGAATCTTTCAGGCTTCGACCTCTGAAGTTTACGGCGATCCTTTAATTCATCCGCAGACCGAAGATTATTTCGGCAACGTCAATTGCATCGGGCTTCGCAGCTGCTACGATGAGGGCAAGCGGGTTGCCGAAACTTTGTTTATGGATTATCACCGTCAGAACAAGGTTGACACGCGAATCGTGCGGATTTTTAATACTTACGGTCCGAAAATGCTCGAAAACGACGGGCGCGTCGTCTCGAATTTTATCGTGCAAGCCTTGCGCGGCGAAGATTTGACGATTTACGGAACAGGCGAACAGACGCGCTCATTTTGCTACGTTGACGATTTGGTCGAAGGTTTTATCCGTTTGATGAATACGGAAGCGGATAACATACATTTGCCTGTCAACATCGGCAATCCGGGCGAATTTACGATGAATGAACTCGCGCAGGAAGTCGCCAAAGCGGTTGGCAGAGAAACAAAAATTACCTATCTTCCGCTGCCGCAGGACGACCCGAAACAGCGTCAACCGAATATTACGCGGGCGCAGGAATTATTAGGCTGGTCACCGACGATTCCTTTGGCGGAAGGTTTGAAAAAGACGGTTGCGTATTTTGCGGAACGCATCAAAACATCGGACAATAGAACTGCAAAAGTTTAGCTGATAGATAATTTATGAAAAAAGAAATTGTTGAAAAATTTAACGAAAAATTTGCGACTATCGAAGAAACTTTTAAGTATATTGCCGATTCGCAGGCTAAATCCGAATTTATATCTAAACGCGAAAGCGCAAGACACGATCGGGACATTGCCGAAATGCGCGAACTGCAAAAGCAAACTCAAATACATTTAGACCACATTACCAAAGTCTTAAGGTTTAATATCGAAGAATACGAATTTCAGGAAGAAAAACTCTCCGAAGCAGGGAAAGTTTTGAGCCGTAAGCGAAAAAAATAGTTTATGAAAATTTTAATTACAGGCGGTGCAGGTTTTGTCGGATCACATCTGGCGGACAAACTGCACGGCGAAGGACACGAAATAACGATTATTGACAATCTCTCGACCGGACGCTATTCAAACGTCGAACATCTCGAAGGGCAAGAACGCTTTCGGCTGATTATTGACACGGTTTTGAACATCAAACTGATGGAAGAACTGATTCGCGAATCGGACAGAGTTTTCCATATGGCAAGCGCGGTCGGCGTTCGTTTGATTATGGAGCAGCCCGTCAAAACCATCGAAACGATTTTTCAGGGAACCGACATTATTCTCGGATTTTGTGCGCGTTACCGCAAGCGCGTTTTGATTCCTTCGACTTCGGAAGTTTATGGCAAAGGAACGAGCGTTCCCTTCCGCGAGGACGACGATATTTTGAAAGGTTCCACGAGCAAACATCGTTGGGCATATGCTTGCGCGAAAGAATTGGATGAATTTCTTGCGTTGGCGCATTGGAAGGAATCGCGTCTGCCGGTCGCGGTAGTTCGTCTTTTCAATACGGTCGGACCGCGCCAGACAGGACAATACGGAATGGTCGTGCCGCGTTTTATTAAAGCCGCTTTGAAGAATGAACCGATTCCCGTTCACGGTGACGGCAGTCAGTCGCGCTGTTTCGGTCACGTTCTCGATGTCGTCGCGGCTTTGCCGAAACTGCTCGAAACTCCGACTTGTTTCGGACAGGTGACGAACATCGGCAACGCCGAAGAAATTACGATAAAAAATCTCGCGGAAAAAGCCATCGAAATGACGAACAGTCAAAGTAAAATCCAGTTTATTCCGTATGATGAAGCCTACGGCGAAGGCTTTGAAGATATGCAGCGGCGCGTTCCCTGTTTAGATAAAGCCAAACTTTTGATCGGCTATCAGCCAACCCTTACGCTTGAAAATATCATCAATGATGTTGCAAACGAATTTCGCAAGGAATTCAAATCCGAAATTGCAAACGCATAGATTTTATGAAGATTTTCAAACAAACGGCGGTTTTCGCCTTTTTATTGACAGTTTTGAGCGTCGCGGCTTTCGCACAGGAAACGGGCGGCGTAAAAGGAAAAGTGCGTAACGTCAAAGGCGACGGCATCGGCGGCGCGACGATTACCGCACGGCTTGACGGAAAAGATGTGAGAACCGTTAAAACCGACGCGAAAGGCACTTTTGAAATAACGGGACTGCAAACCGGAACTTACAATTTTGTCTTTGAAAAATCAGGCTACGGCGCGGGCATCAAATACAACGTCGAAATCAAAAAGAAAGGCACCGTTAATTTGGGCGACAATCTGGTTTTGATGGTTGATCAAGGGACGCTCGTTTTGATCAACGGAAGTATTTATAATCAAAACGGACGAAGCATCACGGGCGCGAAGATCGAGATTGAACGGATAAGTTCGGACGGTTCGACCAAAAAAGTCGGGAGCGGTTATACCAACGTGAGCGGCGAATTCACTTTCCGCCAACCCGAAGGAACGGCAAAATTCCGCGTTACGGCTTCGCTCAAAGGTGTCAGCGGTTCAAAAGAAATCGAAGTGGACAGCGCAGGCGTTTATCGTTTAGCGATTACGCTGAATTTGCCGAAAGACGACGATAAGTAAGTAAAAAGTAAAAAGTAAAAAGGCAAAAATTTAATTGCGTCTTACTCGAAATTAGTTTCAGGTAAGACGCAATTTTTTACTTTTTACTTTTTACTTTTTACTTTTTACTTTTTACTTTTTACTTTTTACTTTAATTGATGGTTTCCGAAATCTCCTCGGTTGTCTGCATTGATTCGACATTATTGACATCTGTGACAATCAGCGGAAATTCTTCGAGCAGACGTGCATCGGCAAGCGTTTGAACCCAATAAGTTCCCGCCGACGGAAAGACGACATTAACGAAAAACGAAACATTGTCGGTAAAACCGCCCGGGGCGAGTTCGATATGCGTCGGTTGGGATGTGACGACCAGATTGCTTTTGTTCGGCGAGAGAATCCGCACTTCGGTGTGATGATTGCCCGCGCCGCGCCAATGATTGACAACCGCAAATTTTATCAATGAAATCGGCAATTTCTCGACCATAATGTTTTGAAAAACTCCCATCAGAGAGATTTTGTTGCCCATCTCGATCCGCACATCGTCGCAAAGAAGCGTGTAAATCAGTTGTAAATTTTCGTTTGTCATAATCTTAATTAATTAACGCAAAGACGCAAAGGAACAAAGACGCAAAGAGATTCTAATAATTATTTTAACTTTTGCGCCTTTGCATCTTTGCGTCTTTGCGTTAAAAACGCTTTGGAATTCTCGTATTTTTAGAAAGTTTCATTCCAATCGTTTTTTCACTTTTTATAACGCGCCGTTTTTCTTGAACCAATTCTGCAATTTCTGCCATGCGTCTTCCGATGATTCCTTGTTAAAACTCGGACGATAATCGGCGTGGAAACCGTGTTGGGCATTCGGATAAACGACGATTTCGGATTTTGATTTGCCTTTCTTTAATTCGTCCTGCATTCTCTGCACCGAATCGAGCGGAATTCCCTGATCTAATCCGCCGTAAAGTCCGAGAACGGGAACTTTCAAATTTTTGGCGACATCAATCGGCATCGTCGGCTGAACCTCGTTTTTCGCTCCGGTCGGATTCGGAACAAGCCGTCCATACCAAGCCGCGCCCGCGTCAATGTTTTTGTTATGCGCCGAATAGAGCCAAACGATGCGTCCGCCCCAGCAGAAACCCGTGATTGAAAGTTTTTTCGTGTTGCCGCTGTTCTTTTTCGCCCACGCAACGGTCGCGTCCAAATCACTCATCGCTTGCGTATCGGGGATTTTCGAGAAAATATCACGCTGAAGCTGGCGGATTTCGGTAATCGTCTTAACATCGCCCTGACGCGCATAGAGCGCGGGCGCGACAGCCATATAGCCCAACTTTGCAAAACGGCGCGAAACGTCCTGAATCCATTCGTGAACGCCGAAAATCTCGTGTATGACCATCACGACGGGAAACTTTTTGTTCTTTGTGTCGGGCATTGCGCGATACGTGGGAATTTCGCCGTCCGCGACGGGAATTTTCACTTCGCCTTCGATCAAACCTTTGTTGTCGGTCGTAATTTTTGTCTGCGCCTGAATCGGCGAAACGGCGGCGGCGAACATTCCTGCCGCGAAAATCGAGGTCGCAAAGAATTCGCGGCGGTCTAAACGCGGCGCGGTCGGTTCTGAACTGCTGATGTCTTCGTACATTTTTTTTCTCCTTTTTAGGTTTTTATTAAAGTTTTACTTTTCCAAGCGCAGAGGTCAAGAGTATAATTGGATTTACGATTTGAGATTTGGGATTTGAGATTGGTTTGCGCCGCGGATTGATTCATTTTCAATTACGTTTTTGGTGTTTCAAACAATCCGAAATCCGAAATCCGAAATCCGAAATCGAGATGTTGTTATACGGTTTAATTTGTCTTTCACTGAGTCTGGCGGGCGTGGCAGGTCTGCAATTTTTCTATATGGCGTATCTCGAACGTCTTGACCGCACACGCAAACGCCGCATTCACGAACTCGAAAAGCATTGCAAATATCTGACAAATCGTTTGAAAGACACCGAATCGCAAATCATCGAACAAAACGACTTGATTGAAGCCATCTACGACGAACTCGAAACGGAAGATGAAGAAGAAGTCTGGGCGGATGTCATCGAAGACAGGTGAAGATTATTAAGAAGTAGCACCGTACACGCGATAGATCACAAGCAGGACTTCCGGTCTATTTCCGCGTCTGACATTAAAAGGTAGGGTAGTGAACAGAAAGTCAGGCTGTTCGAGATTCTCTCAGGGTGTTTGAAAAAGAAAAGCGTGGTTCGCCGGGAGCGCACACATCCCCTGCGTGCTGAGCGCACGAGCGCGAATCATTGCGCTGAATGTCGAGTCAAGATCGAGCAACGCTTTTACGCCGCTTTTTCTAGCGACGCAGCACGCACGGATGCGTGCGCTCCCGGCGATGAAAGTTCTTGTTCCGATAAAGCATTTTTCAAAGCATTACTTTTAGTTCGCTACCAAAAATAGTTTCACGCCAAGTCACAAAGCATGCAGAGTTTTTCTATTCTTGATTGACATTAAGAATTTTCAATTATTCAATCGTGAAGGGTCACAATCGTTGCGCCCCAACTGCCCGAAAGTTCGTCGGCGGTTTTGAAGGATTTGACAAATGGTGTGTTTTCCAGAACTTTGCGGACGGTTTCGCGTTGAACGCCGATGCCTTTGCCATGGATTATCCGCACGAGGCGAAAGCCTTTTTTACGGGCTTCTTCGAGATAGGCAATGGTGACGGCTTTGACATCACGCGGCGCAAAGGCGTGTAAATCGAGCGAATCGGTAATCTCTAATTCAAACGATTCGCCGAAAGGATTTTCTAAATCGAGTTCTTCGCTCATTTTTGGTGGTCTTTGGACTTTGGTTTTTGGTCTTAAATTTTACCTTTTGCTTTTTTACTTTTTACTTACCTTCCTTCGTTTCGTAATTCGCCATATCTTCGGGCAGTTTGAGTTTGTAGCGGCTCTTGTCGAAGGTGACGACAAACTGTTTGTCTTCGATCTGTCCGCTGTTTTTATTACGCAGACGAAGCGTAAATGTGCGGCTGTCGCCCGTGCCGACAATTTTGAGCGGAAGTTTGCCCCAGACTTCGCCGATGAGCGGGTAAATTCGGTAATGCGATTGGTCGTATTTGTCGTAGCCGAGAAGCAGAACGCCGTCGAAATCGGGTTCTTCGCCGTTGACGGCTTTGACCACGTTGGTGCGCGAAAGAATCACCCAACTGCTCGGTTTTGACGTAACTTTCGGGTCGTCTTTGAGCGATGTGTCAACGCCGTCAATTCTCTGCCACGTGACGAATTTTTTGTTGTTTTGCTGATAAAAAACGATGTCGGTCGGAACTTGAAGCTCGACTTGACGACCGAAAATCCAACCCGAAGGCGCGGGCGAAACCGACGGGTCAAGGCGGACTTTATACCAAATATCGTATTTTTCGTCCATCTTTTCGGGTTCGTTCTCGGTTTTCGCGGCTTCGATTTCGGCGTTTTTTGTTTTAGCTCTTGATTTATTCGCGTCCGGTTTGTTCGCGTCCTCGGTCGTGTCTTCCGCCTTTTGCACGAATTTCCAAGCCATTATTTCAAACGTCGAACCGTTATCGAGTTTGACCAGCACATTGTCCTCGCGCTGTTCGGGCGTTAAACGCAAATTCGTTTTGTTGCGTAGCAAACCGTTTGCCTGCGGCGGTGCTTCCTTGTCTTCTTCGGCGAGTTTTTTCGACTTTTCAAGGACATCGCTCGTGATGATGTTTTGGGCTTCGATCCAGCCTTCGGTCTGGTCTTCGTCGTGGGCGCGAACACGATACCAGAAGGTCTTTTCAAATTCCACCTGGTCAACAATATCAAGCACGTCGCCGCGTTTGACTTCCAAAAGATCTTGCGCGACCACCGCATAAGACGTGCGAATGTTGGCTTTCTTGGCGATTACTGTGCAAGTCGTGCTTAGACCGGCAACCGAAACCACACTATTATATAAATTGCCGATAAAACCGCAGCCGCTCAAAAACGTGCTGACCAATAAAACTGCTGATAAAAGAAAAACTTTCTTAAAATTCATTTTGATAATTCCAGGCTATTTTCGCCAGTTATTATAACCTAACTTGTCCAATAAATCCTTTTGCCGACCGTTCGGATTGGCTTTAACCTTTAATTTCGTCGCGAAATTTTCCGTCGCCGATTCGATGCCAACCGCGTCCAAATCGGTTTGCCAGACGATATTTTCCGCGCCTTTGATGTATTTTTCAATAATCGGTCGAAGCTCGCCGCGAGTTTGCAAAATATTCAAAATCGCCGTGTTGCCGTCCTCTCTCTGTGCAGAAAAATTATGCTTTTGATAGATTTCACGCAAAATGTCCGGCAAAGAATTTTTGCCTTTCGATTTCTGCAAAAGCGCGATGTCCGTTAGAAATGCGACGAGCATTCCGCGTGCATAAACCTGCGTGTTTGCGCCGTTCCAACGATTTTTCGAGGCTTCGATAAGTGACGTTCTTTGACTCTGTAAAGTATCAATCGAATGAGCGCGAGAGAGCGTGTCGAGAAAATCTTCAAAACGAATCTGCTTCATTGCCAGAGCAGTTTTCAGCGACGCATAAAGCGCGAAACCTTCGTAAAACCAATCGTAATTGCCCGAAAGATTCACGCCGTTCGGCAGCCACCAATGAAAAATCTCGTGGCGTAATTGTTCGTGAAGCCTCTGCAAAGATTGCGTCTTAAAATTCATCTCCGACGAAAAAATCGTCACATTTGCGCCGCGTGTCTCGGCTTCCCAACGACCGACTTTTACTTCACGCGGAAATTTCCCGAGAAAAATCTGCACCTTTTCAAAAGATTTTCCGCCGAAAAGTTTCTCGTAAAAAGCAAAAATTTCCCGCGCCGTTTGTGCAGTTTCATCATCGGAAACCTGCCATTCGCCCGAAATTATCAGATTCAATTTTGAATTGCCGACGATAATTTCCTTTTCGCGCCAACTTTTACCAATATAAAAAACCGCTTTTTCAACATCGGCGACTTCAAAAACATTTTCGCCCAAACGCTTTTCGGTTGTCGAAATGCGCCAATCTTTCGGCAATTCAACCGTCATTCGCGCCGAAGTTTTCTCAGAAAATTCCGGCAATAATTCACTCAACATCAAAATTCCCTGCTCGTCCGAAATCCACGAAACGTGCGCCATCGCCGATGGATTCTTCGGAACGCTTAAATCGGTTTTATAGTTCCACGCCGCGAAACTGCTTTCCGCCAAAAATTCGCCGTCCGCGAGTTTTTTATAATTTATTTTTTGCCCGCTTTTATCGAATAAATTGACATCGAAAAAGCGTGCGCCGAGATTTTCGATGTTTGTGTAGGATTTCAGAAAAGAAAAGTTTGTAACATTTTCCGCTTTTTCCGCGTCTTTAAAGTTGCCTTCGATAAAAGCGTTTGAATTCGTAATTTTTATTTTCACTTCGACAGTTTGCGCCGTCGTGTTGCTAAATATTTGCAAAATCAACGCGAAAGCGAAGGCGGCGTAATAAATCGGTTTGAATGGTTTTGACATCGAATAAATCGCGGAACTAAAATAACAGTTTGGTCGTAAGCGTTTTAGGTTTTCAACGGTTTAAGAATAAAAAATTTTATGAGTCTTATCAAAGTTGTCATATATACTTTAGCTTTCTTGTTGAGTCTTTTGTTTCTGGGACGCTTCTTCTTTTAGAGCGAATGGCACGACTCGAAAAATCTTTTGCGACAGTATTTATCGGGGAACACGGCTTGTTCTCAGATTTCGCTTGCATAATGTTTTAGCACAAACGGCGGTCAAAATAGACCGCTTTTTTATTTTTAAATTGTTCAGAGTCCCGCCTTCAGGCGGCTTTTCCAGTAATTACAATTTACTTTCAGTCGAAGTAAAACCGCCTGAAGGCGGGACTCAAAACTTATTTTATGAGTGAATTAAGAAAAATCAAACGCGCTTTAATCAGCGTTTCAGACAAAACAGGCATTTTGGAATTTGCCAAATCATTACGCGAATTTGGCGTAGAAATCATCTCCACCGGCGGAACTGCAAAAAGTTTCCGCGAAAACGGAATCGAAGTTACAGAAGTTGCCGAAATCACGAATTTCCCCGAAATGATGGACGGACGCGTGAAAACTTTGCATCCGAAAATTCACGGCGCGTTTCTCGCGTTGCGCGACAACGAAAATCACGTCGAATCAATGAATGAACACGGCATTGAGCCGATTGATTTGGTCGTCGTCAATCTTTATCCGTTTCAGGAAACGATTGCCAAAGAAGACGTTTCGCTCGCCGAAGCCGTCGAAAACATTGACATCGGCGGACCCGCGATGATTCGTTCCGCCTCGAAAAATTGGCGCGATGTCGCCGTTGTGACGGATGTGAAACTTTACGACGGCATTTTGGAAGAATTAAAAGAAAACGATGGAAGTTTGAGTTTGAAAACGCGCCAACGCCTTGCAACTTTAGCTTATACGCGCACCGCAAGCTACGATTTGGCGATTTCTTCGTATCTTGCCAAACAGCTTTCAAACGCGGATTTGGAATTTCTCGAACCGTTTAATCCGCTTGGAAATTTAATTATTATCGAATCTTCAGAGATTTTTGAGGAAACTATTGAAGACTCGGAAAGCGAAGATTTGCCCGAATTTGAAACAATCGAACTCGAAAAAGTTACCGACTTGCGCTACGGCGAAAATCCGCATCAGAAAGCCGCGATTTATGAATCAAACGAATCGGGCGGAATTGCAAAGGCGGAACAACTTCACGGCAAGGAAATGTCTTTTAACAATTATGTTGACGCGGAAGCGGCTTGGAATTTGGTGCAGGATTTCGAAGAATTGGCGGTTGCGATCATCAAACACACCAATCCTTCGGGAGTCGGCACAGGCGCGAATAACGAAGAAGCCTATCGCCGCGCACTTTCGACCGATCCGGTTTCGGCTTTCGGCGGAATCGTCGCGTTCAACCGTAAAGTTGATGCAAAGGTTGCCAAATCCGTCAACGAAGTTTTCACTGAGGTCGTCGTTGCGCCTGATTTTGATGAAGATGCGTTGGAAATTTTCAAGACAAAGAAAAATCTGCGCGTTCTGCGCGTCGAAAAAAGCGAAAGCGAAAACAATCTCGAATACAAACAAATTTCGGGTGGATTTCTCGTCCAGTCGAAAGATATTTACCGCGTGTCGGAAAGCGATTTGAAGTTTGTCACGGAAAGAAAACCTTCGAACGAAGAGCTTCGCGCTCTGCTTCTGGCGTGGAAAGTTTGCAAACACGTTAAATCAAACGCGATTGTTTTCGCCAATGAAACTCGGACAATCGGTGTCGGTGCGGGACAGATGAACCGCGTTGATTCCGTCAGAATCGCTGCGATGCGGGCGGAAAGATTTGATTTAACTTTGAAAAATTCCGCGCTCGCGTCCGACGCATTTTTTCCGTTCCGCGACAATGTGGACGAAGCCGCCGGTTTCGGTGTTTCGGCGATTATTCAACCCGGCGGTTCAATCAAAGATAACGAATCAATCGAAGCTGCAAACGAGCACAATATTGTGATGGTCTTCACGGGTATTCGGCATTTTAAACATTAATTTGAGATTTTTTTTTGAAAAATGCTTGACTTTTTAAATCCTTAAAGTGATACTTAAAGTATTACAGGCTGACTAAGGAACGCTCGAAGATTTTTAAAACATTAATCTTCCGGTGTTTTTCTGTTTTTCAGGGCAAAAATCTGTTGATTATCAAATCCTTTCCGTCGGTCGAAACGGAGATCGTACCGCGTTCGCCTGTCGTCAGAATCTTTACATTTGCGTTTTTCCATCTTTCCAAAACTTCTCTGTGCGGATGTCCGAACGGCGAAACTTTGCCCACAGAAATTATTGCATAATCAGCTTTTACCGCGTCAATAAAAGGTTGAATCGAAGAAGTCCGGCTTCCGTGATGTGCAACTTTGACAACATCCGATTGCAAAAATTGTGGATTTTGTGCCAAAAAACTTTCCGTTTCTTTTTCAATGTCGCCTGTCAGCAAAAACTTTTTCGTGCCGAAAATGATGCGTAAAACCAAAGAGTGATTATTGTCCGAAACGGCTTCGGGCGAATCGTCGGCTTCGGGATATAAAACTTCGACGATTAGACTGTCAAAATTCAATAGATCACCGCGTTTTAATTTGACGATTTCGATTTTTCGTTTCTGCAAAACTTTATAAAGTTCGGCAAAATCTTCGTCTTTTTCAGGCGTTCTGCCTAAAAATGCGGCGCGGACGCGGAAGTTTTTCGCCACCTCCGTCAATCCTTGCAGATGATCGGCATCGGCGTGTGTCGCCAGAATATAATCAATTTTCGAGTAGCCTTTTTCCCACAGAAATTGCGAAACGACCGCTTCGCCGATAGTCATCGCGTCAGGTTCAAAAATCTCGGGTTCTTCCGTTTCGCGCCTGACGTAAAGATTATTAAAATTCGGCTTTCCGCCGCCGTCAACGAGCAAAGTTTTGCCGTTCGGAAAAGTAACAAGTGCCGCATCGCCTTGCCCGACATCGAGAAAATCAACGTGCAATCTGCCGTCAGGTCGCGGTGCGCTGAATGGATGAAAAATGATTATTCCGATGAAAATTGAAAGAATAAATGCCGAAAACTTTAAAGCTAAATTTGGCGCAATTATAAAACCTCGACCTGATGAATCATCTTTTTCGGAATCTGAAATTTTAGACGTGAAACTTGAAATCAAATCAAACGGATTCCAACGATAAAGCAAAATCGTCAAAATCAAAACCGGCACAAAATACAGAAAATAAACTGCTTTCATTGCTCCCGAATAAACCGGAACGCGAAAACTCGCCCAATTATTTTCGACAAAAAGATTCGGCAGCGACAACAAAATCCAATTCAAAACTTCGGTTAATTTTATCAGCGGCAACGCCAAAATATCGCTGAATTGCGCGAAAGTCAGCGCGATAATTGCCGCGAAACTTTCAAGCGCGATAAAAAAACCGACCCACAAATTGAGCAAAATCGAAGCAATCGAAACACGGTGAAAATAGAAAACTGTCAGAGGCAAAAGCCATATTTGGACAATCAGCGAAACTAAAAACCCTTCAAAAAGATACCGAAAAACGCTTTGTAATCCTTTTGCTTCGAGAATCTTCAAATACGGCGATTTGAAGATTTTCGCCGACCAGATTTGTTGCTTGGCTTGAATCTGCCAGGCAGTTTCGCGCCAGTAGAGCATTTCGCAAAATTTTTTAAGCCAAACGGAAACATTCGGCGGAAAAGGCGTTTCGGCAGTCGGTCGCCATTCGCCGATTTTTCGCAAGCGTTCAATCAGCGGAAACGCGAACGCAACGATTGCCAGAACACTCACAAAGGTCAGTTGAAACGATTGCGAAAAAAGGTCTTCGGGTCGCCAGACAAGCAAAATCAAAGCGCAAAATCCGAGCGAATTGAGAAGCGAACCATTGCGATAAATGACCTGCGAGAAAAGTAAAATCGTGAACATAATCGTCGCCCGAATGACCGGAACATCCGCGCCGACGGCAATTGAATAAGACCACAAAAAAGTTGAAGCAATCACAAATTGCCAGAATCTTTTGCGCGTAAAAAACCGTAAAAGCAGAAGCGTCAAACCGCCGATAAACGTGATATGCAAGCCCGAAATGACGAGAACGTGAAATGTGCCGCCTTCGCGGAAAAGCTCGGCGGTTTGTTTGTCGAGAAAATATTTGTTGCCGAGAAGCGAAGCAATCATAATTCCGGCGGTCGAAACACTGAATTTTTCGCGGAAATCTTTGATTAAACTTTTGCGAATTTCATAAAGCCATGCCAAAGCCGCAAGATTATTTTCCTCACCGAGATTTTCGACGAGAAGCGGGCTTTTGATTGTCGCGGTCGCGTCAATCTGTTGTTGGTCGAGAATTTCCTTGCGCGAAACAACGCCCGGATTTTGAAAATTATCTTCGCGCAAGAGGTTGCACGCAACGCGGATTCGTGAGCCGTATTGTAAGTTCAATTGCCCGTATTCATTTGAAATTTGTTCGTTTGGGACAGGCGCGAAAAGTCTGATTTTGCCCGAAACTTTTTCTTCTGCTGTCTTATAAATCAGCTTTTGAGATTCAACTTCGATGAAAAATCCGCCGACTGCTTCTTCAAACTTCCCGCGCAGGATGCCCTCGATTTCAACGAATTCACCCGAATTGATGCGCTTTTCATCGTAGATTTTTTTGAGGCGATTGGCGGAGATTGTCTGATTTTTTATTTGAAAGCAAAAGGCTCCGGCGGCGAGAAATGAAAGCGAAATAAAAAGGACAGCGAATTTTTGTTTTATAAAAATTCCCGTTAGCAATCCGCAAATCAAACAAAGAATCAACAGAATTTTCCAATTCGTTGCAAAATAATTTCCCGCCAAGATGCCAAACGCAAAACAAACGGCGAGCCAAAACAAAGGGTAGAGCGAAAAATCAGCAGTTGAATTTTGTTTTTCCGTGGCAGACATTTGCGGAAATTATTTTATTCGGTTTTTATCAAATTTTGCATCTGCCGAAAGCGTTTGTCACTGATTCCCTGCACCAAAATCAGATGTTCAGCACGACGGAACTTTCCGTATTTTTCACGATGCTCGACAATCCTTTGCGCCAGTTTCGCCCCGACATTCGGCAATTTTTCGAGTGTTGCGACCGAAGCCGTGTTAATATTAACAGCGTTTTCGGCAACTTTGACTTTATTTTCAACAGTTGAAATTTGTTGTGTTTCTTTTTTGTTACAAGAAACAATCAAAAAGCAAAAAACCAGTAAAGCTAAAAGTTTAATTATGAAACGGTAAATGTTGAAATAATGTAATTTACTGGAATTCATTTTTTCTTTGCATTCATCATTTTTTTTTTGCATTTATTGTGTGCAAAATGCTAAAAGTTCATTAAACTGCAACATTTAACTGTGTGGAAAAGCAGTTTTCCACAGCCGTTTTCCACAGGAATTGTGGAAAACTCCGCAAGTCATAATGTTCTTGATTTACTTACTTCAAAATCAGCGACTTTACTCAAAATGACTAAAAAACCACAGAATACTTCTGAAGTTCTGTAGAAAACTTTTTACTGCTGATTATTCATTTCTTCGATGTCTTGCAAATCTTCGTAAGCCTTCTGCAAAATCGGACGGGCGCGTGTGCTGCCGTCCATTTCGCCGATGTAGCCTTCGCGCACCATCGCGTCCAAAATCGCGGCGGCACGTCCGTAACCGATGCGTAAATGACGCTGCAAAAGCGAAGTCGAAGCGCGTTTTGCCGACACGACACTTTTTACCGCGTCCCAAAACAAAGGGTCTTTTTTGCCCGGCAAATCGCCCGAATCGTCGAGTTCATCGTCGGTTTTCGTGATGGTCGTGTCGTATTCGGGATTGCCCTGCGCTTTGACATGTTCGACGATTTTATGAATTTCCTTCTCATCCACAAACGCACCGTGAACGCGGATCAAATTCGACGTTCC
Source organism: Acidobacteriota bacterium (assembly GCA_031412675.1). Classification (GTDB taxonomy): domain Bacteria; phylum Acidobacteriota; class Blastocatellia; order Pyrinomonadales; family Pyrinomonadaceae; genus JAFDVJ01. Next base: position 38,361 of record JANODL010000152.1, on the reverse strand, counting down.
GGGCGGCAGAAAAAGCATATCGCCTTTGCCGAGCAGACTTTCCGCGCCGTTTGCGTCAATAATCGTGCGCGAATCTACTTTTGACGAAACGCGGAACGAAATGCGCGACGGAAAATTCGCTTTAATCAAACCCGTAATGACATCAACCGAAGGTCTTTGTGTCGCTAAAACCAGATGAATTCCGACGGCACGCGCCATTTGCGCCAATCTTGTAATTGATTCTTCGACATCCTTGCCCGCCACCATCATCAAATCGGCGAGTTCGTCAATGATAATCACGATAAACGGCAATTTTTTCCAAGGTTCGCCATTGTCGTCGAATTGTCCGCTGTCGTTGCGTTTTTTAACTTGTTCGTTATAACCGTCAATATTGCGAACGCCCCAACCCGCCAAATCTTTATAACGTCTTTCCATTTGCCCGACTGCCCATTTCAGCGAAATCGCGGCGCGTTTCGGGTCGGTAATAATCGGCGTGGCAAGATGCGGAATGTCGGCGTAAATACCGAGTTCGACCTGTTTCGGGTCAACCATAATGAGCTTTACTTCGTCGGGTTTCGCTTTATACAAAATCGAAACGATAAGCGTATTAACGCCGACCGATTTTCCCGCGCCGGTTGCGCCCGCGATGAGCAAATGCGGCATTTTCGCCAGATCCGCGACGTAATTCAGCCCGTCAATTGATTTGCCGAGCGCGATGGAAAGCATCGAATTTGAATCTTTGAATTTTTTCGATTCGATAACTTCGCGCAGTTGAATCGTTTCGCGTTCGCGGTTCGGAACTTCGATGCCGACAAACGCCTTGCCCGGAATGCGGTCAATGCGGATTGATTCGGCTTTTAAGGCAAGACATAAATCGTCCGCCAAACCCGTCACACGCGAATATTTCACGCCCGGATCGGGTTTGAATTCGTAAGTCGTGACGACCGGACCCTGACAGATGTGCATCACGCGTCCGGTGACGTTAAACTCTTTGGTTTTATCGGTTAATTCCTGCGCGATGGCGAGAAGTTCTTCGTCTTTTTGCTCGATTCGCGCCATTGCCGGCGTTAAAAAGTCAGTCGGCGGCAAAATATAATTTTCAAAATTCTGCGGCTTTTTCGGCTGAATGATTTCGGCTTCCGCTTCGGGAATTTCGAGAAATTCTTCGTTCAATTCGTCTGTTTGCTGAATCGGCGTAATCGGGATTTTTTCGCTTTCGGCGACCAAATCAACGCGCTCGTTTTCAATTTCAAAGAGCTGTTCGGGTTCTTCAAAATTTTCTTCCGAAGCCGAGATTGTCGGAATGATTGCCTCTTCTTCGGGCAACTCCAAAACAATCTCTTCTTCGATTATTTCAGGTTTTTCTTCCGTCTTTTCAGGCGGTTTTTTCAGATCTTCAAAAAGCGCGGCAACCGTTTCACGAATCTTCACTTTTTTTGTTTCGGTTGCGGCGGGAACGATGTCGCCCAACGAAATTGTCGGTTTTGCTTTGTCCGTCTTGACGGCTTGCGGTTCGGATACATTATCCGTTTTTTCGGTAACTTGCGCTTTTCTTTCGGCACTGCGTTCGCGTCTTTTTGTCAGCCATTCGTTAAAATGAATCCCGAAATTTTCAAAAGCCATTCCGAAACTTCCGAACAAAGAGGCTAAAGAAAGACTCGTGATGAGCAAAAGCGAGGTGATTGTAAAAACCGCCAAAAGAATCGTCGTGCCGATCGTGCCGAGCAAACCGAAGAAAATTTTATAGAAAAACGCGCCTAACATTCCGCCTTGAAAACCAAACAGCGCGGCAAGACTCGAAACCGAAGAAACGAAAAGAAAATAACCGAAAAGCTGTGCGAGCGAAAGCCGTAAATCTTTTGCGCGAAAAACGCGCCACGCCATTAAAACAATCAAAGCGGGCAAAAGATACGCAGTCAGACCGACAATCGAAACTAAAAATTCGGCAAAATTCGCGCCGACCACGCCAATCAAATTTTGAACTTTTTGCGACGAAACCGTGTTAAAAGTCGGGTCCATCGGATTGTAAGAAACCAGACAAAGAAAAACTAAAACTGCCAGAGCCAGTAAAATTACCGCGATAATTTCATTGCTGCGCGAATTAGGTTTCGTCGAAGTTTGTCTTTTTCTTGTCGCTGTCGTCGCCATTTTTGTAAACTCAAGACTGGAGCGCAAGCGGCTCGCTTGCCTGAGCGTCGTTTTTTGACGCGAAAAAGTGTTCATTACTCAAAGAGTTAAAATTAAGCGAAACTATGTGCGCTCGAGCATTTCGTTTCATATTAAGTTTCGAGTTGACCGACGCTTTTTCGCGTTTGAAGCAAACGCTCAGGCAAGCGAGCCGCTTGCGCTCCAGTCTAAACGCCTTTTTTAAATATCAAAAATTCCTTTATAAAATCGTCAATGTCGCCGTCTAACACGGCTTCAACGTCCGAAACTTCAAACTTTGTCCGCGTGTCTTTAACCAGGCGATACGGATGCAAAACGTAGTTGCGAATCTGCGAACCGAACGAAATATCCTGTTTGGTCGCTTCCAGATCGGCAGAATCGGCGCGGCGTTTTTCGAGTTCGAGTTCGTATAGTTTTGAACGCAAAACCTGCATTGCGACGGCGCGGTTCTGAATCTGCGAACGTTGATTCTGACAAGTGACGACAATATTTGTCGGCAAATGCGTGATTCTGACCGCCGAATCAGTCACATTGACGTGCTGACCGCCCGCGCCCGACGAGCGATAAGTATCAATCCGCAAATCCTTGTCCTGAATATCAACCTCGATATTTTCGTCAATTTCGGGGGAAACGAACATCGAAGCAAACGAAGTTTCGCGGCTTCCGCCCGAATTGAACGGCGAAATTCTCACAAGGCGATGCACGCCCGCTTCATTTGCCAAAAGTCCGTAAGCGTAATCGCCTTCGACGCGAAAAGTCGCCGACTTGATTCCCGCTTCACTTCCCGATTGTTCATCTATTATCTCGACCTTAAAACCCTTGCGTTCAGCCCAACGCAGATACATTCTGAGAAGCATCTGCGCCCAATCTTGCGCGTCGGTGCCGCCCGCGCCCGATTGAATCGAACAAATCGCGTTGTTCGGATCGGTTTCGCCCGACAGCAAGCTCTGCGTTTGGGCAAGTGAAACTTCGCCTTCCAAACGATTGATTAAATTTTCAAGTTCCTTGAAAGAGCTTTCGTCCGAAGCGGCAAATTCGATTAAAACTTCCGCGTCGGAAACCGACTTTTCAAAATTTTCCTGCTGTTCCAGAGCCTTTTCAATCCGGCTTCGCTGCTGAACGATTTTTTGGGCTTTTTCCGAATCGTTCCAAAAATCGGGTTCGGAAATTTGTTTTTCTAATTTCTCAAGTTCCGCTTGTTTCCGAGGCGCGTCAAAGAAACCTCCCAAGTTGGGTAACTTTCTCTTTTATTTCTTCGTATTTTGTCTGTAAATCGTTTAATTCCATTGTCTTATAAATTACTTGTGCGAATCTGTAACAATCTGCGTTTTCTTATAAAAATAACTTCCAAATAATAACGCTAAACTGACCAGTGAACAAAGCCACGCGAACCAATCGCCGTATTTTACATAAATTGTTTGCTTGCCGTCCGACTTTGAAACCGTCCAAACCCGCGTTGCTTCCGTATAAACTTCAGCCGCGTCCGACACTTCGCCGCGTTCGTTGATATAAGCCGTCACGCCGACATTCGTGACTCTCAGAAGCGGACGATTTGTTTCAACGGCGCGAAAGACCGAATTGGCGAGATGTTGGCGCAAAACCGCCGTGTTTCCCAAATAACCGTCGTTCGTCATTTCGATTAAAACGTCTGCGCCGCGTAATGCGTATTCACGCGAAAGCTCGCCGAAATGCGATTCAAAACAAATCATCACGCCGCCTTTTGCTTCACCGAACTGCAATAAATCGTATTCCTTGCCGAACTCGAAATTTCCGACAAACGCGGGCATCTGACTCGCCAGCGGTTCGGGAAACGGAATGTATTCGCCAAACGGAAGCAGATGAATTTTGTCGTATTGCGCCGTTTTTTCGCCTTTTTCGTTGACCATCACGGCGGAATTGAGAAAACGCTTTTCCGCTGTCAATTCGGCGGAATTGAACAAAACCGAAGCATTGTTCCGCACGGCAAAATCGCGCAGAAACTTCTGCAAATCTTCGTCGCGCCCGTATTGAAAAATCATCGGCGATTCGGGAAAGATTATGGTCGTTTGCTGTTCTTTGCCCGTCGTTCGTTGTTTCAAGGCGTTTTCGGCGAGTTGAACGTGGCGTTCGAGCAATTGCTGATATTTTTCAAGTGTCAAACCATTCATCGGCACATTCGGCTGAACGGCAATTACTTTAGCTCTTATGTCTTCCTCTTTTTTTATTATCGGTGCGGAAAAGTTCAGGAGAATTGCAAGTAGAAGTATTAACTGGGGAACGAGAGCAAGCCAAGCACTATTTTTTGTTCTTTTAATAAACGGAACAGCATAGCAAGCGTTAATTGCCACTAAAATAAAACTTACCAACAGAACGCCTCCGAAACTTCCAAAGCCAAGCAAAAGATAATTGAAAGCCTGCGAATACCCAATCGCGTTCCAATTATTGCCCGTCAGCCAAATTCGCAAAAATTCCGTGAATGTCCAGAGAATCGGGGCGGACAAAATCGCGTAACTGCCGAATCTTTTAAGCAGAATCGAAAAAAGCGCGCTAAAAATTGCCGGAAAAATCCCGACGACCGAAGCCGCGCAGAACATAAAGAAATAAGTCAAAAGCCACGGCATTCCGGCGTAAGTGATCGGCGCAAAAGTCAGCCACCAGCAAGTTCCGAAAAAGAAAACCAATCCGAAAAGCCAGCCGACCAGAAATGATTTAACAACCGATTCTTTTTCACGCTCGATTGCAAAAAATAACGGCACGAGTGCAAACCACGCAAGCAGCGAAAATTCAAAACCGGGAAACGCCAAAATTAAAAGTAATGCGGAAACAATTGATAAAACCGCGCTTAAAGGCGAAAGCAGATTTTTTCGGAGGCGCGACAATTTATTCATCTCGCCAACAGTTTAGCAAAAAATTCGGTGAGTTGTGAGCCAAATCCGTCAATTTCAATCAATTTGAAATAGCTTCATTCAGATTGAACGGTCAGGCTGAACGGGCGCACAAATTTTGTCAATCAAATATGACGATTTTTGTCATTCGGTTACATAATTCGGTATTCATTCAGTCAAATTGAAACCTTTACTTGAAACCGATTCAAAAAGGTATGACCAAACCCAAGTAATCATTGATTTTTCTTAATATTCAGTAAATAAAGGCTTTAAAAGCAGGAGAGCCTAGTCATTGCTGACTAGGCTCACAATCGGAAGGACAACTGAAGGAACGCTCGGAAGGTGGTCGAGTGCAGTGGCAAACCGCGCTCGGAGAAGTGTTGGCGGCGGGGTCTCGATTAACTGCATCAAGCTAGCCGCTTTACACTAATGCACATAGCGTGCCAAAAGAATTTCAAACTTAAAACTTTGTGTTTCAAACTTGCTTTTTGTCATTAAAACGCTGTAAATACCGCACTTTAACAAATCTTTCAACATTTTCAAACTAACGATCTTTTTACTTCTGCCCGGCGTTTCTCAGCGCAAGAGTTACACTATTTGGAACATTACTTGGTAGAACATCTTTCGACGAGTCTCTGCAAACCTTCGACTTCCTGTTTTTTCTCTTCAATCTGCGAGGTCGAGGTCGAATCTCTTTCCAATTGATTCAAAGACTCGAGACCGGAAGTCATATAGTTTTTCGCTTGCAGACAATCGCCTTTCTCAACATAAATTTTAACCAATGCGATATAGGCATTTATCAAACGGTTATCCCAAAACAGAGCGGTTTTCAAACTGCTCACCGATTGCTCTTTATCGCCGCGCCGCAAATGAATCATTCCCAAAAGATAATAACTTTCCGCGCTCATCGGTTCGCTGACCAGAACGCGCCGTAAAACCGTCATTGCCTCGTCATCGCGTCCGTCTTTATAAAATTGACGCGCTTGCACAAGCATCGCTTCGGTTTCATTGACCGGCGTTTGCACCGTTCGGGTTTGATTTTTGAGCAAAATCACACCGACAAAATCGCGGCGCGGCGGCTGAATGACACGCATTCCAATCGTATCGGTCGTGCGCGAACGCGCCCATTCGGTTTGAAGTTTCGCGTAGCGGTCGCCTTCGGTCAAAAATCTTCGCGCCTGATTGTCAAAATCGGCGGCGGAACCGTCTTTCAGCAATTCGAGAGTTTTCGCCAGAAGAAAGTAACTCTCGCCGTCTTTCGGACTGCTCGCTAAAACCGGACGCAATTCCTGCGCGGCTTCGGCATATTGCAAATTCAAGAAACGCGCAAATCCGTAATTAAATCGCACATTCGACTCGTCGGGCGCGGAATCCAGAGCTTTTTTCAAAAGATCAATTCCCTCGGTCAAAAGTTTGGCAGAATTGCCCTTGTTTTTCTTCTCGGCACGCGAAGCCTGAATCGCAATTGCGCCGATTGTGTTGTAAACGCTCGTTAATTTCAAATCTTCTGCAAGCGGTCGCAAAACCGCCAAAGCCTGTTCGTAATTCTGCTGCTGCCAGTGAATCAAACCCGTATAAAACGCGGCTTCGGGATAAAACGTCGAGTCTTGCGGAATCCGCGAGAAATAATCAATCGCTTCGCCAAATTTGCGCTGATTCAGAAAAAGATGTCCGAGTTCGAGCGCGGCATCTGCGAAAGTTGCGCCGCTCTTTTCTTCCGCATAAATCCGCATCGCGTTTTTCAAATAATTTTCGCGCATTTGCGAATCGGTTTCCGAAGCCAGCAAACCTTTAATGTATGCTTCAAAAGCCCGCGCCGGGACTTTATTGGCGGCTTCGATAAACTGATTTTGAGCAAACGGCAAAGCCTTGTCGCGCTGATACAAAATCTGATAAGCAACTTGTCCTTGAACGGTTTGCAGATTTTGCAAAGCATCGTTCAAATAAATGTCGCGTGTAATTCGTCTTCCGTCGGCAAATTCCTCGCTCAAAAATCTGCCCTCGTTGACGCGGACAATTTTCACCGTCACGCTGACGATTGCCGCCGTTTCGCCTTGCGCGGGAACAATATTATATTTTCCCGCAATCAAAAGCGTCGCTTTGCTTTCCCGCGCCAGCTTCAGAGACGTTGCCAGACTCGGCAAACTCGTCAAAGGAACGCGCAAACGCTGCTGAATGATTTTGCGCTCATCGTTTGAAACGACATTCAAACTCGGAACTTTCAATAAATCCGACAGAGAATCGGCAAAACTTTCGCCAACCCAGTTAAATTCGGCTCTTTGCGAGGTATTTTCAAACGGCAGAATCAAAACCGTATCGGTTCCCGTCGGCGCGGTTTGCGCTTTGGCAAAGCCAACCACCGACAACACGAAAACGATTGTAAATAATATTTTTTTTACCATTTCTTCTCTATAAAATAAAAAATTCGCTTCTGATGAAAGCGAATCGGTTTAACTGATAGATGCAGATTTTCTAAAAAAAGATGGTAGTCGGTACGGGATTTGAACCCGTGTCGCCGCCGTGAAAGGGCGGTGTCCTAGACCCCTAGACGAACCGACCACATAAGTGGTTTGTGTTGAAACTATTTCTACTGACAACAAGAAAATACTTTCGATTTATGCATTCAAATAACAAACCTCGCAACAAAACGAATAGTAAGAATATCGCACGAACTTTTTTATTGTCAAACCGTGTTCGGGAAATTATTCACAAAAAATTCTCTTTCGATTTCAAAACCCGATTAAACCGACATCACTCAAAAACTGCTTTTTTCCGCCAAACCTTTTGTTTTTATGGTAAAAAAATGTTAATTTTCAACTATGAATTGCTGTTAAAACTTTAATAAGACTACCGCCGATATTTTCAAATACTTTCCCTTTCGCTTAAATTTTCGGTTAATTAGCAATTTAATACATACATCAGACCGTCATAAAATTATTAAATTTTGTGAGAACAGTTTTTTTTGCGGATATGAGTCAAAAAAAGAAAATTTTTGTGTTCACAATTTTCTGCTTCTTATTTTTAAGCAAAGCAATTCTCGGCTTTAATTTACAGGAAACCGCTCCGTTATTATTAAACGCGCCGGTTTTGCGTGATTTCAAAAACGGCGCGAAGCACATTTTTTCCGTGTCGGCGCAGGAAAATGAAATTATCGAAATCACCTGCGAACGACGCGGCGTTGATATTGCGTTGGCGGCTTTTGCGCCGAACGGCGAAAAAATATCGGTTTCAAACGCGCCGGGCGGTTTTACCGGATTCGACAGATTGTTTTTCGTCGCCGAAAAGACGGGCGAATACCGCATCGAACTCGATTCGCGCCGACCGGGAAATTTCGGCGGAAGCTACACGATTCTTCTTAAAGACGAACGCCTCGCCAAAGAAAACGATTTGAAACGCGCCGAAGCGATGAAACTTCTCGGCACGGCGCGTGAAATTTTACTCGGCGCGGAAAATCGTCTGGAGAAAGCGGCGCAAGCGATTGAAAGACTCGAAAAATCCCTCGCGCTGTTTGAAAAAACCGACGATTTCCAAGGACAGGCAAATGTGCTTTTTCATCTCGCATACATTAACGGCAACGAATTCGGCGCAAAAGCGAAAGCCCTCGAACTTTATGAAAAAGCTCTCGGTATTTGGTCAAAAACAGATGACGAAGCCGGAAAAGCAATCTGTTTGACTTATCTCGCCGATGAATTGCGCGACTACGACAGTCTCGAAAATCCGCGCACTTACTATATTGAAAAAAGTCAGGGCTATTTTGACGAAGCCTTGTTATTACACCGAAAATTTAACAATAAATTAGATGAAGCCGCGACTTTGACATCTTTGTGCCGGATGTATAACGACACGGGAAATTTTCAAAAAGGCTTTGAAGCCTGCCGCGAATCGTTGCGTCTTGAAGAAGACAAAAATCCTTTGACTAATTACCGGACTCAAGCGAATCTCGCTTCGCTTTACAGCAATTCGGGCGATTTGGAAAATGCTCTTAAATATAACCGAATCGCACTTGCCCGTTATGAAATTGTTAAGAATTATGAAAATCCGTATCGTCTGGCTTTTATTAAAAGCAACATCGGCGGAATCCTTGCAAATCAAAAAAAATACGCGGAAGCCGAACGCTATCTGCACGGGGCTTTAATTCTGACCGAAGAAGTCAAACGAACTCTTTATTCGGGCTATATTCGCGTGCGGCTCGGTTCGATTTATTATGAAACCAAACGATTCGCAGAAGCCTTGAAAATATCGAAAATTGCCGTTGAAAATTATCGTGAGATTGATCCGGTTAAAATTCAAGCCGCGTTAAATGTGCTTGGAAAAACTTATTTTGCGCTCGGACAGATTGACGATGCCCGCCGATTATTTACCGAAGCAGTCGAGATAAACCGCCAAACCAAAGACCGTTACGCCGAAGCCGATTCGCTTTACAATCTTGCCAATCTTGAAAATCGGGCGGGAAATTTTGAAACGGCGCGGCAAAATATCGAACTCGCCATCAGCAATTCGGAAGTTATCCGCGCTCAGTTTTTGGGGAAAAATCTGCGGACGAGTTATCTTTCGATTTTGAAAAAATATTACGAGTTGGAAATCGAAGTGCTGATCAAACTTTATGAAAAAACGGCGGATATCAGTCTTTTGGAACAAGCGTGGCAAAGTCACGAAAAAATTCGGGCACGCAGTTTGTTGGAAAATCTGATTGAAAGCGGCTTGAATTTGAGCGAATTTGCACCGAAAGATTTCTTTGCTCAAGAACAAGTTTTGCTCGAAGCGATTGCCGCCGCCGAACTCAAATATACCGAAGCCTCAAAAGCAAAAAATACGGTTCTGCAAAATGAAGCTGAGGCGGAATTAAATAAAAACCTCGAAGAATATCAGGTTTTACAAGAAAACATCCGTCAGAAAAATCCGCAGTTTTCGGCAATCAATCAATCGAAAAATTTCGCGCTTGCCGATGCTCAAAAACTGATTGACGAAGATACGGCGATTTTTGAATTCGCGCTCGGCACAGAACAAAGCTACGTTTGGGTGATTCGTAAAAATTCGCTTAGACTCGCTAAATTGCCGTCAAAAGCCGTTATCAACCAAACTGCCCGCGAATTTTATCTGGCATTGACCGACCGCCAAGCCAAAAATGATAAAGCAGTCGTCGAAAAATCAAAAAATCTGAGCCGCAAAATTTTATCGCCGATTGCGAACGAAGTTAAAAACGTCAAACAAATTGTCGTGATTGCCGACGGCACATTGCAGTTGATTCCTTTTTCCGCCTTAACTTTCAAGCCGAACGCGGTTTATCAGCCGATTTCTGCGACCATCGAAATCGTCAACGCGCCGTCTTTTGCGAGTCTTGCTTTTTTGCGCGAAAACAAAGCCAACCGCCAAAAATCGAGCGACAAATTGCTGGCGGTTTTTGCCGACCCGATTTTTCAGGAAGACGACGAGCGTTTTGTCATCAAATCTCCGAATCCGAAAAATCCGTCGAACGTCAAAGATTTATCGGACAATTTAGCGATGGCTTTACGCGATTTCGGACTTGACCGTCTGGCGCGTCTGCCGTTCAGCGGCATCGAAGCGCGTGAAATCGGCAAGTTTGCGCCCGAACAGACGATTTTGGCGTTAGGCACCGATGCCTCGCGGCAGAATTTTTTACGCGGCGATTTTAATTCCTATCGCATTCTGCATTTTGCCACGCACGGTTTTTTGAATCGGCAAAACCCCGAATTATCGGGTTTGGTGCTTTCGCTCTACGACAAAAACCGCAATCCGCAAAACGGTTTTTTGCGCGTCATTGATTTGTATTCGCTTCATCTAAATACGGATTTGGTAGTTTTAAGCGCGTGTCAAACTGCGCTCGGCAAAGAAATTGACGGCGAAGGAATTGTCGGGCTGACTCGCGGATTTATGTATGCGGGCGCGTCCGGCGTAGTGTCGAGTTTGTGGAAGGTCGAAGACGCGGCAACCGCCGAATTGATGAAAAGATTTTATCGCGCAATGCTCAAAGACGGTCAAACGCCGTCTGCCGCGCTCCGTACTGCCCAAAACGAATTGCGCCGAATTCCCCGTTTCAGCAATCCGCGCTATTGGTCGGGATTTACGCTCAACGGCGAGTAATTGAAAAACAAATAACGTCATCGCCAAGAGCGCACGCATCCCTGCGTACTACGTCGCGCTTCGCGGCGTAAAAGCGTTTGTTAAGAAGAAACCTGAATTGACAAACAAGGCTTTTTGAACGCTCTGCGTTCAGCACGCAGGGATGCGTGCGCTCCCGGCAAAGAAAGTTTTTAGCTCTGAATCTTGTTTTTCCTTTGTGAAACTTGTCCAAACTATATTTTAGCGGCGAACGCGGAAAGTGTAATCGGCGATTGATTCAAACTCGCTTTGCAGGTTTTGTCCTTCGAGCGAAATTATATAGGTTCGGTTTTCCAGTTTTTCGGCGGGAAGCGTAAAACTTAACGCTTTCAAATTCGGCGACGTAAAGATTATGCCGTCTTCGGGAGTTTTCACGACCGCACGAAAGATTTTATAGTTGTTCGGTGCGCCTGACGGACTCAAAAGCAATTGTAAATTTTTCACACTCGGCGCGATTGTCACAGATTGTTCTCCGTCATCGCGCAAACTTCCCGGCAAAAGTTTGACAACCATCGCCGACGCAAACTTATTCGGTTCGACATTTTTCGGTGTCGAAATCGGTTTTATTTCGGGCTGAGTTTTCTGCGGCGAGTTTGAATCTTTAACAGATTCTTTATTTTGAACGGTTGAATTTGTCGAAGCGGTTTTCGGGTTTTGGTCTTCTGGCTCGAAATTTTGAAGCGTTTGATTGTCGGGAATTTGAATTACCGGAGTTTCGTTTTTCGGAGATTGATTCGCGTCTTTGACCTCGGCAACGTCGTTTTTATCAACCGTCAAAGTCAGCAAATAAAAAGCAACTGCGCCGAAAACAAGCAATAAAAGCAAACCGCCGAAAGCAAACTGAAAGGCTTTTCGTTTGCCGAAAAGCGTCTGCCAAAACGAATTTGCCGAAACCGCCACGACCGAAGCAGTTTGTGTTTTCGGTTCGCTCGCAATTTTCCACAAACCTTCCGCAACACGCAATTTTTCGCGCCGCGCTTCGGTTATCAGATAATTTGTTTCAAACAAAGACGCGTCTGCCGCCGAAAGATTTCCGCGCAGATAATCGTCCGCCAATTCTCCTTCGACGACCTGTGCTTGTTCGATTAATTCTGCCTTTGAAACACATTCGATTTCGAGAATCTCCGCTTCCGGCTCGGGCAATTTGCCGAGAAAATAAGCTCTGAGTTGGTCGTCGCTGATATTTTTCATATAAGCCTCTATCTATAAATGTCGTTTTTTTCAAAAAAATCACGCAAGCCGCGAAAAAAAAATTATTTTTTTTTGTTAAGACAATCTTCCAGCCGTCTGCGAAGCCGCGAAACTCTATTCCTTAGAGCATTTAAGTCAATTTCTTCACGGTCTGCCAATTTCTGACGATTTTCAGAAATTCGTTCTGCCGTTAAGTCCGAAAAATAGTTTACGAGCAATTCCTGTTCGTGCCGATACAATTTTTTGAAGCATTCGCGGAGCGATTCAAGATTGTCAGTTTCATCAAACTTTTTCATCGCGCCGTTTTTCAAATAAAAACCATCGGCGGCGCGAGTTTGTTTTTGCTCCGTGCGAATTTTTTCGAGAAAGACGAATTTTGCGATGCTGAAGGCGATATATTTTACGTCTTCGTTTTTTGTATATTTATTGATTCTTTCGGGAATGCGGTCAATCGTTTCATCAGCCGCTTTATCAGGCTCGGAAATGCCTTTCAATTGAAAATATCTGACCAGCGATTCGTGTAAATCGGTATAGACGACCGCCGCCTCCGCTTCATTTGAAGACAGAGTTTCGAGTAATTTTGTAAACGATTCTGAGGTTAAAGTTCTCGGCATAAATTCCCAAATACATGCCCTGATAAAATATCTGACCGCATAATTATATTCATAATTTACATTTAGGCAACTTTCTTACCTCTCAACTTGTAACCGCCAACGACATTTTTTATCATCAAAGCCAAATGGCTAAAGAATCCGAATCAAAACCCGAACGCGTCTTTTTAATTGATACGATGTCGCATATTTTCCGCGCTTTTTTCGCACCGATGGGCGCACGCCAAGAACCTTTGCGAAACTCGAAAGGGCAGGTAACGCAGGCGGTTTTTGTTTTCACGAATATGCTTCGCAAACTGCTTGCGGACGAAAATCCAGACTATATCGCCGCCGTTTTCGATTCGCCCGAAAAGACTTTTCGCCACGATTCGTTTGCCGATTACAAAGCCAACCGCGCCGCGATGCCCGAAGATTTGTCGTCGCAAATGCCTTATATCGTCCGCGTCTGCGAAGCCTTTAACATTCCGATTCTGCGGCATCCGGGTTTTGAGGCTGATGATATTATCGGCACTCTCGCGCAGAAAGTTGCCGAAAAAGGTCTGCAATCCGTGATTGTTTCCAACGACAAGGATTTGTGCCAACTCGTGCGCGACCCGCTGATTGTTTGTATGCGGCAGAATTCGCAGAACGTCAAACGCAAAGTTGCCGTGCCGCCGATCGAGTATTGCGACGAGGCTTGGGTCGAAAATAAATTCGGAGTTCCGCCGACGAAAATCATTGACCTGCTCGGTTTGATGGGCGATGCGATTGATAATATTCCCGGTGCGCCCGGAATCGGCGAAAAAGGCGCGTTGAAATTGGTTTTGGAATACGGTTCGGCGGAAGGCGCGATGGCGAATGCTGATAAAGTTACGCATAAAACCTACCGCGAATCTTTGCAGAACAGTCAGGAAATCATTCGTCAATCGTTGGAACTCGCCACGATTCATACGACGATGGACATCGAACTCGATTTGGACGCGCTCAAACACAATGAGCCGAATCGTCAACTTGCCTACGCGCTTTTCCGGGAACTCGAATTTACGGCTTTGACCCGCGAATTTGCCGATTCGATGCCGCTTTTTGATGGTTTGGACGACGCGCCGAACGCGCCTGTGACCAGAAATTATCAACTGATCAACACGCGCGAAGATTTGGACAAATTGACGCGGCGGCTTTGGGAAACGGAACATTGGTCGTTTGAAGTTGATTCGTCGAATTCGCCGCCGAAAGCGAGCAGTTTCGACAAACTTCCGCCGCTCGGCGTGGCGATTGCAACCGCCGCCGGCGCGTCTTATTATGTTGATTTGGAAAACTTTGAAGGCGGCAAAGAAAGCGCGATTGAATCCTTAAAAGATATTTTATCAAACGGATTTCTCGAAAAAGTCTCGCACGATTTGAAAAATGATTTGTCGGTTTTGGATAAAATCGGCATCACGCCCGAAGCTGTCGTGGACGACACTTGCATCGCGTCTTATTTGATAGATTCGAGCCGCAAGAGCGATTTGGAAACGCTCTCGCAGATAAATTTAGGCGCGGACGCTAGGTTTGAAGTTCTCGAAGGCTGGGCGGAAAATCAATATCGAACCGCCGAACGTGCCGATTTTATCGTTCAGCTTGCGCCGATGCTCAGAAAAAAAATCGTTGAGGACGGACTCGAAATGGTTTATTCGGAAATCGAATTGCCGCTGATTCCTCTGCTTTACAAGATTGAAATGGCAGGAATGAAAGTTGACGTTGACGCGCTGAACGGTTTTTCGGACTTTGTTTCGACGGAACTCGACACTCTGCGCGAAAAAATTTACGCGATTGCGGGACACGAATTCAACATCAATTCGCCCAAACAAGTCGGCGAAATTTTGCAGGAATTAAATATCGAAACCGGACGAAAGACCGCGACCGGACAAATCTCGACGAGCAAAGACATTCTCACGGAACTCGCGCTGACTTATGAAATCGCGCAGTTTATCATTGATTTCCGCGAGCTCGACAAACTCAAAGCGACATATTCCGACGTTCTGCCGACGCAAATCGCGGCGGACGGACGGATTCACGGCAAGCTCAATCAAACCGTCGCCGCGACCGGAAGATTGTCTTGTCTACCGGCTAATACTTTTGTCAATACCGAACGCGGTTTAGTAGGAATTGAATCTGTTTGTGTAGGCGAGAAAATCCGAACACCGTTTGGGTTAAAAAGAATTTTGGCTTGGGAAAATACCGGTCTAAAACCTGTGATAGCATTTAAGTTTTCAAATGGAATTACTTTGCGTTGCAGTCCTGAACATAAAATTCGCAGTCTTGGTAAATGGATTGAAGCTAAAAATCTTTTCATCGGCGATGTCGTCTATATGAGTTTCAATCAAGGAGCATTTGGACAAGACCTTGATTTGAATATCGAACGGGCGACCGCTTACCGCACAAAAAAATCACCTAAATTACCTACAAAATGGTCGCCTGAGTTTGCTGAATTTGTCGGTTATTGTATGGCTGACGGACATATTGTTTCGAGCAATTACAACGGCAAGCCTTCAAAGATAGTCTTGGCGTTCGGTTGGGAAGATGAGGCTTTAATCAATCATTTTTCAAGAATATGCTGTGAGATTTTTGGTAAAAACCCGACTTTCAGAAAAACCCGAACTTGTCCGACTTTAGATTTATCGGGCATTGATATTGCAAGTGCTTTAGTTCGAATCGGAGCAGGTGGAAAGTCGGGCGACATTCGCGTTCCCAAAAGTATTTTTACCGCTCCCGAAGAAATTGTTTCCGCTTTTTTGCGCGGTTATTTTGAAGGTGATGGCTGTGTGTCTTTTAGCGGTGGAATTCAAGTTCGTTCCGTAAGTGCTGAAATGCTTGAAGATGTTCAGCAGCTTCTGACAATTTACGGGATTCCTTCGACAGTTAAAAAAGGAACGGATGACCCTCGCGGATACGCAACCAGATTTACTTTACAGATTCTTGGCGACAGGTCGAAAGATGTATTTTTTAATCGAATCGGATTTATCAGTCAAAGAAAAACTCGAATCTGTCTGGATTTATTGAAAAGAAAAAGCCTCAAAAGTGTCGGCGAACTTCTGACTTTACCAAATGAATTTAATATTAATCAGCTAAAACCGATTATCTATGACTTTTATCGTCAGACGAACGGCAGAGTTCCGTTTCCGATTATGACTTGGGCTTCAAAATATATAACTCAGAGAAGTCATCACGCAACTCTGCCTCGTCTGGAATGGGTTGAAAAATCTTTTTCAACTTTCCCTCAAAATAATTCTTTAGAAAAAAACTTCGTAGACGAGGCAGTTGCGACTCAATTATATGAAGTAAAAATAAAAGAAATTTGGCAGGAAAATCCAGTGCAAATGTATGACATTATGGTCGAAGATGTAGAACAATATTTAGCGCAGGGAATTATAGTTCATAATTCTACCGACCCGAATTTACAAAATATTCCGAACCGCACCGAACTCGGTCAGCAGATTCGCCGCGCTTTCATTCCCGAAAAAGGTTTTAAATTGATTTCCGCCGATTATTCACAGCTTGAATTGCGATTGCTGGCACAAGTTACACGCGACGAAAGAATGCTCGAAGCCTTTCAAAACGGCGAAGACATCCACGCGCAAACTGCCGAACTCGTTTTCGGTGCGAAAACCGAAGCCGAATTAAAAGAAAAACGCCGTCTCGCGAAAATTGTCAATTTTGCGATTGCCTACGCGGTCGAAGCCTTCGGACTTTCGCAGAGAGTCGGGCTGACGCGCAGCGAGGCGAAAAAGGTGATCGAAGATTATTACGAAACCTACAAAGGCGTGAAAAAATTTATGGATTCCACGCCCGAAGCCGCCCGCGAAAAAGGTTTTGTTACTTCGATTTACGGCAGACGGCGTTATTTTCCGTCAATCAATGACCGCAATTTCAATGTCCGCACACGCGCCGAACGCGAAGCGATCAATATGCCGTTGCAAGGCACGGCGAGTGATATTGTCAAGATTGCGATGCTCAAAGTTGATCAAGATTTAGAGCGCGCCGGCTTGAAAACGCAGATGATTATGCAGGTTCACGACGAATTGCTTTTTGAATCGCCCGAGGCGGAAGTCGAAAAAGCAATGGAAATCATCAAAAAATCAATGGAATCGGCGGTCGAATTGGACGTTCCTTTAACGGTCGAAGTCGGTGCGGGCGACAACTGGATGAGCGTTAAATAATATCAGCCGGTTTTAATAATTTCGGTTACTGATCGGGTCTTTGGCTTTTGGTCTTTGGTTTTGGTTCTGAAACTGAATGTTTCTTCCAAAAACCAAAAGCCAAAGACCAAAGACCTAATCAATAAATAATTTTGTTAATTGCTTAGGTTTTTAATGCGCCGTCGGTCGGTCGCGGTACCACGGTTGTTTGAAGCGCAGTAAGTTTGCGAAAACCCGCGTCGGGTTGAAAATCATCCGGCTGAAGATTTTGACGTAAAAGTTGTCGGTGTAGCGTTCGATGCTTTTAATTATATAGCGGTCGAGCGCGTCTTCGGTGATGAGCATCGCGGTTCCGATAGTCGGTGTCGTCACAATATCTTCCCACGTTTGTTTGCCGCTCCAGCCGACATTGCCGATTGATGCCTGACTGATCGGTCCGATCTCGAACTGCGTTGACCAAGCCGCTGTCCAAAGCATCGCCTTCATTCGGCTGCGCCAGTAATCGCCCGACATTCCGAATTGCCGGCGACGCGCCTGCGGACTGTTCTGAACATAGATAAATCCGGTCAGCGAACCTTGCATCGGATGCGCGATATAATTGGTGAAAAACCTGCCGCCGTCGCTCCAGCCGCCCAACGCTTTGACCGAATCTACATAGTCATTCCAGAATTTCCCTTTCAAAGCCCGCTGCGTTTTCGGCTGGGTGAGCGCGTAACCGTGCTGAACGCCGAGAAACATCAGCGATTGATTGAATGCCCCTCGCCAGTTAAAACCCTCGCTTTTGACTGGCTTGGTTTCATCGTCTTCCGCCTTATTTTTTGAATCGGCAGACAAAGTTTGCTTTTGAAATGGATATTTTTTTAAATCTCTGAGAGTTGAACTTCTGAAATCGAAACTTTGTTCTTCAACTTTAATCGCCCGAAAATTATACTCGATCTCCTTAATTCCCGATTTATCGGTTCTCTCGGAAAATTCTGTTTTCTCTTGCTTCCAACCAAATCCGTCTGATTTGTCATCGCCGCCGGAATGTGCAAAGGATGAATAAATCGGTTCGGAATTTTCAATCTTCGGTGTCGTTGTTTGCGTTTCCTCAACCGAAGTTTGTCCCAATTTTTTGTCTTGCGCCGAAACGATTTGCGAACAAATCATCAAAAAACTAAAAAAGAAAAGCAAACACTTTCCTCGATATAAATGCATTCTGATTTCCCCTTGATAAAAGCTGTCAAAATCAGTATATAATTTTCTAAACTCAAGTGTCCCGATTTATTTAGGAAATCATCAATTTCCCAAAACTACCGCTTTATCTTCAATTGAAATTAAGACAAGCAAGGCGATGATTTCGTCGGTTTCAAAGCCGCGTTTGATGAGTTTTATCGCAACTTTTTTATCAAATTCCTTGTCGCCGCGCCGCGCCGGACAGACCGCGCTCATTCCGCCTTTGCCGATTTTCAGCCGAATGACGAATATTATTCGATATTTGAAAACCGTCAGACCTCGAAACGAAAAACGGCTTCTAAGATTTACGCCCGGAAGCCGTTTTTTGTTTATTTCTAAATCTTAAAAGACGAGTCCGAAAACTCGTCTTTTAAGATTTACAGAGATATTTTGACTGCTTAATATCTTACTTTTGATAGTTCGGAAACGCGCCTTTGACAGGTTTCCGAACCGGATTTCTTCTAATTTCGGCTATCGTCACTTCGACGGCTTTTTCAAGCTGAACGTCACGTCCCGTGCGCCAGATTTTCGGATCGAGGTCAACTTCGACATCCGGCGCAACACCTTTGTTCTCGACACCAAGCTCGCCCTGCGCGTTTCTGAAAGCGACACGCGGCGCGGAAACCTGTCCGCCATCCATCAGAACCGGATAATTGTAAATTCCGACGAGTCCGCCCCAAGTTCGTTTGCCGACGAGTGCGCCGAGTTTGTTCTGTCTGAACAAAAACGGCAAAAGGTCGCCGCCCGAACTCGAATATTCATTGATAATCATCGTTTTCGGACCGTAAATCGCACTGACGGGCGTGGTAAAATCTTCGCCCTCACGGGTTGACCGGTAATTCATCAGCGGACGGCTCATATAAGCAATCATATAATCCGCCGCACTGCCGCTGACATTGAAGCGCAAAGCCCGCCCGATTGCCATTCTCGATACGGCTCGGGCTGAAACCTGATTTTTTACTTCGGTAATCTGACTAAAACGGGGCTTCAAAATAAACCTTTTCGGATGCTTTTATTGAGTTTTGAGATAATATTACAATCCGAACAGATGCGCTAAATTTCAGCTTTAATTTAACAATCCCCGCTTTATTTGTTTTGCGCTGATTTGATATACGCATAATATTCGTAAAAGTTACACATAAAATTAAGTTTTATGCGAAGATTTTTGGTGATTAAATTTGATAATTTGACAAGTAGAAGCCGCAAAATTCTTTGAAAGTATCGCGTGAAAGTATTTCAATAAAAAAGACTCTGACATCAGACGATGCCAAAGCCTTCTAAAAACTGGTGGAGATGAGGAGGGTCGAACTCCTGACCTCGTCATTGCGAACGACGCGCTCTGCCAAACTGAGCTACATCCCCGTTTATCATTTCAAACAGCAGATTTGAGATTTCAAATCTGCAAAAACAAGTTAGCTTAAATCGCAAAAAGCGTCAAGTTTATTGAATGGTTGCCGCCGCGAGCAGCGAGCCTTTCGGGTCTGAGGCATACGCCTCGCCGTCTTCGATTTTCCCGATAATTCCGTGAAAAACGATTTCCGAGTCCTGCAAAACGACGACGACATCGCCCGGACTGAAAAGTTTTTGGTCAATCGGGAATTTAATAACCGTCGCGTTGCCGCTTTCCTGCGAAACAACGTCGTATTCAAATGTGTCAGCATTAAAGCTGAGCGTCTGGCAAAATGATACTTCCATAATATTTAGTCCTGAGTCTTTAGTCCTGAGTCTTTAGTCTTGAGTCCAAAGTCATTTAGAACTTTTGATTTTAACTTTTCGAGAGCGTAAAGTCCAAAGCGATTGCGTCGTGGTCGGACAGCGGCGTGTCGGTTTCATCAACCAAATTGCCGATTGTCTGCGGTTTTCCTTTGATTTCAATGTCTTTTCCCGCGAACCAATCGAGTCTGCCCGAAACTTTTCCGCCGACGCGCCGTGCCGCCCAAAATATAAACGGAAAGCACCATTCGGGAACCCAATCGCGCAAATTCGTATTTTTTTCGATGCTTTCGATGTCGTAATGAAGCGTTCCGACACCAAACTCGTTAAACTTTTTATACTCGAAACCGCGCCGCTCGATTTCGCCGAACAAATCTTTTTCAAAATGTCGGTCGGGATGCGGCAGATGATTTTTGACGACGTTTTTGACACCGAGCATCACACGCCAGAAATAACCCGCAATCGCGTGATTCGCGTTTTGCGCGTTGTAGGTCGTCGTGTTCCAATCGCCGCCGAGAAGCGTCGGCAGTTTCGGCAATTGGTCGAGCGCGTCGAGAATGATCTTCATCTGCAAATGGCGATGTTTGCGCGAAGAATGCGCGTCCAGATGAATCGTCACGGCGCGAAAATCGCCCGCCGGATGTTCGATGTCGGCAACGAGTGCGCGTAAATATCCGAGCCGTTTTTCCTTGCCCCACATTTTATCCTTGCCGTTCGGCAAATCAATCGCGTGAACATTTTTGAGCGGATATTTTGAAAACATCGCCAACCCGTGAATCGAAGTCGTGTTTTTGCCCTCGGCAAATTCCTCAACGCCGCTTCCCTTTTGCAAAGCGATATAAACCGGCGCAAACGCGTAATTCAGTTTTAATTCCTTTGCGATTTCCTGCGCGACAAAACGATTTTTGCTCCGCGCCATTCCATAATCGAGTTCGGTCAAAAGCAAAACGTCTTTGTCTTTTAATTGCGCGTTATTTTTCAGCGCGTCAACAATTCCTTCGTAAATATTGCCGCGCTCGATGTTCCAAGCCAACGCGGAAACCGCGTTTTGAGGGATGAGGGATGAGGGATGAGGGATGAAATTTTCGTTTTCCGATTCATCCCTCGTTTGCCCGGTCGCTACCGCTCGCGGTTCTGACAAATTTTCCTGCACAACGGCATTTAAAATCCGCTCGACCGTCGGCTTGATTTTTTGGTAGAGTGCCGATTTTTCCGTCTCTTCGATTGATTCAAACTTGAGCAATTCGGGAAAATATTGATTCAAATCGTGGTTTAAAGTTTCGGGCGAGTTATTTTCGGCGATCATAAAAGGTGTAAGAATAGTCGAAATAAATTTAAGCGTCCAGTCGTTTCACTTTTTACGAATATCAATTTCTATAATTTTGACGGATTCGTCGGCTTCGAGAATTTTAGTTTCAATTTCACCGATTTTTGAAATCAAATTTTTCAAACGATTGTCGAGAGTTAAAATGACAACGATTTTAACTTTGTGTTTTTCAAGATTTTGCTGATAACGCAAACTTTTATCGGAAGTCAGAAGATATTCCAATAAAAACTCGTCCATTGCCGTTAAAAGTTCGCCGTTTTTCTTTGCCTGCCAACCCAAATCAGGAACGGTAGTAACTTCAAAAGCATCGGAAAAATCTTTTTTGAGTTGTTTTGGAAGATTTTCGTCAAGCAAAACTTTCTTCATAAATTTCCGCTTCCGTAAAGGTAAATGTATGTTCGGCTAAACTCAGCAATTTCAAGACTTGTTCTCTTTTTACGGACGGAAAATCTTCCAAAAACTCCTCAATCGTGTCGCCGCCTTTTAAGTAATCGAACAAATTTTTAACGGGAACGCGTGTTCCCGCAAAAACAGGCGTTCCGCTTTGAACATCGGGCGAGATTGTAATTAAGTCGTTCATAATTAAAGTTTGCCAAAATTCGCCTCAAATCTCAATCATCGTATCTTTCCTTCGCGGGCGCGACGGCGAGAAAATCGTTGGTGATTCGTGTCGTGTAAGTCTGCAAAAGTTCGCTGACGCGTTTTTCTTTAGTTGAATGAAAAATCAAGCCGACGTGCTTCGGTTTATTGACGCGATAGACGATTTCTTCGTCGGTGTAATGCAACGTGTCGGGCGTGTCGTCTTTTGAAAGCGCAAGCACGATTCCGGCAAAATCTTTGCGGAGTTTCGGGGCTTTGTAGGGTTTTTCCTTCGTCGCGGTTTCGAGCTTTGCCCATTCGCGCCAGAGATTAAAGCCGCTCGCCTGTTCGAGAACATTGGCGATATACGCGCCGCCGACGCGGGCGGCAACTTCGAGCAAAAAGAATTCGCCCGTTTCCGCCGACTGCAAAAATTCGGCGTGCGCGACACCTTGTTTGTATTCAAAACCTTCGAGAAGCTGTTTGTTTAATCTTTCCAAATCTTTGCGCTCCTTCGATTTATACGGAACGGTAAAGGTCGTAAAAACGCCGCCGTGATGCGAAACGCTAAACGGCGGCGTGCCGTATTCGCTGACACCCGAAGCGACGATTTTGCCGTTGTGAACGACCGAATCAACGTGATAAACCTTGCCTTCGATAAAGCGTTCGATCAAAAATTGCGACGGATGATCGCGCCAGGTGTTGCGATTATCCAAATCGGTCAAAACGTCCCAAACCTGTCCGACCGTCTCGCATTTGCGAATCCCGAACGCCGAAACTTCGGTGCGCGGTTTAACAACCCACGGCGCGGTCGTCGCTTCGAGATAATCGTTAATTCCCTTCAGATTAAACACGCCGACGAATTCGGGACACGGCAAACCGATTTCGCAAGCCAGATTCCGCATCCGCAATTTATCGCGGAAACGAAGCGCGAAAGAATTGCTGATGCCTTCGATTTGCAGATGTTCACGCGCTTTTGCGGCGGTCAACACGTCGAATTCGTCCAAACCGACGACGCGATGAATCGGCTGGCTTCCCGCAATATTGACAATCGCCCGCACATAATCTTCGGGCGCGGCATTTCGTTCGACGGTTTTGACCTCGTTCACGGAAGTCCAAGCCCACGGATAATCGAGCAAATCCTTGCGCGTCACAAGCGTGACGTGCCAACCCGCGTTCTGACATTCTTCGAGAAATTCGTTCCCTTTGTGTTCGCTGGCGATGCAAACTAGATGATTCTGCATATTATTTCAGATTTCAGATTTCAGATTCCAGATTCCAGATTGAAATAATTTGGAATTTGAAATATGGAATTTGGAATTTTCTTTTGCGCTAAAAGAATGGCACAATTTAATTCTAAAAACAACGAAAATTCTTTGTTTTGACACTAACAAAATTGAGTGATAACTTGCAAATTCGGGTAATATTTTAACGGAGAAAAACGCGATGGATATAAATTTGATAGATTTAGTTTCAAATTTAGTGATTTATATGGTTGTTCTGCTTCTGGCGATTTCCGCCCACGAAGCCGGACACGCTTGGATGTCTTATAAATACGGCGACGATACGGCTTATCTGCTCGGACGCGTGACGCTCAATCCGGTCGCTCATACCGACCCGATCGGGACTCTGCTTTTACCGATTATCAGTTTCATTTTCGGCGCGGTCGGCGGAGCTTTGGCAACTATTCCGCTCATCGGTTGGGGCAAACCAACGCCCGTCAACCCGAGCAAATGGACGAAATACAAACAGGCAAACGTGATGGTTTCGATTGCCGGAATTGCGGCAAATATAATACTGGCGATAATCGGTTTTACAATTTTCAAACTTTTGCTTTCTTATCAAATTTTTACTTCCGAAAATGTTCAAGACGGCTTGCCGAAAATTTTTGTAACGCTGTTGTATTATATGATTTTCCTCAATGTTTCGCTGGCGATTTTCAATCTTTTGCCGTTTCCGCCGCTTGACGGAAGCAAGGTCCTATCAACGTTTCTACCCGCGAGTTTCCAGCCGTTTTTCGATATGATGGAGCAATACGGCTTTATTATTCTGATGGCTTTGATTTACTTCGGAATCGTCCGCCTGATTATGACACCCGTTTTTGCGATTGTTAATTACCTTTTGGTTACGCCTTGGTTTTAATCTCGACCGGAGCGCAATCGGCTCGTCGAAAAACGCGAATAAGACAGTTGAGATAAAATCAACTTGCTTTCAGGGCAACCGCCGTTACATCGCTGAAAAACGCGATGTTGCAATCGAGCCGATTGCGCTCCAGTCATTTTTTTCCTATGAAAAAACGAATCTTCAGCGGCGCACAGCCGACTGGAAATCTTCATCTCGGTAATTATCTCGGTGCGCTCAAAAATTGGGTGGCGTTACAGGACGAATACGAAAGTTTTTACTGCATCGTTAATCTTCACGCGATCACGCTGCCGCAAAATCCCGAAATTTTGAAGCAAAAAACGCTTGATTTGGCGCGGATTTATCTCGCTTCGGGCGTTAATCCCGAAACTTCGACAATTTTTATTCAATCGGATGTCAGCGAACACACCGAACTCGCGTGGATTCTTTCAACTATTGCCAGAATGGGCGAACTCGAACGAATGACGCAATTTAAAGATAAAGGCAAAGGCAACGCCGAACGCGCCGGAGTCGGGCTGTTTACATATCCGATTTTGATGGCTGCGGACATTTTGCTTTATCAAACGCATCTCGTTCCCGTCGGCAAAGACCAGAAACAGCATTTAGAATTGTCGCGTGATTTGGCAATCAGATTCAACCGCGATTTCGGTGAAACGTTTGTCGTTCCCGAACCATATATTCCGCCCGTCGGCGCAAACATTTTATCGCTTCAAGACCCGACAAAGAAAATGTCGAAGTCGGACGAAAACGCGAACGGCTCGATTCTTCTGCTCGATGATGCCGACACGATCACCAAGAAGCTGAAAAAAGCCGTGACCGATTCGGGAACCGAGATCAAATTCGACGAAACGCGTCCGGCAATTACAAATCTGCTGACGATTTACCAATTGATGACCGGAAAAACGCCCGAAGAATGCGAAGCAAATTTCGTGGGCAAAGGCTACGGTCATCTGAAAACCGAAATCGCCGAAGCCGTTATCGAATATCTTCAGCCGTTTCAGGAACGGGTTAAAGATTTTGACGATGAAACGCTTAATAAAATTTTAAAAACCGGCGCGGAAAAAGCCCGAATAATTGCGCGTGAAACTTTGCGCGATGTTTACGCGAAAATGGGCATCGTCGGCGCGACGAATTAAGTATTATCAAGATTTCTATTAATCGTTTGACCGGATTTGGGCAAAACAAATATATGAAAACATCCTCGCGCAGAGCAATTATCGGTTTAGTCGTCCTGATTTTGAATCTTTTCTTTTCCGCGGCAGTCAACGCGCAAGTTGATGTCGCCGCTTCCAAAACTTATAAATTCAGCAACGGAAACTGGTTTGACGGGAAAAAATTCAAGCGTCAGACATTTTACTCGGTCAAAGGCATTTTCACACGGCGCGCGCCATCGAAAATTGACGAAACGGTTGATCTTCAAAACGGCTTCGTCATTCCGCCTTTTGCCGATGCCCACACACACAATCTTGACGGAACTTTCAATCTCGACCAAACCGTCAAAGCATATCTCGAAGAAGGCACATTTTATGTGCAGGTTTTAGGCAATCACGCGACGGGCGCAAAAGCGGTCAGAGCGCGGTTTAATCAGCCTTCGGCACTCGATGTCAGCTATGCAAACGGGATGCTGACGTGCACTTACGGTCATCCGTTTATGGTCTACGAACCTCTGGAACTGGGAATTTACAGTTATTCGGAAACTTATAAGCGCATCGACGAAATCAAAAAAAGCCGCCGCGACGAAAATAATGCTTACTGGTTTCTCGACTCGAAACAAGATGTTGACGCCAAATGGGAGAAGATTCTCGCCACCAAACCCGATGTCATAAAAATCGGTCTGCTTGACGCAGAAAATTACAATAAATCTGCCGCTTCAGGCGAGAAAAGTAACAATGGACTCTCGCCCGAAGTTGCCGAATATGTCGTGCAAAAGGCGCATCAGGCGAATTTACGCGTTTTCGCGCATGTTGAAACGGCGAACGATTTCCGGCTCGGTCTGAAAATCGGCGTTGACGGTTTCGCCCACGCGCCGAATTACGGTTGGAACGGCAGACTCGAAACCAAACCGGCGGATGATTTAACAATCGAAGACATCAAGCTCGCCGCCCGAAAAAAGGTCTTCGTCATTCCGACGGCGCAGCGCATTATATACAGCGTGACGGATTACGACGCAAGCGGAAAAGGAACGCTTAACCGCGAAAGATTCGAGCGCGTTCTCGAAAGATACAAAAAATTATTCAATGAAATGCACCAGAGCGGCGTGCGGCTCGCGTTCGGTTTAGATAATTTCGGCAAAACGGTCAATCCTGAAATTTTATTCTTTCAGGAAAATAAGATTTTCGATAATCTAACGACACTGAAAATTGCTGTCGAAACAACGCCGCAAGCAATTTTCCCGACTCGAAAAATCGGCAAACTGCAAGAGAATTATGAAGCAAGTTTTCTTGTTCTGAACAAAAATCCGCTTGCTGATTTCACTCAAATAAAAAACATCAAAATGCGTTTTAAGCAAGGCGTTTTCATAAAACTTGAAAATGAAAAACCTTAATCTCCCAAATATGAATGTTGAACTTTTTATACAAGTCTTGTAAAAAACTTGCGGAAAAAGCACGTCTCACAACGCGTGAAACTTTAAGAAATGTTTACGCGAAAATGGACATCGTCGGCGCGGCACTTTAATTTTTGCCGTTAAAATTGTCGGTAATAAATTGCCGTTGTCGTCGGAACATTGCGGCTCGTTTTTGAAATCACGACAAAGCGTTCAGCCATTTCCGATTCTTGCGTTTTTCCCGTGATTGGAGCAAAACGAAATTTCGTTTTCTCTTTGCCGATTTTGAGCAGAACATTAAAAACGCTGTGTTTTTTCCAGTCGCGGTTCGTTTCGGTGTCGAGTCTGACTTTATCAACATTGAAAATTGACGTTTCAAACGTATGGCGATTGTCGTCCGATTCAAAACGGATGCTTTCGGGCGAAATGTAGAGCGAACCCGAACAGCGGCTTGAAAAACCGCCCGAATCGTCGTGATAAACGCGTAAAACCGCGCTGCCGCCATTTTCGATGGCTTCACGCATCACCTCTTCGGCTTTCAGCAGATTATTCAAACCGTAAAGATTTACAAAACCGAGCATTTGATAGGCTTCGGGCTTTTTCGGATTCATCTTCACCGCCGTTTCCAGAAAGCGAACCGCGTCTTGCGGATTTTTCCGGTCTTTGTAGGAAAGCATCGCTTGGTCAATCAACTCGTCGTAATTCGGCGGAAGCGGTTTCGGGCGGTTATTCGGTTTGCGGGTTTTGGCAAATGTGCTGTCGTCGCTCGGCGCAATCCGCAGATTGTCGGCGATTGCTTTGATAAGTTCGGGACGCGCTCCGGCGGCAATCAGATTTTTTCTCGTTTCAGCGGTTAATCTGAAATCCACGCCGTTAGATTTGATGACCGCGACAATATCGCGAGTTTGCAGTTGTCTCGAACGAAGAGCTTTGATGAGCCGCTCTTTTTTGACGGGCGCACCTTTGTATTGGGCAAATAAATTTATTCCGCCCGACAAAATTAAAAGACAAGCCAGCGTAATTTTGATAAAACTTTTCAAACTTCTATTTGTAAAACTCGATCCGTTCATTTTTTTTAATTCTCTTTTATTCCCGAACAATTAAAACTTCAAATTCCGGTGAGAATTTTTTCAGCCCGTCGAAGCCGTTCGGCTTTGGTTTCGACGGAATCTTTTTTCTTGAGTTGCGGCTTTGCAGGCGCAATTTCAGCTTGGCGTTGTTTGATTTGCGACGCAGGTTTCGGCGGCAAAATAATATCTGCTTTTTTTACTTCAAATTCAGCCGACTTAGTTTCGGCAGGCTGTTCAGAAACCGTTTCGATTTTGACAGGATTTTCGGCAACCTGTGTTCTTTCAGTTTGAATAAACGATATTTGAAAGGCAAAATGCAGAATCCCAATCGCCAAAATCGCCGCGATTCCGATGGCATTGCGCCGCTTAAATATTATCTTGGAAAGCCAAACTTGATTATTTGTTTTTTCCAAAACCTCTGCCTTTATCGGCTTTAAAACAATTTCTTTTTCCGCGTTATGATTAATAACCTGCGTAAAATTTACGGTATAAACCGACACCTGTTCCTTCTCCGCAACTCTTTCGAGCGGATTTTCCGATGAATTTTCCGTTGATGTTTTCATAAAGCCTTTTTCTCCGGTAAAACTTAAATTTATCGAATTGTGGTGCGTTTGCAGTTTTGGTCATTCCGCGCCAAATGTTTTGGATGGTTAAAACCGTTATAACCGTTGCCATCGTGTCTTGAATCAAATAATTTTCAGATTAAAAACCTAATCTTTTAATTTAACTCTAACCAATTAAAGCGATGTAAAATTTCAATTTTTTCCGCACGCCAAATCTATCATACCAATTTTTTTAACAAAATAAACACAAACTTTAAAGTTTTAACACAATGACTTGTTCTTTTGCGCTTTAGGATTTCCGGAATCAAAAGTGCTAAAATAAATTTCACCTGAAATAAAATAAATCGCCCAATATCCCCGATTATTGGCAAATTTTTCAACTAAAGACTAAGGAGTAAAAAAACCGATGGACGCAGTACAAAAAACATACGACATTCCGAAATTCAAAGAACAATACGAAAATTTTATCGGCGGCGAATGGGTTGCGCCTCGCGGCGGCGAATATTTCGACAATATTTCGCCGGTTGACGGCAAACCCTTTACGCGCATTGCGCGTTCGACCGAAGAAGACATCGAACTCGCGCTCGACGCGGCGCACAAAGCCGCGCCCGAATGGAATAATTCTTCGGCGACAACGCGGAGCAATCTTTTATGGAAAATTGCCGACGTGATGCAGGAAAATCTCGAACTTCTCGCCCGCGCCGAAACTTGGGACAACGGCAAACCGATTCGTGAAACGATGGCGGCGGATTTGCCTTTGGCGATTGACCATTTCCGCTATTTTGCGGGTGTCATTCGCGCTGAAACAGGCGAAGCGACGGAACTCGACGCAAACACGCTTTCGATCAATATTCACGAACCGCTCGGCGTGGTCGCGCAGATTATTCCTTGGAACTTTCCGCTTTTGATGGCGACTTGGAAAATCGCGCCCGCGCTTGCCGCCGGAAACTGCACAATCGTCAAACCGGCGGAACAAACGCCCGCTTCGATTATGGTTTTGATGGAATTGATTCAGGATATTCTGCCGCCGGGAGTGTTAAATATCGTCAACGGTTTCGGGACGGAAGCCGGAAAACCGCTCGCTCAATCGGAACGTGTGGCGAAAGTCGCCTTCACGGGCGAAACGACGACCGGACGACTGATTATGCAATACGCGTCGCAAAATCTCATTCCCGTAACGCTTGAATTAGGCGGAAAATCGCCGAATATTTTCTTTGAAAGCGTGATGGACGCGGACGACGATTTCTTTGACAAATGTCTCGAAGGCGCGGCACTTTTCGCGCTTAATCAAGGCGAAGTCTGCACTTGCCCGTCACGGATTTTGGTGCAGGAATCAATCGCCGACAAATTTATCGAACGCGTTATCGAACGCACAAAAGCCATCAAACTCGGTCATCCGCTCGATCCTTCGACGATGATTGGCGCACAGGCAAGCCGTGACCAATTTGAAAAAATCTTGAATTACATTCAAATCGGGCGCGATGAAGGCGCGGAAGTTTTATGCGGCGGCGAAATGCACAAAAACGAAGGCATCGAAGAAGGTTTCTACGTTGAGCCGACGCTTCTCAAAGGACATAATAAAATGCGCGTTTTCCAAGAAGAAATCTTCGGTCCGGTTGCGTCTGTAACGACTTTCAAAGACGAAGCCGACGCTATCGAAATCGCCAACGATACGCTTTACGGCTTGGGCGCAGGCGTTTGGACACGCGACGCGCACCAGCTTTACCAAGTTCCGCGAGCCATCAAAGCCGGACGCGTTTGGGTCAATTGCTATCACAATTATCCCGCACACGCGCCGTTCGGCGGCTACAAAAAATCGGGCTTCGGACGCGAAAACCACAAGATGATGCTCGACCATTACCGCAACAACAAAAATATGCTCGTTTCTTACGACAAGAAAGCGATGGGATTTTTCTAAAGAACAATTAACCGCAGACAGATACGGATGAATGCAGATTTTTTTGATTTGCGTTCATCCACGTTTAGACTATCTCAAAATTAAATAAATGTTTGTGGTAAATGCAACAGCAATAAGACTTGTTGAATCTTATTGAATTACTCTTAAGCTAAAAAACAATATGAAACCAAAAATACTTTTACTTACTGCAATAGTTTTCTCATTATTTGCCGTAACTTTAAATGCTCAAGAAATGGCGTTAGCAAGAGTTAGTTATCAAGGAAAATATGGTTTTATTAATCCTCAAGGTGAGTTTGTTATTCAACCTCAGTATGATTACGCATTAACTTTCAGCGAAGGTTTCGCGGCTGTTGAAATGGGCGATAAATATGGTTTTATTAATACTAAAGGAGAGCTTGTCATTGGTTTTCAATTTGATGACGCTAACTGGTTTGACGAAAGATTAGTTTCTGTTAAAAAAGATGGTAAATACGGCTTTATTGATAAAAGCGGCAGATTAATAGTTGATTATCAATTTGATGACACTTTTGCTTTCAGCGAAGGTTTGGCGGATGTCAAAATTGATGATAAATGCGGATATATTGATAATGCCGGAAATGTGACTATCCCAATAAAGTATGAAACTTGTTATCGATTTATAAATGGAACTGCGGTTATTCAAGATTTGGAACTTACCTCGTATTTAATCAATAAAAAAGGTGAAATTTTAGAAACAAATACCAAGGTTGATCCAATAAGCCGAAGCAATCCTGAACTTCAATCTTTTTGGGATGAAGAAAAAAGAGGCGCGGGTTTCAAAACTCGTAACGGAAAAATAATTTTAGAACCAAAATACGCCGCTGTCGGGATTTTTCAAGAAGGTCGTTCGATTGTAAATGAAAAAGGCAAATGGGGAATAATTGATAAAAACGGAAAATTTATATTGCGCCCGACATACGATGAAATGTTTCATTTTTACGAAGGTTTAGCTTCTGTCAAGAAAGATGGAAAATACGGGTTTATTAATCTCAACGGAAAACTTGTAATTACGCCCAAGTTTGATCTAGTCGGGATATTTTCTCACGGATTAGCCGCTGTTATGATTGATAGAAAAATCGGCTATATCAATAAAAAAGGAGAATTAGTTATCAAACCTGTTTTTGATGAAACCAAAGGCGGTCGTTGGTCAGATTTTGAAACTGTCAATCACTAAAGTTAGCGAAAAGTTATCGCCCAATTTCGCACTAAAAATCAAGAATTTTCAAAACGCGAAAAGTTCCTGTAACCTTTCACAAACCGTCTGCGCGATTTCCTTATTTAACACGGATATTTTTTTACCGAGACGAATTTTGTCAACGGCGCGGATTTGGTCGAGCGCAATGTAGTTTTCGTTTTCGTTTAGTTCAAAAGAAACTCGTGTCGGAAAATTTCGTTTGTTTGAGGTTACGGGGGCGACAAGAATTGTGCCAAGCGCATTATTTACTTCGTTTGGAGAAATAACGACTGCCGGACGAGTTTTCCGTATTTCGCGTCCGACGGTCGGGTCGAGATTGACCCAATAAATTTCAAATCGTTTGATTACCATTCGGTATCGTCAAATGCGGTCAATCCGGCTTGATTCCACTCGGCAAATTCTTGTGCGTCGTCGCCGTCTTCGGCTAAAGCCGTTTGAAACATTTCGTTCCACCCTGTGCGCGGCAAATTATTTTGTTTTTCTTCGTGAACAGGACGCAGAAGCAAACCTTCGGGCAAAACCTGAAATTCGACCGATTTTTCAAAATGCAATTGCTCAAGCAATGTTTTCGGAATCCGAACGCCTTTGGAATTGCCGATTTGAACGATGTTTGCTTTCATAATAACATTGTAATTACGACCTGATCGGGTTGTCAAATAATATGAAAAACATTTCAAGAGTAAAAATAACCGATGAAGTGAAAAATCTTTTATGTATGGAATGAACAAAAGCGAGTTGCGATTGTTGCCCCACGATAGCGCGTGGAAAGATGATTTTTTGGCGGAACGTGAACGCATCGAAACTGCCGTCGCGGATTCGCGGCTGATTGTCGAACACATCGGCAGCACGGCGATTACCACTGTGTTTGCGAAACCTGTTTTGGACATTGCGATTCTGTGCGGCGCGAAAGGTTTGAAGGCGGTTGCCGACGCGCTTGGGAAACTCGGTTACGAATATCGCGGTCAATTCGATGACGAAATCGGACATTTTTACGCCGTGCGGGACAGAGACAATATTCGTTACTGCCAAGCTCATATTTATACGGAAGCTAATACGGATTGGCATTTGAAATTAAAATTCCGCGATGTTTTGAGGGAAAATCTCGAACTTGCGCGTGAATATAATGATTACAAATTGGGTCTGGCGAAAAGGGTTTCTGACAAATCAGAATATGCGCGCATTAAGTCGAATTGGGTTGATTCGTTTATACTGAAAGTATTATGAAAGAAGTAGCAAGAGTTCACGTTACCGACGAAGCGAAAAAGATTATTAACGAACTTCGCGCCAAGCACGGCGAATTGATGTTTCATCAATCGGGCGGTTGCTGCGACGGTTCTTCGCCGATGTGTTACGCGAAAGGCGAATTTATCGTCGGACGCGCCGATGTTTGGCTCGGGCAAATTGACGGCTGTGATTTTTATATCGCCAAAGATCAGTTTGAAACGTGGCAGCACACGGAATTGACGATTGATGTCACACCCGGACGCGGCGCGTCGTTTTCGCTCGAAATTCCGATGGGTGTGCGGTTTGTCACGAAATCGAAAATGTTTTGTTTGAAAGACGACGAAAAGTTGGTTGAAACGCGGCGCGGCGATATGATTTAAGACTGGAGCGCAAGCGTCCTCGCTTGCAATGAGCGAAGCGAACAAGTATTTCTTTAACCCGAAGACTGAAAATAAATCGCAGATGTTTGCGCCGCCAAAAACGCGACGCATTGCAAGCGAGGACGCTTGCGCTCCAATCATCTATTTATGACAGAGAAAATTACCGTTTACGAAAAACCGACTTGCACGACTTGCCGCAAATTGAACAAATTGTTTGAGGAAAACGGCGTTGATTACCGAAAAGTCAATTATTTTATTGATGCGCTTTCAGAGGAAAAACTTCGGGAATTGCTCAAAAAAGCGAATCTCTCGCCGTTCGATGTTTTGCGGAAAGTCGAACCGGCTTACAAAGAATTAAAAATCTCTGAAATTAAGGATTCCGATGCGCTTATCAAATTAATCGTCGAAAACCCGAGCATTTTACAACGTCCGATTGTCGAAGTCGGCGACAAAGCCGTGCTGGCGCGTCCCGTAGAAAACGCCTTGAAATTGATAAAAAAATGAGTAAATTTGCAAAAACTCCGAAACCGCCTTATTATGCTGTAATTTTTACGACCGTCAAAAGCGAAAATCAGGAAGGCTACGCGGAAATGAATGCGCGGATGTTTGAACTTGCCCAACAGCAGAAAGGCTATCTCGGCATCGAATCGGCGAAAAGCGAAATCGGCATTTCCGTGACTTATTGGGAAACTTTGGAAGACATTGCACGTTGGAAAAATCACGCCGAACACCAAATGGCGCAAGCTAAAGGCTACGAAACTTGGTATCAGGCGTTTGCGACACGCGTTTGCCTTGTCGAGCGTGATAATATTTTTGAACAAAAATGAACACCATCGAACATCTGCGCCAGCTTTACGCTTACAATGATTGGGTAAACCGTCGAATACTGACGGCGTTAAAAGAAAATTACGTCGAGAAATCGCACAAAATTCTCGCGCATCTATTGATTACCGAACAGGAATATTTTGAAAGGCTTTACGGCAAAGACTCGAAAGGTTTTGATTTTTGGCAGGATTTATCGCTCGAAGAATGCGGCGCGTTGGCGCGTGAAACGGCGGAAAGATACGAAAAACTTTTGCGGAAATTCGATGACGAAGGCTTGGATTTGACGGCACGCTACCGCACGAGCGAAGGCGTTTGGTGCGAAAACACTTTCCGCGAACTGCTCACGCACGTTCCGTTTCATTCTTCGATTCATCGCGGCAATATTATGTTGAATTTGCGCGATGCAGGTTTTACGCCGCCGAAAATTGATTACATAATTTACCTGCGCGAAACGAAATATATTTGACGACTGATTTTTAACGCAAAGGCGCAGAGAGGCAAAGACGCAAAGTTTTTTAATTATTTTTCTTTGCGCCTTAGCCTCTTGGCGACTTTGCGTTAAAATCTTTTTGAAATGGAGCAAACCGAACAACTCAGCTTTGATTTTTACACGGAAAAACCGCAAATCACCCGCGAATCGCGTGATGAGTTGAAACTGCATCTGGGCGAATTTAACGGTCCGCTCGACCTTCTTCTGTATCTCATCAAACAGGAACAGGCGAATATTTTCGACATTCCGATTGCACGCATTACGGACGAGTATTTGAAATATGTTCGCTTGATGAAGCATCTGGATATTTCGGTCGCGGGCGATTTTCTCGTGATGGCGGCGACTTTGATCGAGATAAAATCGAAGATGCTTCTGCCGAAAGAGATTACCGAAGAAGCCGAAGAAGAGATGGAAGACCCGCGTGAATTGTTGGTTCGCCAACTGCTCGAACATCAAAAATTCAAAAACGCGGCGCAGATGCTTTACGAACGCACGACCGTTGAACAAGCTGTTTTTTCACGCGGAAAAATCGAATCGGACGAAAACAACGCCGAAACAAATGCTTCGGTGTTTGATCTTCTGACGGTTTTTCAGAAAATCTTGTCGCGCCATAAAGAAGAAGTTCAGATGGAAATCGAGCGCGAAGAAATCACGCTTGCCGATATGCTGAAAACCTTGAAAAAGCGCATCTTTGAGCAAAAAGAATTGAGTTTGTTGGAGTTTTTTGAAGAAATGCACACGCGCCGCGAACTCGTCACGGCATTTATCGCCGTCCTCGAAATCGTCCGCACCGAAAGCGTCAGGTTACGGCAAACCACGACTTTCGGCGATATTATTTTGAAGAAGATTTGATTTTGCCTGCGAAACATACGAAATATACGAAAAAAATATATAATTTTCCTCTTATTTTTCGTTTCTTTCGTATGTTTCGCAGGCGGATAAATTTATGGAAGTTGAAGAAAAACAGCCGCGCAGTATCAGCGAAATCGTTTCGATTACCGAAGCGTTGATCTTTGTCGCGGACGAGCCGATCACGGTTAAAACTTTGGCGGACGTTCTCGAAGAAGACAAAGAAACCATCGAAGCGGCGGTCGAAGAATTGAAACAGGAATACGAAGAACGCGAAGGCGGTTTGCAGCTGCGCGAAATCGCGGGCGGCTGGCAAATCTCGACGCGCACCGAATATCACGAAGAAGTCCGCAAATATCTGAAGACGCGCCCGAACGCTAAACTATCGCTCGCCGCGCTCGAAACTTTGGCGGTGATTGCTTACAAACAACCCGTGACGGTTCCCGAAATCTTAGAGATTCGCGGCGTGCAGTCGGCTTCAGCGATAAAGACGCTTCTGGATAAAAAACTCATCACCGCGAAAGGTCGCAAAGAAACCGTCGGACGACCGATGATGTATGGAACATCGAAGGATTTTCTTCTCCAATTCGGTTTGAAGGATTTGTCGGAATTGCCTTCGATTGAAGATTTTGAAGATTTGGCGCAGGGAATGTAAATAATGAAACTGACGGAAAATTCCGATGAAATCGTTATCCGGCATATCCCCGTCAAAGAGTGGATTATCGGCGGAATTTTGACTTTTCTTATCGGCGTTTTCTGTCTTTTTTTGTTGTTCGCAATGTTAAGTGCGCCGCGCGGATTTTACGAGTCAATGCTTGGTGAATGGATTGGCTTCCTCTCGATTTTATTCGTGGCAGTTATATTTCCAGTGTTTGTTTTTTTTGAAATTAAAACAATTCGCGCACCGTTGGCAACTGTGGTCATCAATCGAAAAAATGCCTGTTCCGATGTTGTTTATCAGCGATTTTACGGAACAGAAGTTCAGCGATTTTACTTTTACCAAATCGAAAAATTCAAATCGTATAAAGGTAAATTAATCTTTAAATCCTCGTATTTTCTGGCTGTAGTTTTAGCTAATAAAAAGGTAGTAAAATTAAAAATGCCTATCGGGGATGACAAGCGCGAGATTACAAAATTCATTAAGAAACTGAATAAATTCGTAAAATCTAAAGAGCCTGTTGGCGGGAAGTAATTTTTCTATACTTTTATGCAAACCGAACAGACCCAAAATGAATTGATTATCCGCGAAACGCCGGGTTGTTTGTGGATTTTCGGTTTGTTTTTCGCGTTTGTCGGCGGCGTTTTCGTTTACGGCGCGCTCGGCGGCTTTAGCAATTGGGACAGACACTCCGTTTGGACACTTTTGATAACTTTTGTGATGGGTTCGTTTGCCGTCGCCGCCGGAGTCTGGATAATTTACGGCGCACCGATTACGCGGGTCGTCATCAACCGCGTCGAAAATACGCTTTTGATGACGCGTTACGGTTTGTTCGGAAAACGCGAAACCTTTTACGATTTTGAGGAAATCGAACATTTCTGCCTGATCGAAGAACAGGACGACGAAAGCAATCCGATTTGGTCGCTCGGCATGCGTTTAGCTGACGATGAATTAATCAAAATCTCTTCATCGCCAAGCCACGACGAGCGATTCAAACAAAATTTCGTCTTTCAAATCAACGAATTTACTTGCAAACAATTGCCTTCGACCCAAATGATTCTCGAAAGCGAAGATGAAGACGACGCGGAAATGAGTTAAAATCTTTGTCTTATGTTGGAAAGGCTGAATAAATTAATCGCACAGGCAGGCATTGCATCGCGGCGCGGCGCGGACGAACTTATCATCAACGGCGAAGTTTCGGTCAACGGCGCAATCATCACCGAACCCGGCACGAAAGCCGACCCTGAAAAAGACCATATCAAAGTCGGCGGAAAACTCATCAACGCGAAGATCGCCAAACGCGAAATCGTCTATATTTTATTGAATAAACCGAAAGGCTATCTATCGAGCGCGGCTGACCCGGAAGGTCGCAAGCTCGTTACCGATCTCGTCAGAGGCTACGGCAAACTTCATCCAGTCGGACGGCTCGATTACAACACCGAAGGCTTGATTATCTTGACCAACGACGGCAATTTTACAAACCTCGTCGCCTCGTCAAAGACGATTCCGAAGGTCTATGATGTCAAAGTCAAAGGCTTGCCGAACGAAAACGCGATCAACAAATTGCGGCGCGGCGTTCTGCTCGAAGACGGCTTCAAAACCGCGCCCGCCCAAATCAAAGACCTCAAACCGACCGACAAAAACGGCTGGTATGAAGTCACGCTCTACGAAGGACACAATCAACAAATCCGTAAAATGTTCGACTCCATCGGTCACAGCGTCGTCAAACTCAAACGCATCGCCATCGGCAGTATCAACTACGACCGCTTGCCCGTCGGCGCATACCGCGAACTCGACCCCGAAGAAGTAAAAAACATCGCCAATCCCGCCAAATACCCGAAAGCGAAGATTGAACCGAAAGAGAAACCCGAGAAACCGAAACCGCCGAAACGACCGCGCAAAAATTGATGCTATTGAGGCTATTGTTAACGTCAATTCGGGATAAGAAACTAGATTTTAGCCGATGAAATCGGCGATATTCTTGTAGCCCACAGTGCCAACTGTGGGAAGATTGGTAAAAGATAAGGGCAAGCCGTTGACAACGGCGACATAAATTTATGCCGCACTCTTCGAGAGCTTCATTTTATTGGACGAATCAACCCACATCTGGCGATGTGGGCTACAAATATGACCGCCGTCTTCGACGGCTTATCCCGAACTGACGTTATTATTAACGATGCGCTTAACTAATTGTTGAGGTTGTGTTCATTCGTCCAGTCAATCATCGTTTGTTCGGTCAGATTGTTCTCGTCCCAAAACTCGTCCATTGCATCGCTCGCTTTCGCGGCAAAATACCGCGTCAGAATCTTTTTGATTTCCAGCAGTAAACTCTCCGAAACATCATTGGCATAAAGTTTCAAAAGCTCCTTTTGCAAATTACTAATACCAAGTTGCTTAAATAAATAAGGTTACGGCGAGGGTAACCAGCTTTGCACAAAAACTAAGGAATGAAGCTCTTTTGAACCGAACATTATCAATTATACATTGTGCATTTTACATTATTTGACAGGTATTTATTGATTAATAATGCAGAATGCAGAATGCAGAATGTAAAATGATTTCATC
>JANODL010000151.1:0-4446 GCA_031412675.1 Acidobacteriota bacterium | reverse complement strand
CGACCGAAACGTCATCTTCGGATTATGCTTGCTCATCACCTTCGTGATCGCCGCCGTCAACGTCGTCTTCCCATGATCAACGTGTCCGATCGTCCCGATATTCACGTGCGGTTTGCTTCTGTCAAATTTCTCTTTGCTCATAATTTTTTGATGCCTCGAAAATTATTTTTCTTCAATTCCTAAATACTTCTTAATATGTCTGGCAAGATGTTCGTCAACTTCTTTATGTCTCGGAACAGGTTGCTTTTGTCCATTTTTCGGATTCAAATAAATGTCGTGATTTGCACCGTGTCTTAGCAAAACACAACCTGAACTTTTCAACTGTTTGATAAGTTCTTTCCGCTTCATATCGAAATTTCCATCATTTCGTATTCTTGCGGAACTTCATCCATCGCCATCAGCAAAAATGCTTCTTTGATATTTTCTTTCAATTCATCAAGCGTTTCGCCCTGCGTCATTATTTCGGGATGTTCTAACAACTTGCCTAACCAAAATTTGTCAGACTTCCAATAAATCATCGTCATCTTGGTTGTCGTCAGATTCATTCCTTTAATTAGCTGTTTGCTCCTTTAACTTTTGCGATAACTTCTTCAGCGACATTACGCGGAGCTTGGTCGTAACGCTCAAAGTGCATTGTCGAAGTGGCGCGTCCCTGCGTCGCACTTCTTAAATCCGTTGTATAACCGAACATTTCCGAAAGCGGAACGTACGCGGTAACAACTTGAACATTGCCCGGACGCGGTTCCATCCCTTCGATTTGTCCGCGCCGACGATTCAAATCGCCGTTGACTGCGCCCATATATTCTTCAGGCGTAACAACTTCGATTTTCATAATCGGTTCAAGCAAAACGGCTTTCGCTTTTTTGACCGCATCTTGGAAAGCCAGACTTCCCGCAATGTGGAATGAACGCTCGTCCGAGTCAACTTCGTGATACGAACCGAAAACGAGTTTCGCTTTAATATCAACGAGTTCATAACCCGCAAGGTATCCGCGGCGCATTGCGTCCTGCATTCCTTCCATCGTCGGCTTGATAAACTGACGCGGAATCGAGCCGCCGCTGATTTTGTCCTCAAAGACAAAACCTTCGCCCGGTGCCGGTTCGATTTCGAGTTCGACGTGCGCGAACTGACCGCGACCGCCGGATTGTTTCTTGAAGATTTCTTTGCCCGGTGCCGGAATCGTAATCGTTTCGCGGTAAGCAACCTGCGGTTTGCCGACATTCGCTTCGACGCTGAATTCGCGTTTCATACGGTCAACAATAATTTCCAAGTGCAGTTCGCCCATTCCGGCGATGATCGTTTGACCTGTTTCGTGGTCGGTTGAAACTCTAAAACTCGGGTCTTCCTGTGCCAGACGATTTAAGGCAATGCCCATTTTGTCTTGGTCGGCACGCGTTTTCGGTTCAACCGCAACGCGCACAACCGGCTCGGGAAATTCCATTGATTCGAGAATAATCGGTTTGTTTTCGTCAGAAACCGTGTCGCCCGTCGTGACGTTTTTCATCCCGCCGATTGCGACGATTTCACCTGCCGACGCGCTTTCAACGTCTTCACGTTTATTAGCGTGCATCAGCATCAATCGTCCGACGCGTTCTTTTGAACCTTTAATTGTGTTGGTTACATAAGAACCTGATCGAACCGTTCCCGAATAAATTCTGACAAACGCGAGTTGTCCTAAATGCTTGTCCGCCATTAGTTTGAAAACCAAACCTGAAAACGGAGCTTGCGGAGTCGCTTCGCGTGTTTCAACTTCATCGGTTTTTGGATTAACGCCTTCAATCGGCGGAATATCCATCGGACTCGGCAAATAATCAACAACGGCATCAAGAAGAGTCTGAACACCTTTGTTTTTGAAAGCCGAACCTGTGACGACCGGAACAATCTTCAAATCAATCGTTCCCTGTCGAAGTGCGTTGCGAATTTCTTTTTCCGAAATTTCCTCGCCTTCGAGATATTTCAGCATTAAATCGTCGTCAATCGCGGAAACCGCTTCGACCAATTTTTCACGCGCTTCCGTCGCTGCATCAAGCAAATCAGCCGGAATATCGGTTGTTTCGTATTCTGCGCCTTTGGTTTCGTCGTTCCAAATCAGACCTTTCATCGTGATCAGGTCAACGACACCTTGTAATTGATCTTCGAGACCAATCGGAATCTGTAAAGCAACCGCGTTTGCGCCCAGACGTTTCAAAATCGAATCGAACGAGCGTTCAAACGAAGCACCTGCGCGGTCTAATTTATTGATAAAGCAAATTCTGGGAACGCCGTATTTATCGGCTTGTCTCCAAACTGTTTCGGATTGCGGCTCAACGCCTGCCACGCCGTCGAAAACGCAAACCGCGCCGTCGAGAACGCGCAGAGAGCGTTCGACTTCCATCGTGAAGTCAACGTGTCCCGGCGTATCAATAATGTTAATGCGGTGTTCGACACCGTTGCGTTTCCAGAAACAGGTCGTGGCAGCAGAAGTAATCGTAATTCCGCGCTCTTGCTCCTGTTCCATCCAGTCCATCGTCGCCGTTCCTTCGTGAACTTCGCCGATTTTGTGCGAAACACCCGTATAGAAAAGCACGCGCTCGGTTGTCGTGGTTTTACCCGCGTCAATGTGCGCCATGATGCCGATGTTTCTAAATTTGTCTAAACTAATGTTTGCCATCTTCGTTAATTATTAATTGTTAATTACTAATTGTTAATTGCGTTTTGAGAACTAATTAACCATTTATCATTAATCATTAACCATTGTTAAAATCTGTAATGCGCGAACGCTTTGTTCGCCTCTGCCATACGATGAATATCGTCGCGTTTCTTAACTGCGCCGCCGCGATTGTTATATGAATCGAGCAATTCGCCGACCAGTCTGTCGGTCATTGTTTTCTCGCCGCGATTGCGCGAATTGTTGACTACCCAGCGAATCGCTAAAGTATTGCGGCGGTCTTTGGTAACTTCAATCGGAACTTGATAAGTCGCACCGCCAATTCGGCGTGATTTGACTTCGACGGTCGGAGCAACATTGTCCAAAGCCTTTTTGAAAACCTTTAACGGTTCTTCGCCCGTCTTGTCGGCGATTTTTTCCATCGCACCGTAAAAAATTTGTTCGGCAGTTGATTTTTTGCCCGCCGACATTACGCCGTTAATAAATTTCGTGACCAGAATACTGTTATAAATCGGATCCGGCAAAACTTCTCTTTTGACTGCAACTCTTCTTCTTGGCATAAATTACTTCGCTCCTTTCGGACGTTTCGCGCCGTATTTTGAACGCGCCTGATTACGATTGGCAACACCCGAAGCATCGAGTGTTCCGCGAATGATGTGATAACGAACACCCGGCAAATCCTTGACGCGACCGCCGCGAATCAAAACGATCGAGTGTTCCTGCAAATTATGTCCGATCCCCGGAATATAGGTCGTAACTTCGATTTGATTCGTCAGACGAACACGCGCTACTTTCCGTAAAGCCGAATTCGGTTTTTTCGGTGTTTGCGTATAAACACGGGTGCAAACGCCGCGTTTTTGCGGATTTGCCTGCAGTGCCGGACTCGCCGTTTTGTATTTAACTCTCTGGCGACCTTTGCGAACTAATTGGTTAATCGTTGGCATTCTTTCCTCTTTGTCAGAACCGTCTGCGGTAGCGGGCGGGTTCTTTCTATTTAAAATCCCGAAAGGCAAAAGTAATCCTTTACCTGCCTCTTGCCGAAATATTTTCCGGCAGTTAGCACAAGCTCAATACTTGTGTCTTTAATTAATGAATTAAACTAAATTTAATAATTTCCGGTTTCGGCTTTGCTGTAGCGTGGCTTTTCAAAAGAAAAGTTTATTTTACGCCGCAAGCGTTGGTTCGCTTGTCTTACGCTACAATTCCTGCCGGTCAACCTTCAAAAATCTACGAACCATACTTACTTAAGTATTGCTCTGTCAGTCCAGACGTTTATGTCCGAAACTACAAACTATATCGAATTTTGAAAATACTTGTCAAGTGCGATTTAGTGCTTATGTGGTGTAGTTGTACTCGTGTCGAATAATTCCTGTTGAATTTCAAAACAGTAATAAGAAATTCAACTTTTGCCATTGTCAGAAATCCTAAGAATTTCTTGAACTAATAAATGAGGTTCGTCAGCCGAAATTAGAATTACTGTTACGAATTTTTCCGACTTTCCAATGATATTGCTAACTTTGATTGATTCATTGAGAACAAGTTCAACAATTGGAGTTCCTTGAACGGTCAAAGAACGGTCAAATCCGCTATTTCCAGTCCATTTTGTTTTAAAGTATCATTATCTGTTTTCAGCGCGGATTTTACCGTTTCAATAATTCTAAGAGACTGTTTGAAAAGTAGGCTATGGTCAAAAGTTCGGGTAGATTTTAATGTGTGAAAAAGAAAATATATCCGAGTGATTTGACCGATAGCCAATGGCATCATATCAAAGAGTTGTTTGAAATTGAAAATAGTTTTGG
>JANODL010000150.1:0-49797 GCA_031412675.1 Acidobacteriota bacterium | reverse complement strand
ACGCGCTATGTTGACAAGGAAGACGGCGCGGAATACGTCTATTCGCTGTTCGTGCCGTCGGACGCAAGCACGGCGTTTCCCGTGTTTGACCAGCCGGATTTGAAGGCGCGTTTTCAATTAAATGTAGCTGCGCCTGAAGATTGGGATGTAGTAACAAATTCTCGATTAATTATCACGGATAATTTATATACACTTAATTTTGAAGAAACAAAACCGATAAGCACTTACGTTTTTGCTTTTGCGGCAGGTAGTTTCGATTTATTTGTGGATGGTTACAGCGATTCATATAGACAACTTCAATCGAAAAAACCATCAAATGATGAACTTTCAAAATTTCTTAACTCAAAAAAATCAAGAATCTATGTCCGCAAATCACAAGCCGAAAAATTCAAACCGCACGCTGCCGAAACTTTTCGGCTGAACCGCGAAGCCGTTAAATATCTCGAAAGCTATTTTGATTACAAATTTCCGTTTCCGAAATACGACCTGGTTTTGATTCCTGAATTTCCATTCGGCGGAATGGAACACGCGGGCGCGACGTTTCTGCGCGAAGACCGCGTTATTTTCCCGACCGAGCCGACGAAAAACGATTTCGTGACCCGTGCGAATCTCATCTTTCACGAAGCCGCGCATCAATGGTTCGGCGACACGGTGACGATGAAATGGTTTGACGATTTGTGGCTCAAGGAAGGCTTCGCCGAGTTTATGGCGTATAAAACGCTCGCTCAAGTGATGCCCGAATACAACGCCTGGAAAATCTTCTACGAGCGCAACAAACAAGCCGCATATCTCACCGATTCAACCAAAGGCACAACGCCGATCTATCAGGAAATCCCGAACCTCAGCGCGGCAAAATCCGCCTACGGCAACATCGTCTATCGCAAAGCCCCGTCTTTTCTCAAACAAGCCGAGTTTTATCTGGGCGAAAAGGAATTTCAAACCGCGGTTAGAATGTTTTTGAAAAAGCACGAGTTTGCTAATGGACGTTGGGAAGATTTGGTTTCCGATTTC
Organism: Acidobacteriota bacterium; assembly: GCA_031412675.1. Lineage (GTDB taxonomy): Bacteria > Acidobacteriota > Blastocatellia > Pyrinomonadales > Pyrinomonadaceae > JAFDVJ01. The sequence continues at coordinate 48,786 of JANODL010000150.1, read as the reverse complement.
GCTCGCGCAAAATATAATCTGCCTGAGTCCGGTGGTACGATAAGTGTTGAACAAGCGCAAGGTGCTAAAGAATTATTTGATTGGGCAGATCGCTGGATAAAACAGCGCGGATTGCCGATTATAAAGCTGGAAAATAACTCACTTTCGCAAAAAGATACGTTAAATGAAAATTCGAGATGGGTGCAAAAATTCCAGATTTATACTTTTGAGAAAAATCCAAATCCTGAATATGTAAATGTTGTCGGAATCGAATCACCTTTACTAAAGAGCTTTAGTCAGCCAATTAAGTTATCGCCGAAAGCAACGTTTATTTTTCCAAACTACAAAGATTACGGCTACGGCATCTTTCTGCTCGACGCGAAAAGCCGCGAATACGTTTTGAAAAATATCCAGACCGAAAAAGACGATTTTCTGCGCACGATGATGTGGGGAAGTTTGTGGGATTCGGTCAGGGAAGCGGAACTCGCACCGAAGGATTACGTCGAACTCGTCATCAAAAACTTTAGTTCAGAGTTGCGGCTTAAGCCGCGAGAAAACATCACGCCTGAAGGCGTAACTCTGAACGGCGAAACCGACGAAAGCACGATTCAGACGCTTTTGGGCAGAGTCGGAACGGCGATGAACTATTATCTGTCCGACACACAGCGCAACGCCTTTGCGCCGCGTCTTGAAGCCGTGTTGGTCGAGCGCATCGCCAACGCCAAAACGCCCGGACAGCGCATCACGTTTTACCGCGCTTATCTCAATCTCGCGTCGAGCGCGTCTGCCGCCAAAAATCTCAAAGATATTCTCGCGGGCAAATCAAAAATCGCCGTCTTTCAACTCAAAACCAAAGACAAATTCGACATCGTCACGCGCTTGCTTGTTATGGGCGACAAAGACGCGCCCGCTTTGCTCGCGGGTTTAGAGAAAACCGAAACTTCCGACGAAGCCAAACGCTACGCTTACGCGGCGCGTGCAGGAGTTGGTTCAGCCGACACGAAAGCGAAATATTTCAGAGATTTTCTGACCAACAAAGATTTGAGCGAAAGCTGGATCGAAGCCGCCTTTGTGCCGTTCAATTCCGTCCGCCATTCGGATTTGACTTCCGTCTATCTCGAAACCGCTTTGTCCGAACTGCCGAACCTCAAGCGCAACCGCAAAATCTTCTTCATCAACGGCTGGCTCGGCGCATTCATCGGCGGACAGAGAAGCGAAGAATCTCTGGCAATCATCAACAAATTTCTCGCCGACAATCCGAATCTAGATAAAGATTTACGCCTGAAAATTCTCGAAAACGCTGACGGGCTTGAGAGAGCCGTGAAGATTCGGGGGAAGTTTGGGAAATGATTTTTTAGCCGCGGATAAACGCGGATTTCGCGGATTAAAGCGGGATTTTTATGATTTTATTGATTGATAGAATTAAACTATAATATTATGCAGCCTAAATATTAGATTCTTATCCGCGAAATCCGCGTCTATCCGCGGCTAAAAATAAATGAGCGAAATATTAAAACATCATGAATTAACCGAGAAAATTATCGGAACGTTTTATGAAGTTTATAACGAACTCGGTTTTGGATTCTTGGAATCGGTTTATGAAAATGCTTTAGTTATTGCATTGAGGACAAAAGGCTTTCAGGTTGAACAACAAATTTCTGTTCCTGTCTGGTTTCGCGGGCAAAGAGTCGGAGATTTTGTAGCGGATTTGTTGGTTGAAAATACTGTAATTTTAGAACTGAAAGCAGTGCGGACGATTGATGAAGCCCACAAAGCGCAATTGTTAAACTATTTGAGAGCTACGGAAACAGAAGTCGGACTTTTATTAAATTTCGGTCAGAGCGCAGAGTTCAAACGCTTAGTCTTTGACAATCATCGAAAGAAACAAAAACCAATCGAAAAGTCCATAATCGAAAACCTCTTATCATAAATTTTCTTAAATCCGCGAAATCCGCGTTTATCCGCGGCTAAAAAAACAAATGCTCAAACTCAAATTCGATTCAGGAACACTAATCTTAGAAGGCGCGGACGAAACAACAAGCGTTCCGAAAGCCTTCGTTTGGGATAATCGCACCAGACATTTTCGCGCTCCGGCTTATCTCTACCGCGACGTAATTAAAGAATTTATCCGCACCAAAACGCCTTACGAAGACGAAGCGAAAAATTACGCGACATTCGATTTCAAGCAAAAATTTCACGTTGAGCCAAGACATTATCAAACTTCTTCAATCGAAGCGTGGCGCGAAAATGAGCGGTGCGGCGTGATTGTTCTACCGACTGGTGCGGGCAAAACTCACGTTGCGACGATGGCGATTGAGATGTGCAAACGGCAGACTTTGGTCGTTGTGCCGACGCTCGATTTGATGAATCAATGGTATGACCTGCTGATTTCGACCTTTAATGCCGAAATCGGTCTGATCGGCGGCGGCTTTTACGAAATCGGTGCGATAACGGTGACGACTTACGCTTCAGCATTTCGGCATCAGGAAAGATTGGGCAATCAATTTGGGTTGGTGATTTTTGACGAAGCGCATCATCTTCCGTCGGAAGGCTATAAATACGCGGCGGAATTTGCGATTGCGCCGTTTCGTTTAGGTTTAACCGCCACGCCCGAACGCGCCGACGGCGGCGAGGATTTTCTGGAAAACCTCATCGGAAAATTCGTCTATCGCCTCGAAGCGCAGGAACTCGCAGGCGAATTTCTGGCAGATTACACGATTGAGCGAATCGAGGTTGATTTGTCGGACGAAGAACGCGAATCGTATCAAAAGGAACGTGCAATTTATACCGATTTTCGCCGCGCTAAAAATTTACCTTACGGTCAGGAAGGCTGGCGAATGTTTATTATGCAAAGCGCACGAAGCGAAGACGGTCGGCGTGCGATGAAAGCCTATCGCAACTACAAAAAAATCGCGCTCGGCACGGAATCGAAAATTCAGGTTTTGGAAGATTTGCTTGTCAGGCATCGAAAAGACAAGGTTTTAATCTTCACCGCCGAAAACGAGATGGTCTACCGCATCTCGAACGATTATCTGATTCCCGCGATCACGCACGAAACTAACGTCAAAGAACGCAAATTCTGGCTCGACGCGTTCAACAACGGCGATGTTTTGGCTTTGGCAACTTCAAAAGTCCTAAACGAAGGTGTCAACATTCCCGACGCTTCGGTTGCAATTATTCTTTCCGGCTCAGGCTCGAGCCGCGAACATATCCAGCGTCTCGGCAGAATCTTGCGTAAAAAAGGCGACAAACAAGCCGTTTTGTATGAGGTCGTCACGCGCAACACAACCGAAGAATATACCTCACAAAAACGCTCGGACGTGCGGCAATTTCAAGATGCAAAAACGCGGAAGGAAAGAGGTTTGTTTGATTAAAATTCTTCGATCTTTAAATTAGCCGTTCTCCAATAATTCCCGTCCCAAGATACAACATCACTAAAATCTCGGTAGATTTTCAATTGATTCTTGCGAGGTGTTCCGTCTCGTTTAAACCAAAAATGTAAAATTGTTGTTGGATTTGATTTTGAGATTTTTTTCTTTTCGTTTAACGGAAGTTGCCAAGTCCAAACAATTATTTTTTCTGCCATTTCTAAAATTTCCCGATTAACATCAATTGGATAAGCAATTCTAGCTAACCAAAATTTTCTATCTTTTGTTATTTGGTTGATTTTATGATGGGTTTTCAGTCTTTGGGCGAAACCTCTTTCGGTAATTCCGCAATATAGAATTTTTGAAACTCTTTCGTAAAGCCTTTTTCCCGTTGCTAAATAAAGTCCGTTTCCGGCTTTTTTATCTGATAAAACTTCTTCAAAAGTATATGGACCGCGCCAATGCAAAATAATTGTTTTCATTTAGCAAATTTTCAAAACGGATGTTTGCCGAATTTATGCAAAACATTGCGCTGATTGATTAAGCCTTGGCGATTTAGTTTTAAGGCTTCGACAGTCGCACGACCAATCGGCGTTAATCCAACGATGATTGTATAATTTCTTGCCCACGCAAAATGCTCATTCCAATCATCATTTCGCGGATGATAAAGCCGAACCGATTCTTCACTAACGACATCAAAGGCTTCAATTTTATCGGATTTATAAAGATTGCAACCGCGACACGACAAAGCTAAGTTTTCGGCTTCGGTTTGACCTTTATTTGAAATCGGGTTGATGTGTTCGACTTCAAACGGGTCGTGCGAAAAATCCATACGCATTTTGCAATACTCACAAACTTCTTTAGCTCTTTCGGCGACGGTTTTTCGCAGTTTGGCGGAGATTTTCATTTTTGAGAGGTTTTAATGCGTAAATCTTGAATTACTTGTTCGGGCGTTTGTTTGCGGCGTTTGGCGAGTTTTCCAATTTGCTTGAGCCTTTCGGCGTTGAGCAATTCCAGTTTGTCATTTAATTCCAAAAGTTCACCGCGTTCTGCCTCGGATAAGGTTTTGAGTTGAAATTTTTTGTAAAGTTCATTGTATCTGTTGCGTAAGTCCGATGGGAAAATCGTGTTTATTTTAAGAATTATTTTTGCTTCTTTTGCTGAAACCTTATATTTTTGACGCAGTTTCGAGGCAGTTTCGATAAAATTTTCGTATTCGCTATCGGGCATTTGCGAAACAATATTCAAAAGATTTTCGGTTGTGATTTCAACACTGTGAACTGCCATAGTAGCTGAATTTTATCAAAATTAGTTTTGGAATGATAGTGATTTTTGAAAAATAACGCCTTGAAAAAATGTGGAATCAAAGAAGTTTTCCCGCCGTTTCAATGAGCAATAGCGGTTCGATTTTGGTTTTGTAAAGAATCACGTTTGGGCTTTCCCGCAAAAATTCTTCACGGCTTCCGCGCAGTTCGTTTGAAGCGGCGATGATGAATTTCGTGTAATTGGCGGACGCGAATTCTTCGAGGCGTTTCTGCAAGGTTTTCGGTGTCCAGAATCCTAAAATGTCGAGATAGATTTTCTCTTTTTCGGGCGAGATCAAAACCAAGTCGGGAACGAATGCGGTTTTGCCCAAGTCAATCACTTCGCGGTTTTCGTTTAACTGCCAATCGGTCAAAAGTTTTTCCCAATTTTTTTGAAGTTTTTGAATGTCGGGATTTTGATACGGCGGTTCGTCGAAGCGGTTTGAAACGATTTCGGTTTGCTCGCTCGTGAGTTCAAAGAAAAGGTTTTTGCCTTTCTTCTGGACGATTTCGGCGCGGAGTTTCCAGTTTTTGCAAAGCAAAAGCGCGGGCAGAAAAACCGACATTTGAATTCCGTATTTCTGCGAACGATGAAAAAGCGAAGCCGCGCCCGTCAGCGTAATTTCATAACCGTTTGCCGCATTTCCGATCACCGAATGAATCAAGCCGAAATGTTTTATCCAGCCGAAAATTGCGCGGTAATTGTTCAAATCAGACGGCGCAACGCGGATTTTCATCTCGATACATTTGTAAAGCAAGGCTTGCGCCTGCGCCAGATTGTAGCGATCGAGCAAATCCTGCGGCGTAATCGAATCGAACGAAATCAAATGTTGTTGGGCGGGCAAATCGGCGTAGAGATTTGAACTTATCGCGTTTTTATCGGTTTGGAATTTTTCCGCTACAGTCTGCAAAACCTCGTTCCGCGCTTCGGAATTCGGCAAAACCGGGTGATTTTTTTTTGCTTCGAGAAAGACTTTTTGACGAATTTCGACGGGTTCGGCAGGCGCGTTCGTTTCAAATTCACAGCGGTCAGTCAATAACTTAATCAAGCCGCGCATTATTTTATAATCCGTTCCCGTGCCGATATATTCTTCGAGTTCGCGTTCGATTGTGCTGCGTGTCTCGCCGATAAATTCCTCGAAGATCTCGATTAAGCCTTCGGCATCGCGCCGGATTTCGGCGTTGTCGGTTTTGATGAGAAACGGAAAAATTTTATCGCCGCGCCGAAAGCTGACGGCTAAATCGGATGTCAACATTTGTTATACTTATTTTCGTTTAATTATCGAGCTTTCGGCAAATTGCGCGGATTTTCTTTTGATTTATGAATATTTTGGTCTTAAATTGCGGTAGTTCGTCGCTCAAATTTCAACTGATTGCGACCGACCTCGAACGTATCGAGCAAAACGCCGATCAACGATTGGCGCACGGGCAAATCGAACGCATCGGTGGCGCGGCGATTCTGAATTTTGCGGTCGAAGGCAAAGAAACAGAGAAAAGTGCCGCGCCGATTCGTGATATTCCGTCCGCGCTCGATGCGGTAATTCGTTGGATTTCGGCGCAGTCTATCGAAGGCATCAATAATCTCGGCGATATTGATGCGGTCGGGCATCGAGTTGTTCACGGCGGCGAATATTTTTCGCAATCGGTTCTGATTTCGGACGAAGTTTTGCACGGCATCGAAGACTGTATCGAGCTTGCGCCGCTGCACAATCCGGCGAACATTAAAGGAATTCAGGCGGTGCGCGAAATTTTCGGTAAGGCTTTGCCGCAAGCGGCAGTTTTCGATACGGCTTTTCACCAAACTCTGCCCGAAAAAGCCTTTCTTTACGCGATTCCGTATCAGCTTTACCGCCGCCACAAAGTCCGCCGCTACGGTTTTCACGGAACTTCGCATCGTTATATTGCTTACCGTTACCGCACGCTTAATCAGATTCCGCGTGAAAACGTCAATGTCATCACGCTGCATCTCGGTAACGGCTGTTCGATTGCCGCGATCAAAGGCGGAAATTCGATTGATACTTCGATGGGCTTAACGCCGCTCGAGGGCTTGGTGATGGGAACCCGTTCGGGCGATCTGGACGCGGCGATTCTAGAATTTATCGGCGCGAAGGAAGGTTTGACGATTCACGAAACCGAAATGCTGCTCAATAAACAATCGGGACTTCTCGGAATTTCGGGCTTGACCAACGATATGCGCGAACTGCTCGCCGAAATGGAAGAATCGGGCGACCGCCGCGCACGGCTTGCCGTCGAGATTTTCTGCTACCGTGTGAGCAAATATATCGGTGGGTATTTAGCCGCGATGAACGGCACGGACGCGATAATTTTCGCGGGCGGAATCGGCGAAAACTCACCGACAATCCGTGCGATGATTTGCGAAAATCTGAAATGGTTCGGCATCGCGCTCGACGAATCGCAAAACTCATCGCACATCGGCGGACGCGAAGGCGTGATCAGCGCGGAAAATTCACGCTTGAAAATCTCGGTTATTCCGACGAACGAAGAACTTCTGATCGCCCGCGATACCGTCAGGCTGATTCACGGCAAAATCTGAAATTTCAGACTGCAATAACTCAATTTGCGTAAAATCTTAATGTTCGGAATATGCCGGTTCGTCCAATTCGTTGCGGCAATCATCGCAGACAAACGGATTGTCGAAACCTTCTCGAAATGCGTGGCTGACTTTTTCAAAAGTTACTTCGTCAACAAAGAAAACTTCTCCGCACATATCGCAAGACACCTCAAACTGGTTTTTTTCGGTCGGATATGTACTCGCCTATACTGCGGTTTCCGCTCGATTTGCGTCAAGTTCTTCTCTTAATCTCACCATAAAACCTCCAAATTTACTCGAAAATCAGCACGTCAATCGGTTTGAAACGCGCCTGCGTTATCGGGCAAAGTTAAAACCACGCGGACTTTGTCGGCACGAAGATTTTTCAGCACCGGTAAAAGAATCGAACGAAAAATTGCTTCAATTTTTTTATTCGATTCCCGCAATTTTCAGCAAAAAACTTTAAGCCGTTTGGGTTTCAGCTGTTTTGGCTTCAAAACTCAGAAGGGTTTTCGTGCCGTCCGCCGCTTCAAATTCGATTGCGTTGTCGAGATTGTCGCGTCCGCTGAACGTCATAATCGTTTTGACATTCAAAATCGTATGCGTCAGATAGCCGATTTCGTCCGCTGACAAACCGCCGAGCAAAATCTCGACACGCGGTGCGTTTGTGCCCGTTAATTCAGCATAAATTCCCGCCAGCGGCAATTTTTTGACCTGTTCCAACGCGCCCAATTCGCCGAAAGTCTCCAGTTTTGCGGGACGCTTGAGATTTTTTTCCGTAAAATCTTTGAAATATTTTGTCCAATTTGTAACTTCGATTGTGTCCGACATAGCCTTGCTCCTTTTAAAACTTAAATTTTGCTTTTTACTAATCTTTAGAATCCGCACGCGCAATCAAAACCGAACAACCTTCCGCGTGATGAACAATCGCATCCGAAACCGAGCCGAGCGTCAAACGTCCCCAAAATCCGCGTCCGTGCGAACCGACGACGATTAGATCGGCGTTCCAGTCTTTTGCTTCGTCAATGATGACACGCGCCGGCGCGCCTAATTTGACTTCGGTTTCAACGCTGAGATTTGAATCGGAAAGAGATTTTTTAATTTGTTCGGCGGAATCCGCTGCAAAGGTTTCGCATTGTTTCCGCGCCAAATCCATCATTTCCTGATAATATTGCGCCGAAATGGCAAACGGCTCGGTTGCCATCGGTGTCATCTGTTCATAAACCGAAACTATTTTTATCTGCGAATTTTCGGTTAAATTCAGCATTCCGCAGCATTTTTCGATTGCCGCACGGCTGAAATCCGAACCGTCTGTTGCTATTAAGATTTTCATAAGTTTTTTTCTCCTTATTAAGGATATTTATTAACAAATGCAAAAGCCGTTCCTAACTAAAACTCGGCGTTTACAAAGAAAACTAAAACGAAACGGCTTGAAAAACGAGAAATTTTTCGCGGTTAGTGCGGATATTTACTTGTGAAATTGAAAAACTTTGTGGGATTCAAATACAAATCAGTTGATTTTCAAAATTGCTCAAATTATCGAATTACTGCAAAATTGAAAAAAAAACCGACGCACCGTTTAGTGGTGTAAAATTTCTTAATGAATGATTCTGTACAACAAGAAGATTTAAATGATTTTCTGTTTCGCACCCGTTTATTGAAGCGCGGTGAAAAAGCCGTTTGGTTACCGCTTGCCGGCGGTGTTTCGAGCGACATTTGGCGCGTTGAATTGCCCGCGCAAACTGTCTGCGTCAAACGTGCGCTGGCAAAATTGAAAGTCAAAGCCGACTGGTATGCGCCGACCGAACGCAATAATTACGAGTGGGAATGGTTCAAATTCGTTCATCAAAACTTTCCCGAAATCGTTCCGCGCCCGATTGCGCACGACAGCAAAATGCAGATGCTGGCGATGGAATTTCTTGCGCCCGAAGATTTTAAAGTTTGGAAAACCGAATTATTAAACGGCAAAGCGGACGCGGAATTTGCCGCGAAAGTCGGAGAATTCTTAGGAAAAATTCACGCGCAAAGCGCATTCAATAAAGAAATTGCCGAAATATTTGCGACCGATAAACTTTTCTACGCGCTCAGAATCGAGCCTTATTTGCTGGCAACTGCCGAAAAACACGCGGACGTTGCACCAAAAATCAGGAAAATCGCCGAACAGACTCTTTCCGCCAAAATCGCGCTCGTTCACGGCGATGTCAGCCCGAAAAATATTCTGATTGGGCGCGAAAATCCGGTTTTTCTCGATGCCGAAACCGCTTGGTTCGGCGATCCGGCGTTTGATTTAGCGTTTTGTCTGAATCATTTTCTGCTCAAAAAAGCCTTTCTTCCGCAGTTTGCCGAAGGTTTTGAAAATTGCTTCAAATCGTTTGCCGAAAGTTATTTAAGTCAGGTTAGATGGGAACGGCGCGAAGAAATCGAAACCCGCACAGCGCAGCTTTTGCCAATTTTGCATCTCGCACGAATTGACGGAAAATCGCCCGTCGAATATATACAGGACGAAAAAATTAAAAACCAAATCCGGCAAACCTCCCTGAATTTTATTCTCAATCCGAAATCCCGATTATCAGAGATTATTTAGAAGAAAAAAATCTTTCATAGAATTAGCTTGTAAAGCACTCAACTTAACGACAATTCCGACGAGCGGACAATCTTGACAGAAAAGTAAAGATTTGAGATTCTATTAACTAAAGTATTGAGGAATCTTTGACCCGGGAAAGAACAATGAAAATATCGGCACAGGAAGAATACGGATTGCGGTGTTTGGTGCAATTGGCGACTTTGACGGACGGCGAAAGTTTGACTTTGCCGCAAATCGCCGAGCGCGAAGGCATTTCGCAGGCGAACGCGGGAAAATTGATGTGGCTTTTGAACAAAGCCGGATTTGTCCAGGCGATTCGCGGCACGAAAGGCGGCTACAGTCTGGCGCGGGCGGCGGGCGAGATTCATCTGAACGAAGTCATTAAGGTTTTGGACGAAGACGTTTTGAGCAAACATTGCGAAAGCTATACGGGCGTGCTCGATTCGTGCGTTCACAAAGGCGATTGCGGCATTCGCCCCGTCATCGTCGGACTTCACGAAATTGTCGAAAACGCGCTTTCGCAAATCACGCTCGCGCAGTTGGTTGGCTCTGAAAGCTCGGTAGATGCGACGTTTCATCAAATAAAGGGAATTCACCGCACAATCGAACCGCAAAGCGCGGGCAGAAATTAAATTCAGGATTAAATTATGTCAACAGCAACACAGGAATTATTAGCAAATAGGGAATATAAATACGGTTTTACGACCGACATCGAAACGGAAACGATTGCCAAAGGTTTATCGGAAGATACCGTCAGGCTTATTTCGTCGAAAAAGAACGAACCCGAATGGCTTTTGGAGTTTCGTCTGAAAGCATTTCGCCGCTGGCTCGAAATGACGAAGCCCGATAATTGGGCAAATTTTGATTATCCGCAGATTGATTTTCAAAATATTTCGTATTATTCCGCGCCGAAGCAAAAGGCGAAAAAGGCGAGTCTGGACGAAGTTGATCCTGAATTATTAAGAACTTTCGAGAAACTCGGAATTCCTTTGACCGAACAGAAAATGCTTGCGAATGTCGCGGTTGACGCGGTTTTCGATTCGGTTTCGGTGGCGACGACTTACAAGAAAAAACTCCTCGAAGCGGGTGTGATTTTCTGCTCGTTCACCGAAGCGGTCGCTGATTATCCCGAATTGATTCAGAAATATCTCGGCTCGGTCGTGCCGGTTTCGGACAATTATTACGCGGCTTTGAACTCGGCGGTTTTCTCGGACGGCTCGTTCGTTTTCATCCCGAAAGGCGTGAAATGTCCGATGGAACTTTCGACCTATTTTCGCATCAACACACAGGATTCGGGACAGTTTGAACGCACGTTAATTGTTGCCGAAGAAGGCGGTTATGTCGCCTATAATGAAGGTTGTACCGCGCCTCAATTCGATACGAATCAGCTTCATGCCGCGGTTGTCGAACTCGTTGCGCTTGATGATGCCGAAATCAAATATTCGACCGTTCAAAACTGGTATGCGGGCGACGAAAACGGCAAAGGCGGAATTTATAATTTCGTGACAAAACGCGGCGCGTGTCGCGGTCGCAATTCAAAAATCTCGTGGACACAGGTTGTAACCGGAAGCGCGATTACGTGGAAATATCCGTCGGTGATTTTGCAGGGCGACAATTCCATCGGCGAATTTTACTCGGTCGCGCTGACCAATCACGCGCAGATTGCCGACACGGGAACGAAGATGATTCACATCGGCAAAAACACGAAATCAACGATTATCTCGAAAGGAATTTCCGCCGGAAAATCGAACAATTCGTATCGCGGACTAGTCAAAATAATGCCGAAAGCCGAAGGCGCGCGCAATTATACGCAGTGCGATTCGATGCTCATCGGCGGAAAATCCGAAGCGAACACTTTTCCGTATATCGAGGTTATGAACAACACGGCGCGGGTCGAACACGAAGCGACGACTTCAAAGATCAGCGAAGAACAATTGTTTTATTTACAACAGCGCGGCATCTCGCAGGAAGACGCGGTTTCGCTGATTATTAACGGTTTCTGCAAAGAAGTTTTCCGCGAATTGCCGATGGAATACGCCGTCGAAGCAACAAAACTTTTGGGATTGAAATTGGAAGGAAGCGTTGGCTAAATGATAAGAAGTTTCGCCGACAAAGAAACCGAAAAGATTTTCGGGCGCAAGTTTTCGCGGAAATTGCCGAACGAGATTCAGCGGATTGCACGGCGCAAGTTGGAAGTTTTAGATGCGGCGGAGAGTTTGAACGATTTGCGCCTTCCGCCGTCAAATCGGTTAGAAAAACTGAAAGGCAATCGCGTTCATCAGCACAGCATTCGCATCAATGACAAGTGGCGAATCTGTTTTGAATGGCGCGAACGAGACGCATTCGAGGTCGAAATTGTTGATTATCATTAAGGAGTAGTTATGAAAAAATTAGCACCGATTCATCCGGGCGAAATATTATTGGAAGAATTTTTACTGCCGATGAATATCAGCCAATCACAGCTTGCCGAAGACACGGGAATTTCGACGGCGGAAGTTGAAAAAATAATCGAAGGCAAAGCTCCGGTTACGCCAAATGCGGCTTTGCGTCTGTCTTTGTATTTCGGTCTGTCGGAAAGATTTTGGCTGAATTTGCAATCGCGTTACGACCTTGAAACCGAAAAGGATAAAGTCGCCGATAAATTGAGAAATGAAGTGCGAATTTTGCAGACGGCGTAAAATTTATCAACGGTTTCTGCAAAGAAGTTTTCCGCGAATTGCCGATGGAATACGTCGTCGAAGCGACGAAACTTTTAGGGTTGAAATTAGAAGGAAGTGTTGGGTAGGGCAAAAGTAAAAAGGTAGAAGGCAAAATTATGAAGCGATTTTCAACTATTCTAGTAATCTTTTTAACGCTTTCTTTTGCCCAAAATGCTTTTGCACAGAAAAGTTTCAAAATTGGATTTATTCAGGGTGAATATGGCATTGGTTGTGGCGATCAGATTTGGCTAGCAACCAACAAAAAGCAAAGCCAAAATGAAGAAGTGATTTTTAATACTTGTTTGCAGCAAGGCTTAATAAATATTAATGGAAGTGATGTTGAACTAAAAAGCTTTAAAGATTATTTGCCTGATAAGAATTTTAAGGTGGGGCGCGGAGGTTATCAAATTTGGAAAGGCAAAAATATAACTGTTCGACTTGACTATATTATTACTCGGCTTTGTCCGAGCAATCAAGAAAGTTGTTCAGTTTATTACTACAAAGGCATTTTGGAGGTTAATTACAACGAAAAGCGAAGAATAGTTAATATCGCAGGTTTTGGCGGAAGTTAGAAATAATATGAATTTAGCAATCGAACTTGAACAGGAGACGGACGGACGCTGGATTGCCGAAATTGACGCGCTGAACGGCGTTTTGGTTTATGGCGAAACACGCGGAGATGCGATTCGGAAAGTTAAAACATTAGCTTTGCGCGAGATTGCCGACCGCTTGGAAAACGGCGAGATTTTACCGCCACAAAATACATTGGTCAGAGCGTTTTGCGTGATTTGAAAGCGAAACCGAATGATGACGGCAAACCTTTTCCGGTTTTATATGATTATTTGACAAATATTAGGAGACAATTAAATGAAAATAAAATTTTTTGTATTGGGTTTATTGATGCTCGGCGTTTTGGCGACGGTCGGTTTCGGGCAGGAAGTTATCGGCAAGCATCAAACGACGAATTTTAACATCACCGATGAAATGGTAGTCAATGCACAGAAGGCTTGGGCGGAATCGCTTTTAAAGATAAGCAAGACTTACTTGGAAAAAGGCGATTACAAAAAAGTTGCGTCCGAAGAATTGGATAAAGGTTACAACTACGCGAACGGTATCGTGCTTTTCAAACCGACTTTGACGACCGGCGAACAAACTTTTCGAATGGATAAAGAAGGCGCATTGGCTTATTTCGTCGGCGGCAATCCGAAATATAAAGACGACACGGGTTTTGCACTGAAAGGTTGGGTGAAATACGGCATCGTCAACAAAGGCATTATCCTGAACGGCAGCACGGCGATTTCGATGGGCAATATTATTTTGACGGACAGTAAAGGAAATGTGGTCGTCGTTGATAAAACTTGGGGCTTTAAGATGAATGAACTCGGCGAATTGAAAATCATTTTGCATCATTCGTCTTTGCCCTATAAGCCGGCAAAATAAGAAAATATGATAAATAAAATTCAACCTGACAATCAGCCTGTGCCGAAAGGGCATTATTCATCAGCCGTTGTGCATAACGGCTTGATTTTTGTGTCGGGGCAATTGCCGCGTGATACGGTGACGGGTGAAGTCGAAACGGGCGCGATTGAATTGCAGACGGAACTTGCGCTCAGAAATGTCGAAGCGATTCTGATTGCTTCGGGAAGCGATTTGAATCACGTTTTGCAGTTCACGATTTATGTTTCCGAGATGGAACTTTGGGACAAGGTGAACGAAGTTTATAAAAAGATTTTGGGTGAACACAAACCGGCGCGGGCGATTGTTCCGGTTAAAGATTTGCATTTCGGAACGAAGATTGAAATTCAGGCGATAGCGGCGGTTAAAGGTTAATCAAAACGATGGATTTTCAAATTTTAGTATCTAATCTGACAAATCCGACACTGCTGTTTTTTGTTCTCGGAATTTTTGCGGCAATCGTGAAAAGCGATTTAGAGATTCCCGAAGGAAGCGTCAAGTTCATTTCGCTTTATTTGCTCTTTGCCATCGGTTTCAAAGGCGGACAGGAACTCGCGCACAGCAGTTTCAGTCTTGAGATCGTTTATTCGCTTTTGTTCGGACTCGTGATCGCGTCGCTGATCCCGCTTTATACGTTTTTTATTTTGAAGCGGAAATTGAGCGTGGCGGACGCGGCGTCGGTCGCGGCGACTTACGGTTCGGTCAGCGCGGTGACGTTCGTTGCGGCGACCGGTTTTTTGGAATCGCAGCAAATTGCGTTCGGCGGCGAAATGGTTGCGGTGATGGCTCTGATGGAATCGCCCGCGATAATCGTCGGCGTGATTTTGATGATGCGCTACGACAAAGAATCCGAAGGCGGAAATTTGAAAAGCATCGTCCAGCATTCGTTCACGAACGGCAGCGTTTTGATGATTTTGGGAAGTTTGGTGATTGGTTTGATCGCCGACACGAAACAGGCGGAAGGCATCAAACCTTTTACGACCGATATTTTCAAAGGTTTTCTGGCGATATTTCTGCTCGAAATGGGAATGGTGACGGCACGAAGATTTTCCGCGTTCAGAAAATACGGTTCGTTTGTTACGGCTTTTGCGATTTTAATTCCGGTCATCAATGGTTGTTTGGTGGCTTTAATTAGCGGATTGATAACTCAGAACAGCGGAAATCGTTTTATCTTCGCAATTTTGGCGGCGAGCGCGTCGTATATCGCGGTTCCTGCGGCGATGCGTTTAGCCGCGCCGAAAGCCGATCCGGGACTTTATATTCCAATGGCTTTGGGCATTACGTTTCCGTTCAATATCACGGTTGGAATGCCTCTATATTACTCGGTCGTGAAAAATACGGGATTTTAGAGAGAGTATGAAATTGGAAATTTATCAAGTAGATGCTTTTACGAACAAGTTGTTTGCGGGAAATCCGGCGGCGGTTTGTCCTTTGACGCAGTGGCTGGCGGACGAAATAATGCTGAAAATCGCGGCGGAAAACAATCTTGCCGAAACGGCTTTTTTCGTTAAACGCGGCGATGTCTATGAGATTCGCTGGTTCACGCCCACGGTCGAGGTCAATCTTTGCGGACACGCGACTTTGGCGAGCGCGTTTGTGATTTTTAATTGTCTGAAGCTGGAAGAAAAAACGGTTAATTTTTATTCGTCGAGAAGCGGAAATTTAAGCGTTGAAAAACAAGGCGACCGTTTGGCTTTGGATTTTCCGAGTTACGGCTTGAACGAAATCGAGATTGACGAAAAACTCGTTGAAGCGGTCGGCAAACGTCCTTTGCAAACTTGGGAAACGCAGGGAAATATGGTGTTTATGCTTTTTGAAACTGAAAGCGAAATCGCCGAAATTAAGCCCGATATGTCGGCGCTCGCGAAAATTCCGTTTGACGAAGTGATCGTCACGGCGAAAGGCGATTCGGCGGATTTTGTGTCGCGGATGTTTGCGCCGCGCATCGGAATTCCCGAAGACCCCGTGACGGGCGCGATTCATTGCAGTTTGATTCCTTTCTGGGCGGAACGCTTAGGTAAAGAAACGCTTTACGCACGGCAAATTTCGGCTCGCGGCGGCGAATTGTTTTGTGAACTTAAAGTCGAGCGTGTGAAAATCGGCGGCAACGCAACGCTTTATTTGAAGGGTGAAATTTATGTCTAAAATTGCAATCGTTATTTTCGATAAATTTACCGATCTCGATTTGTTTTTGATGTGGGATTTGCTCAATCGCGTTCGCATTGCGGACTGGGAAGTCAAGATTTTGGGCGAAAAGGACGTGCATCTTTCGGCGACGAATATCGAAATTAAAACGCACGGGCGAATCGAAGAAGCAAACGAGGCAGACGCGGTTCTGTTTGTTAGCGGACAAAGCACACGCGACCGAATCGCCGATGAACATTGGCTCGCAAAATTTAATTTGGATGCGGAAAAACAATTTATCGGTTCGATTTGTTCGGGAAGTTTGATTCTTGCAAAACTCGGGCTTTTGGAAGCGAAAACGGCGACGACTTATCCGACCTCGAAAGCAGTTTTGGAAAGTTTGGGCGTTGAAGTTGTCGAAAAACCGTTTGTCGCACACGGCAAAACGGCAACGGTGGGCGGTTGTCTGGCGCAGCAATATTTGATTCATTGGATGATTGAAAATTTGGTTGATAAAGATTGGGCGGATTTGGTCGTCAAAGCAATTCAACCCGTTGGCGAAGGTTTGTTTTTTGAAGACGCGCAAAATTTAACACGGCTTTATGCGCCGTTAGCGAAAGCGGTTTAATTTATGAATCAGAAAACTCCGCAAGAGAAAAAGACTTTGAGTTATGCGAAAGATAGGCGCAATAATTACGGCGCAAATGACAAAGCATCTCGAAAAAGTATTCCGCTTCGCAAGGCATTGCAAAATCGAGTTTACAGAAAAAATGTAAAACAGTTGTTCGATAAAGTGCCAAGCGAAATTAACTTGGAAGAAATTGATTTACTTGAAAGTGAAGTGCGAGCCGTCAAAAAAGGAAATTGGAAAAAATATCCTGACGCTCCGCTTGGAGAAGTAGTAGAAGCGAAGATTGAAAATAGAGTAGCAAAAACCGGAAAAGGTAAAACTGCAAGGAAAAAAGAAAGGGAACTTGTTGAGTCAATTGAAATTGAGACGTTTCAGGAAGCAGAAGATGTTTGGTTTGCGAAGATTATCGGGTTTCGCGGTTTGAGCGCAAAAGGCAGAACAGAGAAAGAAGCAGTTGGAATAGTTAAAACTTTGGCAAGAGTTGCAGTTCAAAATGATTCGGGTTTTGACCGTAAAGTTTTGATTGACGGAAATTTGATAAAACCAATTTTAGAGAAGGATTAGGAAAATATAAAAATGTTATTAGAAATCAAAGATTTACACGCCGGAATTGACGGCAAAGAGATTTTGAAGGGCTTGAATTTGACCGTCAAAAGCGGCGAAATTCACGCGATTATGGGACCGAACGGTTCGGGCAAATCAACTTTGGCAAAAGTTCTCGCCGGACATCCGAGCTATGAGGTTTTGCAGGGCGAAGTGCTTTATGAAGGCAAAAATCTGTTGGAATTAGAGCCGGACGAAAGAGCGCGTGAGGGCGTTTTTCTCGCGTTTCAATATCCGGTCGAAGTTCCGGGCGTGTCGAATTCGCAGTTTTTGCGGCTCGCGTATAACGAAAAAATGAAGCATCACGGCGAGGAAGAACTTGATCCGCTCGAATTTAACGATTATTTGAAGGAAAAAGCGAAAATCGTCGAGATGAGTTCCGAGTTTTTCAAGCGTTCGGTCAACGAAGGTTTTTCGGGCGGCGAAAAGAAACGCAACGAGATTTTGCAAATGGCTGTTCTCGCTCCGAAGTTGGCAATTTTGGACGAAACCGATTCGGGTTTGGACATTGACGCGCTTCGGATTGTTGCCGAAGGTGTCAATAAATTGCGAAGTGCAGACAATGCGATAATTCTGGTGACGCATTATCAGAGGCTTTTAAATTACATCGAGCCTGATTTTGTTCACGTTCTCGCGGGCGGACGCATCGTCAAAGAAGGCGGCAAGGAATTAGCCGTCGAGCTCGAAGAAAAAGGCTACGATTGGGTCAAAGCGGCGACGAAATAGATGAAAATTATTTTCCCTTTGTATGTCTTAAAGCGAATGATCGAACGTCATATTAGTGTCGAAAATGTTCGCTTTGTATTGGAAAACGGAGAATTGATTGAAGAATACAAAATGAATGTGCCGCCGCGATATTTGATGTTGGGTTGAATAGATGACAGACCGCTGCACATCGTCGCGGAAGATGATTTAGTAATACAGGAAACGATTGCCGTTACGGTTTATGAGCCGAGCCGCAAATATTGGAAAAGCGGATTTCGGGAGAGGAAAAAGAAATGACTTGTTTAGTTTGTAAAAATCGAAAAATGGAGCGTGGCACAACCGTTCTGCCTATCGAACGCGAGCGTGAAATCTTGTTAATTACCGATATTCCCGCACAAGTTTGCGTCAATTGCGGTGAAACATACATCGAGGAAGAAACCGCAAAAGGTGTTCAGGCACTAGCGCATAAGACATTTTCGGGAGAAATAAGTTATGCAAATTCGACCGACCTCCGAAAAATTGAAGTTTTGCTTTATGCGGCATAATCAGAGGTGTTTTATGAATCAAACTTCCACGGCGATTGGTGGATTGGTTAGATTGAGGGATTCCGAAAGTTAAATAATATGGAAGATATTTTAAGAATAATTTTGCCATTGTATTTGGTCGTCTATTTCGCCGTTGCGTTTGTCTGGCGGTCGGTTGTCGTTTATCGGACGACGGGAATCAATCCGTATGTTTTGGGCGGAAGCGATAACGCCTACGATTACATCGGCGTTGTTTTTCGGCTGACTTTTCTGGCGGTTGTCGGTGTGATTATTCTGTTTTCGGCATTCTCGGGTTTTTACGATTACGCCGCGCCGATTGTTTGGCTCGAAAGCGATTTTGTCAGATGGTTCGGACTGGTTTTATTGGTCGCTTCGCTTGTTTGGACGGCGATTGCACAGATGCAAATGGGCGCGTCGTGGCGCATCGGAATTGATAAAAAGAATCAGACGGAGTTGGTCGAAAAAGGACTTTTTAAGGTTTCGAGAAATCCGATTTTTCTTGGAATGAGATTAGCTTTGATTGGTTTTTTCCTGACGATTCCGAACGCGATTACTTTATTGACGCTCGGTTTGGGCGACGTTTTGATGCAGATTCAGGTGCGGCTCGAAGAAGAACACTTAAGAAATCTGCACGGCGAAAAATATGCGGAATTTTGTAAAAAAGTGCGCCGCTGGATTTAAGATTAAAAGATTTTTATATGACTTTAGCAGTGAAAGAAACAATTTACAGACAGGATTTTCAAGCGAGTTTGGAAAATTCAAAACAGCCCGAATGGCTCAAAAATTTGCGCTCGCAGGCGTTTGCCTATTTCACGGAAAACGGTTTTCCGACTCCGAAAAACGAAGAGTGGAAATATACGAATGTCGCCGAGATTTCAAATTCCAAATTTCAAATTTCAAATTCAAAAAAAGAAAGTGAAACGAGTGAACTTTTGAAACAATTCGATTTTCAGCGTAACGGTTTTACGGCTTTGCATTTGGCATTTGCCGATGTCGTTCTGGTGACGATTCCGAAGGAAACGAGCGTAGAAAAACCGATTGAATTTAATTTCAAAGCCGAAGCCGATTCGGCGAATTTTCCGCATATTATTGTCGTTGCCGAAGCGGGAAGCAAAGCGACAATCATCGAATATTACGAATCAAGCGGTGCAAGTTTTACAAATTCGGCGATTCAGATTTTTGTCGAAGACAACGCGAATCTGACGCATTACCGCGTGCAGAAGGAATCGGCGGAAAGCTATCACGTCGGAACAACCGAAATCACTCTGAAACGCGGAAGTCTTTATAATTCGACAAATATAAATCTGGGAGCAAAACTCTCGCGCCACGATATTCATCTGAAATTTACTGCTGAAGGCGGGGAATGTTTTGTTGACGGGCTTTATATGCTGAACGGCAATCAGCACCACGATACGCATTCTGAAATTGACCACGCACTTCCGAATTGCGTTTCGCATCAGAGTTATAAAGGTGTTTTGAACGACAAATCACGCGGCGTTTTTAACGGCAAAGTTTTTGTCCGCGAGAATGCCTCAGGAACGGACGCACAGCAATCGAACAAAAATCTGTTATTATCGAATGATGCGCGTGTTGACACAAAACCGCAACTCGAAATCTACAACGACGACGTAAAATGCGCGCACGGCGCAACCGTCGGTCAGTTGGAAGAAGAAGAATTGTTTTATTTGTTAAGCCGCGGTTTGAACGAAAGTTTGGCGCGAAATCTTTTGACTTACGGTTTTGCCGAGGAAATCGTTAATAAAATTGAAATCGAGTCAATCAAAAAACAATTAGATGAAGCGGTTTTGAATCGCTTGAATACAAATTTAGGAACATAAAAAATTATGAGAGTTAGAACAAATTTAATCATCGAAGAAAGTTTACTGAAAAAAATTGATGCAATTGCGGGCGACAAAAACAAACGCGCCGCGACAATTGAAACCGCCTTAAGAGAATTTATCGCCCGCGAAGAAATCAAGGAAGCAAACAATCCGAAACCGGAAGTCGTCAGCGAAAAATCCGGTCCGGGAAACAGACGCGCCGGAGTTTAACCGCCGGTTTTAGAAGCGTAATTTGAGGTGAAAATTATGGGCGAAATTTTAACAATAGAAGAAATCGAAAGACAATTCGACGGTGAATGGGTTTTGATTGAAGACGTTGAAACGGATGAAAGGCTCGAAGTCGTGCGCGGGAAAGTTACTTATCACGGCAAAGATAAAGAACAACTTCATAAACGCGCAATGCAGTCGCAAAGCGATCATCTTGCTACGCTTTATATTGGAAAACCTGACCCGAAAATGGAGTTTTTATTAAATTTCTAAACGACTTTTATGAAAACTCTCTTTGATTCGACATACGGCTTAATTTATCTGAGAGCTAAAATCAGCCGTCGAAAGGAAAACGGCAGAATAAAGGATTTGATAATAAATCTCGCACTTGATACAGGCGCGACGGGAACGGTTATTTCTCAAAAAAGATTAATCGGACTCGGCTATAAACTAAAAGATGCGGAAGACGAAATGTTGATTACGACAGGCAGCGGTTTGATCTCAGTTCCCAAAATCAGAGTTGAAAATTTGGCGGCGTTGGGAAAAGACAAGTCTAATTTTCTAATAATTGCGCACGATTTGCCGCCGACAGCGAGCGTTGACGGTGTTTTAGGGCTAGATTTTCTGCGAGAGAATATTTTAACGATTGATTTTGTGAAAGGTGAAATTGAGTTGAAATAAGTTTTATGGATAAAAGTTTAGAAGAACAAAAAGACTTTTTTACTGGTGCCGTTTTAGACTTAAAACAAAAGGTAGATTCTTTAGACTATTTAACTGAAAAATTGAATGAAAAAGAAAAGCCTGAAGTAAAACTTACTTTTGATATTTTCGACGATTTGCTTGAATTCATCTATTTATTGCTTTGGGACAACATAGTAATAAAGCTGTATTGGCTTTATGACAAAAAAGGGCAAAGAGGATTGATTTGGTATTTAAATGAAGCGAAATCATCAGCAAATGGATTATCAGAAACTGATATTGATAAACAGATTAAAAGAATTGAATTGTTGGACGGTGAAATTGATAAAGTAAAAAGATTCCGAGATAAGTGGATAGCTCATCGTGATAAAGAACCTTTTGAAAAACACGAAAAATTTTGGGCAAAAGAGGAAAGATTAACAATAAATGAAGTAAAAAATCTAACTGACAATGCTTTTGAAATTATCCAAGAGCATTTTCCCGTTACTGACTTAACTACTTCAGGCATTAATATTCCGTTTCTGTTAAGCAAGGTTTTTATTGAAGAAGATTTTATATTCGAGTTAAATCGTTGGGGATTAATTAGAAAACAATAAAAATATGACAGCAGTAAAAGAAATGAGCAGTTTTGATGTTAATAAAATTCGTGCGGATTTTCCTGTTTTATTACACCAATCCTATAAATAGTTATGGAAACAGTAAAAAAAATATCGGTTACATTACCACAGGATTTATTGAAAAGCGTTGATGAAATTGTTGGTAAAACGCGGAAGCGTTCAAAAATTATTGAGAAGGCTTTGCGTGATTTTGTAGCAAAGGAAACCCCCAAAGAGTTGAATCAGCGCGACATTGAAATAATTAATAAGAACGCTGATTTGATAAATAAACAGGTTGAAGAAACTTTGGAGTTTCAGGCGGAATGGTAAAGCGCGGTGAACTTTACAGAGTTTCAAAACCGACGAAAAGCGACCCGAAAAACTATCGCATTTTTGTTGTCGTTGGTCGGGAAGAAGTTATCGCATCGAATTATTCGACCGTGATTTGTGCGCCTGTTTATTCAAATTGTTTGGGAATTGAAACGGAAATTGAAATCGGCATTGACGAAGGTTTGAAGCATCATAGTTGTATTCGCTGTGATGAACTTTTCAGTTTGCACAAATCGGTTTTGACAAACTACGTCGGCAAACTTTCGGTGAATAAATTACAAGAATTAAATGAAGCGTTAAAAATCGCTTTGGTAATAAAAAAATGACAGCAGTAAAAAAAATGAGCAGTTTTGATGTTAATAAAGTGCGTGCGGATTTTCCGGTTTTGGCGCAGACGGTCAACGGGAAGCCTTTGGTTTATTTGGACAACGCGGCTTCGTCGCAAGTGCCGAATCTGGTGATCGAGCGCGGCGCGAAATATTTGCAGGAAGAACATTCAAATATTCATCGCGGTGTGCATTATCTTTCGCAACACGCGACGACCGCGTATGAAGCGGCGCGGGAAAAGGTGAAAAGATTTATCAACGCCAAAGAAGCGAAGGAATGTATTTTCGTGCGCGGCTGCACGGAAGGCGTGAATTTAGTCGCTTATTCTTACGGCAGAAAGTTTATCGGCGAAGGCGACGAGATTATTTTGTCGCAGATGGAGCATCACGCCAACATTATTCCGTGGCAGGTTTTGGCGGAGGAAAAAGGCGCGAAGATTCGTGTGATTCCGATGAACGAGCGCGGCGAACTCATCATTGAAGAATACGAAAATATGCTCAATGAACGCACGAAAATCGTGGCGATTTCGCACGTTTCCAACAGCCTGGGAACGATCAATCCGGTTAAGGAAATGATTGCGACGGCGCATAAGTTCGGCGTTCCCGTGTTTTTGGACGCGGCGCAGAGCGTTCCGCATTTTCCGGTTGACGTGCAGGATTTGGACTGCGATTTTATGACGTTTTCCGGTCACAAAATGTTTGCGCCGACCGGCAGCGGCGTTTTGTATGGCAAAAAAGAATGGCTCGACAAAATCCCACCGTATCAAACCGGCGGCGGAATGATTCGCACCGTTTCGTTTGAAAAAACGACTTACGCGCCGATTCCCGACAAATTTGAAGCCGGAACGCCCGCCATCGCCGCCAACATCGGACTCGGCGCAGCGATTGATTATCTGAATTCGATTGATTTTGAAGCGGCGGCAAAATACGAACACGAATTGCTCGAATATGCGACCGAAAAACTTTCGGCAATCGAAGGAGTTCGCATCATCGGCACCGCCAAAGAAAAAGCATCGGTTTTGTCGTTCACCATCGAAAATGTCCATCCGCACGACATCGGCACAATCCTCGACCAACAAGGCATCGCCGTCCGCGCCGGACATCACTGCGCGCAACCCGTGATGCAGTTTTTCAATGTTCCCGCAACGGCTCGCGCTTCGTTCGCTTTTTACAACACACGCGAAGAAATTGAAAAGCTCGCCGAAGCCGTGCAAAAGGTGATTGAGGTTTTTGCATGAGATGATAAGTGAAGATTTAGCCAATCAAATTTGGAATAAAGAAAGACAAATTGATATTGACGAAAAAATAGTCAAAAACATTATCGAATGGTTTGAGAATATCAAAACTCGTCCACAAATGTTTTATGGCGAAAACAATAATCCGAAGTTGGTTGAAAACGGAATGTATTGGTTTCAGATGGCATTTATACATCTTGGTTACAGACTTCCGTCAAGTGATGCTTTAGTCAGACGAAATCTACACGAAACAACGAAAAGTTTAGCCGATAAATTGAGAAAACGGGGATTATCCGATGAGGAAATTGTCAGCGAAATTATTGATATTGAAATAGAACATTGGAAACAGCTTTTGAAAGAAATCGACAATGAAGGAAAAGGTTAATCTAATCGAAAAATTTGCGTTGATTGATGAACATTGGCGACCGAAAGTCGTTGGCGAATTGAACGGGCAGGAAGTCAAACTCGTCAAAATTCAAGGCGAGTTTCCGTGGCATCATCACGAAAACGAAGACGAAATGTTTATGGCGGTTAAGGGGAATTTCCGCATCGAATTTCGTGATAAAACGGTCGAACTTTCGGAAGGCGATTTTGTCATCGTGCCTCGTGGTGTCGAGCATCGTCCGGTTGCCGAACAGGAAGCCGAAGTTTTATTGTTTGAACCGAAAAATGTTTTGAATACGGGAAATGTGAGCGACGAAAAATTTACCGCGCCAATTGGTGATAAAATTTAAGAGTTAAACCACTCGCTACCGCAGGTGGTTCTGACAATATTATGTCTGAGTTAAACGATTTATATCAGGAAGTTATTTTAGATCACAACAAAAATCCGCGAAATTTCCGCGAGATTGAAACGGCGACGCGCACGGCGGACGGAAATAATCCGCTTTGCGGCGATGCGCTCAGAGTTTATGTCGAGATGGAAGACGATAAGGTGAAAGATGTCGCTTTCAAAGGTTCGGGCTGTGCGATCAGTAAAGCGTCGGCTTCGATGATGACGCAAGCCGTCAAAGGCAAATCAAAAGAAGAAGCGGAAGTCTTGTTCGACGAATTTCACAAAATGGTAACGGGCGAACTCGATACCGAAACTCAGGATAATCATCTCGGAAAACTGAAAATCTTTGCCGGAGTTTTGGAATTTCCGGCGCGTGTCAAATGCGCGTCTTTGAGCTGGCACACTCTTCACGCCGCGCTGGAAGGCGAAGAAGTCGTTTCGACCGAATAATTCGGACTTCGCGCAAAAGTTAAACAACAAGATGTTACTGCCGCCCGAACTTTCGACGTTCCGCGGTAACTTGCGCCTTTTTTTGCAAAGCCGGGCGGTTCATTAGTTAAAAGCAGGAAGTCCGGAGTAAGGTTTTTTCGTGCCGTCAAAATGAATTTTTATGTCTGATAAGCACCTGCGTCCGAGCATCAGCGTTTTTTTTCCGGCTTATAACGACGCGCATTCGATCGGAAAACTAGTCACGGACGCATTGGAGATTTTATCCGATCTGACCGACATCTACGAGGTTATCGTCGTCAATGACGGAAGCCGCGACGAAACGCGGGAAGTGCTCGACGAGTTAAAATCGAAATACGAAGCTCTGCGCGTTGTCGAACACGACATTAATCAAGGTTACGGCGGCGCACTGCAGAGCGGGTTTCGCGCGGCGGCGAATGAGCTGGTTTTTTACACCGACGGTGATGGGCAGTATGACGTGCGCGAGCTTGTTAAACTCATTCCGCTTTTGACCGCAAATGTTGATGTCGTCAACGGCTACAAACTGGAACGCACCGATAAAATGAACCGCAAGGTCATTGGCGGATTTTACAACCGGCTCGCGCATTTGATGTTTTCTTTACCGATTCGCGACGTGGACTGTGATTTTCGCTTGATTCGGCGAACGATTTTAGGCAAAATAAACTTACGCTCAACAAGTGGCAGTATTTGTGTCGAACTCGTTTATAAACTCCGGAAAGTCGGAGCTAAGTTCGAAGAAACCGGTGTCAATCATTATGCGCGGCAGCACGGAAAATCGCAGTTTTTTACAGTTCGCCGCGTGTCGAAAACTTTGTTGGACTTCTTCACCTTATGGTTTAAACTTGTAATACTGCGAAGAAATTAGCGGAAAATCCGTTGGATTAAGGCTGATTTCGGACAACTAATAGCTTTATGACCTTCGAAAAATACAAGGGACGGACAGTTTTGATTACGGGTGGTTTGGGATTTATCGGCAGTAATCTCGCGCATCGTTTGGCTCAAATCGAAGATGTCGAAATCATAATCGTTGATTCGCTCGCCGACGGGCAGGGGGGCAATTTATACAATATCGAAGGTATTAAAGACCGCGTTAAGTTAAATGTCGCGGATATGAGCGACGGCTGGGTTATCAATCATCTGGTCGGCGGCGTGGATTACATTTTTAATCTTGCGGGAAGCGTCAGCCATATTGATTCGATGAAGATGCCGCATAGTGACCTGCATTTTAATTGCGCGGCGCATCTTTCATTGCTCGAAGCCTGTCGGATGTTCAATCCCGGCGCGAAGATCATTTTTACGAGTACGCGGCAGGTTTACGGCAAACCGGCTTATTTGCCGCTTGACGAGCAACACCGCATTCAGCCGACGGACATTAACGGAATCAATAAACACGCGACGGAAATGTATCATTTGCTGTACGAGCGCGCATACGGTCTGCGAACCGTCGTCCTGCGCCTAACTAACACTTACGGCGAGCGTCAGCAGTTGAATCATAACCGGCAGGGCTTTATCTCCTGGTTTGTCCGCCAGGCGATGGACGGCGAAACCATTCAGCTTTTCGGCGACGGACGGCAGCGCCGTGATTTGAATTACGTTGACGACGTGGTTGACGCGCTGCTTCTGGCGGGCTTGAGCGAAGAGGCGGAAGGCGAGATTTTCAATCTCGGAAATCCGCAAAACGTGAGTCTGGCGGAAATTGCAAACGAAATCATCGAGATCACCGGACGCGGCACGGTGGTCGGCGTTCCTTTTCCGCTCGAACGCCAGTTGACCGATGTCGGCAACTGTTACTGCTCTTCCAAAAAAATCGAACAGCTTCTCGGCTGGCAGCCTAAAACTGCTCTCAAAGAAGGTCTGCGGCGGATGATTGAATTTTACGAAAAAAATCGGGAGCACTATTGCAGCGCGAATGAAAATACCCTTTCTGAATCTTACACGTCATTCTCACAAATTGTTTAGCGAAACGAGCGAAGCCGTGTCGCGCGTTCTCGAGCGCGGAAATTTTATTCTCGGCGAAGAAGTCCGAAATTTTGAAGCGGAATGGGCGCGGTATTGCGAAGCCGAAGGCGCGGTCGGAGTCGGCAACGGGACGGATGCGATAACTTTAGCCCTGATTGCCGCCGGTGTCGGTCAGGGTGATGAAGTCATCACGACACCCTTGAGTGCCGCCTATACGGCTCTGGCAATTGCCGGCGCGGGCGCAAAACCCGTTTTCGCCGACATTGACGGAAAGACCTTCAATCTCGACCCGGAAAAGATCGAACGATCCGTCACGCCGCGCACGCGTGCGATTGTTCCCGTACATCTTTACGGTCGCCTTGCCGATATGGAAGCGGTCGCCGGAATTGCGGCACGTCATAAACTGCTCGTCATCGAAGATGCCGCACAGGCACACGGCGCACGTTTAAACGGCAAACCGTGCGGCTTTTCAAGCCTCGCCGCGACCTACAGTTTTTACCCGACTAAAAACTTGGGTGCCTTCGGCGACGGCGGCGCGATTGTTTCAAATGACGAAGATTTTCTGCGAAAAGTTCGCACATTGCGGCAAGGCGGACATTCGGAATCCTTAGAATTGAATTTGATTGGCAGAAATTCACGGCTCGACGAAATGCAGGCGGCAATCCTGCTCGTCAAACTAAAACGGCTCGATGAATGGACGGCGCGGCGGCGCGAACTGGCGGCGATTTATTTTGAAAACCTAAAGAATCTTCCGCGCCTCCGTCTGCCTTTTGCCGAAAACGAAGCGGTTTTTCACCTTTTCGTCATCCGTCATCCCGAGCGCGACCTTTTGAAAGATTTTCTCGCCGTGCGCGGAATCGAAACGATTATCCATTACCCGTATCTTCTGCACGAACGGAAAATCTTTCGTTCCGCCGGACAGCCGCCTTTACCGGTCGCCGAAAAAATTGTTCGGGAAATCTTATCACTGCCGCTTTACCCGGAAATGGAAACGGCGGAAATCGCAGCGGTTTGCGAGGCGATTCGAGAATTTGAGGACAAAACCGAATCAGTCTTTTCGCGCGATACAGACGGCTGACAGACCGAACGGCAAACTTCTGTTTTGTTTCCTCAAAAAACCCGCTTCCAAAAGCATCATCCGCGTTAAGATTCGGTTAAACCATTCGAGCGACGGCGGAAAAGGCTTAACGTCCGAGTTAGCGTCCGCCAAACCGATTTTTTTCAAAACGAGCCGCCGGAAAACCGCCGCCGGAAACATCAGCGTGTTCGCGTAAGTTTTTCGCAAAATCGTGAATCCGGCATCTTCGATTTTCCGCGACAGTTCGGGCAGGCTGTAGCGACGCTGCGTTTTAACGGCGCGGTCGTGTCCGCTGAACATCCATTGATAAGCGGCGGCGCGAACGAATGCGATGCCGCCGGGTTTTAAGATGCGAAACATTTCCGCGATTGCCTGCTCATCCGTTTTTTCGCCCGGAATCTGCACCAGAACGTCAAAGCTCGTGACCAGTTCAAAACACTCTCCGGGAAACGGCAGATCGGTTGCCGAAGCCTGAATCAGAAAGTTGTCGCTGCGCCGGCGGCAAAAATTTAAGGCGTGGGTTTCGAGGTCGAGCCCTTTGATTGCCCGTGTATTACCGTATCGCCGGAGCCATTCAAGATTCAAACCCGTTCCGCAACCCGCGTCGAGAATGTTCTCGAAATCCGCACGGCAGAATTCATCGAGCAGCGCGGCGGAGATTTCGCGCATTCCGGTAAACCACCACAGCTTTTCCTCTGTCCGGTAAAGGTCTTCGTAATCTTTCGGATTCATATTTTTTTATATTGTGTTAGATAACGCCGCGAGAATCAAGATGGAAAACGCGTTCAAAAGAGAGGCACTCGTGACGCTCGAAAAGGTCGCTAAATTCGCGGACGGCGCGGCAATTAAACGGGTCGGCGATCTGACGTTCGAGATTTGCCGCCGCAACCTCGAAAAAGTTCTGCTCGTTCCCGAAGCCAAGTCTTGCCCGGCGATTCTCCGGCTTGACAACGAAGAAGCAATCGGCACCGAACCGGCGGCGGCACTGACGATTGCGGCACTCGATCTTATCCGTGAAGAGATTAAGGGAAAAACGTGGTTTGTTTCGTGAGCGACGAGGCTTTGCACAAAAATAATTCAAACGAACATTTCTTAAACCGAAACTCTCAACTTTACACTTTCAACTGTTAACTGATATGCAGAAATTTACTGCCAAATAGTGCAAAGTTGAAAGTGTAAAGTTGAGAGTTTCGCAGACTCGTTCCAATTGTCAGTTAATTTTTGTGCAAAGCCGAGCGACGGCAATAACGATGTCCCCGGATTTGGTCGGCATCGAACTCAAAAACAAGGATGAATTTGAACCCTGGCATTCAAAGAATGAACAAAACGAGCATTAACTACGAATACATTAATGACCGTCAGGATTTGTTTCAATTTTTAGTGTAATCAATAAGTTTAATCTCAAACCTTATTTGAGGGTGATTTTAAGGAATTACCTATTTGCAATAATTTTAATCGAGTTTTCAGTTAAAATTCTTCATCAAGCAACCTAAATTAGTTTCAAAGAATCCTTTAGGCTATAAGTTTTACAAATAAATCTTTCCCCGATTACTGAGAAAATTCAAAAATTAAGGAGTAAAGTGATGAAAGTTGTTCGTTTTAGTGCGCTTTTGCTCGTTCTGGGCGGCGCGGTTTTGTTTTTCATTGGGGATGTTTCGGCACAGCAGAGCGGTTCGTCGGCTTCGGTTTCGCAAAGCCGCGCAATTAACAATTCAAATCCACAAACTACAAATTCGACAAATACAAGTTCGAGAAATACGAGTTCGAGAAATACGAGTTATTATCCGTCAACGGTCAGCTTTAAAGTGCCTGACGAGGTCGCGGTCGAAGAATTCGTGAATTATCACAAACATCGTCTGGCTTTGCCGAAAGTCGGGCAAGCGGTCGCGCTCGATACGCGTTGGGGCAACAATGAAATTTCTTCGGCGCAACGCGAAGCTGTTTTGCAGATCGGTTTTACGACCGCCGAAGTATCGGAGCGAACGGATTTGCGTCCGCTCAATCTCGCGCTCGTGATTGATAAAAGCGGTTCGATGGCGGAAAGCGATAAAATGTCGCGGGTCAAGGAATCTCTGCGGACTTTGGTTGGCAAACTGCGTCCCGAAGACATTGTTTCGATCATCGTTTTCGACACGGAAGCCGAAGTTTTATTTCCCGCCGGACGCATCGGCGACGGTTTTGAGTTGCGCCGTGCGATTGACTGCATCGAGCCGGACGGCTCGACGAATCTGCACAGCGGATTGATGCTCGGTTATCGTGAGGCGTTGAAAAATTTCCGCAAAGACGCGACCAATCGCGTGATTTTATTAACCGACGGCATCGCCAATGTCGGGACGATTGACCCGAAAAAAATCGCCGCCGAATCTTCGGAATTCAACGGGCAAGGTCTCGATCTTTCGACCATCGGTGTCGGACTCGATCTGAACAACGACCTTTTGCGAACTTTGGCAAAATCGGGACGCGGACTTTATCATTTCGTTTCCGATTATCAAGACATCGAAAAAGTTTTCGTCAACGAAGTCCAGAGTTTGATTTCGCAGGTCGCCAAAAAAGTTGAAGTCAGCGTTGATTACGACCCGAATTTGCAGGTTGAAAAGATTTACGGTTACGCGCCGCGTTACCGTGCGAACGGTTTTTCGGTCGTAATGGACGATATGAACAACGGTTTGACGCAGGTTGTGATGCTGCGTTTTCGTGCGAAAAATCCTTTGAAAGGCGCGTCGTTCGTGAAGATTCGCCTGTCGTATTTCGATGTCCAACGCAGAAAAACGGTCGAAGAAGTTCAGGAAGTCAGATTAGTTCCGAGCGAACAAAAATTCTGCGACCTTCTGGCTGATGTCGAGGTCAAGAAAAATTACACGATTGCCGAACTCGCGCAATCGCTTTTCGAGATGACCGCCGCCGCCAAACGCCAAAATTACCGTCAGGCTGAAAACTTTTTGAATGCTTCCGTGCAGGAAACTTACAATCGTTTTCCGAATATGGAAGACAAAGATATTCGGTTTATTTTGAACATTATCGAAGGCTACCAGCGTGATTTGAAAATCGTCAATCGTCAGAGCCAAAATAACGATTGCGGCAAATGTAATTAATGAAATAATTTAACGCTGGTGGCGCAAAGGTGCGAAGCCGCAAAGTTTTCTGAAAATTTTCTTTGCGTCTTTGCGTCTTTGCGTCTTTGCGTTGAAAATAAAAATGGTGAAAATCAAATCAATCGAACTTATCGAAATAAATCTGCCGCTCGTCCATTTTTTTGAAACGAGTTTTGGCAGAACCTACGAACGCCGAATTATTCTAACGCACGTTCGTGACGAAGACGGAGCGGAAGGTTGGGGCGAAGCGACGTGCGGCGAAACGCCTTCGTATTCGGAAGAATGGACGGACGCTTGCTGGCAGGTTTTGGAAAAAATTCTTGCGCCGATGGTTTTGGGCGCGGAAGTCGAATCAGCGGCACAGATTTGGGATTTGATGAAGCAAGTGCGCGGAAACCGAATGGCGAAAGCAGCGATTGAGACGGCTTGTTGGGATTTGGAAGCAAAGAAGTTGAATGTTCCGCTTTGGCGGCATCTTGGCGGTGTGAACAAGGAAATATCGTGCGGTGTTTCGATTGGGATTCAGGATTCGGTCGAACAACTTTTGGAAAAGATCAAAACCGAACTCGACGCGGGTTATCAGCGCATCAAAATCAAAATTTCGCCGCGTTGGGATTACGAAGTCATCAAAAAAGTGCGCGAAACATTCGGCAATATAAGGCTGATGGGCGATGCGAATTCGGCTTATACTCTGGGCGATATTGATAAATTGAAAAGTTTGGACGAATTTAATTTGATGATGCTCGAACAGCCTTTGCCGCACGACGACATCATTGACCATGCCAAATTACAGCGCGAAATTGCAACGCCTGTTTGTCTGGACGAACCGATCAAATCGCCCGAAGATGCGCGAAAGGCAATCGAATTGAGATCGGGAAAAATCATTAACCTCAAAAACGGTCGCGTCGGCGGACACAGCGAATCGAAACGCATCGAAAAAATCTGCCGCGAAGCCGGAATGCCCGTCTGGTGCGGCGGAATGCTCGAATCGGGCATCGGACGCGCGCACAATATCGCAATTTCAACACTCAAAGGCTATAACTTGCCGGGTGACGTTTCGGCGAGTAAAAGATACTGGCACGAAGACATCATCGAACCCGCCGTCGAAGTTTCGCCGAACGGCACAATCATCGCGCCCGAAGCGGCAGGCATCGGGTTTGAAATAAAACGCAATCTAATTGAAAAATTAGCGGTGCGAAAAACGTCCGTAAAATTTTAGATTTCAAACTTAAAACCGTGTTTAATTGTGTTCTTCTGTGGATAATTTTTCTTTTTGCATTACCGATTTCCGCACAAACGATTGCGGGAATTGTTACCGATTCAAAAAATGTGCCGATTCAAAACGCGGAAATAAGTTTGCAAAATCAAACTAAAATTATCGCGCAAACGACAACCGACGCGGAAGGCAGATTTTCGATTGATTTACAAAATACGCAAAATTCTTTGCTTCTCGTCAAAGCAGAAAATTTTGCGAGTTTTTCAAAAATTCTGCCGAAAGGTTTCAGCGAAACTCTGAAAATAATATTAGAACCGCAAACTTTGCGCGATTCGGTAACAATTTCGATTACACGCACCGAATCGCGTTTAAACGAAACTCCGGCGAGCGTAGTTGTTTTAGACCGCGAAACTTTGAACGCGACGGCGGCGCAAACCCTTGATGATTCTTTGCGGCAAATCGCCGGATTTACGCTTTTTCGGCGAAGTTCGAGTAAAACTTCAAACCCGACGACGCAGGGCGCAAATCTGCGCGGACTCGCTGGCAGCGGCGCATCGCGCTCGGCGGTTTTGCTCGACGGCTTATCGCTCAACGACGCTTTCGGCGGCTGGACTTTTTGGTCGCGTGTTCCGAATATCGCCGTCGAACAAGCGGAAGTTTTACGCGGCGGCGCAAGCGCGTTTTACGGCGACCAAGGCTTGAGCGGCGCGGTCAATTTGCGGACAAAAAGTTTTGACGAAAAACCGATTTTTAGTTTTCAAACTTCCGCCGGAATGCAGAAAACTTTTGACGGAAGCCTTTTCACCGCTTACGGAAAACGCGGCTGGAATTTCGATTTAGCTTTGGAAAGTTTTCAAATCAAAGGCTACATTCCAACCGCTGAAAACGAGCGCGGAATAATAGATACCAACGCAAACAGCCGACACAATAACGGATTTTTGACCATCGAGAAAAGATTTGACACGGAGACACGGAGACTTGGAGACGCGGAGAGTCTTGACGGTAAAATTTTCCTGAAAACAAATATTTTCAGCGAGCGGCGCGACAACGGTACGAGTTTGACGAACAACCGCACATATTTCCGCCAACTCGCCTTCGGCGCGGATTTCGTAAACGAAAAAGCGGGCGCGTTTCAGTTTCGTTCATTCATCGAGAAACAAACCTACGACCAGACATTTTCGGCGATTTCCAACAACCGCAACACCGAAACTTTATCGAGAATTCAGCGCGTTCCGTCCCAAAATTTCGGCGCAAATCTATTTTGGACACGCTCGTTTGGCACAAATCACGTTGTTTCAAGTTCGTTTGAATTCAAACAAGTGCGCGGCTTCAGCGACGAAATAATTTTCGTCAATAACCGCGCAAGCTCGCTCGTCGGTTCGGGCGGAAATCAGCAGATTTTCGGAATTTTCGCGCAGGACGTTTGGCGCGTGACGGAAAAATTAAACTTGAGTTTCGGCGTTCGTTTCGACTTTTGGGAAAATAAAAACGCGCTTGTCGCAACGCGGACTTTATCAAATAATCTGACGAATACGACAAATTTTCCAGACCGAAAGGAAACCGCTTTCAGTCCGCGCATCGCCGCGCTTTATCAAATCAACCAAAACTTTTCGTTCGTTGCCGTTTACGCCAAATCTT
This sequence comes from Acidobacteriota bacterium, assembly GCA_031412675.1. GTDB lineage: Bacteria > Acidobacteriota > Blastocatellia > Pyrinomonadales > Pyrinomonadaceae > JAFDVJ01. Next base: position 14,778 of record JANODL010000150.1, on the reverse strand, counting down.
TCCGCGCACCGACTTTGAATGAACTTTACCGCGCTTTTCGCGTTGGAAATGTTCTGACGCTCTCCAATGAAAACTTAAAAAGCGAACGCGCCGACACGTTTGAAACTGGTTTGAATTTTGTCGGTTTTGCGAAAAAACTGAGTTTGCGCGGAAATTTTTTTATCGCCGAAGTTTCGCGTCCCGTGGTTTCGATCACGCTGACGAACGCGCCGAATTTAATTACCAGACAACGCCAAAATGTCGGCAAAACGCGTGCGCGAGGATTTGAATTCGACGCGGAATATTCGCCGATTTCAAAATTAAAACTTTCGGCAAGCTATCTTTTTACTGATTCACGCGTCACAGATTTTCCCGCGAATCCGCTGTTAATTGACAAATTTCTCCCGCAAGTTGCGCGTCAGCAGATAACTTTTCAAAGCATTTATCGTCCGACCGCAAAACTGACATTTTCCGTCCAAGCCAGAATTTCCGCCGCACAGTTTGAAGACGATTTAAACACTTTGCGGTTAAGACCTTATTCGACATTCGACGCTTTCGCTTCGTATAAATTCAAACGATTCGAGATTTTTACGGCAATCGAAAACATTTTTGATTCGCGTCACGACATCGGTTTAACGCCAAACCGAACCGTCGCCGCACCGCGTTTCGTCCGCGTCGGATTGCGTTTTGATTTAGGAAACAAATAAAACTTAAAAACGAAATAAAAATATAATTTCGGACTGTAAATTTTGATAAAAGTAGCGGTAGATTTATTTCTCTGCCGATTTCTGGAATAATCAATCAAAATTTATCAACGAGATTGTTGAGAAAAATTTGATGTCTTTGATACCTAAACTTTTCTGATTGCATCTTTTTTGTTTTGGTACGTTAAAATTTGAGAGCTTATAAGGAGCTTCGGAAATGTTAAAATCTGTAATAGTTTCAAAATCAACAAAATTCAAAGCGGAAAAGATTATGAGAGGAAACTTTGCGTATTTAGACGAAGTGGTCAAGTCGGCTATCGTGAGTATTTTGAATGAAGAGAAAATAGAAGAGGGTGATAATTATTTTGTTGCAGAACTTCAGTATAAATATGACATCTACATTGCGGAAAGAAAATATGGCAGGAAAATCGTTTAATTCAACAAAAATTTATCAAGGCGATTGTCGGGAAAAACTTAGTATTTTTGATGCTGAAACTTTTCAAGCGATTATTGCCGATCCGCCTTATTTTCAAGTTTTGCTCGGCGAAGATTGGGACAATCAATGGCAAACCGAAGAAGATTATTTAATCTGGACGGAAGATTGGATTAGAAAATCGGCACGTTTGCTTAAGGATGATGGTTTGTTTTTTATCTTTGGTCAACTCGGCAAACGCGAACATCTCTGGCTTCATTTATGTTCGATGGCGAGTCGGATTTTGCAGTTTCACGATATGTTGATTTGGGATCGCGCCGTTGGTTATAACGAGCGTTACGATAGTTTTACGCCGTGTTATGAAATGATTTTAGTGCTTCGCAAACGCAAAGAAAGTAAGCCTTATTTTGACAAAGATGCGGTGCGGACTTCTTACGACGATGACACTATCAAGCAATATCTTAAAGACAAGCGTTACAAAGATTTAGATGCCAGAAAGACACATCTTGAAAAAGGAAAATATGCCACAAACATCTTGCGTGTGCCGAGCTTAAAGGGTTCGTCAAAAGAAAAGGTCGGACATCCTTCGCAAAAGCCGATCAAACTCATTGAAATGTTAATTTTGTCGTCCACACGCGAAGGCGATTTGGTGCTTGATCCGTTTTTAGGTTCGGGAACAACGGCGTTAGTTTGTCAAAATCTTAATCGCAATTTTGCCGGAATCGAGATCGAACCAAAATATATTGAAATGACTGAAAATCGTTTGCGAAAAACTCAAGCCGATTTGTTCAGTCAATCTTTATTTTCGGTTTAAATGTTCTTTGACCTGAAAGAAACGGATTTGGAACTTTTTCTCCGAACAATTTAGAATCAACATTTTGATAAGATTCTTTCCCGACGAAATCTTGCCAAAATACACCAAAAGGCAAACTGCATTGCAAACGCCGTTGTGTTTTTGAATCAATTTTCGGGTTCAAAATAATTTTAGCTTCTTGAAATTTAGCTGAGTTTTTAACTTCTATCGCTCTTTTTCTGGCTTCTGAATAATGTAGTTCGGTGTTTTTGATAGTTGAATCAAGTAAAGTTAGGTCATTAGTATCTAAAGGTAAAAACAAACTTTTCCAAGCATTGGCAATAATTTTCACACCTTCAACGGCAACGAAATTTTTGTGTTTCCCTTCTTGTTTCCAAAACCCAACGATTAACAGAAAATCTTCATCATTTTTGAATTGGCGAAGTGCATCGCCAAAGCCGATTGGCGAACCGAATTTGCAGGTTTTAATTGAAACAGGCAAGTGACGAAAGTCTTTTGGAACAATTTCTAAAGAATTTGCCTCATTTGGAACGTCCCACTTTTGTGTGTAGTTGGCATTGAACTCTGCAAAAAATGTTTCTTTTACCCAATTTTCAAAATCAAAACCGTGTTTTTGAACTTCCGACATTTGTTTTCTCTCCTTTTAGTGTGTAGTTTTAATAATTTCAGTTGAATTTAACCAACTAACAAAATATCTTATTTTAAGAATTTATGAGCAATCAAGAACCCAACAAAATCATTTTTTCGATGGTCAAGGTGAGCAAGTTTTACGATAAGAAACCTGTTCTCAAAGACATTTATTTATCATTTTTTTACGGCGCGAAAATCGGCGTTCTGGGCTTGAACGGTTCGGGAAAATCTTCGCTTTTGCGGGTTATTGCCGGACAGGACAAGGATTTTAACGGCGAGGTCGTTTTTTCAAAAGGCTATTCGGTCGGCTATTTGGAGCAGGAGCCAACGCTCGACGAATCGAGAACCGTTAAGGAAATCGTCGAAGAAGCCGTTCAAGGCACGGTTAATCTCCTCAAGGAATTTGAGGAAATCAATCTGAAATTTGCCGAAGAAATGACCGACGACGAGATGAACGCGCTGATCGAACGGCAGGGCGAAGTGCAGGAAAAGCTCGATCACGCCGACGCTTGGGATTTGGATTCGCGGCTTGAAATGGCGATGGACGCGCTGCGTTGTCCGCCGCCGGAAACGCCGATTGCAAATCTTTCGGGCGGTGAAAAACGCCGCGTCGCGCTCTGCCGTCTGCTTTTGCAAAAGCCTGACATTCTGCTTTTGGACGAACCGACGAACCATCTCGACGCGGAGACGGTTTCGTGGCTCGAACAGCATTTGCAGAAGTATGAAGGCACGATTATCGCGGTCACGCACGACCGTTATTTTCTCGACAATATCGCGGGTTGGATTCTCGAACTCGATCGCGGCGAAGGCATTCCGTATCAGGGAAATTATACGTCGTGGCTCGAGCAGAAATCTCAGCGTCTCGGTCAGGAGCAAAAGAGCGAAGACAAGCGTCTGAAGACTCTGGAGCGCGAGCTTGAATGGATTCGGATGTCGCCGAAAGGTCGCCACGCGAAGTCGAAGGCGCGGATCAACGATTACGAAAAACTCGTCGCCGAAGAATCGGAAACGCGCAACGAGACGCTCGAAATCTATATTCCGCCCGGTGAACGGCTCGGCGATATTGTCATCGAAGCGCACGGCGTTTCAAAGGCTTACGGCGACAAGCTGCTTTTTGAAAATCTCGAATTTTCTCTACCGAAAGGCGGAATCGTCGGTGTCATCGGTCCGAACGGCGCGGGCAAAACGACGCTTTTTCGTATGATTACAGGACAAGACAAACCCGACTCGGGCGATTTTCGCGTCGGCGAAACCGTCAAACTCGGCTATGTTGACCAATCGCGGGATTCTTTGAATGCCGAGAAGACGGTTTTTGATGAAATCACCGACGGGTTGGATCTGATTTTGCTCGGCAAACGCGAAATGAATTCCCGCGCATATGTGTCGCGGTTTAATTTCGGCGGCAGCGACCAGCAAAAATTCGTCGGACAGCTTTCGGGCGGCGAACGCAACCGCGTTCATCTGGCGAAAATGCTGAAATCGGGCGCGAACGTGATTCTGCTCGACGAACCGACGAACGATCTGGACGTGAACACGATGCGTGCGCTCGAAGAAGCCTTGGAAAACTTCGGCGGTTGCGCCGTTGTCATTTCCCACGACCGTTGGTTTTTGGATAGAATCGCCACGCACATCTTGGCGTTTGAAGGCGATTCAAAGGTCGAATATTTCGACGGAAATTATTCCGAATATGAAGCCGACCGCAAACGCCGTCTCGGACACGATGCCGATCAGCCGCACCGCATCAAGTATCGCAGTTTGACGCGGGCTTAGAAGACAATGAAAAGATTTTTTATCTCGCTTTTTGCGTATATTATCCTTTTTCTCGGAATTTCTGCCGCGATGATAGCCGTATTTAGCCTTATTATCCCTCACGTAAGTAGTAATAGAGACGGCTTTTATTTTCTGAGTGGAGTGGCGATTGTTGCTTTTGTTGTCAGCTGGCTGTTGTTGAAGATTTCGAGAAAAAAATGACGCGGGCGTGATTTGAAGGATGAGTTTTTTAGTTCATCCTTCCATTTTTTCGTAAAATTCGGGCGAAAATGCGGTGTGAAAATGCGTTCGGGCAGAAAAATCTTGCGATATTGCCGCCTAATCCGACAATATCGCCTTAAAACATTGCGCCAACGCGATAATGCACTGCAAGAATGCAATAATGCGTTGCACTTTCCCAATAATGCAGCGCACTATTGCTACCTTAAAGCGCGTAAACACAAGGTTACGCCGGCAGATTGCCGTATTCGGATGTGTCGAGGCGTTTGGGCAAAGCGTTTAGGCGATATTGCAAAAAATCTTTGAAATCGGGCGGAGTTTTGCACAAAAATTAACTGACAATCAAAATGAGTCGTGGAAACTTTACACTCTACACCTTCAACTTTGCACTATTTTTCAGTAACTCATCTTACGCGGATTGATTAATTTTGCGGCTCTGCCGCCTGATGAGCGGAAAGGCAGAGCTTTTCCGCTCATCAGCGGGCATAGCCCGAAATAATTACGCGTTGCATAAGGTGAGTCAGTAAATATTGCTTATCAGCTAAAAGTGTAAAGTTTCGGTTTAAGAAATGTTCGTTTTCTTTAGTTTTGTGCAAAGCCATTGGGCGGCGGAAAACCTTTATCAAGCGTTGCGCGGGCGGATTTATAAAACGCACGATTGCACAATTGCACGGAGTTTGGTTAATATTGATTTAACACACCTTTTGCAATAACGATCAGCAATCATTATTAATGAAAATTAGGGTCCAAATAACGGCAGTTTTTTTGCTTTCAGTTATTATTTCTTTATTTTCCGCTTGCGGCGGGAAAGTCGAAACTGTATCAACCGTAACAAACACCGCGCCGACTGTCGCGGTCAATTCAACCGCGACTCCCGAACCATTGCCACTGCCGCCGAAAATTCCGAATCTGCAATCCGAACTGACCGACGACCGCCATAAAACGACCGATTCGCCAATCGGCAAATTCGATTTCAAGAATTTTATGTATCCTCTGCCGCGTGGTTGGCAAGATTCGGACGGCAAGGAAGTCGAACTCGTGGGCGGCAAACGTCCGATGGAAATGACCGAAGAGGTCGAACGAATCGGGCTTTCGTATGTCACGACGAAATTTCTCGACGTAACCGCCGACGGACAGGACGAAGCGATTGTGATTTTGAAAATCGAAACCGGCGGCGGCGCGATTCCGCAACTTGTTTACGTTTTTACGTGGAAAGCGGACGCGCCCGAAATGATCTGGTATTTTCGGACAGGCGACCGCGCCGACGGCGGTTTGAAAGATATTCGTGCCGAAAACGGCGAGATTGTCATTGAACTTTTCGGTCAAGACCGCTATATTGTCGGTGAACTCGATACCGCGAAATTGACCGGCGACGAAGAACAGCTTTGTTGTCCGACGCATTTTACAAAGTCGCGCTACAAACGCAACGGCAATGTTTTTCAGCTTCAAGGCAAGCGTCTGACGTATCTGACCGCCGACAAAAACGTGCCGCCAATCGAGAATATGGTCGAGCAGATCGAAAAGAACGAAAAGCAAAATAGTGGAAAAAAATAAAGGTCTTTGGATTCTCGCAATTTATTTTTTCTTGGCAATTTATCTTTTGCCGATGTTTCCGCACGGCGGTTCGGCAAACGAACTGACGCGCTGGGCAACCGCCGCTTCACTCGTTGAAAAAGGTTCTTTCGAGATTTCGTGGACAGAAGATTTGATCGGCAAAAATGTTGACACGGCAAAGATCGGCGACAAAACCTATTCCAACAAACCGCCCGGAACCGCCGTTCTCGCCGCGCCGTTTTATGCTCTGACGAGAATTTTTATCGGCGCACCCGACGCTTCAAATATCCGCATCAGTTGGTTTGTGATGCGGCTTTTTCTTTCGACCTTGCCGCTTCTGCTTCTCGCTTTCTGGCTTTACGGACGCGATTCGGACGAAACCTCGCTTGCCGCTTTGCTGTTCGGAACGCCGCTTTTTGTTTACAGTTTATTGTTTTTTTCGCACGTTCTGGTTGCCGTTCTGCTTTATTTCGCGTTTCGTCTGCTCTATGACACGGAACGGATTTTTCTGCGAAATTGTATTTTAGCCGGATTTCTTTCGGGACTTGCCGTGACGTGCGAATTTCCGGCGGTCGTGCCGGTTTCGGTTTTCGCCGTCGGATTGTTTTTCGCCGACAAACGCAACGAAAATCGCCGGCAAAATTTATTCTTTTTCGCGCTCGGCGGTTTGCCGTTTGCGGTTCTTTTATTGATTTACAATTACGCAATTTTCGGCTCGCCGTTCGCGCTTTCATACGCTTACGAATCGTTTCCCGAATGGGCGGAAGTTGCCGGACAAGGCGTTTTCGGCATCGGTTTTCCGACGCTTTCAAATATCTATCTACTACTTTTTTCGCCGTCACGCGGGCTGTTTTTCTTTGCGCCGATTTTGTTTTTGCCGGTTATCGTCTTTTTTACTTCGAGTGAAAGAAGAACTTTGCGGCATCGCGTGAAAATCGCGGCAATTGTCGTTTCGATTCTGGTTTTGTGCGGACATGGCGCAGCGCACGGCGGTTGGGCGTTCGGTGCGCGATATTTGGTTTTTATTTTGCCGCTGATGCTCGATTCGTTTTTCGACGGCGAAATTTACGAGTTTTCAAATGTTTGGCAAGGCACTTTGTTCACGATTTCGTTTCTGCTCTGCACTTTGCCCGCGCTGACTTTTCCGTTTGCGCCGCCCGAATTCAAATATCCCCATAACAATTTCTGGGGCAAATTTCTTTTTGAGGAAAACTGGTTCACGCCGAATCTGGCGAATGTTTTCGGGTTATCGAGCAATATCTGGACGCTTTTGCCCGCGCTCGTATTACTTTTTGCCGTGCTTTTTATTGTCCGGCGGTATGCGCGGCGACCGGCGAGATTTACCATCGGAATTTTCGTAGGTTTGATACTTGTCGGCGTTTATCTTGCTCTGCCGAATCTCGACAACACCGAAAATCAGTTCCGCCGCGCAACCATTGCCGAACGCTATTTCAAACCCGCAAACCGTTTAGAAATTTTCAAATCTGCGATAAATCCGCAAACCGGGCAGCGCGTCAATAATTTTGAATGGAATATTGCCGACATCCGCGCCTTTGCGCCGAACGATTTTCCGTATCTTTCGACACGCGATTTCAAACCGTCGCCGTCTGCCGAATTTAGAAAAGTTATTGAATTGCAAAAACAAGGCAAAACGGCGGAAGCCGAAGCCGTTCTGCAAAAAGGCAAAGCAGACTTTCCGTTTGCGCGTTGTGAATTTGCGACGAATTTAGCCGTCATTTATTACACGACCGAACGAAAAGATTTGGCTTTAACCGAACTCGAAAGCGTTCAAAATTTGGTCAATCCGGCATCGCGTCCCGATTGTCTGCGCTCGCAATTTTTGCTCGGTTCGCTCTATCGTGAAGCCAATGAAACGGACAAAGCGAATCAAACATTTCAAAACTTTCTCGCCAATACACAAAACACAAACGACCCCGAAATAAAGAATTTTAAACAGCAACTCAATGTTAAATGAATTATTTCCGCGAGATCGTCGTTACTTTGCGGCTGGCATACAAACTTAAGCGCGGCGAAATCAAAAAGGCTTGCGCCGCCGAATTGTTTTTCAAATTCGCGTCGAGAAATGCCAAACCGTATGATGCCAGCCATTGACTGAATTCGGGATGTGCGTTGTTGTTGAGATTAAAAGTGTCGTGCGTCGAATCAGGATGATTAATGTAAAAGCGATATTTTTTCCCGTTCGGCATTCGCTCAAATGGAACCAAGCGCGCCGGAGCGTCTTCGCCCGGCGTATTGTCGTTTGAGCCGGTCGCCGTCAAAACAGGGCGCAAAACTTCGCGCCACGAATCTTCTTTCCAGCCGAATCTGCCCGGACCTTGCGGCGAAAGCGCCATAAAAACTTTCGGCAGAGAATTTGCGAAACTGACATCGTTGAACTGCGGAGTTAATTCGACTCGTCCGCCTGCCAGAGTCATTGTCGTATATGCGCCGAAAGAATGTCCGGCGACACCGATTCGGTTGCGGTCAATGCGTCCGGCGATTTGCGGAAAAGCATTTTCGATGCCGTTCAAATCCGCTAAAACCGCATTCGCATCACGCGGTCGGTCAACTTCCAACGCTCCAAACAAAGCGGAACATTCCTGCTGATTCGGCACGCCGAACTCGGTGCATTGCGCGACTCTTTCGGCTTGCGTGCGCGGAACGTGGCTCATATGGATAACGATGTATCCGGCGCGTGCCAGCGTCGTTCCCCAATCAACATTTCCGTATTTTCCGTTGACATCCGCACCGCCGCCGTGCGACCACAAAATCATCGGTAATTGTCCCGTCGCTCCCATTGGATAACGAATAAAGATCGGTATTGTGCGGCTATGCGCCGTGTCTTGAACATTGTAATTATCGAGCGTCGCCATCGTGTAATTTTCCAGCGGTTTATAAAGAAACGGGCTGTTCACAATCGTAACTTGGGCAAACGCCGAACTTATCGAAAACAAAGTAAAAATCAATATCAGAAAAAATTTTCGGTTAGACATAATTTTGATGCAGTCAAATAAATAATTCTGAAACTTAGACGGTGCAAACCTGAAATCAGCCGAAGTAATATTTGCACTTTGTATTATAAAGTTCTTGACAAACAATACTACTTGATATAAGTTCATAAAACGATATGGCACAACCGCAGACAATTCGTAAAGAAGAAACCCGACCGAATCAGCCGATAAACATCGGCGACCGCGCTTTAGACAATCTGAAATTTATCCGCGAAACGATGGAACGCTCGACAGTTTTCACGAGTGTTCCGGGTTACGGCGGAATTTTGATGGGCGCGACGGCGATTGTCGCCGCTTACATTGCCTATTCGCAAGCCTCTATTCGTGATTCGCTGACTGTCTGGCTGACCGAAGCCGTTTTGGCATTTTTTATCGGCTTGCTCGCGATGTGGCAGAAAACAAAACTTTCAAAAACTTCTTTATTTTCCACGCCCGCGAGAAAACTTTTGATGAATTCGGTTCCGCCGATGCTCTGCGGCGTTTTTATCACGCTCGGACTTTGGCGGTTCGGACATTTTGAGGTGATGATTCCGGTCTGGATTCTGTGTTACGGCGCGGCAGTCGTCTGCGGCGGCGCATTTTCCGTCAAAGCCGTGCCGATTATGGGTTGGTGCTTTATCGCACTCGGCGCAATCGCGTTTTTTCTGCCCGCGAACACGGGACAACTGATGATGGGTTTGAGCTTCGGCGTTCTGCACATCGTCTTCGGATTAATCATCGGACGGAGATTCGGCGGGTAAAAAGTTATGGCAAGAAATTTAGCATTGAATAAAGATAGTTCCGAAGGTGAAACGCCGAAACCGCAAGCCTTAAAGCTCGAAAAAGCGGCGGAAAATGTTTCAAACGATCTCGACAAAGTTATTCACGAACGAATGCGTCTGGGAATTACTTCGGCACTCGCGGCGAATGAAACTTTGTCGTTCACGGATTTGAAAAATCTTCTCAACACAACGGACGGAAACATCAGCGTTCACGCCCGAAAGCTCGAAGAAGCCGGTTATCTCCTTTGCGAAAAATCGTTCAAAGGTCGCGTTCCGCTGACCGAATATCGAATTACGGACGCGGGACGCGAGGCTCTGAGCCGTTATTTAAATCACATGGAAGCGTTGATCAACGCGATGAAGGGACAATGAAATATTTTGACGCGGTAATTATCGGAGCCGGACTTGCCGGATTGCAATGCGCCAAGCTGTTAGCGCTGCAAGGCGCAAAAATTTTGCTCGTTGACCGGAAAAGCGATCTGGCAAAAGGCGTTCACACGACCGGAATTTTTGTGCGGAAAACTTTTGAAGATTTTGAATTCCCCGAAGGAACGCTCGGCAAACCGATTAAAAATGTCGCGCTTTATTCGCCCCGCTTGAAAGCAATCAATCTTGAAAGCGAAAAAGCCGAATTCCGGGTCGGCAAAATGGGTTTGATCTACGACGAATTTTTGCAGGATGCGGTGGCGAACGGCGTGCGGTTTGCGCGGGCGACTTCGTATAAAGGCGCGGAAATGCTGAGCGGCGAAACCATCGTCAAGCTCGAGAAAAAAGGCGAATCGTATTCGGTCAGAACAAAGGTCTTAATCGGCGCGGACGGCGCAAATTCGCGGGTCGCGAAGGATTTACGCCTTGATGAAAACAAGGAATGGATTGTCGGCTACGAAGAAGTTTATCACGCCGAAAACGAACACGGCGAGCCGCGTCTGCATTGTTTTCTCGACGGCGATCTCGCGCCCGGTTACCTTGCCTGGATTGCCGACGACGGTGAGGAAATCCACATCGGTGTTGGTGGCTACGCCGCTGATTTTAATCCGCGCGAGGCGTTAAAATCGTTCAAGGAGAAGACAAAAAATCTTTTTGATTTGAAAAACGTGAAATTAGCCGAAACACGCGGCGGACGAATTCCGGTCGGCGGAGTTTTACGCTCGATTGCCAACGAAAACGGAATTTTGATCGGTGACGCGGCGGGCGCGGTTTCGCCGCTGACGGCGGGCGGACTCGACCCGGCGATGCGGCTTTCAAAATTTGCGGCGGAAATCGTCTGGGAAAGACTGCAGACGAACGACGCAAAAGTTCTATTGGAGTTTTCGGGCGAACTGTTTCGAGCGCGTTTTGTTTCGCGGCTTTGGATGCGGCGAATTATCAAAACTTTTACCGGTCAAAGACTTTTGGAACTCGGCTTCACGTTTTTGCGCGGAAAACTTGGACAAAAATTTGCCAAGCACGTCTTTTTCGGACGCGGGTCGTTTCCCGATGTCGAGGTCAAAAAATTATCGGTGGTCAATTATCAAAAATCTGAAATCTGAAATTTGGAATTATTTTTATGAACGAAAGAACAAAAACAGGTTTGGAAATTTTGCAGGCGGCGGTTTTGCTTGGTGTTTTGGGCGATGTTTTGCTCAGGCAGATGCCCTGGGGATTAAATGTTTTGCTGTTCATCGGCGCGTTGGTGGCGGCGATGACGATGCTGATTTTACGGCGTAAGCGTGAATTTTGGAACGGGCAAACGATTGCGTTAAATGTTGCGCTGGTTTTTTTTGCGGCAATGTTTGTCTGGCGCGATTCGATGGAATTAAAGACCTTTGACACGCTCGCAATTCTGACGATTCTGGCGATTCTGACTTTGCCCACTTTGAAAATCAAAACGCAAATCGCGGGCGTTTTTCATTACATGATCGGTTTTGTCTGGTCGGGAATCAGCGCGGCATTTGCGCCGTTTTATCTGGTGTTCGGCGATATCGAGTGGAAAACGATTCCGCAGACGGGCTGGTCGAAACATCTGATCGCAGTTTTGCGCGGAGTGGCGATTGCCGCGCCAATTTTGCTGATTTTCGGCGCACTTTTCGTCGCGGCGGACGCGGTTTTTCAAGGTATTGTCGAACGAACCTTTAATATTCAGCCTGATGAAGTTGTCGCGCATATCTTTTTCATCGGCTTTTTCACATGGATTACCGCCGGATATCTGCGTGGTTCGCTGATTCAAAATTTTTCATACGACGCGGCGGACATTTCTATTACGCCGAAAGACGAAATCAAACCGCAAGTTGCGAGCGTCACGGAGATCAAAGACGACGAAATCAAGCCGCAGGTTTTGAGCGTCACGGAAATCAAGGACGAAGAACCGCCGAAAGTTGAAGAACCGCCGAAAAAAGAAGAGAAAAAATCTTGGAGCTGGCAGAATTTCGACAATTCAGTTTTACCGAACTTATTCACGCTCGGCGCAATTGAAGTTTCAATCATTCTTGGTTTGATAAATCTGCTTTTTTTGAGTTTTGTGATCGTGCAGATTCCGTATCTTTTCGGCGGATTTGAATTAGTCCAGAATACGCCCGATTTCAAGTTGGCGGAATATGCACGGCGCGGTTTCGGCGAACTCGTCGCGGTTGCCGCACTCGTTTTGCCGATTCTTTTGCTGTCGCATTGGCTTTTGCGAAAAGATTCGCCCGTCAACGAAAAAATCTATCGTGTGCTGGCGGGAATTCAAGTCGTTTTGCTCTTTGTGATTATGGTTTCGGCGGCGCAGAGATTATTTATTTTAACGGGAAATCTCGGCTACGGTTTGACGACCGTGAGATTTTATCCGATGGTCGTGATGATTTGGCTCGGAGCCGTTTTTGTCTGGTTCACACTGACGGTTTTGCGCGGGAGCCGTGAAAAATTCGCGTGGGGCGCATTGTGGTCGGCAATTTTTCTTCTCGGCAGTTTGCATTTTGTAAATCCTGATGCATACATCGTTCGCAAAAATATTCGTTTGATGCAGGAAGGTCGCTCATTTGACGTGGCTTACAATTCAGATTTGAGCGATGATGCAGTTCCGGTTTTGCTTGAAAATATGCCGACAATGAGTTTTGAGCAGCAGTGCCGCGTGAAATCGAAAATCGCGCGACGTTTATCCGAGACAAAACGCGAAAATGATTTTCGAAGCTGGAATTACGCGCGTTGGCATGCTCAAAACGCAATAACGCAAAGCTCGGTAAGTTTCGATACGTCGGATTGCCCGTATTATACAAAAGGTTATTCCGAACCGATGCATTAAAACAATTTCTTGCTTTCCGAGTGGCAATTCTTTAAGATGAAGGCACAATCTTTTTGGACTTGTGCCTTTTATCATTTCAAACGACTTCAGAAAATTCATTATCGAATCATCAAATGCTTGACGAGTTTACAAAAAAACGTGATTTTGTGCGCGAATATCTCTCGTATTTGCAGGTTGAAAAAGGCTTGGCGAAAAATTCGCTCTCTAGCTACGAGCGCGATTTGCAGAAGCTCAAAAATTGGACGGAAAAGAATAATTTCGAGTTGCTCGCGCTGACGAGAAAGGATTTGCGCGAATGGCTGACCGATCTTGCAGGCGAAAATCTTTCGGAAAACTCGAAACGTCGAATGGTTAGTGCCTTGCGCGGTTTTTACAAATTTTTGATGTTTGACGGGCACATCAAAAAAAATCCGGCGGAAGACTTGGACGCGCCGCAGAAAGGTTTTTATTTACCGAAATTTTTGAATCAAACGGATGTCGAAAATCTTTTACAAGTTCCCGATGTTTCGACCGAAATCGGCTTACGCGACCGTGCGATTTTGGAATTGATGTATGCCTGCGGTTTGCGCGTTTCGGAAGCGGTTGATTTGCGGATCAGCGATGTCGAACTCGACGCGGGAATTTTGACTTGTAAGGGAAAAGGAAGCAAAACGCGCAAAATTCCGATTGGCAAAAGCGCGGTCGAATGGCTCAAAAGTTATCTGGTTTTGCGTCGCCGAAAGGAAAATATCGAGATTCAAAATTTGTTCGTAACATCTCTGGGAAGACCGCTAAATCGTCAGATAATTTTTCTTTTTATCAAAGAATACGCTGAAAAAATCGGCTTGCAAGATGTTTCGCCGCACACTTTGCGCCACAGTTTTGCGACGCATTTAGTACAAAACAGTGCGGATATTCGTTCCGTCCAACAGATGCTCGGACACGCTGATATTTCGACAACGCAGATTTACACACACATAACCGACGCACATCTGCGAAAAACTTACGAGAAATTTCACCCGCGTGCAAAAGCAAGTTTCAGCATCGAAGGAAATGAGTAAAACAAATCTGACCCGACTTGCAACTTACCGAAAGTTTCGCTAATATAGCACTTTTGCTAAGTGCCTTAAAAAGTCGGCAGTAGCAATCATAAGAATATTTGCATGGGTGGTCGAGCGGTCAAAGGCAACGGGCTGTAAACCCGTCGGATTAATTTCCTACGTAGGTTCAAATCCTACCCCATGCACCATAAAATTTTACTTTTTGAGATTTTCGCAAGAGAGTCTCAAAATGGGCGGGAGTAGCTCAGTTGGTAGAGCGTCAGCCTTCCAAGCTGAATGTCGCGAGTTCGAGTCTCGTCTCCCGCTCCAATGTTTTTTTGAAATAGAGTTTAAAAACTCCGCCCAAGTAGCTCAGGGGTAGAGCGCATCCTTGGTAAGGATGAGGTCGCGGGTTCGAATCCCGCCTTGGGCTCCACGGAAATTTAATAATTTTTGTAGTTCGACTGGAGAAAGAGATAATAAAATGAGCAAAGAGAAATTTGACAGAAGCAAACCGCACGTGAATATCGGGACGATCGGACACGTTGATCATGGGAAGACGACGTTGACGGCGGCGATCACGAAGGTGATGAGCAAGCATAATCCGAAGATGACGTTTCGGTCG
>JANODL010000149.1:0-25097 GCA_031412675.1 Acidobacteriota bacterium | reverse complement strand
TTATCGTATATATAAAATCTTTTAGTTTTGATTATATGTCAAGCATCATTAGAATAGTAATTTAATTTTTTCGTTCCCCGACAAATCATTTTTAGTTGTCGCGCCGAAAATATGCCAAAGACATCTAAAAAAATTTCTGCTCGCGTCCATAACTTGTATTTGGGAGTTGACGGCGGAGGCACGAAAACGCACATCGCCATCATCGGTCACGACCGACAGCTTATTTGCGAAGGCTATGCGGGCGCGTCGAATCCTTTGCGCGTCGGGGTTGAAACGGCGGTCAACAACATTATTGCGGCGATCAATTCGGCGTGCGATTCGGTTGACAAAAATCGCGGCGACATCGTTTCGGCAACGCTCGGATTGGCTGGCGTGCGCCGCGCCGATCTAAAACAAATCATCCACGAACGAATTGTCGAAAAGCTCCGCTTCAAAAAAGTTCAGGTTTTGACCGACGCTGAAATCGCGCTTTACGGCATCGGCAAAAACAAAGCGGGACTCGTCATCATCGCCGGAACGGGTTCGGTCTGCATCGGGCAAAACTCCAAAGGAGAAAAATTTTCGGCGGGCGGTTGGGGACCGCTCGCGGGCGACGAAGGCGGCGGCGCGGGAATCGCGCTCAACGCGCTTCACAAAATCGCCAAAGCCTCGGACGGTCGCGGCAAACCGACAATTTTGAGCGACATCGCCGTTGATTATTTTCGCGCCGGAAAAATCGAAAATCTTTCGGTCGCAATTTACGCGCCGCAGGTTGATAATGCACGAATCGCGGGATTTGCCAAATTTGTCGGCGAAGCGGCTTCGACCGGCGATAAAGTCGCCGTCGAAATTTTGCGCGAAGCCGGATTTGAACTCGGCACGGCGGCGTATGCGGTTATCAAAAAACTGAATCTGCAACGCACAAAAGTTCCGATCGGTTTGGTCGGAAGCGTTTTTCAATCAGGCAACCTGATAACCGAACCGCTGCTTCAAACAGTTCATAAAATCGCGCCGAAAGCCTTTTTGCTCGACAAACTGATTCAACCCGCGCATTCCGCCGCGCAGATGGCTTTTGAAAACAACGGCAACGGAGGAAAACGATGATTTCTTTGCCTATCACCGAACAAGAAAATCCGAATACTGCGAATATTGACCGAGTTTCGACGATTGAGGCGATTCGTTTAATCAACGACGAAGATAAAAAGGTTGCGTTGGCGATTGAAAAAGTTTTGCCTGAAATTGCTGAAACAATTGATAAAATCGTCGAAAGATTAAAAACCGGCGGACGGCTTTTTTATGTCGGCACAGGGACGAGCGGACGTTTGGGCGTTTTGGACGCGAGCGAGATTCCGCCGACTTACGGTGTTTCTTACGATTTGGTGCAAGGCATCATCGCGGGCGGTTACGACGCGCTCTACAAGGCGACCGAAGCCTCGGAAGACAACCGCGAAGCCGGAAAACTTGATTTACAAAATCGCGGTTTAACCGAAAAAGACGCGGTGATCGGCATCGCCGCTTCGGGCAGAACGCCTTACACCATCGGCGCGTTGGATTTTGCGCGAGAACTCGGTTGTTTCACGGCTTGCATCACCTGCGTTCCCGATTCGCTGATTACAAAATCCGCCGAAATTGCAGTCGTTCCGGTCGTCGGTGCAGAAGCGATTACGGGTTCGACACGAATGAAAGCCGGAACCGCGCAAAAGTTGATTTTGAATATGATTTCGACGACCGCGATGATTCGGCTCGGCTACGTTACAGGCAACCGCATGACGAACGTCAAATCATCGAACATCAAACTAAAAGAACGCTCTCTTCGTATTCTGATGTCGGAAACCGATTTGGACGAAATTTCAGCACAAAATCTTTTGACCGAAGCGAACCACGATTTGCGTGTGGCGATTGTTATGCAGAAAGCAAATGTTCGGCGTGAATCCGCAGAAAAAGCTTTGACTGAAAATGATTTCGTGATTGAAAAAGCCGTTGAGATTGCCCGAAAATGAGTTAGAATGGCTTTATGAATACTGTGCAGGAAATCGAAGTTTCAAAACTGTCGCGCTCCGAAAAGGTCAAACTTCTCCAATGGCTTGTCCGCGATTTGAGCGGCGAAGTTGAAGGCATCGAAAAAACCGAAGGCGTTTGCGGCGGTTCGGCGCGGATCAGAAAAACCAGAATTCCCGTCTGGGTTTTGGAGAATGCCCGAAAGTTGGGTTCGAGCGAAGCCGATTTACTCGAAAACTATCCGTCGCTGACTGCCAAAGACCTTGCCAACGCTTGGGATTACGTCGAATCTCACAAAGAGGAAATCGAACGCGAAATAATTGCTAACGAGGAAGATTGATGCGATTTTATTCCGATGAGAATTTCCCGCAAATCGCCGCATTCGAACTTAAAAGACTCGGACACGATGTTTTGACCGCCTTTGCCGACGGCAAAGCTAATCAAGAAATTTCGGACGAAGAAGTTTTAACCCGCGCAATCGAACTCGAAAGAACAGTTTTGACCCTGAATCGTCTTCATTTCAAAAGATTGCATAAATTCAGTTCAAATCATTTCGGAATTGTCATCTGCACCTACGATCCTGATTTTTTAGGACAAGCGGAACGAATTCACGAAAAGGTTTCGGGGTATGAAAAGTTAGAAGGCGAGTTGATTCGCGTTTATCGTCCCGACAAATAAAATGCGGTATTGATTTGACCTGATTGCGCTTTGTGAGATAAATATTTCTTATCGCTTTCCGAAATTCTTTCGTGGATTCTTATTGATAAAAACGATGCAGACTTTAGATTTAGTCATAATTTTCGGCTATTTAATCGGTGTCACGCTGTTCGGCGTGTGGTTTTCGGGCAAACAGGAAACGACCGAAGATTATTTCGTCGGCGACCGCAACGTGCCTTGGTGGGCGATTGCGATGAGCATCGTGGCGACCGAAACTTCGACGATTACGTTTATTTCCGTCCCCGGAATCGCTTTTGCGAAAAACGGAAATTTTCAGTTTTTACAACTCGTTTTCGGCTATATGCTCGGGCGCATCGTGATTTCGCTGCTGTTTATCCCAATGTATTTCAAGGGCGAATTGCTGACGGTTTATCAGCTTCTCGGCGAAAGATTCGGGACAAAGGTCAAAATGCTCGCGTCCGCGCTTTTTGTCGTGATGCGGAATATTGCCGACGGCATTCGGCTTTTATTAACAGCGATTGTTTTGGCGGCGGTTTATGTCGCTTTTCAGCCGACCGCCGACGCAACTCTGGTCACAGTCGGTTCGATTATTCTGCTCGGCGTGGTGATGATAATTTTCACATATTACGGCGGAATGGAAGCGGTGATTTGGGTCGAAGTCGTTCAGCTTTTAATCTATATCGGCGGCGCGATTGCGGCGGCGGTCGTGATTGCCAATCAAGTCAACGGCGGATTTTCGGGCGCGATTGCAATCGGCGAACAATTCGATAAATTCAGCTTGATTGATTGGGGTTTTCGAGACACGAATTATAAATTCTGGCTGCCGTTTTCCGACGGATTGGAGTTTTCACTGCCGTTTGATTTTACGAAAACCTACACATTTTGGGCTGGTCTGATCGGCGGCTGTTTTCTGACGATGTCAACGCACGGAACCGACCAATATCTCGTCCAGCGTTATCTTTGCACCGACAAACCGAACCGTGCTTCGCTCGCCTTGCTGTCGAGCGGCGCGGTCGTGCTGGCGCAATTTATCGGCTTTCTTTTTATCGGCGTTTTGCTTTTTGCGTTTTATCATCCTTATGACGCGGCGCAATACGCACAGGCGGGCGTGGCAAATTCGGGCGTTCCCGCGACATTTCCGTTCACGGGCGGCGACAAAGTTTTTCCCGATTTCATCACGAAATCTATGCCGACGGGTATTTCGGGTTTGGTTGTCGCGGCAATTTTCGCGGCGGCACTTTCGAGTTCGCTCAATTCAATCGCGGCGACCTTCGTGCAGGATTTATACAAACCTTTTAAGCCGAAATCGGACGACAAACATTTTTTGAGAGTTTCGCATTGGCTGACGCTGGTTTTCGGAATCGTTCAAATCGTCGTCGCGCTGATTATTATGCAAACCACCGATTCGGCATTAACTCAGGCACTTTCCATCGCCACGTTTTTTAACGGTCCGGTTTTGGGCGTTTTTCTGGTCGGTGCTTTTGTCAAAAAAGCGCGGGAAATTCACGCTTTGATTGGAATGTTGGTGAGCGTTGCGATAATGTTTTATGTTAAGTATGCGACCAGCATCGCTTTTACATGGTATGCACTCTTTGGAAGTTTGCTGACCGTTTTAGTGGCTTGGCTGGCAACTTTTGTTTTGAAAAGGAAGGAAGGTTAAGATGTGTTGGGGAGAAATTTTATGCAGCAAGTTACGATAGAACAGGCAAAAATGAATCTGACAATTCTGATAGATGCGGCGATAAAAGGCGAAGAAATCTTCATTCAGCAAGACGAAAAAACGGCGGTTAAACTCGTGCCGACTTTGACAAAAAAACCGCGACCGCAATTTGGGAGCGCAAAAGGCTTAATTCAAATTTCCGATGATTTTGATGAACCTTTGGAAGATTTCGCTGAATATCAATGAAACTTTTGCTTGATACTCATACTTTTTTGTGGTTTATTACGGGCGATTCACGTTTAAGTTCGGACGCTCGATTATTGACTGAAGATACGGCAAATGACAAATTCGTGAGCGTCGTCAGCCTTTGGGAAATTGCACTTAAATTCAGTTTGGGAAAATTGATTTTAACCGACGATTTCGATGTTTTGTTTCCAAATCAATTAATAATTAATGGTTTTGAGGAACTTGGAATTGAAACAAAACACTTTTACGAGATTGTCAAAATGCCTTTTCATATCGAGACCCGTTTGACCGTTTGATAATCGCTCAGGCGATTTCGGAGAAAATGTCAATTATTTCAATTGATTCGGCATTTGATAATTATTCTGTTATTCGTTTTTGGTAAATGCAATGAAATTTTTTATAAGTTTTTTACTAACTATAGTTTTTATATTTAATTCACTCGTTTTCGCCTCGCCGAAACGCAATCAAACGACGAAAAAATTCGAGCCTTCCGAAAAATCTTGGAAGGCGGCGGATAAAATGCTCAAGAAAATGTCGCCCGAGGAAAAAGTCGGTCAACTCATTCAAATCGGCATCAATGCGCGGTTTATTAATCAGGACAGCGATTTTTTTCAAGATTTGAAACGCCACGTCACACAAAACAAAATCGGCGGCGTTATCTTTTTCGGTGCGCCAATGTATGAAACGGTTCATCTCGGCAACCGTTTGCAGGAAAACGCGGAAATTCCGCTGCTTTTCGCGCTCGACGCGGAAACGGGCATCGGAATGCGCTTTCAGGACGCGGCAAATTTCCCTTGGAATATGGCGGTCGCGGCAACGGGAAATCCCGAATACGCCTATAAAATGGGCGTGATTACCGCCCGCGAAGCCAAAGCGATGGGCTTGATGCAGGTTTACTCACCGGTTCTCGATGTCAACAACAATGCCGATAATCCGGTCATCAATGTCCGCAGTTACGGCGAAGACCCCGAAACGGTCGCACGTTTCGGCGCGGCATTTATCGAAGGTGTCCAAAGTCAGGGCGTGATCGCAACCGCGAAACATTTTCCCGGACACGGCGACACGGATGTTGATTCGCATCGCGGTTTGCCGATTATTAATGTTTCGCGTGAAAGATTAGACAAACTCGAACTCGTGCCGTTTAGAAAAGCGATTGAAATCGGAGTCGGTTCGATAATGGTCGCGCATATCGGACTTCCGCAAATTGACCCGACCGAGATTAAACCTTTAAAAGATGCGATTCGCGTTGATACGGACGAAGAAGTCATTTCGGAAAACGCAACGATTCCGGCAACTCTTTCAACGAAAATTCAAACCGACATTTTGCGGAAAGAACTCGGCTTCAAAGGCTTGATCGTTACGGACGCGATGAGTATGAGCGGTTTGACGCTCTACGTTTCGCAGGAAGAAGCCGGCGTGCAGGCATTTTTGGCGGGCGCGGATTTGATCGAAAAACCGGCTGATGTTGACGCGATGATTCGCGGACTTCGTGATGCCGTCAAATCTGGACGCATTTCGGAAACGCGTCTGAATGAATCGGTCAGAAAAATTTTGGCGTGGAAATACGAACTCGGACTTTTCAAACAAAAAATCACGCCGATTACCGAGATGGACAAAATCATTTCGGGCAAGGAAACGCATCAGTTAGCCGAAGAAATCGCCAACAAAGCGGTCACTTTGGTCAGAAACGACGAGAAACTTTTGCCGCTCTCGAAAGACAAACGAGTTTTCGTTCTCGGCATTTCAAACGGCTTCGACGGCGAGATGACAAGTGTTGCCATGACCAGATTTTTGCGCGAAAGCGGTATCAAATTCAGTTCAATCGTCTTGCAGGACAATTCATCGCCCGAACAAATTGCGCGAGCGCGTGAAGGCGCGAGTAAAGCCGATGTCGTGATTGCCGCGCTTTACGGTCGTGTTCGTTCGGGCGCGAAAAACAGCGTCGGACTTCCCGATTCGGGCGTGACGATCTTGCGCGAGCTTCTGTCAACCAATAAAAAAGTGGTCGGCGTAAGTTTCGGAAATCCGTATATTTTGCAGAGTTTTCCCGACCTGAAAACTTACATCGTCGCTTACGGCGATATGACGACTCTGCAACGTGCGTCGGCGCGTTCGATTTACGGAATGCTCGAACTGAACGGCAAATTGCCGATTTCCCTGCCCGGACTTGTGCCGCGTGGAACGGGTTTGACGCTGACGAAATAAAAAGTTCCAAGTTCCAAGTTCCAAGCTCCAAGTCAAAATCGTATTCGGACTTAGAATCCCGAGCTTTGAATCCGAAACTTGGAACCTTTTGGAACTTGGAACTAAAAAATCCGGTAGAGAACTAAAAGTAAGGCTGTTCTAAATTCCAAATATGTGATTGAAAAGAGATAAAAAGTCATCGCCGGGAGCGCACGAATCCCTGCGTGCTAAGTCGCGCTTCGCGGCGCATCGGCGTTGGTTACGAAATCAACTAGCATTGATGACAAGATGTTTGAACGCTTCGCGTCCGGCACGCAAGGATGCGTGCGCTCCCGACGATGACGTTTTTTTCTCAAAGCATTACTTTTAGTTCTCTACCAAAAATCCTTTGAGCGATTTATATGACCGCTCAGAGTTTTTTTTTCTAAAAAACGCAAAAAGATTTTCGGAAACTGAAAATTATTTTGTAAGATATAACCAGCAAATATTCAACTAAACAAACAAGTCACGAACAAGGAGGAAAAATGGCTGACGAAATGGAAGATTTTGGCAAAGAGCAATTGACGGCTGATGAAGAAATCTTATTGAAGGATTTTCCCGAACTGAGCGAACTCGGCGAGGCTCGGCGAAAGTTTTTAGGACAGGCGGCATCGCTCGGATTAGGCTCTTTTGCCCTGCATTTATTGGCGCAGGAACAGGTTTTCGCGGAAGTTCCGACGGACACAAACGCGGTTTTCGCGCCCGTCGCGGAAGAAAACGCAGTGGCGGTTACTTTAAAAATCAACGGCGCGGAAAAATCTCTGTCGCTTGATTCACGGGTTACGCTTTTGGACGCGCTTCGTGAAAAGCTCGGTTTGACCGGCTCGAAAAAAGGCTGTGACCACGGACAATGCGGAGCTTGCACGGTGATTGTGGATGGTCGCAGAGTTTTGTCGTGTCTGACTTTGACGGCATCTTGCGAAGGAAAAAGCGTGACGACGATTGAAGGTTTGGCAAACGGCGAAACGCTTCACGCGATGCAAACCGCATTTATCAAACACGACGGTTTTCAATGCGGTTACTGCACACCCGGACAGATTTGTTCGGCGGTCGCGCTGATGACCGAAGCGAAAAACGGCGAAGCCAGTTATGTAACGGAAAATATTCGTTCAAAACCGCGTGCGCTCAAACTTTCCGATGACGAAATCCGCGAAAGAATGTCGGGCAATATTTGCCGATGCGGCGCGTATCCGAATATTCTGGCGGCGATTCGAGAGGTTCACACGGGCGAAGAAAAGGCGCAAACATGGGAATTTCACAAGGAGGACGAAAAAGATGCGACCGTTTAAATATTCAAAAGCAAATGACGCGGCAACTGCCGTAAAATCCGTTTCAGCCAACAAAAATGCGGACTTTTTAGCAGGCGGCACGAATTTGCTCGACCTGATGAAGGAAGATGTGGCGCGTCCCGCCGAACTCGTGGACATCAACCGTCTGACTCTGACGCAAATCAAAACCGCGAAAAGCGGTGGCGTTTCAATCGGCGCGTTGGCAAAAAATACCGACACGGCAAATCATCCGCTCATTCGCCAAAATCATCCGCTTTTAACGCAGGCGAT
This sequence comes from Acidobacteriota bacterium, assembly GCA_031412675.1. Taxonomy (GTDB): domain Bacteria; phylum Acidobacteriota; class Blastocatellia; order Pyrinomonadales; family Pyrinomonadaceae; genus JAFDVJ01. The sequence goes on along the minus strand of JANODL010000149.1, from coordinate 16,754 downwards.
TCTGGCGGGTGCGTCGGGACAAATCCGCAATATGGCAACTAACGGCGGAAATCTGATGCAGCGAACGCGGTGCACTTATTTTTACGATACGGCGATGCCGTGCAACAAACGTGAGCCGAATTCGGGTTGCGGCGCGATGGAAGGCATCAATCGAATGCACGCGATTTTCGGTTGGTCGGAAAAATGTATCGCCGTGATGCCGTCGGATATGTGCGTCGCACTCGCGGCTTTGGACGCGACCGTTAAAGTTCAGGGCGCGGACGGCAAAGAGCGTTCGATTCCGTTTACCGATTTTCACCGTTTGCCCGAAAATGCGCCCGAAAAGGACAACAATCTGGCGCACGGCGAACTGATTACTTCAATCGAAATTCCGAAGAATAATTTCGCGGCAAAGTCTTATTACGTCAAGGTTCGTGACCGCGCAAGTTACGCTTTCGCGCTGATTTCGGTTGCCGCCGCGCTTGAAATGAACGGCACTAAAATCAAACAGGCACGGGTTGCGATGGGCGGTGTCGCGCATAAACCGTGGCGAGCGTTGGAAACCGAAAAATTCCTCGTCGGCAAAGAAGCGACCGAAGAAGTTTTCAAACAAGCCGCCGAAGCCGAAATGAAAAACGCCAAAGCCTTTGAACATAACAAATTCAAAGTCGAACTCGGAAGACGCGCCATCGTTCGCGCTCTGTCAATGGCGATGAACAGCAAGATTTAGGCAAATGACGATTCTAATATGAACGATATACAAATCATAAACGGCGATAGTCTGACAGTTTTACCAACATTAGCGGAAGAATCGGTGCAATGTTGCGTAACTTCGCCGCCGTATTGGGGATTGCGCGATTATGAACATTCGGCGCAAATCGGTGCGGAAAATTCGCCTGAAATATATGTCGAAAATCTTGTCAAAATTTTTCGTGAAGTGCATCGTGTTTTACGCAAAGATGGAACATTGTGGTTGAATGTCGGCGATGGTTATGCGCGAAATGGCGGAACGGGAAATCACGGACCGAATGCGGTAGTCGGCAATACGAAAAAATTGATTCAAAAACGCAATTGCAAAGTTCCTGAATGTTGGGGATTAAAAGACAGAGATTTAATCGGTTTGCCTTGGCGAGTGGCTTTTGCATTGCAGACGGACGGCTGGATTTTACGCTCGAAAATAACTTGGGTCAAGAAAAATGCAATGCCCGAAAGCGTTAAAAATCGTCCGACAAGTGCCACCGAAGAAATCTTTTTATTTGCCAAATCAATCGGTTATTTTTACGACCCAAACGGGATTCGGGAAGAAAGCGGCGCGAATCTTCGCAATCATTGGCTAATTGGTCCCGATTCAAGCCGAAACGGTCATCCGGCAACTTTTCCGCGTGAGCTTGCGCGGCGTTGCATTCTGCTTGGTTCGCGTGAAGGCGACACGATTTTAGACCCGTTTAGCGGTTCGGGAACAACCGGAATTGCCGCCAACGAATTGAATCGCAAAGCCGTTCTTATCGAATTAAATCCGACTTATGCAGAAAAAAGCAAAGAGCGTGCGGCAACTATTTATCCGCAACCTCAGTCTTTAACGGTTACTGCTAATCAGTAAAAACTATGCCTAGAAAGCCCGGCTCAAAACAACTAATTCTCGAATATTTTCTGCAAAATATCGGCAAAGTGCTTGAGTCGAAAGACATTCAACGAGAAAGCGGCGGCGCAGTCGAATGGGCGCGTCGAGTTCGAGAATTGCGAAACGAGGACGGCTGGCAAATTCTTTCTCATAAAGACCGTGCGAATCTAAAACCGAATCAGTATTTAATGGAAACTGATAAACGAGTTCCGGCGTTTTCTCGATCAATTTCCAAAGAAACTCGTGCTTGGGTGCTTGAAAGAAACGGTTATACTTGCCAAATGTGCGGTGTGGCGGCAGGTGATGCGGATCCATTGGGCGGAAACAGAACTGTGCGCTTGACGATGGGACACATTATTGACAAATCCAAAGGCGGCGATGACACTCCTCAAAATCTACGCGCCGTCTGCACGAATTGTAATGAAGGTCTGCAAAATACAGCCTTGCCGAAGCCGGACCAAATTCACTTACTTGCTCAAATCCGTCGGGCGACGATAAAAGATCAAGAATCAGTGCTGAATTGGCTATTGCAAAAATTTAATTTGGAAGCGAACCCAAAAAGCATAAAAACTAAATTCAAGGGGGAAGAAAATGAGTAAAGTAAAATCAATCGGCGAAGCAGTCAGCCGGATTGAAGGTTTATTAAAAGTTACCGGAACGGCAAATTTCTCGACGGATTTTCCGGTTGCCAATTCCGCTTGCGGTTTTCTGGTCAAAAGCGAAATCGCGGCGGGAAAAATTCTCGACATTGACACGAGCGCGGCGGAAAAAGTTGCGGGCGTGATTGCCATTATGACGCATAAAAATGCACCGAAATTGGCTTTGACACGCGGGCTTCGCGGCGGTTCGATTTTGCAGGATGAGGTTATTGATTTCTTCGGCGAAAACATCGCGCTCGTCATTGCCGAAACCTTTGAACAGGCGCGTTTTGCGGCAAAATTGGTCAAAGTTACTTATCAAAAATCGGCGGCAAAGGTTGATTTTGAAAAGGAAAAAGCCAACGCCGTCAAACCGCAAGGACGCGAGGACGAAGTACGCGGCGATGTCGAAAAAGCCTTGCAAACAGCAGAATTTAAGGTTGACGAAACTTACGTTACGCCGATTGAACATCATCAGCCGATGGCTCCGCACGCGACGATTGCAGTTTGGGAAACGAACGATAAATTAACGCTTTACAACGAATCCCAAGTCGTCAACGGCGTTCAGAACGCACTGGCGACGGTTTTCGGTTTGAAGCCCGAAAATGTCCGCGTTATCACCCCGCACGTCGGCGGCGGTTTCGGTTCAAAAGGCGGCGCGTGGGGACACGTTGTGATCGCGGCAATGGCGGCAAAATTTGTCAAACGTCCGATAAAATTGGCTCTGACACGCCAGATGATGGTTAACTCGGTCGGTTTGCGTCAGAAAAACATTCAAAAAGTTCGGCTTTCCGCAACCAAAGACGGAAAATTGACCGCAATTTCGCACGAAACGACGACGCACGGCGCGATCAACGAAGAGTTTGTCGAAGGTTGCGGCGATGTTTCAAAGGTGATGTATGACGTGCAAAACTCTCGCATCGCTTATCGAATCGCGCCGATGAATGTGATTGTGCCGACGTTCAATCGTGCGCCCGGAAAATCTACGGGAAGTTTCGCGCTCGAATCGGCGATTGACGAACTCGCCTACAAATTAAAAATTGATCCGGTCGAATTTCGGATCAAAAACGAACCCGCGAAAGACCCGGTGAACGGCAAACCGTGGTCGTCGCGTTCGCTGGTCGAGGCTTTGCGGCGCGGCGCGGAAGTGTTCGGTTGGAAAAGCCGTAAAATGGAGCCGCGTCAGAATCGTCAAGGCGATTATTGGGTTGGCTACGGTGTCGGCTGCGGAACTTATCCGGCGCGTCAGCGCGACACTTCGGCGAATGTTAAATTAACGCGCAACGGCAACGACGTTTCCGCAAGCATCGAACTCGCCGCGTCGGATTTAGGCACGGGAACTTACACGATTTTAGCGCAGACGGCGGCTGAAACGCTTTTACTGCCAATCGGAAAAGTCGGCATCAAAATCGGCGATTCGAGTCTGCCGCCCGCCGCCGGTTCGGTCGGTTCGGTCGGTGCGTCGAGCTTTGCCAACGCCGTTTACGAAGGCTGTTTGAAGACGATGAGCGAGTTGCAAGCGAAATCAAACCGTCAATGGTTTGCCGCGCCGACCGCCGCTCAATTGATGGAAGCCGCGAATTTAACCGAATTTCAAACGCGTGTTGACGCGAAACCTTTGCCCGATGCCGACAAATATTCTTCGCACTCGTTTAACGCGAATTTTGCCGAAGTTTGGGTCAACGATTCGACCGGAATGGTCAGAGTCAACCGCATTGTCGCGGCACACGGCGCGGGACGCATTTTGAATCCGAAAACCGCCAATTCGCAAGTTCTCGGCGGCTGTATTTGGGGCATCGGACAGGCTTTGACCGAAGAATCCGTTCTCGACCCGCGCTGGGGAAATTTTGTTACGCGCAGTTATGCCGATTATCACGTTCCCGCCAATCTCGATGTCGGCGAGATAAAAACGGTTTTTATCGAGGAAGAAGACAAATTCGTCAATAAACTAGGTGTCAAAGGCTTAGGCGAAGTCGGCATCGTCGGTGTCGCGGGTGCCATCGCCAACGCAATTTTCAATGCGACCGGAAAACGCGTCCGCGATTTGCCGATTACGCCCGACAAATTGATTTAAAGTTTGAAAATAAAATCGGACACAGATGAACACGGATTTGGCAGATTTTCACCGATTAACTTAAAAATGCACTTAAAATATCCGCGCTGATCCGCTTCATCCGCGTTCGTCCGCGTCCTATTTTTTATTTGAACGCAACTTTTTGGGGAAATTTTTATAAAACAAGTAAGGGGGAAATATGTTTAAAGCTGAAGTAGTAGGAAAACCGATTGACCGCAAAGACGGTCGGGCAAAAGTGACGGGCGCGGCGAAATACGCGGCGGAATTCGGCGTCAACAACGTCGCTTACGCCTTTCCGGTGCGTTCGACGATTGCCCACGGGACGATTACGGCGATTGATAAGAGTGCGGCGGAAAAAGCGGGCGGCGTTTTGCAGATCATCACGCACGAAAACGCGGCGCGGCTCAAAGCCGTGCCGTCGAATCCGATGGAATTGATGAGCGTCGGCGGTCTTCTGGGCGAAAACATTCTGCCTTTGCAGGACAATAAAGTCGATTATTTCGGGCAGTATATCGGTCTGGTCGTCGCCGAAACCTACGAACAGGCGCGCGCCGCCGCCGAAATGGTCAAGGTTACATACGCGAAACTTCCCGTCGCGATTGATCTCAAAAAAGAACTGGCGAAGGGCGAAAAACCGAAAATGACCGGCTTCGGCGCGCCCGCGCAGTTGAATGAAGGCAAAACCGCCTCGATTATCAAAAGCGCGCCCGTCAAAATCGAGAACACATACACGACGCGCACCGAAAATCATCATCCGATGGAGCCGCACGCAACGATTGCCGTCTGGAACGGGGCGGATAAACTATTGCTCTACGATGCGACGCAGGGAGTAAAAGGCGTGCAGGGCGTGGTTTCTTACTTTTTTGATCTGAAGCCCGACAACGTGCAGGTGATGTGTCCGTTCGTCGGCGGAGGATTCGGCTGCAAAGGTTCGCAGTGGGCGCATATTCTGCTGACGGCGATGGCGGCGAAAGCGGTTTCGCGTCCCGTCAAACTCGTTTTGACCAGACAGATGATGGTCACGAACGTCGGACGGCGACCCGAAACCATCCAAAAAGTCGCGCTCGCCGCCGACCGAACGGGCAAGCTCAAAGCGATTCGTCACGAAAACAATTCGTACAAATCATTTTCGAATTATTTTGAAGAAAGCGGCAAGCAAACCAAGGTTTTATACGCGGCGGACGAGCGCGAAATTACTTATAAAATCGCCAAACTCAACATCAATTCGCCGACCTTTATGCGCGCGCCGGGCGAAACTCCGGGCTGTTTCGCGCTCGAATCGGCGATGGACGAACTCGCCCACGAACTGAAAATTGACCCGGTTCAACTGCGAATCTTGAATCATACGGCGACCGATCCCGAATCGAAACTTCCCTTTTCCCTCGAAAATATCAGGGAATGCTACACGCTCGGCGCGGAAAAATTCGGTTGGGCAAGCCGTCAAACGCAGCCGCGAATGAACCGGCGCGGCAAATATCTGGTCGGACACGGAATGGCGACGGCGACTTATCCGGCGATTCGTTCGACCGCTTCGGCGAAAGTGCAGTTTTTCGCCAACGGCGCGGTCAAAGTCCTGAGCGCGACGCAGGACATCGGCACCGGAACTTACACGATTATGGCGCAAACCATCGCGGATGCGCTCGGTGTTGCGGTCGAGCGCGTGACGGTCGAAATCGGCGATTCGAGCCTGCCGCCCGCGCCGGTTTCAGGCGGTTCGACGACCGCCGCGAGCGTCACGGCGGCGGTTTTGACGGCGGGCGAAATGCTCAAAAAAGATTTGATGGCAATGGCGATGGCGGACGGCAAATCGAAATTAAACGGCGCGAAGCCGGAAGAAATCGAGTTCGCCAACGCGCGTTTTTTCGTTAAAAACGACCGCTCGAAGTCCGACGAATACACGGATATTCTAAAGCGTAACAACAAAGTGATGATCGAAGTCTGCGCGACTTCAGTTCCGCAAAATGGCGGCGGTCTCGGCGGCAACTACGCGCCGTGCGCGACCGAACAGTTTGCAGCAAACGAAGACGCGGACGCCAAACAATACTCGTTTCATTCATTCGGCGCGCAGTTTGCCGAAGTGCTGATTGACGAAGATTTGGGAACGATCCGCGTCTCGCGCTTTACGAGCGTGCAGGATGTCGGGCGAATTTTGAATGAAAAAACCGCCCGTTCGCAAATCATCGGCGGCGTCATCTACGGTCTCGGTCAGACGCTGATGGAAGAAACGCTCTACGACAATCGCTGGGGCAATCCGATTCAACGGCATTTGGGCGATTACCACATTCCCGTGCAGCTCGACGTTCCCGTAATTGACGTTTATTTTATCGGTAAACCCGACCCGCACATTTCGCCCATCGGCGCGCGCGGCATCGGCGAAATCGGCATCACGGGCGTCGCCGGCGCAATCGCCAACGCGATTTTCAACGCAACCGGAAAACGCGTCCGTGATTTGCCGATTACGCCTGACAAACTGCTGTAAAAAATGATCTTAATAAATCGGGCGAGAAAAGCTATTTGGTATTTTGAGGTGAAAACGATTTGAAAAAAAATTCATTTGGACGACAACTTTTCGTTGCACTATTTATAATTTTTGTTTTTTTGTTTTCCGCAGAAACTTCAAATGCGTGTTCCTGCGCTGTTTCGCAAGCCGTCAATCTTGCTTATCAACAAACTCCGAATATTGTGGTTCTCAGAGTTCAATCGGTTGAAAAATATCAGGAAGGCGAGCCAAACCCGAATGGCTCTTTGAGTAAACAATCAAAGTTAATTGTCGAGAAAGTTTACAAAGGTAATTTGAAGATTGGACAAGAATTAACTTTTGGTCAAGGAGTTTGCTGTATCTGCATTTGGGGTTTTAGCGAAGAAATGATCGGACAGGATTATTTGTTTTATTTGAGTGAAAAACCTGATAAAGACGGTGTTTGGTACGGTTCGGTTTGTTCCCGCTCAAATTCGGTTAAAAATGCGTCGGCAGATTTGCTTTATCTTGAGAAAATAGAAAAGGTTCGCGGTAAAACACGACTTTCGGGAATATTACAACAAGATATTAAATCCTATGTCGAAGGTGAAGATTCTGATTACAAACGACTGGCAAACAAAACGGTTCGGGTAGTTGGAATGGGAAAGAATTTGAAACTTAAAACCGACGAAAACGGAGTTTTTGAAATCTACGAGCTATCTGCTGGAAAATATAGAATAATCCCTGAAAAAATTCGCGGTTATACATTTTGGAATGAGGATGGCTTCCGCGTTATTGAAATCAAAGACGGCAGTCATACTGAAGCTAATTTTATATACGAGATTGACAACAGCATCAGCGGAAAGTTTATTGATGTCGCCGGAAAACCACTAAAAAATGTTTGTCTTAATTTGGTTTCGGTCAGCGGCAAAAAACTGCCGTATAACTTTAAATTAGATTGCACAGATGAGAACGGAAGGTTTAAAATTGATGAAATCCCGACGGGAACCTACGTTATCATCGTCAATGACGACGGCAAGATAACCGCCGAAGAACCGTTCGGAACTTTTTATTATCCAAACACTACTAAAATTGAAAATGCAGCCAAAATCACGATCGGCGCGGGCGATTTTTTTAGTGATTTTGTAATTACTGCACCAGACTCGTTTGAAACTATTACAATCAGCGGAGTCGTATCTTTTGAAAAAGGACGCATCCCGACCAAAGAAAATTACGAGTATGTATCGGTTGAGTTTGTCGCTGATGAATCTGAGAATAAATTAGTGAATGGAAAAACCGACTATAATTCTAGGACAATTGTTGACGAAACCGGACGATTTACGATTAGAATCTTGAAAGGTCAAAAAGGAAAACTGTTTGGAGAAATGATGGGTTTTACGGGCGAATATGAAAACTGTCCCAAGCTCGACAAACTATTTCGTGAAGTGAAAGATGAAAGCAACTCAACCGTTAAAACAAACTCTATCGAGGTTGAAGCAGTGAATGAAATGAATGGAGTTGAGCTGAAATTTCCGTTTCCAAGCTGTAAAAAAGCTAAAATTTAATAGGAATTATTGAAAATGGCAAAATACATCGGAAAAGCAATGAGCCGTGTGGACGGCGTGGCGAAAGTTACGGGCAAGGCAAAATATGCCGCCGAGTTTCAGGTTAATAACGCGGCTTACGGTTTTATCGTTCAAAGCACGATTGCGAAAGGCGCGATTAAAGCGATTGATACGACGGAAGCCGCGCGGGCATCGGGCGTAATAAAGATTTACACGCATCTGAACGCGCCGAAATCGCTGGCGAAAGGCGATGATTTTGTCGCGTTACAGTCCGCTAAAATCGTTTTCAGCGGTCAGCCGATTGCGCTTGTCGTCGCGGAAACTTTTGAACAGGCGCGGTTTGCGGCGCATTTGGTTAAAGCGACTTACACGGAAGAAAAATCGCAGACGGATTTAAGTAAAGTCGAGGCAGAAATATACGGCAAACCGAAAAAACGCGGCAGTCCGCAGGAAGCATTTCAAAATTCGGCGGTTAAGATCGAAGCCGAATACACGATTCCGATCGAGCATCACAATCCGATGGAACTGCACGGCGCAATCGCTTTCTGGGAAGGCGAAAAGCTGACGATGTTCAATAAAACGCAAGGTGTCAAAGACGCTCAAAATCATCTCGTCCAGAGTTTCGGACTCAAACCCGAAAATGTGCAGGTCATTTCGCCGTTTGTCGGCGGCGCATTCGGCGCGGCTCTCAATCCGCATTATTACCCGTTTCTGACGGCGTTTGCGGCGCGTGATTTGAAACGTCCCGTCAAGGTCAATTACACGCGGCGGCAGATGTTCACCGGACACGGTTATCGTCCATACACCTGGCAAAAAGTGGCGATTGGCGCAAATATTGACGGCAAATTGCAGTCAATTATTCACGAAGCCGTCGGCAACACTTCGAGTTTTGAAGATTTCGGCGAAAACCCGAACGATTTCGGGCGGACGCTTTACGAATGCCCGAATTACGACACGCCGTATAAGCTCGCCAAACTCGATTTGCCGACACCGACCTGGATGCGTGCGCCGGGCGCGGTAACGGGCGCGTTTGCACTCGAATCGGCGATGGACGAATTGGCGTATAAATTGAAAATTGATCCGCTCGAATTGCGTTTGATCAATTACGCCGAAAAAGACCCTGACACGGGAAAACCTTTTTCGAGCAAGGCTTTGCGCGAAGCCTACAAACAGGGTGCGGCGAAATTCGGTTGGGAAAAACGCAAGTTTGAACCGCGTTCGATGCGCGACGGTCGCTGGCTCGTCGGTTGGGGAACGGCGACCGGAATCTGGGGCGCGTATCAACTTCCCGCTTCGGTCAAAATCACTTTAAAAGCTGACGGCACGGCAAATGTCGGAAGCGCGACTGCCGACATCGGACCCGGAACTTACACGGTAATCACGATGATTGCCGCCGAATATCTTGGCATCGCTCCCGAAAAAATCAAATTTGAACTCGGAGATTCGGATTTGCCGAATGCGCCCGTCCAAGGCGGTTCATTTACAACCGCTTCGGTCGGTTCGGCGGCACACGGCGCGGCGTTGAACATCAGAAAAAAATTAATAGAACTTGCCGGAAAAATAAATCCTACTTTTTTCAAAGATGCGCCGGATGACAGTATTATCTTTGAAGACGGAATGATGATCAAAAAAGGACAGATGACCCAGTCAATCACATATTCTGATTTGCTGAAAAAAAACAATCTGACGGAAATCGTCGAAAACTACACTTCGCGCCCGTCGGCGGAACGCAACAAATACGCGACACAGGCGCACGGAGCGCAGTTTGTCGAAGTCAAAGTTGACGAAGATTTAGGCATTATCAAAGTTACACGCGTGGTCGAAGCAACGGCGGTCGGCAAGATTATGAACCCGAAAACTTCGCACTCGCAGGAAATGGGCGGCGTGGTTTGGGGAATCGGGATGGCTTTGCAGGAAGAAACCGCGATTGACCATCGTTACGGACGAATGATGACAACCGATTTGGCGAGTTATCACGTTCCCGTTAACGCCGATGTTCACTCGGTCGAAACGGCTTTTGTCGAGGAAGAAGATAAAATCGTCAATCCGCTCGGCGTAAAAGGAATGGGCGAACTTTGTATGGTCGGAATTCCGGCGGCAATTGCCAACGCGATTTTTCACGCGACCGGCAAACGAATCCGCGATTTGCCGATCACGCCCGATAAACTTCTCTAGTAGCGAGTAAAGAGTGGAGAGTGGAGAGTTAAAAATCTCTGACTCTCCACTCTCCACTCGCTACTCTCTACTTCTAAATGAAAGAAATTCAGGAAATTCTCGAAAAAATCTCACAGTTTGCGCCCGACGAAAAAGCGATTCTGGCAACGGTCGTTGATGTTGTCGGTTCGGGCTATCGTCGTCCGGGTGCGCGGATGTTGATTGATAAAAACGGCTACGGAATCGGCACTGTGAGCGGCGGCTGTCTCGAAGCCGACGTTTTGGAACGCGCCAAAAAGGTTTTGCAGACAAATGAGCCAACCCTGATAACTTACGATACGACGAAAGACGAAAATTCGGTTTTCGGGCTCGGCATGGGTTGTCGCGGAATCGTGCGAATTTTGCTTGAGGAAGTTTCGAATGAAAATATTTTCTTCGAGTTTCTCAAAACCGCGATGGACGAAAGAAAGTCTTTGACGATGGCGACTTTGATTTCATCGAATGCAGAAAATCAAGGAGTCGGTTCCCGTTATTTTCAGCAGGATTCCAAAATTACAAACAATGCTGTTAATCCGCACATCCCTGACGAATTAAAGTCAAAAATGCGTGATTTTGCGGCAGAAAACACGGCGGTTGTCGAAACTTTCGACTTCGGCGAAGTTTTTTTTGAAACGATTCGTCCGCCTTTGAATCTTCTGCTTTTCGGCGCAGGATACGATGCGCTTCCGCTCGTCAAATTTGCGAAAGAACTCGGCTGGCGTGTTTCGGTCGTTGACCATCGTCCGGCTTATTCTAATTCCCGTCGTTTGCCCGAAGCTGATGAAATTTTTACGAAAAATGTCCAAGATTTAGACGACTCGTTTTTTCACGATTTAAATTCCGTCGCCGTGATAATGACGCATAATTACGACCGCGACCGCGAGATTTTGCCGCGTCTGCTTAACTCGAAATGTCTCTATGTCGGTGCGCTCGGACCGAAAAAGCGGACGGAAAAGATTCTTGCCGAAACAGATCAAACCTTCAGCGCGCAGCAGCTCGAAAAACTTCACGCGCCCGTCGGTTTGGACATCGGCGCGGACACGCCCGAAGCGATTGCGCTTTCGATTGTCGCCGAAATCCAAGCCGTTTTGAAAAATCGTGAAGGCGGATTTTTGCGCCGACGGCAAGGTTCGATTTATGGACGAAGCGAATAATTCAATCGGAATCATCGTTCTCGCGGCGGGCGCGTCCGGTCGGATGAAAGAGCCGAAACAATTGCTTCAATTTGAAGGCAGAACACTTTTGCGCCGGGCGGTCGAAACGGCGGTCGCGTCAATTTATCAGCCGGTCATCGTTGTTTTGGGCGCGAACTTTGAAGCGACGAAAGCAGAGATTGAAGATTTGCCGATCAAAATTTGTTTTAACGAAGATTGGCTAAGCGGTTTGAGTTCGTCAATCAAAATCGGGCTTGAAAATCTTCTGCAAATCGCGCCGAACATTGCGGCAAGCGTGATCACACTTGCCGATCAGCCTTTTGTCACGGCAAATCATTTGAATCTTTTCGCCAAACAGTTTTTTAAGTCAAACAATCCGATAATCGCCGCCGAATATAACAAAACTCGCGGAGTTCCCGCGCTGTTTCCGCGTGAGATTTTTGATGATTTTAACGAACTTTCGGGCGATACGGGCGCGAAGATGATAATTGAAAAATACCGCGAAAGGCTCTTAACGATAAATTTGCCCGAAGCGGCGTTTGATATTGACACTCCGCAGGATTTTTTGAAACTGAATTCATTAAAAATAAAGCTAAAATCAGTATAGTGAGCCGTAGCGAACACCTTTCACAATCGGATTTTCGAGTATGAAACAAACTCGCTACCGCTCGCTATACTGATGAAAGAAATTCATTTCCGAATCGGCATCTTGCTCTCTGAAAAACTGTTTGATTTAATAAAACCTTATGTCAAAGGCTTGGGAAATCGAAAATTTCTTATCGGAAAAAGATAATCAACTCTTCATCAACGGCGTTTCGGCAGTCGAACTTGCCAAAGAATACGGCACGCCGCTTTTTGTTTTTTCGGAATCACGAATAAAACACAACATCGCAAGATTAAAACGCGCCGAAAATTTTATTGATTGTAAGTTAAAGGTTTGCTACGCCGCGAAAGCCAATTCAAATATGGCGATTTTGCGAACCGTCAAAGATGCAAACTGCGATTTGGAAGTAAATTCGGGCGGCGAACTCTGGAAGGCTTTGAAAGTCGGGTTCAAAGGCGAACAGATTATCTTTAACGGCACGAGCAAAGAGATTTGGGAAATCGAAGATGCGATAAATGCTGAGGTTTATGCGATTCAGGTTGATTCGCTTTACGAATTATCCTTGATCGAAGAAACGGCGCGAAGACTAAACAAAACGGCGAATGTCAGTTTAAGGCTTGTTCCCGAAATCGAAACGAACACGCATTCGGGTTTGCAGACCGCGCTTTTGACTTCCAAGTTCGGAATGATGCCCGATGAGGCTTTGGCGGCGTTTCATACTTACAAAGACGCGAAATTTCTCAATCTATGCGGCGTTCATCTGCATATCGGCTCGCAAAATCCCGCCGCCGAGCCGTATTCCAAAGCGTTAAAAACGCTTTTTGAAAGTCTCGAAAAGATTTATGAAGAAACAGGTTTGAAACTTTCGCATCTTAATTTGGGCGGCGGATTCCCTGTTAATTATTTGCGCGACAATTCGCAAGCCGAACATTTTTCGCCCGCCGAACGCGAGATGTTTTCTGCCGATTTTGAACCTTCAGACGCGATACAAAATGCTTGGCAATTCGTCAAAGATGCGGCGATTGCTTCAAATGCCGAAAATCTTCTGGAAAATATCACACTTCTTTTAGAACCCGGCAGAAGCGTCATCGCCGATGCGGGAATTTGTTTGACGACAGTCAGAAACCGCAAGGAAAGACCTTTAATTAGTGGAGAGTTGATAGTTGAAAGTGGAGAGTTCAAAGAAAAAGACTTTCAACTTTCCACTATCAACTTTCCACTATCAACTGACTACTGGTTATTGACCGATGCGGGTTTCAACATCTTGCTCTCGATGGAAACTTACAAGTGGTATTATCACTTGATTTCCGCTGAACGAGCTTCGGAAGAGCATAATTTTCCGTATAAGCTCGCCGGACCTTTATGCGACGGCGGCGATGTTTATTTCGACATCGAAGGCGCAGGACGACTTCCCGATTATCGGCTTTTGCCCGAAAACATTCAGCCGAATGAAGTCTTGGCTTTGCTCAATTGCGGCGCGTATTCCATCGCGCAGATGTTTCAATACAACGGAAGATTTTTGCCTTGCATTGTTTCAGTCAAAGAAAACGGCGAAGTCGAATTGATTCGTAAACGCGACGGATTTGAAGATTTGATCAATAACGATATTTGGTAAAAACTAATCGCCCGATGACTTTTTATCCGCCGTTTTTCCGGCTTTATCTTTTTCCGGTTTGGTTTTAACTTTAGTGCAAAAGTCTTCCACGCCTTCTTTGACTATCTTCCGGCTAATGATGGCAAACAGCATCGAATCGAAAGGCACATTTTCGTCGTTTTCCAAAGCTAACTTATACAAAACAGGCGTTATTTTATACGCGGTATCAATCGGCAGATTAACGGTTGCGTCGAGGTTTTTGCAAAGCAGGTCTTTTATCTCTTGGCGGGCGAGAATTTCTTCGGCTTTAATATTTAATTCTCTAATTTTAAGGTCTTTTCGTGCTGATTTGGTCGCCTTTCTGACGATACCGCCCACCAAAGGCATCACGAGAATGCCGAAACAGCCTTTATTATCAGCTTTTAAACGCTGATTGACGACGGCTTCATCCAAAGATTCAAGCAATCCGACATTTTTATAAACATTTTCTTTAAATTCGTCGGGACTTAATAATTTTTCGTTCTTTTCAGTCATAAAACTCCCGATAAATTAACCTTCCGCCTTTCTGATGATTGCTTGCAGAGTCTCTTTTTCCGCGTCGGTTAATTCAAAATTATTTGTTTCGTAGATTTCCGACAAATTGGCAAGCGTCACGGCTTGACTGCTTTCGTCGCGGATTTGAGCGATTGTTTCGAGATTTTCGTGCGTTATCTCACGCGCTCGTTCGGTTTCGCCGTATTCGGCAAAGCGTTTGGCGAGTTCGTTGAAAGCCGAAGAACGCGAAGCGAGCTGCGGAACAGTTTCCGCCAGATGCGCGGCTTCGTTGAGAGTTTTTATCGCATCTTCGCGTTTCTCCAAACGATTTTGCGCGTCGGAAATGCCGATGAAAGCCGACAATCTCTTTGAATCTTCAGCGATGCCCTGAACCGCCTGAAGCGCAAAAGCATCTTCGCCGTTGATCGTAAAAATCTGTGCGATTTGGGCGAGCGCGGAAATCTGTTCGCTTTCACCGGGAATCTCGTGCGCGATTTCGATGGCGCGTTCGGCTTTCCCGTAACTCGCAAAAAGCGCGGAAATCGTTCCGAAAAGTCCGAATTTTGCGCGACTGTCGCGGGTTTCTTTTTCGTGCTGTGATTTCAGAACAGCGTAAGATTCTTCGAGCGTTTCAACCGCGTCATCCTTTTCGCCGTTCGTCCAATATTCTCTGGCAAAACCGACTAAAGTTGAAGAAATCTGCGTTTTGTCCGCGATCAAATCGAGCGTTCGGTCAGCTAAATCAATCGTTCCGGCGCGGAAAAAGCCGTAAGCGATGGTTGAAAGAAAAGCGTCGCGGTGAATATTGTCGAGTTTTTCGGCGATTTGTTTGGCTTTGTCGAGTGTTTCGATTGCGCGGTCTTTGCGTCCCGCATCCGTGAAATGACTCGCAATATCCGCCAGAGCGCGAATCTTTTCTTCCGTAAAATCTATGTCATCCGCCGTTTCGAGTGCCGTTTCAAGCAATTCGACGGCTTCCTTATTCTGCTTTTTCTCGATTCTCTGCGCGGCGATGGTTTGCAGCGTCATGACTTTTAAGTAAGGAAATTCGATTATTTCGATGGCTTTGGCGGAAGTTTCGTCTTTTCCGTCTTCCGAAGAATTAACGGCAATCGCGGCAAAAACATTGTCGGGATGTTCGAGCGTTTCGGCAATCTCGAATGCCTTTTCAAACTCGCCTTTCCCGCTTTTCTGCAAAGCGATGCGCTCACGCGCCTGTGCCTGTGTGCCTGAATCTTCGATGGCTTCGACAAGTTGAAAAGCATATTCGTCGTCATCAATCGCCGCGCATTTCTCCGCAACGAGTATTAAAAGACGGTCGCGCATAAACGGATCGTCAATCGAATTGGCAAACTCCGCCGCGAGATCAACATTGTCCTTCGCCAAATAAAAAGGCAAAATCTCCTTCAACGCTTGCGAATGTCCGTCCGCGCTTTTGATGTCTTCCGCCAAATAAGCCGCGCAAGAAAGCAGGTCTTCTCGCGCTTCTTCGATTGAAATTAAATGTTCCGCCATATTTATATATTTTAGCCACAGAGAACACAGAGTTCACGGAGACTTTAAATATTACTCCGGGAACTCTGTGTTCTCTGTGGCTTAATCCTAAACAAAAACGCGCCGCGCCGTTTCCGGCATCCATTCGTCGAGATGCTTCGTGACCGAATCTGCACCGGCTTTGCGTAATTCTTCCGCCGCAACGGTATTTGTTACGCCAAGAGCCTGCAAACGCGCTGACTTGGCGGCTTGAATTCCCGGCGGCGAATCTTCGATCACCAGACATTCGCCGTGGACCATCGGCAGATGCTGACGTTTGATGCGGTAAGAATCAATCGCGTTAAAGCCTTTGAGAAAACATTCGGGATGCGGTTTGCAATTTTCCACGTCTTCCGCGCTGATGATGACCGCAAAACTGTCGCGCAAACCCGCCGTTTCAAGCACGAATTCGATTTCCTCGCGCCGCGCCATCGAAACGATCCCGAGCGCAAATTCTTTTTCCATCTTTTTGATGAAATCAACCACACCGTTAAAAAGCGGCAGTTCGTCGGCGACCATTTCGCGCCATTTTGCTGATTTTGCAAGCGTTATTTCCAAAATCTTGTTCGTTTCGGGCTTTTTGTCAACGCGTTTATATTGCGCTTCGACAAAAGTCTTGTCGTCCATCCCGAGACACGAAAAATAATCTTCTTCGGTCAGCTCAATGCCCTCGCC
The DNA here is from genome assembly GCA_031412675.1 of Acidobacteriota bacterium. Lineage (GTDB taxonomy): Bacteria > Acidobacteriota > Blastocatellia > Pyrinomonadales > Pyrinomonadaceae > JAFDVJ01. The sequence goes on along the minus strand of JANODL010000149.1, from coordinate 132 downwards.
TTTCAAGATTTCCTGATACGCCTTCATCTGAATCGGCTCGTCATCAATAATGACACCGTTAAAGTCGAAAAGTATTGCTTTAATCATTTGATTCTATTTCCTTCGGATTCAAAAAATATACGAATAGATAAT
>JANODL010000148.1:0-40435 GCA_031412675.1 Acidobacteriota bacterium | reverse complement strand
GGGAGAAATCAACTTAAATTTATGCTAAGTCTTCGACACCGCTGAAAAGCGCGGTGTGGCAATCGAGCCGATTGCGCTCCAGTCCGTTGAATTATGTCCAGCCTTCAATTAGCTAATCTGAGGTGTGAAAATTCGCGGTTTTGGGCGACGGTTGCGGGATTATTGTTTGGAATGATTTGCTGCCAGCGTGTTTTGTCGTCGAGGATTGACTGCGCTTCCTCGGCGGGAACCGGGCGCGAGAACAGATAGCCTTGTCCGTATTCACAGCCTAAAATTCGGAGTTGGTGAAGCTGGTGAATCGTTTCGATGCCTTCGGCAACGACGCTTAAGTTTAATGTTTTCGCTAGTCCAATCACCGTGCGGACGATTTCGCCGTTTTCCGAGCCGTCTTCCATCGTGCTGACGAACGAGCGGTCAACCTTTAAGATGTCAATCGGGAAGCGGTGGAGATAGCTCAGAGAAGAATAGCCCGTGCCGAAATCGTCAATCGAAAGCCGCACGCCGAGCGAACGCAGATTTTTGAGCAGCATAATCGTGTTTTCGGCGTTTTCCATAATCGCGCTTTCGGTGATTTCCAGCTTCAAACACGCCGGATTAACGCCCGTATTCTTAATTATCGAACGGATTTGCTCGACAATATCGGGCTGTTCAAAATGTTTGCCCGAAAGATTGACGCTCATCATCAGATGTTTGTTGAGCGGCGAACGCGCTTGCCATTCGACGAGCTGAGCGCAGGATTTCTGCAAAATCCAGAGCGTCAGCGGAATAATAAAATTTGTTTCCTCCGCCACCGGAATAAATTCACTCGGCGGAACATGCCCGCGCTGCGGATGATTCCAGCGCATCAAAGCCTCAAAACCGTTCAGTTCCATCGTCGCCAGATCAATTATCGGCTGGTAATAAATGAGCAGTTCGTCGTTGTCAACGGCGTGGCGCAAATCGGTTTCGATTTGCAGCAAGGTCACGGCGCGGGTGTGCATCATCTGGTCGAAAACGACGTAATTCTTATTGCGTTCCTTGGCGTAATACATCGCAATATCGGCATCGCGCAGAATGTCTTCGGCTTCCGTGTAAGCCGAATTACTGACGGCAATGCCGATGCTGATGCTCGTAAAAACCTGCCGACCGTTAATCGTGAACGGTGTCAGCAGTTTGCGGCGGACGGTTTCGGCAAATTGCACCGCGTCGTCAACCGTTGCAACATTGTTCAAAATAATACCGAATTCGTCGCCGCTGAAGCGCGCCGCCAAATCGCCTTCGTGCAGAATTCCCGAGAGACGCTTGGCGACATTCTGAATCAGACGGTCGCCCGCCGTGTGTCCGAGACTGTCGTTGATGGTTTTGAAACGGTTGAGGTCTAAAAACAAAACGGCAAATTTTCGGTTCGGCGTTTGTTTCGATGTTTCCAAAAGAGTCTTGAGCGATTCGATAAACAGATTGCGGTTCGGTAAATTCGTCAAACCGTCGTGAAAAGCCGCGTGGCGAAAGCGTTCCTTGCTTTCGCGCAGAGCATTGCCGATGCGGTCTTGTTCGGCAATATGCTGTTGCAGTTCGACGATATGGTTTTCGGCTTGTTCGGTGCGTTCGCGTTCGGCTTGTTCGGCTTTCGCGGCGGCTTCTTTGATGTCGTTCAAATAACGGCGGTAGGTCAGATAAATCAACGCCGAAAAAACAATCGCGGTGATAATCAGGAAAGGTTCGATACGGTGAAAGGCTTTCACGAAAAGTCCTGCCGAAAAAGCTCCGGCAACGTAGATAATCAGCGCATTGAAACAGTTTTCATACAAAACCTTCCAAAACGATTTATTATCTTTGAGCGTTGCAAAGAGCGAAACAAACACGGAGTTAAAGAAAAATTGGGCGAGTGCCATCGCGCAGAGCATTTGAGCAAAAGTCGTCAGCGTTCCCTGTTCGGCAACGTCGGAAACCGAACCGAATAAATATCTCAACAGAAACACGGTCGCAAAAGTCGTAATCGCGGCAATCGCGCCGTTCAGAAAAACCGTTTTCGTTTTGATGCTGATGCCCTTGCGTTTGAAATTATACGAGGTGAAAAGCGATTCGGCGGTTGCCAGCACGATCGCCGCTTCACCGCCGTAAATCAGGAACGCGATAAACACCAGCGTATCGGAAATCGTGAAATAAAATTTCGTGCGCGGAAGCTGAATTTGCAGGTAAGAACTGCAAAAAATCGTGAACAAGGTAAAAACGGCAAAACCTATATCAATCTTCACCACCGGAAATTGATATATCGCCGAACCGACCGCCGCCAATCCTAAAATCAGCATAGTCCAACTTGCCAGACTTTTTATGTTCACCTTATTCGCCACTTTTTCCGTTTTAAAGTTATTGGGTAAGTTTGCACAAAGCTAATGGTTCGATCAGCTTTTTCTCCACGCTTTTTCGCCGTCCCCAATCGTTTTAGCTATCTCCAATCACTAAAACTTTATTTTGAGAGTGTCCAAATTATAATTTCGGGATTAACTGTCAATCTTGTTGTCTTGCTTTTAATTTGACAGATATTTCAGACGTTTACTGTCGGGACGAATCTGAAATATTATCCGATAAATATCTTCGGAAATCCGAATTCGTATCAGCAAACATTGTGCCGTCCGCAGAAATTTATATTTTTTACCGAAAACCTTGAGGTTCTGCCCGTTATCAACTCAATAACTTACGCCAAAGTGGTCAGCCCGTAATGTCAATTTGACCGAAATACATTCAATCTGACATAAAGCAAAACGGAAAACTCCGTTACCGTTTTGCTTTATGTCAGACTGAATGTTTCGCTTCATTTCTTTCACTTTGCCAGTCTAATCTGCGTAAACTCACGGTTTTGCGCGATGATCGCAGAATTATTGGCGGGAAGAATAGTTTGCCAACGGGATTTTTCTTGAACTATCTTTTCGGCTTCATCGAGCGGAACGGGACGCGAGAACAGATAGCCTTGTCCATATTCACAGCCTAAAATTCGGAGTTGATGAAGCTGATGAATCGTTTCGATGCCTTCGGCGACGACATCGAGATTCAAGGCTTTTGCGAGCGCAATCACGGTGCGGACGATTTCGCCGTTTTCCGAACCGTCTTCCATTGTCGCAACGAATGAACGGTCAACCTTGAGCGTGTCAATCGGAAAACGATGCAGATAGCTCAAAGAAGAATAGCCCGTGCCGAAATCGTCAATCGAAAGCTGAAGCCCGAGATTTTTCAAACGCTTGAGCGTCGCAATCGCTTTTTCGGGATTATCCATCATCGCGCTTTCGGTAATTTCAAGTTTCAGACATTGCGGCGCGATTTGCGTTTGAATGATGATGTCCTGAATACGCTCGACAATATCGCCGTGCGCGAAATGTTTGCCCGAAAGATTAACGCTTAAAAAGAGCGGCGCGGTATGCGGGTCGAGGTGCTGAAAACGAACGAGCTGACGGCAGGATTCTTCCAAAATCCAATAAGTAATCGGGACGACCAACCCGGTTTCTTCCGCGACGGGAATAAATTCGCCCGGCGGAATCAAACCTCTCTGCGGATGTTGCCAGCGAATCAGCGTTTCAAAACCGCTTAACTCCATCGTCTCGAGCGAGATTATCGGCTGATAAAAAGCGCATAGTTCCTTGCGTTCGACCGCGTAGCGCAAATCGGTTTCGATTTGCAGTAAGGTCACGGCGCGGGTGTGCATCGTTTGATTGAAAATCTGGTAATTCTTTTTGTGGTCTTTGGCATAATACATCGCAATATCGGCATCGCGCAAGACTTCTTCCGCCCCTTCGTAGCTCGCGCTGCCGAACGAGATGCCGATGCTCGTGTTGATAAAAATTTCCCTGCCGCTGATGTTGAACGGATACGAAAATTTATGATTGATCAGCTGTGCGAAACTCACTACATCGTCTGCGTCTTTGATATTGCCCAAAATGACGGCAAACTCGTCGCCGCCGAAACGGGCGAGTGAATCGTCGTCTTTGATAAGTTCGTTCAATCTTTTGCCGACGGCTTGAATCAGGTTGTTGCCAATCGAATGACCGAGACTTTCGTTGACGGTTTTGAAGCGGTTGAGGTCTAAAAACAAAACGGCGAAATTATAATTCGGGGTCTGCTTGTGTTTTTCGAGCGCGAATTTCAGCGTTTCGATAAATGAATTGCGGTTCGGCAAATTCGTCAGTGCATCGTGAAAAGCCGCGTGGCGAAAGCGTTCCTTGCTCTCGCGCAGAGCCTCGCTGATTCGATCCTGTTCGGCGATGTGCCGCTGAAGCTCGACAATATGCGTTTCGGCTTGTTCGGCGCGTTCGCGTTCGGATTGTTCCGCCTTGTCGGCAGTTTGCTTGATGTCGTCAATATATCGCCGGTAAGTCATATAAACGATGGCGAAAAAGCCGACCACCGAGGCAAACAAAAAGGTGTTAATCGGCTGGAGAGCTTTAACGGCGACACCTACGAGAATCGCGCCCGTAAAATAAATGACCAGCGCATTCAAACAATACTCGTTCCAAACTTCCCAGACGGTTTTGTCACTTTTGAAGGCAATGAAAACCGCGACACAGATCGAATTGACGATAAACTGCGTGAACGCCATCGCCGTGATCAGCCCTACCAGCCGCGTGGTGTTGCCCGCGGCGGCGACCGCTTCGGCTGAACCAAAAAGGTAGGCGGCGGCGACGGCGGTCAAAAACGTCGAAACAGCGGCGACTGCAACATTTAGAAAGATGGTTTTATTTTTGATCGAAATTCCCTGCCGACGAAAATTCAGCGAAGTGTAAAACGATTCGAGTGCCGACAGCAGAACCGCCACCTCGCCGCCGTAAATCATCAACGATAAGATAATCAGCGCGTCGGAAATGGTGAGGTGAATCTTGGTGTGTGGCAGCTGAATGCGTAAATACGAGCTGAAGAAAACCGTCACGACCGAGAGCGCAATCAATCCGGCATTTACTTTTTCAAACGGAAAATTGTAAATTGACCACACCACCACAACGAGTCCGACAGGTAAAAGACCCGCTAAATACAGATTGATATTTCGTTCTTTTTTCTCCACCTTGATCTGATTACGGAAGATTAGAATTGAGCCGGTTGCAGTTTGTAGAAATTTTATTTTGGATTAGGGATAAGGCTTTAAGAATCAAGCCGTTTGTTATTATATGCCAAAAGCAACAGATTCTCCAAGAAAAAAATTATGATTTATTTTCTATATCTCATCGGGATAAGATAGTGAAATAAAAGTAATGCTTTATCGGGAAAAAACGTCATTGCCGGGAGCGCACGCATCCCTCCTGCGTGCAACGTCGCTTGAAAAGCGGCGTAAAAGCGTTGCTCAATCTTGAATTTACTTGCAGCGCAATTTATTCGCGTTTCACGCTCAGCACGCAGGGATGCGTGCGCTCCCGGCGATGACGTTTTTTTTTGTTTAATGACCGATTGGGAATTTTAACCGGCATTACTTTATGTTCACCACTCGGGATAAATTTACCGCCAAAAAAGCGCGGAAGTGAAAGTCGGTTCCCGCGCTTTTTCATTCGATTGTTTGTGGTCTGTTAAGGCATCCGGATTGTGTTATCGCCGTTGACCATAACACCGCCGGTTTGCGACATTGTGCTGTTACTGACCAGAAGTCCGTCACTAACCAGAAGTCCGTCGCCCCAAATGCTCCTGTCGGGTAAAGCCGAATTTCCGTCATAAAGACTGCTTGAGGCAAGAAATGGAGTGCCGCCTTTTATTTGCGCGGTCGAATTAAGCACTACGGAATCGCTGACCAGCAAACCGTCGCTGACCAACAATCCGTCGCTGACGAGCAAACCGTCACTGACTAAAAGTCCGTCGCTGCGAGCCGTTTGCTGCCGTATTTATCAACCACAATCGTGCCTTTTTTATCTTTGACGCTCAAAGCCAAAACGCTCTCGAATTTTTCGGTTTCGATTTCCAAACCCGCCGTGAAACGGATTTTGCCCTCTTCTGCGAACCGCGAAAGGTCTTCGATATAGTAAGAGTTTTCAAATTCGCTTTCCGGCGAAACAATCGAATTTCTTTCCGAAACATTTACCGTTTTTCCGTTAATGATAGGCGTGAGCAGAATCGTTATTATTAAAACTAACGAAATAAAACTCGGGGTGCTGTTTTTTTTCATCATGCCTCTTGTTCTTCCTTATGTTCTTTACTTCCCTTTTACTTATGTGGGCGGAATAACTCACTTCCCTTTAGACAATCGTCGTGCCAGTTGAGAAATTTGCGCGAATCTCTTTGTTTAATTGGCTTAGAAGTTGGTTTCGGGAAATTAAGGGATTAAACAAAAAGGGTTTGTTCAATCAAAATGCTCAACGAATCGTTCATTCTGACCGAATAAAAGAAACGGTGGGAAATGAATACCCGCAAACAGGTAATCATCTCCTGCTTGCGGGTATTTATTGACTAACTATAAATTTGCCGAACGGAGCGCAGGCTGCCAGCCTGCAAGCGTTTGAAAAATGCTAATGAACGTCTGAGTTCATTCAAGCAAGTTCTAAGGTTGAAATCTTAGACACCGCTTTTCAAGCGGCGTGGCAGGCTGGCAGCCTGCGCTCCGTTCTGATCCCGAACTGACGTTAGCTATATGAATTCGAGAAAATTTACTTGGTTATGCCGACTTGCGTCAGCGCGTAAGCATACCCGAACGCGACTTCTTTCAAACGGTCGTATCTGCCCGAAGAACCGCCGTGTCCCGCGCCCATATTGGTTTTGAGCATAATCACGTTGTTGTCGGTTTTCACCTCGCGCACTCGGGCGACGAATTTCGCGCCTTCCCAATACGGAACTTGGCTGTCGTTGAGCGAAACTTCGACAAGCATATTCGGATATTTCTGCGCCTTAATATTTTCATACGGCGAATATTTAATCATATAATCCCACGCTTGTTTTTCGTTCGGATTGCCCCATTCGATCCATTCTTCGGTCGTCAGAGGCAAGCTCGCGTCGAGCATCGTGTTCATCACGTCAACGAACGGAACCTGCACAATCGCGGATTTGAATGTTTCGGGCGACATATTGACGACACCGCCCATCAGCAATCCGCCCGCGCTGCCGCCTTGAATGACCGTTCGGTCCGGCGATGAATATTTATTGGCGTGAAGCCATTTTGCCGAATCAACAAAGTCGTAAAACGTGTTTAATTTCTTAAACATTCGTCCGTCCTGCCGCCATTTTTCGCCGAGTTCCGAACCGCCGCGAATATGCGCGATGGCGTAGATCATCCCGCGATCCAAAAGGCTCAGACGCGCCGTCGAAAAACTCGGTGTCATCGAAAAACCGTAACTTCCGTAAGCGTAGAGCAACATCGGCGCAGAGCCGTCGAGCTTCGTGCCTTTTTTCCAGACAATCGAAATCGGAACTTTCACGCCGTCGCGGGCAACCGCCCACAGACGCTTCGTTTCATACTGCGCTTTATCGTAGCCCGACGGAATTTCCTGCTGTTTGATGAGGTCGCTTTTGCGGGTTTTGAAGTCATATTCATACGTCGAATTCGGCGTAATCATCGAAGAATAAGTGTAACGAATCACGGGCGTGTCATATTCGGGATTCGTTGACATTCCCATCGTATAAACTTCTTCGGGCGTGGCGATGCGAGCCGCCGCACGGCGCGTTTTCAGATCCATTACTTTCAGATATTCCAAACCGTTTTCGACTTCCGCAACGACCGCGTAATCCTTAAAGAAATCAATCCCGTCAATTTTGACCGCCGGATTGTGCGCGACAAAATCCGTCCAGCTTTTTTCCGACGGGTCGGCAAGCGGTGCGCGGACAACTTTAAAATTCTCCGCTCCCTTGTTGGTTCTGATATAAAATTCGCCGTTGTTGAAATCGGCGTTGTATTCGTGTCCTTCGCGGCGCGCTGTGATAACCTTCCATTCGCCCGTCGGCGTGGCGGCTGAAAGGTATCGGTATTCGCTCGAAGTTTTGGCTTGCGAACCGAGGATCAGCATCTTTTTGTCGCGTGAGCGTCCGACACTAATGTTAAAAAGCGGGTCTTTTTCTTCAAAAAGCAAATCGGTTTTATCCACAGTTCCGACAGTGTGCCGCCAGAATTTATCGCTCCGTTTCGAGACCGCATCTTCCTGCACGACGAACAGATATTTGCCGTCGTTCGACCATTCAACCGAAGTCACGCGCTCGATTTTATCGGACAGAATCTTGCCTGTCCGCAAATCTTTAATCTGCAAAGTGTATTGCCGATAGCCGGTCGTGTCGGTCGAATAGGCGAGAAAATTGCCGTCGTCGGAAACCTCGAAATCACCGACAGCAAAATATTTAAAGCCTTCCGCCATCGCGTTTTGGTCAAGCAGAATTTCCGTGTCTTTGCCGTCTTTGGCTTTGCTGCGGAAATAAACCGGATATTGTTTGCCTTCTTCCGTGCGATTAAAATACCAATAATTGCCGAGTTTATACGGAACGCTCAAATCGGTCTGCTTGATGCGTCCGAGCATTTCCTTGTAAAGATTTTCGACAAACGGCTTGTGCGGATTCATAAAACTGTCCGTATAAGCATTTTCGTCTTCGAGATATTTGATAACTTCGGGATTCTTCTTGTCGTTTCGATCACGCAGCCACGCATAGTTGTCGGTAATTTCGTAGCCGTGAATTTTTAATACTTTCGGTTCTTTTTTTGCAACAGGCGGTTTCATATCAGTCTGGGCAACGATGACGGTGTTGCCGATAAAAATTACAATAAATGCCAAAATCAAAACGTAAAACATTTTACTCATTTTGCCAAGCTCCTTTTATTATTTTGCAGGGAAAGAATGTGTTTGCATTGCTTTACGCAATTTTACCAGTTTTGTTTTGCTTGCGGTAGTCGAAATTCTTGGTTTTTTGCCTGAATTGATGAAAGATTGAAAATCAATCGGAAATCCAGTTTTATTCTGAAATAAAAGAGATGTTTTGAGGCTTCCCCAATATCGCCCGAAATGATCTTGCTATTCTTAACTTTTAACAATTTAATTTACCCCAAAAGGGATTGAGGAGGTATTGTGATGACACAAAAAAAAATTTACTGACGAGAATACTCTTCTCCATTAGCAGTTGTCTGCTTATTTTTGCATTGAGCGGTCAAACCGTCTTATTGGCTTTCGGCGATCAAACCCTTACTGATAAAAATTCCCGAAACAAAACCGCCAATTCAGGCGATGAAAGTTTCTTGTTCCGATAGAGCAATTTTCAAAGCATTACTTTTGGTTCACTACCTTTTGTTTTACATACCTGTTGGATTTTCATTCTGTCCGGCAATGGACGCGACGGTTAAAAATAACAGGAGATGTTATAAGCTCAAACTTTTCCGCAAGTTTTTCCGTAAAATTCATCGAAAGTGAAAATTCTTTGTTAACACTTTTCCGAAAGATTCGTCTTTAATGACGGCAATCAATTAAAAGCCGGTTTTTATACTTTGATGAGCGGTGAATTCTTATGATTATTCGTTCATTTTCAAATTCACAGCTTAAACGCCGTTCATCAATTTTTCGTCAGCAATATGCCCGACAGCGAAATGACAGGCAACATTTTATTCTTCGCCAAGAGCGAAACGACCGCCGCCGCGCAAAAGGTGTCGGCGCAGGCGCAGATTGTCGAGCGCGTTTGTGAGGGCGACGAAGAAGCGTTCGCAGAGCTTTATAAAATGTTCGCGCCGATGGTTCACGGAATTATTCTGGCGCGTGTTCCGCGTGACGAGACGGACGACATCGTGCAGGAAGTTTTTCTGTCAGCCTTTAAGAATTTAAATACTTTGCGCGAAAAATCAGCCGTCGGCGCGTGGCTGGCGATGATTGCGCGCAACCGCGCCGCCGAATTTTACCGAACGGCGCGACCGACCGAAGAGCTTTCGGAAGATTTGCGCCAAAAGGAAAATTGCAGCACGGAAGCGCGGGAGATTTTAACGGCAATCCGCGCTCTGCCCGATGCTTACCGCGAAACCTTGGTTTTACGGCTCGTCGAAGGAATGAGCGGACAGGAAATTGCCGAGCAAACAGGCTTAACGCCCGAATCGGTGCGCGTCAATCTGCATCGCGGAATGAAACTTTTGCGCGAAAAACTCGGCATCAAGGAGAGTAAATAATGAAGGAAGATTATCTGTGGGACAAAACCGGCGAAGACGCGGAAATTCAAGGTTTGGAAAATGCCTTGAAGGCGTTTCGCTACACGGAAACCGCGCCGCCCGAACTTCCGCAAAAAGTTTTCACGGTCGAAAAAGCAAAACCGCGCCGATTTTTCCAATTCGGTTTTGCCTTCGCGGCTTTCGCAACGGTTGCCGTGATTTTCTTCGCCGTCTGGTTTCAGATTGCGGACAATAAACTGCTTGTCATTGGAACGGGCGCGGAAACAACCGTGCCGAAAAACGATGACAAAATTGCGGACGAGAAAATCATTAATCCGCCCGACGAATCTGCGCCCGTGAAAGTTGTTGAAACTACACCGCAAATCCGTCGAAATGCTGCCCCGAATGTGCGCCCGAAAAAAGCGGTTTTGCGAAACATAAAAATAAAAGAACCGACCGAAACGCTGACGGCTGAAGAGCAATATGCTTACAACCAATTGATGCTCGCGCTTTCGATCACGGGTTCAAAGCTGAAAATCGTCAAAGACAAAATTGACGGCATTGAAGAACAAAATGCCGTGATTGAAACGGAAAGATAGAATTTTTTTGGAGAAATTATTATGAAATCACTTATTAAACACTTATCGAAAATCGCCCTCCTGCTCGCAGTTTTTGTGCTGTTGCCGTTGGCGGCAAACGCGCAAAACGAACCGTCGCGGCTTCGTTTTGAAAAGCTCAACGGGCTTGAAACAAAGGCGCGTGATGTCGTCGAAGTCAATATCGAAGGCAAAATGCTCGACCTTGCGCGGCGCGTGATGACGAAATCAAAGGATACCGACGCGCAGAAAGTTTCGCAGGCGATCAAGGATTTGAAAGGAATCTACGTCCGCGTCTATAACTTCGAGAACGAAAACGAATACAACATCGCCGATATTGACGAAATCCGCGCTCAATTAAACGCGCCGGGTTGGGAAAAACTCGCCAATGTCCGCAGTAAAAAGAATAATCAAAAAGTTGATGTCTATACGATGTTCACGGGCGATGTGATGAGCGGTTTGGCGGTTGTCGTGTCGGAATCGAAATCAATCGCGCTCGTCAACGTCATCGGTCCGATTGACATTGATTTGCTGATGGAACTGAGCGGCAAAATGAGCATCCCGAAAATTGACATTGAAAACAAATAGGAGGCAAAGGCGATGTTATCTAAAAAGAATATTCTGGCGATAATGATTTTGATCTTAGCCTTAACCTTTGCCGCGCCTTTGGCGGCAAACGCGAAAGGCGGAGAATACAAGCAGATTGTCAGACATCTGAAAACAAAATACCGCGCCAAAAAGGTCAAGATTCCGCTGATGTGGCTGGCGCGATTCGCGGTCAAAGTCGTCCGTCCGGCAGGTGTCAAAAGTTTCAGCGTGACGATTTTCGAGGATTTGAAATTTTCCAAAGAAACGCTCGACGCGGAAATGCAGACGGCAATGCGCGATTCATTCGGCGCGGAATGGAGTCCGATCCTCAGAATCCGTTCACGCGACGGCGAACAAGTCTATATGTATATGCGCGACGCGGGCAAAGATTCCGTCAAAATCTCACTCGTCACGATTGATAAACAACAAGCGGCAGTCATCCGCGCCACCATTAACCCCGACAAGCTCGCCGAATTTATGGACAACCCCAGAATCTTCGGCATCAAGCTCGACGACGGCGCGAAAACATCGGAAACACCCGAAAAAACGGAAGAACCGAAAAAAGACAATTAAACAAACGATTATAGATTTGCACAAAAATTAACTGACAATCGGAAAGAGTCTGCGAAACTTTACACTCTACACTTTTAACTTTGCACTATTTGGCAATAAATATCTGCACATCAGTTAAAAGTTCACAGTGTAAAGTGTAAAGTTTCGGTTTAAGAAAAGCCAACGATTATTTGAAATCCACAATTCCCCGCCGGAGTTTCGATATGATAGCTCGTCCTTTATTCCGGCGAATAAAAAAGGCAAGGATTTTATTTCTTGCCTTTTTTCGATTCGATTTTATCTAAAATCGTTTCAAACAATCTGTTGCAATGCGGGGCGGATTCACGGATTTTTTGCGGATTGATAATTTCTAAAATTTTCGCGCCGTGTCGTGTTTTGTGATATATGCCTTTCTGCGTGTTCCTCGTCGCATTTTCCAAACCGCTTTCGACTTTAGCTTTTGCAATCCTTTCGACATTGGTATTTTTCGATAATGCATTTCGATTAAAATTCTGCTTGTAAAACTCGGCTAATTTGTCTTTGTCGGCAAAAAACCACGATTCCATCATTTGCACCATCAAATGACATTGATTTTCTTCGGCGTTTTGCAGATGCCACGTCGGATTTTGCTTTTGCAGAAAAATCTTTGGCGTTTCGTTTTCTTCAAGAGGCGCGTCGGAATCGAGCAGAAACAACACAAAACTGTCTTGATATTCTCGCTTACCGTCGAGAAACTTCTTAAAAGTTTCAAACTTCGAGCCGTAAGTTATCGGGCGAAGCGTGATGTTTCGGCTTTTGGCTTCGTCAATCAATTCACGAAAGAAAGTATTGAAACCTTGCCGAAGCGTGATGTCGGTGTTCTTTCCTTTATTTTTCGTGTCGCCTTCGATGTAAATTCGGATTTCCTTTACCATCGCGTTCCGCCGATTTCGCCTTTCAGCCAAAGGTCGCCGAGTGAATATTCGTCAAGCCATTCTTTCAACTTTTCCGCTTCGAGCCGTTTGAAATGCGTTCCGTCTTCGTCTTTTTCGCAGACGAGAACGGCTGAAGGGCAATCGCTAAATGCGGAAACGAGAATGTCCGAATGGGTCGTGACAATCAACTGCGTTCGGGCGGAAGCCTCTTTCATCAATTCGGCAATCGTCGGCAAAATATCGGGATGCAAACCCGTTTCAGGTTCTTCGATACAAATCAGCGGCGGCGGTTCGGGATGACAAAGAATCGCCAGCAAACACAAATAACGCAAAGTCCCATCCGAAAGCCTAATGATAGAAATTGGACTTTCCAATCCTTCTTCACGAAAGAAAATTTGAACTGTTCCACCTAAAATTCTGATTACATAGTCATCTATTCTTGAGTAAAACTTTTTAAGATTTTGCAGGATTTTACTTTTAATATCTCCTCTAAATTCAAAATCATTCAAAATAAGACTTAAATTGCTTCCATTTTCAGACAAAAAATCATTAGGCGCATCTGTAATTTGAGGTCTTCTTATTTCTGAATTACGACTATTTTGTAAGTCAGTATAGGCAGAAATACTTGATAAAACTTTGCCTAAAGATAGCAATGCTTTTACCAAATTTTCATCTGGAGAAAGATTTGTTGTAAATAAAGAATCATTATTTTCAAAAGCGACCATTCTACTTAAGGATTTATTTTTACCGTAAAATTCAATTTCCTGTATTGAAAACTGAAATCTTTGACCTACTTCGGAAAATGCAGCTTTATAAGTAACTTTCTCCTCTAAGTACATCATCAAAAATTCAAGATAAACAGTATTTTCAGTTTTCTTTCCTTTCCAAATCCAATCATGAATTCCACCGTTTCTACTAATGAAATTAGCCGCCCCCTTATCTTTGGGAAGCGAACGCAGAAGTTTTATCACATCAATAAAATTCGATTTGCCCGAAGCGTTTTGACCGATGATGATGTTGAGCGGTTGGAGTTCGATTTCTTCACCTTTGTCGCCGAAGGAAAGAATGTTGCGAAGTTTGATTTTTTCGATTAAGCGTTTGCCGTCCATATCGTTTCAAATTATCCGATTCATTCGCTTTTGAAGCAAATCCGGCGGAAAAGATTGCCCCTTTCACATCTTTAGTCAATTTGGCGTTTTCGCCTTTTCAAATCGCGCACCGGCAAAAGTTTTTGACGGCAATTTTGGACGGCGAGAATATAAATTGTGTCTTCATCAACCTCATAGATAATCCGTATATTTCGTTTTATAATTAATTGGCGAAGTCCTTCTAAACGCGGAAAACGAATCTCCAAAGGTGCGCCCATTTCGGGAAATTGCGCGAGAAAATCAACTCGGCGGATAATTTCAAAAGCAATTTCTTCGGGCAAAACTTCCAACTCATTGAAAGCCGTATTTGTCCATTGAATAAAAATCATTTCGCACTCGGAAAATTAAGACGCTTTTTTACTTCATCATGGCTTAAAACCTTGGCTGTGGTAATGTCTTGGCGCGAAAGTTCAATCATTTCCAAAAGTTCGAGTTCGTCAAGACGTTTCAAATCTGCCTCGATTTCACTATATCTTTGTGCCGAAATAATTACGGCTGAGGCACGTCCGCGCTGCGTCACAAAAATCGGTTCTTCAGATTCCGTCAAACTACCGATAATCTGTCCTGCTTGCCGCTGTAAATCTGTAATAGGAATAATATTTTTCATAGTTAGATACATTGTAAAGTATGCAGTTAGCGATGTAAATAAAAAGGCAATCGGATCGAATTCCTTTTGCCTTTTATCTTGCATTGCTCAAATCATAATATTTCTTTCGGTCAGTTTGAGCCTTTTGTTTTTGACCGAGTTTTTCATAAATTTCCGCACGTTCTTTGTAAGAATTTATCGGGTCTGTTTCGTTCAATTTGATTGCTTTGGTGTAATCTTTCAATGCCAAAGCAAAGTTGCCGTTTTTATAGTAAGAATTTGCGCGGTGATAATATGTAAAGGAAAACGGATGTTCCTCAAGTTCGATTGTTTTCGTAAAACCGATTATAGCTTCTTTGTAGAAACCGGCACGATTGTAAGTAAGCGCGAAATTGAAATGATATGTGTGTTCATTCGGATTTAATTGCAGTGCTTTTTTGTAATCGGCGATTGCCAAATCGTATTTTTTCCAGTTGTCGAATACGCTCGCACGACCAGCATAATATTCGGAGTTTGCAGGATTTAGCTCAATAGCTTTGCTGAAATCATTTACGGCTTTTTCATACTCGTTCAATTTGTCGTAGAAGTAGGAGCGATTAGCATAATTCTCAGCATTGTTTGGCTCTGCTTCGATTTTTTCAGTCCGTTTTTCGATGAAATATCTGTAATCCGAATCGGTGCATTTATACAGCGAGTCGTAGCAATACGTTTCGCGGAGATTCGGCTTAATATTCGTCTGCGTTTTTACAGTTTCAATAAAGGTAACTTTTTGCGGATTTGGAACAATGCAAATTGATACGGCAAAAGCTGTAAAGAAAATTACCAAACCGCAGAATAAAGCATATTTTCGCATCGTTTTTCTCCGAACCCCGCTGAATTGTAGCAAAGAAAAAGGGCAAAAGAATAGGTTTTCTTTTGCCCTTTTTCACATTTCCACATTTTCACTTTCTAGCGTTCGTCAATCGGCGTATATTTCAAATCTCTCGCTCCGATGTATTCGGCACGCGGACGGATCAGTTTGTTGTTCGAGTATTGTTCGAGAATATGTCCCGTCCAGCCCGAGATGCGCGAGAGGGCGAAGATCGGCGTGTACTGGTCGAGCGGAATGTCCATCAGATAGTAGGTCGAAGCCGAATAGAAATCCACGTTCGGGTGCATTCCTTTCTTTTCGAGCATCGCCTTCTCGATCTTCTGCGACATATTATACCAGGTCATATCGCCTTTTTTCTCAGCCATAGTTTTCGAGAATTTACGCAGCCACGTCGCGCGCGGGTCTTCCGTTTTATAGACGGCGTGACCGATGCCCATGATCTTGCGTTTTTCCGCGAGTGCGTTGTCGAGCCACTGGTCAATCTTATCTTCCGAACCGATTTCCTTGAGCATCTTCATCACATTTGTGTTCGCGCCGCCGTGAAGCGGTCCCGAAAGTGCCGCGATGCCGCCCGTCACCGCGCCGTATACGTCCGCCAGAGTTCCGGCGATCACGCGGGTCGTAAAGGTCGAGGCGTTCAATTCGTGGTCGGCGTGTAAAATCAGCGCGATGTCGAACATTCTGGCTTCGTCCGCGTCGGCTTTTTTGCCGTGAAACATATACAGGAAGTTTTCGGCAATGCTCAAAGATTTGTCAGGCGCGATGATTTCTTTGCCCGTGCGGATGCGTTCCCACGCCGCGACGATTGTTCCGATCTGCGCCGTCAGCTTGATTGCCGCCGTCATTGCGCCGTCGCGGGTCGTGTCGTGTGCGCCTTCGTCGTAGAAGTCGAGCGCCGAAACCGCCGTTCTCAAAACGTCCATCGGGTCGCCGTCTTTCGGAAAGAGCTTCATCAATTCGATGACTTCGGGCGGCGCGTCATAGTTCGCGCTGATCTTCGCCTTCAAATCGGCAAGCTCGTCCGACTTCGGCAAACGCCCGTTCCAAAGCAGAAAGATAACTTCTTCAAAAGTCGAATGTTCGGCTAAATCGTGAATATCGTAACCCTGATAAATCAAAATTCCCTGCTCGCCGTTGACATCGCCGATCGCGCTCTGCGCGGCAACCACGCCTCTCAGTCCGGCGGTCGCGGCGGTTGATTCTGTTGCTGTACTCATAGTGTTTTATACCTTTAATTAATATATTTTTCTATGGTTTAAAAATAACAAATGGTCTGACAAGTTACAAGTGCGAAAAAATCATAGTTTTAACGCATTTTCACGACGATTTTTTGTCCGGTTTCCGATTGTAAAATATTTTTCGCCGAATCTTGAAATGCAACGATTTCTAAAAATCCCGCGCTTCCGAAAATCATAAAAATCTCGCTCTTTATAGCTTCGGCAAAATAGTTTTGGAGTTTTTCGATGCGTGTTTTGCCGATTTCGAGCGCGAATCTTTCGGGCAAATCTTCCCTTTTCAGATTCGTTATCAGATTGCCGAAACGGTCAATCTCGATGATTTCGGCTTCGATTTCATTTTCGGAAATTTTTCGCGGGCGCGTTTCATCAAATCGCACAAAATCCGTAATTTCTGCGCCCAATTCGTCGGGCTTTATGCCTTTGGAAAGATGCGCGGCAACGGGTGCGAAAATGTCGCGTCCGTGAAAAGTTGCGGAGATGCTGCCTGCAAAAAACTTTCTGTTCGTGAGTTCTAGAACGCGGAATTCTTTTGCCTCATCGAAAACGAAACTCAGCAAACCGTTGTCAGGCGCGATAAAAAAATAATCCGCCGTTTCAACCAAAATCGCCCGTCTTTCCGAGCCGACTCCGGGGTCAACAACCGCGACAAAGATTGTTTTCGCGGGAAAATCTTTATAACAAGCACGAAGCGTAAAACTTGCGGATTTAATATTCTGCGGGGCGATTTCGTGTGTAATATTAACAATTTGCGCGTTCGGATTAATAGACAAAATCGCACCTTTCATCGCTCCGACAAAATAATCCTTCGTCCCGAAATCCGTTAAAAGCGCAATCGTTTTTTGCTTTAATTCAGCCCTCATCCCTCATCCCTCATCCCTCAAAAAATTATCCACGAAAACGGGCAAAGACAAAAAAGGAGTAAAAACCTTTGCTCGTTTTCGTGGATTTCAAGGGCGCAACACTCAGCTTTCGCGCCGAAAAGTAATTCCTGATTTCAGATTCAAAATTCAAGATTTAATTTTCTAATCTTGAATCTTGAATCTCGAATTTAACGAATTTGGGTTTCGTAAGTTGATTTGATGCGAAGCTGTTGGGCTTTATTCAGGCGAATATGCTTGCCGCGTTCGACCACGACCGCACCGACTCCGAAAGCCGCGCCGACTCCTGCGCCGACTGCCGCGCCGACCGGACCGCCCGCAATTGCGCCGATCACCACACCCGTTCCGGTTGCCGCGCCGACTTTGGTAATGTCGCCTTTGACCGAGCTTTTGCCTTCGACCGTGCCTTCCGTGTCAACCCGTTTGACGTTATCGTTTTTAACCGGCAAAACTTCCGTCAGAATCGCGTTGAAATTGCTCCAGCGTCCTTCCGTCAAAACGATGCGGTCAAACGATAAAAGCATTTCCGAACGGCGTTTGATTCTGCCCGGCTTCTGAATTTTTGAAATTCTGCCTTCGACAATCGCGCCGTTCATTTCCATCGGCGAAACGATTCGGGCGGTAAATTTATCGCCTTCCTTGTTGCGTTCGGTCGAGATTTCGTCAATCAATTCGAGAATCAATTCCGTGTCCGTCGGGATGACGATAATTGCATCGCTCGTCGGCACATAACTGACTTCGTTCGTTCGGGTTTGAATCGTCGGCGTTTGTTCGGTGGTCGAACTCGGCGTGTTTTCCGAAACCGTATTGTCGGGCGTTCTGGTTTCGACAATTTCGGTATTCGTTGTTGTCGGCGTTGTCGGCGTTGTTACTGTTGTGGCATTTGAATCCGTGTTAATTATCCCGCGTTTTTTCAGTTCGGTCGGCAAAGTTGCGTCGAACGAACGCTTTTCAAAACC
Organism: Acidobacteriota bacterium; assembly: GCA_031412675.1. Lineage (GTDB taxonomy): Bacteria > Acidobacteriota > Blastocatellia > Pyrinomonadales > Pyrinomonadaceae > JAFDVJ01. The sequence continues at coordinate 22,063 of JANODL010000148.1, read as the reverse complement.
CGTGCTGTAACCGATTTCAAAACCTTGCTGATAACCGTCGCGGTAATCTTCAATCAGCCCGTAATCTTTGTTATACGCACGGTCAGCCTTTGTATATTCGCTGTGCCGCGCCGGAGATTTCGCCGTATTATCAATCACATCGCGGTAGCCCGCCATATATCCGTCGGAATAGCCGGTGCGATAACCGCGCTGTAAAGCGATTTTTGCGTCTTGGGCGTTTATGGTTTGAACGGGAAGAGTTAGGAAAGATATTAAACTCAGGGAAAAAATCAGGGCAAAGCTCGTAAAACTTCTGGTTAGCTTCATTTGACCTCCTATATCAAAAAACAAGAAACATTTTGTCTGCTACGTTTTATACACTATAAGTTAAGAAATTACAAGAAGAATTTTAAAAATATTTTCGAGCCGTCGGTTTGGTTATAAAGAAACCCGTCATTTGTTATGCTCGGATAACAAAATTCCGGTTTCTTACGTATGCTTTAACAGAGGAGAGCTAAAATCTTTCTTGCGCTTTAGGGCAACTTTTCGTTAGTTGCATTTTTTTCTAATAAAGATGCCGTAAAGTTTTTGAGAATTACACCTTTTTCAACCTAATTTAAATTTATGAAATCAATATTATTTGTACTGATTTTCGCCCTTTCTTTTGTCGCCATCCCGGCGCAGGCATGAAAAACAGCATCGCTGTTTAATAATTCACGGCGGCAACTATGATTAAATTTTAAGATTACGAATGGATTATTTTCAGCGATAAAATCTGCACAGAATAAAAATTCTATGATATAAAACAAAACGATTATGATGATAATTCGCCCGGCTGTCGAAGATGACATTGAAACTCTTTGCTCTTTTGACCTCATCGCGCAATATGAGAATGAGCGGCGGGAATTCATCCGGTGTGAGGTCACATCCGGCAATTGTTTTGTCGCTGTAACAAATGAAACGGTTATCGGTTACGGCGTATTAAATTACACTTTTTATCATCTGGGTTATATCGAGATGCTTTACGTTCATTTGGACTATCGGCGAAGCGGTGCAGGCGTGGCGTTGTTGAAACATTTAGAGTCGCTTTGCCAAACGGCAAAATTGTTTACTTCGACAAATCTTTCTAATTTGCCGATGCAGTCACTGCTTGCAAAGTTGAATTACGTTTTAAGCGGAGTAATTCATAATCTTGATGAAGATGACCCGGAGATTGTATATTTCAAGCGGCTTAGTTGAAAATAACGGACAGGTTAATACATCAATTTCGTTGTTAATTTCTCTTTCAAATACTTTATATGACAAACAATAAAACAGTTTCGGTTGAAGAAATTCGCGCCCTATTTCCGGCTTTGAATCGCGTTCACAACGGACACCCGGTTGCTTATTTCGATGGTCCGGGCGGAACGCAGGTTCCGCGCGCAGTGGTCGAAGCGATGACCGATTATCTTTTTAATCATAATGCCAATTCGCATTGGGCTTATCCGACGAGTAATGAAACCGATGCGATTATTGCGTATTCGCGTGAGGCGTTGGCTGATTTTTTGAACGCTTCGGCGGATGAAATCGCGTTCGGGCAAAATATGACTTCATTGACGTTTCATCTGGCGCGGGCTTTGGGCAGAAATTTCAACCCGGACGACGAGATTATCGTCACCGAACTCGACCATCACGCGAATGTGGACACTTGGCGTTCGCTTGAAAAAGAGCGCGGCGTGAAGATTCGCGTCGTGCCGATAGATATTGAAAGCGGCACGCTGGAATTCGGCGAACTCGAAAATCTTTTGAACGCGAAAACGCGTCTTTTGGCAATCGGCGCGGCTTCAAACGCAATCGGGACGATTTCGGATGTCAAACGCGCTTGCAGTTTGGCAAAGGAAAACGGAACTTTGAGCTTTGTTGATGCGGTTCATTACGCGGCGCACGAACTTATTGACGTGCAAAACATCGGTTGTGATTTTCTGGCGTGTTCGGCGTATAAATTCTACGGTCCGCACATCGGAATTCTCTACGGGCGCAAGGAAATTTTGGAAAATATTGATTTTCCGAAGCTCAAACCCGCGCCCGATTACGCGCCCGAACGCGCTGAAACGGGAACGCAAAGCCACGAATCAATCGCGGGCGCAGGCGCGGCGGTTGATTTTCTCGCCTCGCTTTCAACGGGCGAAACGCGGCGCAGAAAACTGCAAAACACATTTGGGGAAATTCATTCACGCAAAAAGGATTTGTTCAAAGCCTTGTGGGAAGGTTTATCTGCAATCGGCGGCGTAACACTCTACGGACAAAATCCCGAATCCGAGCGGACACCGACCATTGCTTTTACGGTCAAAGGCGTAAATTCACAAAGCGTTTCGGAAAAATTGGCGGAACGCGGAATTTTCACATCACACGGCGATTTTTATGCGATGACGGTCGTTGAAAAACTCGGTCTGCAAAATGACGGTTTGGTTCGCGCCGGCTGCGCCTGTTATACGACGATTGAAGAAATCGAAAGATTGATTGAAAGTATCGAAAATATTGCAAAGGAAAATTGAAATTTTATGAATCGGTAAGTTTTAGTTGAAAAGCATCGCCGTCAAACACCGATGCTTTTCGATTCAAGGTGCGTCGTTAAGTTCATTACAAATTACAGCCTCGCGGTTTCAGGTAATTCATAAACACATAATTGGCAACATTGCGACCCGCGGATTGTCCGGCGGCGGTGTCGAACGGGAAATGCACGCCGCCGAAAATGCGGCTGCGGGCGGCTTCGTTGGTCATTGCCGAAAAGCTCCGGTAATTCCGAATCACATTCCCGCCGAAATCTATCTGGAAACTAATATCATCGCGTCCGTAAAAAAGCGCGTAAATGGTTGCGGCGGAAGCACTCGCCGATGAAGCATTCGAAGCATAGGACGGATGCGGCGGCGTTCCTGCCGTTCCGAGCAGCGAATCCCAATTCGCGTCAGCCGTCGTGTCGGCGTTGTTATCTTCGTTGGCGCGTCGAATCGCCGTTACGGGTCGCCACAAACCATAATGATATTGGCTTGTAAAAGTCGTTTCCAGCGCGTCGTGATACGTCATAAAAAGCAGCGCGAACAGACGGGCGTTTTCAACCATCGAATTGCCGCGGTCGAGAGCCGTCGTGCGGGCGATATTAAATGTTACGGCATCGCTGCGCGGCGGAATTGACCATAAAAATGCAGTCACAGTTTGGTCGGCGGTACGCGTCGCGCTGTTTGCCGCGCCGAGTTGTTTGACTTCGTTAAAAGCGGCGGCGTATTCCGCGCTCGACAAAGCGGGCGGCGGCGCGGGCAGAAATTGCGTCGCGCTAGTCATCGCAAACGGCGTAACGCCCGAATAATTGGTGAAAACGGCAAAACCCGGATACGGACCGGGAAATAATTCCTGCCAATTACCCGGTGTCGGGGGCAAAAGATACGGTGTCCACGGCACACTCCAACCGTCATTGGTACGATTTGCCAACATTCGGGCGGCAGTAATTTCACCGACGCGGATGCCCTGCCGCGCCCGATTTGGCGCAATTCCCGCCAACGACTGCGCCAATTCCGTATCGAATATTGCTTTTTGGTCTGGATATAAAGCCGACAAAACATTATGCGCGGCTTGCGCGGCGGCGGCTTCGAGCGAAGCGTTTTTGCTTCCCGGCACGTCCGTCAGATACGGCGTGTAACTGCCGTCAATCGAATTAACCGCGTCGAACATCGCGAGGTGCATCATCGCAAAACTCCGCACGGGCAGAATGTTCGGCGGATGCGCCCCGGGAATTTGCAGAGTTTGTCCGAGAACGCGATTCCATTTTAGAACCACGTCTTCGTTCGGTGGATTCGCATCGGAGATTGTTGTATCTTGTGCATTCGCCGTCAGCGCGGCGCACAACCAAAACACGGCAATGGTAAATAATAATAGTTTTTTGTTTTTCATAATTTTTCTCCTTGGCGTTCGATAAAAAACGCCGGTCATATTTGTGAGAGTCATCGGCAAGTGTTCGGGGTTCACGCTCGTTGCGTATCTTTGGCAAAGGAACAAACTGTAAAGTTTGGACTTTGAACACCTGCCATTAGCCAAATATATTTTTGCCCGCTTATTCGGGTAAGCATGGGTTTCGGAGGATTTCGCTTACGGTTCTGAGTTCGTGCTTGAGCGTATTTTTTTTCGCCGCGCTTGGCTGGCGGAACACGCTCAAGCGCGAACTCAAAACGAAAATCAATACGTCGCAAAATTTTCTATGAAGCGGATAATTAATTTCTCAATTTATTGAACTTGATTGGTCGGCGTATCGCTGCCCAAACCGAAATAGGCGTAATTGATTCCGCCGTTTGGCTGACGGAGATACCAAACGCCGTCACGATAAACCGCAACATCCGTTTTGCCGTCGCCGTCATAATCGGCGGGCGCGATTCTGTCGGTCGCCAGACCGAACCGCACGGCATCGAATCCGCCTTGATTGCGATTGATATACCAAGTTTGGTCGGACGGTCGAAAGACCGATAAATCGGCGCGTCCGTCGCCATCGTAATCTGCTACGACAGACAATTGGACGTATGTTTCCGCATTGTTAGGATCAACTTCTGCAACACGCTAAACCAAAGGTATTGGCTTTTTATTGCTGACGAATACAATCCTACCAACGAGGTTGGAAACCCCAGACTCTCCATGATGTCCGGTGAACGGAATATGTAACTGTGTATTGTCCGCCGCGCCTGTCGCATCGGAAATCACCATCGGTTTCGCGATATATTTTCGGGATGCCGTTATTCAGAACTGCCGTGGTAAACGTGCCATTGCCTTTAGTGAACGCATCGAGCGTATTTTGCGGCTGGCTCGCAATCGTGGTGTTGGCGATAACGACAATGTCCCCGGCAAGTTTGCCATCGCAACTTGCCGTTCCAACTTCATGGAGTTGCCCCATAACATTATCCAGTTCGGAGGCAGTGCCGCTATTACCTTGATACGCGCTAAGTATGACCATTCCCACCTTTGAAAACCCGTTTGCCACAGCTAAGGCAGTTTCTTGCGAGTGGTCAGTCCCGTGATTGTCGAGGTAAAACAAAATTCTCAGGTCTTGCTCTCTTTCAGGGACAAGGTCATAAGGACCGACGCGAAGATTGTTGACGATTTTCTCTCCTGAGTCCTCAACATCTCCAAAGTATTGATTGATTACACACCAATTAAATCCGACAAGTTTACATGCCTCTTGGTTATCCGAAGCGTGAAGCGGCGTGGACTTAACTAAACCTTGAAGTGAAAGCCAGACTGTGTCAGTTTTCGTTGAACGTGTAGTCAGAAGATTAAAACTCGCCATCGAAACATCGTAACGTGCGGCAACGTCTAATTTAACCGCCGCCTCGCCGACAGCAAATTCCAGTCCTTCTCCGGTCGTTGGGGACATTAAAACAACCACTCGAAGAGGCGATTGTTTGCCTGCCGGCGGTGTTGCAACAGTCATCCTGCCCTTATAAGTGCGTCCCGGTCTGGCGTTTGATATTTGCGGACATTGGGACTGAATATCCGGCGAAAAAATGACCGGGCAAATTCTAATATCGACGGGGGTTGGATCGGGACCTGAAATCCCGAATTCTGTTACATTAAGTGACCATTTGATGTCCATCGGCGTAAACTCGATAATATCGCCGCTCCCTAATCTTTCGACCGATAAATTATAGGCGAATTGTTTTGGTTGTGTACACCCCAAACCCTTACACGGGATCGGTGCTGGGGTCGGTGTTGGATTTGGCGGTTTGTTTTTCACATTATTTCCGCCACCTGTCTTGTTGGGTGTTGATGTCGGACTTTGCGCTTTAACCGCTATAATCAAAACGCATATTGAAAATGTGGCGACGAAAAGCCACATCGTTGTAAATTTTGTTCGATTCATAAATTCTCCTTTTTTCTTTCTAAATGTTTCGTCGGCTGTTATAATGCAAAGGTTCTTTAGCTTAAATACCCAAAGCCTTCAAACAACCGACGTTTTGCGTTGTGCAGATTTCACAATAAACGTCGGAGGTTGAAGATGTCTTTGGAAAATTTTCCTAGTTTTCTCCTAAATTTCTCCCTGCGCGAAATGAACGGCGAAGAAAGACATTTTTATCAATTCAAGTCGTTTCGGCTGGATGTCGGAGAGCGGCAATTATTAAACGACGGAATTGCCGTATCGCTCACGCCGAAGGCTTTCGATGTGCTTGTTGCGTTGGTCGAACGCAACGGACATCTGGTTGAAAAAGACGAGCTTTTACAAATTGTCTGGTCGGATTCGTTTGTCGAAGAGGCAAACGTGGCGCGGATTGTTCACACGCTCCGCCGTAATTTGGGTGAAGACAAAAATGGCAATAAATTTATCGAAACAGTAGCGAAAAAAGGTTATCGCTTTATCGCCGAAGTGCAGGTTTCGGAGAATCATTCGATTAGCCCGATTGTTGAACGTGCGGCGAAAAACGGCGACGGTTCGGCGATTGAATCCGCCGCTCGAACGAATAAATTTGTCGAATCGGGATTTGCCGATAAAAACGAAGATGAGGTAAAAATTCGCTCTGATACCGACCGCAAACTGAGCCGCAAATTTATCTCCGTTTGCTTCGGTGTCGTTTTAATCGCCTCGATATTTAGTTTGGGCTTTTACAAATTCTCGAAAACCGCCAACACTGCCGCGCCGTTCCGCCAGATAAATTTTAGTCGTTTGACCAATTATGGAAACGTCGGCAAAGTCGCGCTTTCGCCTGACGGTAATTTGATTGCATACCAAACCGGCGATAAAGACGGCGTGAGTTTGTGGGTGCGTCAAATCGAAATGAGCAACGCCATCAATCTCGTTCCGCCCAAAAAAGGCAGTTATACATTTCTGACTTTCTCGCCTGACGGCAAACTCATTTATTACGGTCTTTTTTCCGGCGATAAAATCGCGGCGCAGTTTTATTCCGTTCCCGCGCTCGGCGGTGCAAGCCGCAAACTTCCGCTGGTGGTCACGACCTGGATGTCGTTCGCGCCGGACGGCAAGCGTTTTGCCCACATCACGACAGATTCGGGCGCGGGTGAAAAAATTTTATTGATTAGCAATCTTGACGGCGGCGAACAAATCGAATTGGCAAAGAGCAAAATGCCTTTGAGTTTTAATGTCGAAGGGCAGTCTTGCGCGTGGTCGCCGGACGGAAAAACGATTGCCGTCATCAAAAATGTTACCGCTGCGGAAGAAAATTTTTCGACCGTCGTCGGCATCAGTCCGGCGGACGGCGCGGAAAAACCTCTGAGCGCGAAACGCTGGACTTCGCTCAACAGCGTGCAATGGTTAAAGGACGAAAGCGGTTTGCTCGTCATCGGAAGCGACGCGCCGCAAGCGGCGAATCAAATATGGTTTGTTTCCGCCGCCGACGGCGAAGCGCGGATGCTGACCAACGATTTAAATGATTATTCCTACATCGGCGCGGCGGCGGACGGCAAACAGTTTGTTTCCGTGCAGGAAAGTCGGACGAGCAGCATTTGGCAGGGCGCAGTCGGGCAAAATTCGTATGATTTTAAAGAATTGATTTCAGAAACCGGAAAGTTGGATTCGATAGTTTCGACGGCAAACGGCAGCATCATTTTTCGCTCGAATGCCGGTGGAAATTCAAACCTTTGGACAATCGGAACTGACGGCAAAAAAAAGCAAATAACCGTTGACGCGCAGGTTGAAGAGCGCGGGCTGTGCGCTGCGCCGGACGGGAAGAAAATAGTTTTTCCTTCCCGACGAGCCGGAAAAGTAAATTTGTGGAGCATTGCGGTTGACGGCGGCGAGGCTAAACGATTAACCGTCGGCGATGGGGAATTTTATCCCGTCTGCACGCCGGATAACAGTTCGGTAATTTATCAAAAAGGTTACGGATTCGGAGTTAAATCAACGCTTTGGAAAATCTCTCTCGAAGGCGGCGAACCCGTTCAGTTGACCAACTATTTTGCGATGCGCCCGACCGTTTCGCCCGACGGCTCGCGCGTCGCTTTTTTTTATATGAGCGAAGATAAATGGCGCATCGGAATCGTTTCCTCCGGCGGCGGCGCAATCGAACAAAGTCTTGACGTTCCCGACGGAGTTTCCAACCGTCTGATGCGCTGGTCGCCGGACGGACAATCTTTGCTTTATGCGTCAAACCCGGGCGAAACGGGCAATATTTGGAGATTGCCGCTCGACGGACAACCGCCGCAACCAGCAACGAATTTCGACTCGCGGCTGGTGGAAGATTTTTCTTCAACACCGGACGGCAGACAAATATTTGTAACCCGCACGACAACTTTTACTGATGTCATAAGCATTTCGGAAAAATAGAAATAACAGGGCTTTCTCATAAAAAAAAACAAAACAAATCTGTATAGTGAGCGGTAGCGAACACCTTTGCGACCTGAAAACTCGAATGACAAGAAACCTGCTCGCGACCGCTCGCTATACTGATTGCTCCACACCTTTTTATGAGAAAGCCCTGATAGAAATAATTAGTCAAAGCAAAGCCAAAAGTCGGCGGGAATAATTAAGAAGAAAGAGAGAAGGGTAGATTGTTGAATAAGCAAAATCTCCCTTTCTCCCCTTCTCAGTTAAGTTCGCACTTGCGCGGTTTCAGGTAATTCATAAACACAAAATTTGCGACATTGCGTCCGATCGATTGTCCGGCGTGGCTGTCGAATTGGAAGTGAATTCCGCCGTAAATTCGGCTGCGAGAAACTTCCGTGTTGAAAGCCGCAAAGCTCGGATAGCTCCGAAGCACGTTCGGTGTGCCGCCGAAATTTATTTGAAACGAAATGTCGTCGCGCCCGAAAAACAGCGCAAGCGTCGTTGCCAGCGACGCGCTCGAAGCCGCCGCATTTCCCGCGTAAGTCGGATAAGGCGGAGTCGGTTAGCCCCCCAAAATTTAGTAACCGAGCGACCATCCTATCTTCCAACAAAGAGAGCTATCGGCGGGATAAGTCCAGTTTTTGTGTAAAGTCGGACCCGGTGGCGGATCATTATATTTGCCATAAGTTCCCCAATATCCATTAAATTTCAGAATGATATTAGCCGCTCTGGTTTCTTGGAGGGGATTTTCGACTTCACCCAAGTTAGGAGGTGTGGCAGTTAAATAATTATGCTTACTTTTGCCATTATGATTTGGTGAGCCGTAATAACTCCAATGTTCGCTTGGGAAAAACTCGTGAGAACCATTTTCGATATAAACAATGGGATGTGTAAATTCACCGGTTTGCGGGTTTTTGAAAAATCTAACCAGACGATTTTGAGCTTTCTCAATCTGCTGATAATTTTTTTCTATTCTTGGTGGAACTGTTCCCAAATTCAGATAAGATAACTCCAGAGATGACGAGTTATAATCATAATTTAAGCCGCGATATTCTTTTATTTCACCATCTTTGTCCGTGAAAACAACCTGACGAGCATTATTTTGAGGCGTAATGTCATATCTAAACGATAGACCGTGGGCAAAATGAAAAACGCTCTTAATATTGTTATTCTTCGGGTCATATATCAATTGCACTGAGGTCCAATCTCCCTCGTGGTCGCCGATGTCAAGACCTGCTTTGGTATCGTTATATCCGAAAAACTGCCAATATTCGATTTTGTAATAAGTTTCGCCGTCATCACTGCCTGATAAAATATGGTCAAAGTTAAATTTATAGGGATTGGTAAGTTTAACGGGAACAACATGCCCATAGAAACCCGTGTTTTTTTCGGCTTTCACCTGGTTCCAAGAGTTGCCCTGCCTGCCGGGATTGCTCTCGCTTTCTCCAGCAATGTTTTCTTTCGGGTTGAGGTAATAACTGGTTGGCGAAGTCATTTTCGTCAAATCGGATTTCGTCAAATCGGATTTTCCAAATTGTGAAGTATTAGCTGTTAAAACCGCATTTGGATTTATTTTCAGAGTCTCAATCGGAAGATAAGCATCCTTATTTTCGTCTTTGGCGGTGAGTAATTCCGATTTGGTAGCATACCACCAAACATCAGTCGGACGATAATTTTCATCGCCTTTGTCATTGGAAAACTTATAATACGGACGAAACTTTTCCAGTAAATCACGTTCAATCCGGTCATTGATGCCGTCTTTGTCAGCATCTAAAAATGCGGAAAAATCCATCATCGCCGTCGTTATTTTTTTCTTAGATTCCAAATATCTTTGCCGAATCGGGTCATAGATCGTTCCGGTGATTTCATAGTAGTAAATCTCAATTGTTCCGCCGATAGAATTTGCCGGAACTTCAACAGTTAAAAAGCCTTCCACCTTACTGCCGGATTGAAAGTTTTCAATTCGCTTCTCATCTGAGGTAACGGTAACTGCGCCACTACGAATCTTGCCTTGAACAATCCCCTTTCTTAATTTATTTAAAGCAGGATTATTGGTGGCACTAAAATAAACCCGCATCGTTTGGTTTGCCACCGGAATTTCAGGCTCAGTCCGTAAAATATACAAAGGAACTGCATTTATTTGGGGTGGAATTGGTGGTCGCGGCGTTGGAGTCGGCAGTTGACCGTTGACATTTGCTAACCCGGCGAAAAGCCATAAAAAAGCTAAAACTAAATACGTTGCTAATTTCTCTTTCATAATTTTTTTCCTCTTTTCAAATAGATTTCCTGTAACATAATTCCTTCTGTTAGTAGATATTTGAAGCCTGTGCAAATTAGAATTTTAGAAAAACACCTTCGGAATAAGTTTAATATGCACAGGCTTCAGATATTTGCCTAACTCCGAACTGATTGAACTATTCGCAATAACCCAGGTGGTCTGAAATTTTCGAGTTCTTTGAGGCAAAGCCCCACGCTTGCTTCTCGAACTCAATATTTGCATATTGATACCCGCCATCTACATACTGGTCTGCGTAAGTATGGGCAAAACCTTCGACACCCAGTTTGTCGTATTGACAAACGTGAACAAATTCGTGTTTCAGCAACTGATTTGTTCGCTCGCCTTTGCGGACAATAATAAAATCATTTCCGTAGGTTGTTGCGCTGGCTGAGTGGCTGCCGGCACCGGTCATTCCATCAAGTTCTTTGACTCGGACAGATTCCACTAACCGATTTGGAAAGAATTGCCGAAGATAAGTTTTTTCTGCTTCTGTCAAAGGGCTGGCGGTTGCCATCCAAATATTTCGATGGTCGCGGATATAACGGTAAAAAATGCCGTGATAGTCCGAACGAATAAAGTAACCCACCCCGCGCCCGTAACTGGGTTTTGAAGTGATGTGAACGTCCCGAAGGCAGATGCAACCATCATTTTTATATCCGCTAGGGCAAACCGAACAGCCCTTCTTTAAGGTCAGACCACACTTGTCATATCGCGGACAAGCTGAATTATTGGCACGGATAATTTTGACATCCCGACGACAAGTTGCTCCGTCATCTCTATAACCATCAGGGCATTTTCCCCAACAGACAGGTCCGACTCCGTAATAACCTTTCCGACATTTGACATAACAAAAAGCACCGTTTTTTTCCGCGCCGCTCCAACAATCATCCGAAATTCCATTCAATATAATCCCGCTATTTATATTGAGCAACTCATTCGGAAAAAATTTATCATTCCAAGAAGTTAAAAGATTAGAAGGAAAGGTATTGCGGCTGAAATTCTTATTAATTGATAACCGGAACTTTTCATCAGCATCGGTCATACTCGCCGAAGCAGACAAACTGTTTCCCTCGTTTTGAGCCATTACTTTACTTCCAAAGGTGGTTAAAATCGCCACCACGATTACTGATAAAATTGATTTCAGAAGGCTCATCTGAAATTGCCTGTCTTTTTGTTGCCAAAAATTCGATAAATTTATTCTCATTTCTTTTCTCCTTTTTCTGAGAAGGCTTTATTTTCTGCCTTCAATTATTAGCGCGACAATTTTGCAAAAACCGTTCAGAAATAATTACACAAGCCAGAACCGCCTGCGGTAGCGGGCGGATTTGCGGTGAATGAATTAGACCTCTTTATTAACTATTTGCCCGCCCGCTACCGCAGGCGGTTCTGACCTGCATATTTTGACTTAACCTGTTTGCGAATATAAACTTGTATTTAAGTTAAAATCAGATTTTATGGCGCAAACACATAAAATTACGCGAATGTTGCGCGAATGGAGCGACGGCGACCAAGCGGCGTTGGAAGAGTTGATGCCGCTTCTTTATGACGAACTGCATAAACAGGCGCGGCGATATTTGCGCCGCGAACGCCCGAATCATACGCTGCAAACGACCGCTTTAATCCACGAAGCCTATCTGAAATTAATTGACCAAAATGTAAATTGGGAAAGCCGGACGCATTTTTTCGCCGTCGCCGCGAATATGATGCGGCGGATTTTGGTTGACCACGCCCGCACCAAACATCGCGAAAAACGCGGCGGCTCGAAGGAAGATTTGCCGCTCGACGAAGCACTACTCGTTGTTTCAGACGAAAAAACCATTGATTTAATCGCGCTCGACGAAGCCTTAAATCATCTGGCGGAAATTGATGAACAGCAATGTCAGATTGTCGAATTGCGCTATTTCAGCGGCTTGACGCTCGAAGAAACCGCCGCCGCACTAAAAATTTCGCGCACGACCGTTGCCAATGATTGGAATTTGGCAAAGGCTTGGCTACATCGTGAATTGACGCGCTGAAAAAAAATTGAACGGTTTTCCCGAAAATGTCGCGTTAATAGATGATATGTTCGGAGTCACGCCTTCAGGCGGAATCTCATGTGTGCCGAAAATTCCGCCTGAAGGCGGGACTCCGAACGTGAAGATATGGCGCACGAAAACTGGTTACAAGTGAAAGCGATTTTTGCCGACGCTTTGCGGCAAACGCCTGAGATGCGCTCCGAATTTCTTGATTTGGCTTGCGGCAATGATGAAAATCTGCGCGGCGAAGTCGAATCGTTGCTTGCTTCGTTTGACAGCGCGGAAAATTTTATGGAAACGCCTGCCGTCGGGAAAGTTACCGAAAAGGTTGTGCCGGAAAGTCGTCAATTTAACGAAAATCAGATTCTCGGTCATTACGAAATCATCGGCAAAATCGGCGCGGGCGGAATGGGCAATGTTTATCTGGCGCAGGATTTGGAGCTTCAAAGGCGCGTTGCGCTCAAGATTTTGCGCGAAAATTTTTCGTTGGACGAAAAGGCAAAACAACGTCTTTTGCGTGAAGCGCGGGCAGTTGCCAAGCTCGACCATCCGAACATTTGCGCGATTTATGAAATCTCGGAAACGACGGATTGCAGTTTTATCGTGATGCCATACCTGAGCGGCGAAACGCTCGCCGACATTCTCACGAAAGAACGTCTGAGCGCGGAAAAATCGCGTAATTTTGCCTTGCAAATCGCCGCTGCTTTAGAAGAAGCGCATTTGCAAAACATCATTCACCGCGACATCAAACCGGCAAATATTATCGTCAACAATAAAGGTCAATTAAAAGTTCTGGACTTCGGTTTGGCGAAAATTATCGAAGCTGAAACGGACGAAAAAGCGACACAAAAATTGAGCAGTTCCGGCGCAATTATGGGAACTGTGCCGTATATGTCGCCCGAACAACTGCGCGGCAAAACGCTCAACACAAGCACCGATATTTTCAGTTTCGGCGTTCTGCTCTACGAAATGTCGAGCGGAATTTCGCCTTTTCAACACGACAGCAACGCCGAATCAATCTCCGCGATTCTCAACGACGAACCCGACTTAAATCTCATTCCGTTTGAATTAAGACCGATTGTGCAAAAATCTTTGATGAAAAAGAAAGCCGAGCGTTATCAATCGGCGAAAGATTTATTATTCGATTTGAAAAGTCTGCCGCTCAATTTGATTGAAAACGGCTTTGATGCGGAAAGAAATTTAACTACCGTTCAAGAGTTGAATTTTTCGACTGATGAACGATTAACGCAAATCACAAAAGATGAAGAAACTTCGGCGCAAACGATTCCGCCGACAAAAAATTATCAATGGATTTGGGCAGTTTCGGCGTTAGCGGTTTTGGTTGCGGGTTTTGCAAGTTTCGCGTGGTGGCGTTCAAGACAAGTCGAAACAAATTTGTCCGTGCCGTTTTCGGTTTCGCAATTTTCCAGTTGGAAACGCGATTTGACCGAAGATGCGGGAAGCACGGCGCGATTTTCGCCAGACGGCAAGCTCGTCGCGTTTGTTTCGACACGCGGCGACACGAGCGCGATTTGGCTCAAACAAGTCAGCGGCGGCGAACCTTTTACGCGCAAACAGGACAAATGGACGGAAACGAGTCCGGTTTTTTCGCCTGACAGCGAGCAAATCGCTTTTCTCTCAAAACGCGGCGAACAATACGGAATCTGGGCAATGCCGACACTCGGCGGAACGCCCGTTTTGCTCAAATCGCTCGATAGCGGCTATAAACAATTAGTCCGTTGGTCAAAAGACGGCGCAATTATTTATTTCCAAAGCGACAAAAATTTCTTCGCGCTCGATTTACCATCGAAAGAAATCAAGAAATTAACTGATTTGGATTCTTCGCCCGTTAACGACCCGAATTTTGACCTTTCAAGCGATGAAGAAAAAATCGCTTATCTCGGACAAAAAGACGGACAAACAGATATTTGGATTGTTCCAAAAGACGGCGGCGAGGCGGTGCGCGTTACGAATGACGAATTTAGAGAAGGGCGTTTAGTCTGGCACGCGGACGGACGGCGGATTATTTACAACGCCGTCCGCAATGGCATCAGCCAAATCTTCGCCGTCGGACTCGACGGCAAGCCGCCCGTTCAGTTATTTTTCAGCGATGCTAACACTTATGTCAACAACATTTCGCCGGACGGAAAAAAAATTCTTTATTTTTCGGAAAGAGTCGAAGCCGATTTGTGGAAAGTCAATTTAGACGATTTGAAAGAAATTCGTTTGACTGAAAATGTCCAAATGGAGTTGTGGGCGGATGTTGCGCCGGATAATTCAACGATAATTTTTCAAGCCGAACGCACAAATGATGTCGAAAACAGAATATTTCATTCGGCGATTATTTCACAAACAAACGATGGAACGAATCAATCGTTGGAACTTTCGGGCGATGGCTTTTTGCCGCAATTTTCGCCGGACGGCAAGCACATAGCATTTCTGCAATCAACTGATAAATTATTCAATTTACGAATCGCTCCGGCAAGTGGTGGCGAAGTAGAATCAATTACAACCGAAGGAGTCGTTTTCAATGGATATTCGCTAAAATCGCCTTTCAATCGCGCTCAGGCGCAAGATTATCAATGGTCGCCGGACAGCCGTTTGCTCGTTTATTGCGCCCGACGCGACAAAATTTCAAATCTTTGGCAAGCGGCGGCAGACGGTTCGGGCGAAAATCGTCTCACCGACAACACGGACGCAAACATAAAATTTTACAATCCGGTTTTTTCGCCCGACGGCAAACGCATCGCTTTTTCCGGCGAAATTGCGCCAGCGGAAACGCAAAAGACGAGAAAATCAAGTATTTGGATTTATGAAAATGGCGCGGCAAAAATGATTTTTCAATCCGAATCAAAACTCGGATTGCTCGGCTGGTCGCCAACCGGACGCGAAGTAATCATCAAATCTGCCGTTGGTTCGGTGCAATTTCCGAATGACTTCGATCTGCTTCAAATCTCTGCCGACAACGGCGCAGAACGCACTTTGTCGCAACTGAAAAAAACTTATTTTTACAACGTCCGCCTTTCGCCCGACCGACAAACGGTAGCTTTTGTAACGCGAAAAGACGCCACCGACAGTATCCACGTCGTTTCGGTCAAAGACGGCACAAACCGCCCGATTTTGACCGGCAATGATGCACGGGTTTATTTTGCCAATCTTGTTTTCTCGCCCGACGGTAAAGCGATTTACTTCGGAAAAGAAGCAAATTGGCAGGTAACTTCAATGATCGAAAATTTCAAATAAAAAGGAGAATAAAACTATGGCAGAAGAAAAAACAAGATATGACGTATTACTGGCGCAGATTGAATATATAAAAAATGGTGGACGCTATAAAAAATTCAATTCAGAGAGCGATGGGAACGACCCGTGGATTAATGTAATTACTAACGAGTTAGCTGCGGTCTGTATCCGGGTTGATGACTCTGAAAAGTGTCTTCCGCCCTGTCGCCTCGAAGACGGAATGTGTATTTGTGATTAATAACTCATCTTACGCGAAGGTTTTGATTTTCGGGCTTTGCCGCCCGATGTGCGGACGAAAAGGCACAGCCTGTCCGCACATCGGGCGGCAAAGCCGCAAAACAATTCAATTCGCGTAAGATTAAAATCAACATTAAAGGTTGCGCCATCGGCACGATATTTTATGCCGATGACTCAACCTTTAATAAAACTTTGCTCGAATTAGGCGAGAAATCTGCCCAAATAATGCGGGAGCATTTTGCGCTGCCAGTCCCAGTCGTGATTTACGTCGTGTCCCCAGAGGTCGCAGACGTGCGGGATGGTTTTGGCGGAAAGGACACGCGAAAAATCGCGGCTTCTTTCCGGTGCTTCAAACGCGCCTTGTCTGTTTATTAAAACTATGGAATTGGCTTTTTACAGAGTCGGCAGAAAATAATCGTCGTTCATATTTCCGATGATGACTATTAAATCGTAACAGCAGTGTCTATTTGCAAAGTTGATAAAAATCTTGAACTTCGTCTGTATGAATCTCACGACGCGGACGTTTTGAACGAATTGATTGAAAGCAATTTCGACCACATCAAAAAATGGTCGGTGTGGCTGAAAGATGATCGTTCGATTGAGAATACGCGCGCTTTTATCGAACGCAATCTTGAACGATTTAATAATAACGATGGATTTGCGGTCGGTATTTGGTTTGAAAATCGAATGGCGGGACAGATCGAATTTAACTATTTCGATTGGGAAAATCGCAAGACGGAAATCGGGTTTTGGCTCGGCGAATCTTTTCAAGGCAAAGGTTTGGTAACGAGATCGTGCCGCGTGTTGACAGATTACGCATTCGACGAATTAAAACTGAACCGCGTTGAAAGGCTCTGCGGCGCGGAAAACGTCAAAAGCCGCAAAATTGTCGAAAAGTTGGGCTTTCGGGAAGAAGGAATGATGCGCCGGTCTGCGTGGATTCACGACCGCTTTGTTGATTTTGTGATTTACGGAATGTTGGCGAGTGAGCGGCAGGTTGAAAAAATCGGCGAATAAAAAGACGGAAGTTGAAAATTTCAACTTCCGTCTTTTTATTCGCTCAAGCAACAAGGAATTATGAACTAAAAACTCTTGCGGAAAAGGTACGAAGCACGGATGAAAAACGTGCGCGTATTGCGTGCAAAACGCGGTTCGTATTGTCCGGTGATCGGGCTGAAACCGTTGTAATTGAGGTTGTCGTTGTAACCGACGTAAAAGGCGGTTCCCGGATTCGGATTCCAGCCGAAAAGTAATTGCCCGTCAATGTTCGACGAAATCGAATCGTAATCGAGCCGCGTGCGGACGAACAGGAAGCGCGAGAATTGATAGGTTGATTTCAAACTCACGATATTTGAATTAAAAGCCACCAGATCGGTATCTTTTCTGACCAGTTTACTCTTGTTGAAATCGAGCGAAACACGCCACGGATCGGTCGGTTTGAGTTCGATGCCGAGACCGAAATCGTATTGCTGACCGATGCCCGGATCGAGTGCCGGTTCATCGCAGGTTTGCGGGTTTTGACGGCATCCGGCATCAACATAAGCGCGGCTCGCGCGCGGAAAACGCGGACCGCCGCCGAAATCGAAATCGAAGGCGTTGAAAATCGTGCCGGCGAATGCGCCGACGCTCACCCGTTTATTAAATTGTTTGTTGACGTTGCCGCTGAGCCAAGCCTGATTTGCCGCGCGTTCCGAATTGCCGAAAAATGCGCCGCTCAGCGGTCTGGTCGGCATTCGTTTCAAGCCGAATTCTTCTTCAAAAATCCGTTCGCGGCTGATGCCGCCCGAAAAATTGATGAAAGTGTTATTTTGCAGGCTGAGATTGGCGTTCGAGTTCCAGCTGAGGCTTTGCGAGCGACCTTCAAAATCGTAATCCAAGCCTGCGCCGTTAAACCAACTGGCGCGGATAATTTTGGCTTTCGGCTTCGATTTGGTCGAAATTCGTCCGCCCGCGAAAACAAAGTTTGAATTCGTCCGGCGCGTAAAACCGGCATCGGCGCGGTAAAATTTCGAGCGACCGCCGGCTTCGACAAAAAAGCCTTTCGTTTCTTCGGTGTAATCGTAGTTCGCGTAATAGGCGAAACCGTTGCCCGTACGGTAACGATTGTATGTCCGGTCGCCGCAAATATCGCGGTTGCGCTGTGCCTGAAGCGGATTGTTGACGGGTTCAAAATCATTTTCACGAAAACAGCTGCGTGTCGTCGTGCCGACGACTTGAAAGGTCGAAACCGTCCTCGGACTCCATTTAATGCGACCATCGAAACCGGCGAGCAGATTTTTCTGTTCGGGAAAGCCGCGATAGGTCGAGAAAAAGCCGATATTGTTTTCTTTTCCGAAATCGCGTTTGACGCGCAAAACGCCGAACATCGCGTTTTTACCGACAAATTCTTCGATGCCGCAACGCAGCGTCGGATTGGTCAAACGCCTCTCTTGACATTGCGCGAGCCGCGTACGTTCGTCTTCCGAATAGTTGCCCGGCGCGTTGTCCGATGCCGCCAAAATGCCGAAGCTCGTTTTGCCGACCTTACCCGTCAGCTTTAAAGCTAAGTCCGGGTCAACGATCTGGCGCGAGTAGAAAACCTGCAAAGGCGAGCGGAAGATTTCCGAGCCTTCGAGGAAAAACGGGCGTTTTTCCTCAAAAAAGATCGGGAAACGCTGGTTTGCCGTGACGACCGGCGCGTCCGCTTCGATCTCGGCGAAATCGGGATTGATCGCCGCGTCGAGTGTCACGTTCGGCGTAATGGTGTATTTCAGATTAACGCCGATTTCCTTTTTGATCGGCGAATTGACGAATCTGCCGTTCGGCACTTCGAGCGCGTCAACGCGGTTTCCGGATTGGCTTAAAGTAATGCTCGGAACGATTTCGAGCGTGCGCTCCGTCTTGATTTCGTCAAGCCCCGTGATTTTGCCGTGCTTAATTAGAAAGCCCGAAATATTGCGGTCGTCCGGCAGCCATTGGTTAAATTCGTCATTCAACCGGTCAATGTTGCGGGCAACATTAAAGCCCCACATTTTGTCTTTTCCGGCGGTGTAGCGCAAAGATTTGAAAGGGATTTTGACCTCGACCGACCAGCCCCAATCTTCGATCACGCCTTTCGATTCCATCACGATGTCAACCGAAAAATCCGCGCCCTGTCCTTCCGTGAAAATGCCGTCCTGCTGAATGCCCAAAGGATTAAACCCGAGAACGTAAGCGCGGCGTTGGTCGTTGTAGGTATCGAGCCACATCCGCACATTGTCTTCGCCGAAAACCTCGTCGCGTTTGGCGAGCGTGGCGCGGATTTTGTCTTTTTCGTCCCAACATTTAAAGGCGATGTAGAGATGTTTCTCGTCATACATCATCAATACTTCGGTCGGCTTTGAGGCTTCTGTATTGTCGCCCGGATAGGTTTGATAGAAATCCTTGAAAACTGCCGCCTGTTTCCAAATTTCTTCGTCGGGTTTGCCGTCAATTGTCGGTAAGGCTTCGATTTTGGGAATTTTGATTGGTCTGGCTTTTTCGGGTGGAACAACTACTTTTGATTTGTTTGTGGAAGTCGTTTTGTCGTCTTTCGGCTTTTCAGGCTCTTTCTCTGCTAAATTTGCCGCTTGCGCCGGAACATAAATCGTAAATAATAAAACCGCTATAAATGCACACAGGGCTTTCATGACTGTACCTCTTTTTTATGAATAGAAAATAAATTTATCGTGAATGAATAAAATATAAAAAATGATTTTCTTCTGACTCAAACGCCGATTCGGTCAAAAGGTTTCAAAAAATATTTATATGCAAAGAACTTTTTATTATGGATGAAATTTTTTGAAATTATGTTAACAAGGGCTTTGCCAAAAACTCTAAAAACTTGCGCTCAATTCAAATGATTTTGCGCAGTTTTTTAGAGTTTACGTTAAAAAGTCCGGATTATTATCGAATGCTTTTCAACAGTTTAACTATCTAAAGACCGGCTTTCAAATCACTGATACTGCGAATAAAAACCTGTCCGTCGGCAACCGTGAAATTATAATTTGCAGTAGAGTCTCCGATGCGCCAGACCGACGAGTCTTCAGAAATGTCAACATTTTTAATTCTTGACTCGGGAATGCCGTCAAGCGAAACGGAGCTGGTATTTGCCCTGATGATTGCCGAAACATTATCGGGTAAGGTCACGATGATGTTGCCGTCGCCGCTGGTTGCCGTAATTTTTTGGAAATCGCCTTCGAGACTCATATCACCGTCGGCTGATTTCGCTTCGATTTCGCCTTTGAAACCGATCACGCGGATTTTACCGTCGGTCGAAGCAACGCGGAGTTTTCCGTCAACGTCGCGGACATTGATTGATTCGTCTTCACCCGTCAAATCAATGTCGCCCGAAACATTTTCCAAGCGGATTTCACGATTAGTGAGAATCCGCAGATTCGACTTTTTTGGGACAAATACCTCCACGCGAACGCGCTCTAAATCGTTGAAATATTCACGGCTCTCGGAATCTTTTTCGCCGTTGACCGTGATTTTCACATCCGAATCGGAATGCTCGGCGGTGTAGGCAAGCGGTTTTTGAGTGCGTTTTTTCGAGATTCGGGAAATTGAATATTGAACTTCCTGTCTGTCCCAACCGCGAACGGTCACAGAGCAATTTTTGGCATCAACGATAATTTTCGGAGTTCCTTTGACCGTAAAAGTCTCGCTTTTTTTTTCGACGACCGGCGCACCGGCAAAGAAATTTACATTTGCCAGCCGCTCCATCGCCTCTTTCTGACGCTGCAAGCCTTCATCAATTCTTGCCTGAATTTC
The DNA here is from genome assembly GCA_031412675.1 of Acidobacteriota bacterium. Taxonomy (GTDB): domain Bacteria; phylum Acidobacteriota; class Blastocatellia; order Pyrinomonadales; family Pyrinomonadaceae; genus JAFDVJ01. Next base: position 1,251 of record JANODL010000148.1, on the reverse strand, counting down.
TTCTTGATTGATTTTGGCAAGTTCGGGCTTGATTCTTTCCATCTCTTTCTGCGCCATCTCTATTTCTTTCTGAGAATTCTTCATCGCAATGGCAACGTCGGCTTGCGACTTTTTGACGGATTTGTTGATTTCCTTGTTCATTTTATTGACATTGACCGATGTATCATTGTCATTATCCCAATCTTCGTCGTTATCCTGACTTTTTTGCGGAAGCAGATTGGTCGAAGGATTCACGCTTTTGCCGTCGTCTTTGCGTTTGATGTTTAAGCCGCCGTTGACGCTGTTGAGCCGGATTTGAACTTCGCCGCTGCCGATTTTGCCGTATAAGTCGCGTCCGACATACTGACCTTTACGAACGGGCAAACCGAAATCATTGGTGATGCTTCCGTTGACCGTATCGGCTTTGACGGTTGCATTGGCATCCGACGGAATGACGAGATTGACTTGTCCGTTGACCGTGTTGAGCGAAATTTTGCTCGACGATTGAAGCTGGTCGAAATTCGCTTCGACCGTGCCGTTGACGGTTGAAAGTTCCGCCGTGCCGCGCAGATTGGTCGCCGTTACCTGTCCGTTGACGGTTGAGGCTTTTGTTAAATTATTGGAATTTGCGATATTGACCGAACCGTTGACGGTTTCGATTTCGTCCAAAACAGCATTTTTCGGAACAGTCAAGCGATATTCAACCGTTCGTTTGTTGTAATTTTTCCAGCCGCGGTTGCCGCCGTCGCGTTTCCAGTTGTCGTAATTTGTTTCGACGGTCAAAGAATCCGCCCGTGCGTCAATTTTGATTTCAACTTCCGACAAACCTTCTTTGCTGTCGGCGGTTTTGACGGCTTCGAGTTTGACCTCTTTGCGATCCCAGGTGTCAATCGTGATCGAACCGTTGACATTTGAAACGCTGACTCTGCCGTTCGCGCTCAAAGGATATGTTTGTTCAAAGCGTTCGGTTTCGTCCAAAAGGACGATTTTCGTTGTTTCACTATTTACAAAATTATTATTTCGCTCAGCGGGAACGGTCGTGTCCGATGTAAAAACGACACCTGCCAAAACCAATGATATTAACCAAGACATAATTGCTTTTCTCCTCTCTACCAGAGTTGTTTATGAAAATTTACGGGAAAGTATTTTTCCTCTTATTATATGGAAAACACCGCACGTTTTTCATTTGTGACAAGTTTTTTTTATTTTTTTCAAATTAATTAACAAGGCTGGACATAATTCAACTGACTGGAGCGCAATCGGCTCGATTGC
>JANODL010000147.1:0-25578 GCA_031412675.1 Acidobacteriota bacterium | reverse complement strand
GTCAACCACGAAAGCCTGTTACGCTCGCAAACGATCCGCTTCAACTTGCGTTAAGCGCGTCGTTTGCGAGCGTAACATATATGTCAAGTGTTGGCGACCTGTCAGTCGCTCATCAGCCGCATCAAACTGTCAACCCGAACTTTGATTTAAACCGACTCAAGTCGTGTTAATTCTGTAACATTTTCTGTAAATCCTTAAATAACAATACTTTTCCAGTCGGTTTAATTATTTATACCGATTAGTATTCGGATAAAATTTCACTTGCTAAAAAATATCATATCCGCAGAGGCATGACGATGTATTTGTAGTCGTAGTTTGAATCGCCGGCGACGCGCATTTAGAAGCGATTTTATTTTAATCTATGTCAATCGTGTAGCTCACAAGCCACAGGTCAAGCTGTTCAAGTTTCGCTTTCCAACGCGCTTTGTAACCACGCATCCATTCACGGTTTGTTTCTTCGTCCGCCGCGTCAATGACGATTTTCACCAAGTTATCCCGATACAAAATGCCCTAATGCCGCCAATGTCCTTCGACCTTTTGGGTTTCGTAGCTTGCCGCGTCGAACTTTTCGACAATTTACAGAACGGCTTCGGCTAACCAATCGGGCGGAATTTCGCGCCCGTCGTTAAATTGTAGCGGGAGCAATATCTCGAATCGCCGCAATTTGCTGTTCGTATGTTGATTTGCCATGAACGGTAAAAGGAATGTTTTGGTCGGCGAGTGCTTCGAGCGCAGATTCGGGAACCAGATGTTCGCCGGATTTTAAGACGCGCCCCGAGAAACGCCCAAGCAAAAAACCGAGTGCGCGTTTTTCAGTTTCGCGGTCTGGAAAAGTAATCGTAATCATAAAATCATCTCCAAAACGATTCTAACATTTCTTAAAATTTTTCATCATATCCGCAAAGGCATCACGATGTATTTGTAGTCGTAGCTCGAATCGCCGGCGACGCGGAGTTGGGTTTGGGCGTTGCCGTCCTTGAACTCGAACGAGATACGCGGTTTGCCGCCCGTTTCTTTGACTCTGACTGTTTCACCGTCGGTTTCCTGCTCGTTAGTCGCATCGGCGGTGTCGCCTGCTCCGACGACGTTTAAGAACTCTTGGAGGTATTGCGAGTTGAAACCGATCTGGATTTCTTCGCCGTTGTATTCCGCCGCGACTTTTTCGCTCGCTTCGCCTTCTTCCGAACTCTGTGCGCCGATCTCGATCTCGCCGGTGCGAATCGTAATCTTGACCGAGCGTGTGCGTTCGTCAGCCATCAAAGACACGCGCCGCAGAGCGTTTTTCATCTCGTCCGAATCGAATGTGACAACCTTGTCGTTGTCTTTCGGGATCACCATTTCGTAGTTCGGGAAATTGCCCGACAGTTTGCGCGTGATGAGCAAGCGACCGTCAACTTCAAAATAAATGTGATTGGGGTCTTCGCCGAAACTGATCTCGCCCGACGCATCACGCGAGATTTTGACGAGTTCCATCAGAGCTTTTTTCGGTATCAGCGCGTCCATCGTGTCGGTGATGCCTTCGCCCAAATATTTTTGAATGAACGCGAGGCGATGACCGTCGGTCGTGACCATCCGCGCCGTGCCGTTGTCAATCATAAATTTCGCGCCCGAAAGCGTGAAGCGCGATTGCTCGTTCGTAATCGCAAAAGCCGTGTTGCTGATAAAGTGATTGAAAATTTCCGCCGAGAGTTTTAAAGGCGCACTTTTGAAAGACGGAACTTCGGGAAACTGGTCGCGGTTGACACCCGCGAGGCGAAACTTAGATTTGCCGCACGACATCTTGACCCATTCGTTTTCTTCCTTCGTAAAATGCACGTCGCCCGCGTCAAGCAGTCGAACGATGTCGAAAAGTTTCCGCGCCTGAATGCACATCGCGCCGGACTGTTTGATGTCGGCTTCGGCTTCGCAGCGAATCGTCACATCCAAATCCGTCCCGACAATCCGAATCGTGTTTTCGCCGACCGACTCAATCAAAATATTCGACAAGACCGGAATCGTTGATTTCTTTTCAACAATCCCTTGGACGAATCCGAGTTCTTCCTTCAACGCGCTTTGCTTGATTACAAATTCCATAGTTAATTATTCCTCACTTATTACGAACGCTTCGTTTGATTTTTTTATTTAGGATATTTTAGGTCTAATTCTATTCTTATACAATCTCAATCCAGGTTTTATTTTTGTCTTTTTTTTGTTTAAGTTTTACATTCAATTCTCGCCCCCTTTTTACTAATCCTAATAATTTAAAACTTATATATATTTAATAGTAGTAGTAGTAGGGCTTGTGGAAAAGTGGAAAACCGACTTTACTGGTGAAATAATTAAACTTATACGTCCACAGGGTGTGTGGAAAAGTCTGTGGAAAACTCTCAGCCTGTGGAAAAAAAAGACGACAGAATAGTTTTCCACAAGTTTCCACAGGCAGTTTTCTCCTCAGCCTGTGGAAAAGTGGAAAACTTTGTTTAAATACTGATTATACAACCAATACCCAAATCAGTTTTCTGCTTCGCCTGTGGAAATTATTCCACAAATCTTTTTTTACTTGCGGCTAACTAACTGCAAAGAGTGTCAATTAGCTCGCTGATGACCCTGTGGAAATTCCTGTCATCCTTGACCAGCCCATCAATTTTCTCAACCGAGTGCATCACGGTCGTATGATGTTTGCCGCCATACTCGCGCCCGATCTCGGGAAAACTGTTCTTCGTTAATCTTTTGCACAGATACATCGCCACCTGCCGCGGCACGGCGATCTGGCGCGAATTGTTTTTCGATTTCAACTCTTCCATCGAAAGTTTGTAATGCGCCGAAACCGTGCGGGCGATTCTGTCCATCGTGATGCCTTCGGGCTGTTCGTTATCAATCACATTCCGCATCGCGTCCTGCGCCAACATCTTGGAAATCGGCACGCCGCGCAAGCTGGAAATAGCCACTAATCGAACGAGCGAACCTTCAAGCTCACGAATGTTGCTGCGAACTTTGCTGGCGATAAAAAACGCGATGTCGTCCGGTAAACTCACGCCGTCCAAATCTGCTTTACGTTTCAGAATCGCCACCTTCGTTTCCAAATCCGGCGGTTCGATGTCGGCAATCAAGCCCCATTCAAAACGTGAATGAAGGCGTTCTTCAAGCGTCGGAATTTCACGCGGCGGACAATCCGAACTGATCACAATTTGTTTCTGGTCGTTATGTAGCGCGTTAAATGTATGGAAAAATTCTTCCTGCGTGCGTTCCTTGCCCGCCATAAACTGCACGTCGTCCATCAAAAGCACATCAATCGAACGATATTTTTCGCGGAAAGTCTGTGTTTTGTCGTAACGAATCGCGTTAATCAATTCGTTCATAAATTTTTCGGACGTGATATACGCGACGCGCAAATGCCGGTTTCTTTCCTTTATCGAATGTCCGATGGCGTGCATCAAGTGAGTTTTGCCCAGACCAACGCCGCCGTATATAAATAAAGGATTATAAGTTTTGCCCGGTGATTCAGTCGCACCCAAACACGCCGCGTGTGCGAATTGATTACACGCGCCGACGACAAATTTATCGAATGTATATTTCGGATTGAGCGAATTTTCAATCGGCTCGATGTCAACAAAATTTGTCGAGCTGTTCTTTATCAAAACTTCAGGTTTCGGTTTATCGAAATTATGCCCGTTGGCAGTCGCCGCGCTCGAAAAAGAAGTCTGCCGTTCAAAGAAAAATTCTGCGTCATCGTCCGCGAATTCTTCCTGCATTTCGTTTTCTTCAATCTTCCAATCGAAACGATAACTCGGCAAATTTAATTCTTTTAATGTCTGATTAATCATCTCGGAATAATATGTGCTGACCCAATCTTTATTTACTTGACTGGCTCTGAGATGAACGATTCTTTCCTGTTCATCACAGCCGTCAAACTGAATCGGGCGAAACCATGCGTCAAAAATTTGTTTATTCAAACGCTTTTCGACCGATTGCAGAATGTTGTTCCAGACATTTCTATTTTCCAACGAAGTTTCCATAGCTCCTCTCCGGGCAATTTTTTTGTTAATTCTTTGGTGAAACTTTTAAGCAAAAAACACTCAAAAACTAAATGCTGAGATTTTTCATTAACTACTTCTCTGAATACGCCGAAAACCGTTATGCCGTATGAACTTTGAGGGCTTTTAAATCCATCTTTATAAAAGTTTTCCACAGAGTTTTCCACAGGCTTGTGGAAAGCTGCTTAAAAGTTAAAGTAAAACTTTAAGTCTAATGTTTTCAATAATTTACGAGTTTTTTTATTATCGGAAACGGCACTTAGACTAACATAAAAAAAAATCAAACGCAAGTGTTTTCCACAGGTTTTATGAAGAAACATTTTTTGTCTGTTAAAGCCTTTTTATGACAGCAACTTGGCAAGATTTACGTCTCAAGTTAGACTTGTTTTGAATCAATTCGGAGCAGAAAAATTTATGGCGAGAAAAAGAAAAAAAACTATGATTTCCAAAGGCGCGGAAAAGCCGAAAGTCAATTTAACACAGCAGATAAAAACCGCCGCGAGCGGTTTATTGTATATCAGCGAAACCGACGCGGAAATTTTTCCGTTCACCGGAAGTAAAGCCGATTCGGTGACAAAAGAGAATTTATTAACTCAAATCGGCAAACCGACGGACACACCGGTTGAAGAGAGAGGTTTTGAAGAAATGCTGACACGCTTTATCACGATTCAGGATTGGTTCGGCGACGAAGAAAAAGCGACCGCCGAAAAATTTGCCGCACTGAAAAGTTTACTGGAAAAGAATCTGATAGATTTGAAGGTTTTCAAGGTCGGACGAATTGAAGTTGATATATATTTCGTCGGTCTTGACGCGGAAGGAAATTTAGCGGGAATTCAGACCAAAGCAGTAGAAACGTAAGTAAAAAGGCAAAACTAAAAAGGCAAAACTAAAAATCCGTCATCGAATCTCTTTGTTTTACCTTTTTACTTTTTACTTTTTACTTTTATTTACCTTTGACCGAGCTTGCACCCGAAGTTGATTTCTCGAGATTCTTCGGATTGCCCGTATAAGTCACTTTGCTCGCGCCCGACAGATGAGCTTTCAAATCGCCCGAAACATTAACGCTTGCGTTGCTTGCGCCGCTTCCGTCAACGTCCGCATTTTCCGCTTTTAAGTTTTCCGCATCAAGACGACTTGCACCGCTCAATTCGACTTCAAGATTTCCGGTTTCGCCGTCAACCTTGACTTTCGATGCGCCGCTCGCTTCAACTTTCAGCGAATCGTTTTTCAGATTTGTTAAAGAAACTTTGGATACGCCCGAAACGTCTAAATTTTCGACGTTCGGCGCGGAGATGCGGATGCGAATCGGACATTTCGGCGAAATACGCTTATCGGTCGAAATTTCCAGAGTGTCTCCTCTGACTTCCGTTTTGATATATTGCAAAAGATTATCGTCGGCTTCGACTTCGACGCTGAACTCTTTTTGTGCAACTACTTCGACCTCAAAAACACCGCCGACTTCGATGGCGTTAAAATCCGTAGCATTGCGTTTTTCGGTTTGTTTGTTACCCGAACCCTCGATTCCGCCGAAGTTGACTGAAAAGTTAAAAATGCGCGCCGAAGTCTTGCCCCACGAAAAGAAATTGGCAACCGTCACGCCTAAAATTAATGCGACTATAAAAATAATAATTCCGATTTTTTTCATTGATTCCTCCAAGAAAGAAAAGTTATGTCGAAAAGGAAAACGGAATTACTTTGAAAAAAGTTCGCAAAAAAATTATTTTTTTCTGACTTCGCTTGCACCGACGATATTATGTTTGAGATTTTTCGGTTCGCCGACGTAATAAACCGTGCTTGCGCCAAATGCTTCGGCGTTTAAATCATTTACGACAGAAACGACGATTTCGCTTGTTCCGGCGGCTTTGACTTCGGCGTTTTCGGTTTTGAGATTTTCTGCATCAATCTTGCTTGCGCCGTTTGCCGTTGCCGTCAGCGACTTTGTTTCGCCGTCAATTTTAACACCGGAAGTTCCGCCGACTTGAATTTTCAGCGAATCGCTTTTGGCTTTTGTGACGGTTGCTTCGGACGCGCCCCAAAGTTCCAGACTCAAAAGTTCGGGCATCGAAATTTTCAGGCGAACTTTGTTGGTCGGCGAAATTTTATTGCCTTTGGTGGAAATTTCCAGAGTTTCGCCTTTGACCTCGGTTTTGACATCTTTGAGCAGACTTTCGTCGCCTTCGACTGTCACGCCGAATTCTTCCTGCACGGAAATTATCAGAATCACGGCGTTTCCGGCTTTAATTTCGCGGAAACCGAAATCGGTTCGCTTTTCGCTCGCAAATTTTCCCGAATCTTTTTTGCCGTCCGAGTTTGCGAGATTACAGCTTGAAATCAAACCTGCTAAAAATGCGATGAAGATTACAAATGTAATTTTTTTCATACATTAACCGCCAAACATTCTAGTTAATTCAGAAATACTTCAGATATTTCAGATATGCAATCAACGATTGCACAACGCCGATAATGAGACCGAAACCGGCACCGAAAAGTTCGATTGTCCGAAGGTGTTCTTTGGCGACGGACATAATCAGCGATTCGAGTTTTTCGACCGGATAATTATTGATTTTTTCGCGCACCACGCCGCCGACATCGAATTCCTTGATGGCTTCGGGCAATTTTTCCTTCGCCGCCGAAATTATCGTTTCCGTCAGGGATTTTCCGGTGCGGCGGACTTGTTCTTCGGAAATATGGTCGGCGAGCTTGCCGATTGGACGCGCCAGAAAGCCTTCGATTTGGTTTGATAAAACGGAATTGATAATGTTCGTCGTTTCACTACGCGAAAGAACGCTCAAAAGACCTTTCGAGAGCATTTTCTTGAGTTTTTCTTCGGCTTCGGGATGAACGGTCTGCAAAATCGCATCAATGCTGTGCGGACGAAGTTTATGCAGCGTGTCGCTCAAATAAGCCGAAATCGAAGTCGTCATTTCGTTGCCTTGCAGAACTTTGAGAACATTTTTCGAGATTTGCTCTTTGAATCTTTCAAGCTGTTCGGGCGCGATTTTTCCAATTAAATCGGGCAACGGACGCAACATCGTATTATCAATCGTCGTGTTCAGAAAATTCTGCGCTTCAACCGCAAAAAAATCGCCGCGCAATGTTTCTTCAATCCTTTTCGGCAAACTTTCGTTGACCAAATCATCAACTTCCTTCAAAAGATTTTCACGCGAAACGAACATTTTTTTAAAGAACGGCAGATTCTCGTAATATTCGTGAACTTCGCGTTTAATCAGCGTCGAAATCTGATTCCGCGTACGTTCGGCGGTTGCCAGTTCCGATAATTGATGAACAATCGGCTGGATTTGTTCCGAGGCTTTTTCCTTCAAAAGCGCGACGGCATCAACGGTGAACAAATCTCCGAGCGGCGTTTCGGAATTTGCCAAATCGTCAACGCGGCGGCTGATAAAGTCTTTAACCTTCAGTTCGAGCATTGGCTGTTTGATGATCGAACGAATACGGTCTTCGAGAAAAGCGAGGATTTTGTTAAAAGTTTCGTCGTCAATGACTTCGGAAACTCTCTGCGAAAGCACTTCGTCAACGCGGCGTTCGACAAAACCTTGAATCGTTTCGACGGTTTCTTCGCTTTGCAGAACGTCATTGATGTGTTCGGCGATTTTGAGTTGCAGAGTCGAAATCGCGTCGAGAACGGGTTCGCGGACATTCGCGGGCAAGGCTTCGATCAGCGACGGATAATTTTGCGAAATCAAATCTTCGGTGTAGGAATCAACCACGCCCTGAATTTTTTTCCGCAGAAATTCCTTGCCGAAAAGCTCGTCCGTGATTGTTTCCTGCGAAACGAGTTCTTCGCCGACGGCTTTGCCGATTGCGGCGGCGAGGCGTTCGCGGTGGCGCGGCACCATTCCTTGCGGAAAAATCGTCAGACCGAGAATTTTGACCGGATTGCGCGGACGAAAAAGCATCCGCACGGCAAGCCACGCGCCGACATAGCCGTGAACGGTGGCAAAAACGATAAAAAGAACAACCTCAACCCAATTTTCCGTTAAATACTGCATTTGTTTTTGATGCCGTTTCGCGCTAATAAACCTGAAAACCTTTTGATTTCAAACAAAACTCGGAAAAATCCTTAAGCCAATCGTGGCTTGCCGAATAATTTTTCCACTGCTCGTCCTCGTCGCGGTAGAGCGTTCCGTCATCGGGCGCGTCGGTGATGGACAAATCGGAAAAGATGCGTTTATTCGGCTCCAATTTCGGTAAAATCTCGTCGCGGATTTTTTCGCCGATCAGATGCGCTTCGTCCTTTTCCATTTTTACGCCGGTTCCGTTATACGCCATCTGCCGCACTTTGCCTTCGCTCAAAATATCGAAACTTTTGATAATTTCGAGCGCGGTCTTCCAATTCCATACGTTCGCCTGAAACTCAAAGTTTTCCGAACTCGAATCCATTAAAGTAAAACTCATTTATCTTGCTCCATAAGATTAAATAAAACCTTTCAAAATGCTAAACGCGCAAGTGTGTGAAGTCAATGAAATTTAACGGGAAAAAGTGAAACCACAGATTTTCAAGGATTAACTCAGCTAAAAATCATAAAAAATCTGTGCAAATCTGTGTAAATCGGCTTTGCACAAAAACTATTAAAAACCTGCATTCGGATGAAATCATTATCAATTTTACATTGTGCATTATTCATTAATCGGCAATAAATTTCTGCCCAATAATGTAAAATGCACAATGTAAAGTTGATAATGTTCGGTTCAAACGAGCTTAATTTCTTCGTTTTTGTGCAAAGCCGTGTAAATCTGTGGTTTAAATATTCCGAAAAAAAATTAATCTTCTTCGAATTGTAAAATTTCGATAATTTCCTGCATATATCGTTTGCCGAGTTCCAAATCTTCGGGTTTGAGCGAAACTGCACCGACTACTGCGTGTCCGCCGCCGCCGTATTTTTCGCAGATTTCGGCGATGTTGTGCAGACGCGGACGCGGCGACCAAGGGTTCGAGCCGACCGAGATTTTCGTGCGGAAACTGCTTCGCGTGAGTGAGACGGTATAAGTCGTTTGCGGGTAAAAATAATACGGGATGAATTTGTTGTAACCGTCAATTTCGCCGTCGGTTAAATCGAAACTGACAATGCCTTTGCGGTAATTTGCACGGTTTTTGATGAGTTCGACGGTTTGCCAATGACGGTCCAGAATCGGCTGTAATTTCGCTTGAATTTCCGAACTTTCGAGAATTTCGTCGAGCGATTTTTCGGTTAAAGATTTGATGATTCGCTCAACAAAAGTCGGGTCTTTTTCGCCTTCGATAACCTGCATCAATTTCAGCGCGGACGAACGAAGCTCGACGCATTGCGCGGGCGATTCGTAAAGCGCGCCGTCAATAATATGCGCCCAATGAATCAGTTCGGCGAGCGATTCGTCTTCAAAATCGTATTTTTCCTTGGCGATTCGGGCGATAAATTCACAGCACGATTTGCTCTGCGTATCGAGAAATTTTTTGCCCGAGGTGTCGGCGAGAAAATTTTCTTCGTCGGATTTTGATAAAAAAGCCGATTGGTGATGATCGAACCACCAAGTCAGGCGTTCGTCGGGCGAATATTTAAAATCAACAATCGCGTTTTCGTCGCCGTCGAACTGATTTTCGTCAAACGCGTTGCCGGCGCGGTGCATCGTCGGCGTGTAGAAAATATCGGCGTTCGGGTTGATTTTTGCGCGGTAAAATTTGGTAAAAAAAGCGGCTGACGAAACGCCGTCGAAACAATTTCCGTGATATAGAATGCGAAGTTTCATAAGTTATGTTGCGGTTTTGTCCGCAGACAAAACATTTTAGAGTAGTTTTTCGCGGAAATTTCGTCAAGCGCGGGTTCGCCGTTTTGCCTCTGAACGGTAATTTCGGATAATTCTGTTTATGGACACGGAAAAATACCTGCGCCGCCTCGGAATTGAAATTACAGACATTTTGGCAAACGCCGAAAGCCTGAAATTTTTACAAAAACAGCACCTTTTAAACGTGCCGTTCGAGAATCTCGACATTCATTGGAAACGCCGGATTTTATTGGACACGAATGCTTTTTACAAAAAAATCGTCGAAGAAAAACGCGGCGGATTTTGTTATGAATTAAACGGTTTGTTTTGCGAGTTGTTAAATAAAATCGGGTTTCCGAGCCGAATGGTTTCGGCGCGGGTTGCCGACGGCAAAGGCGATTTCAGCGGTGAATATGACCACATGGCGATTTTGACGAAAATTGACGGCGCAGATTTTCTGGTTGATGTCGGTTTCGGAGATTTTACCGCCGAACCTTTAAAACTCATTTTGGACATCGCGCAAAAAGATGAAACAGGCGAGTTTTTAGTCAAAAAGCGCGACGACGAATATTTTGAAGTTGCCAAAAAAGACGGCGATGAATGGAAAGGCGAGTATCTTTTCAAAGATTCGGCGCGTGATTTGGCGGAATTTACGGCAATGTGCAATTTTCATCAAACCTCACCCGAATCGCATTTTACGCAGGGAAAAGTCTGCTCGTTAATGCTTGAAAACGGTCGCAAAACTTTGACCGATAAACAGTTTATCGAAACCAAAAACGGCGAAAGACGCGAAACGGAAGTTAATTCGGAAGAAGAATTCAACGCACTTTTGGCGCGTGAGTTTTCGATCAAACCCGACTGGAGCGCAATCGGCTCGATTGCCTAAGCGCGGAGCGCGAAAAAGTCTTTGCGTAAGTTCGAGTTGAGTTTACGCAAAGACTTTTACATCGCTGAAAAACGCGATGTTGCAACCGAGCCGATTGCGCTCCGGTCGTTTCGTCTGTGGTCAAATTTTATCAAAAAGTCTATAATTTCCCTTTCAAAATTATGTCTAAATCAATTTCATATTCGGATGCGGGCGTTTCGATTGACAATGCTAATCTGGCGATTTCAAAGATCAAGGACTTTGCCAAGAACACTTTTAACGAGCGGACTTTGACCGAAATCGGCAGTTTCGGCGGAATGTTTTCGGGCGCGTTTCCTGAAATGGGCGAGCCGATTCTCGTCGCTTCGGCGGACGGCGTTGGGACAAAATTAAAGATTGCTTTTGATACAGGAATTCATAATACAATCGGGCAAGACCTTATCAATCACTGCGTTAACGACATTCTCGTGCAAGGTGCGCGACCGCTTTTTTTTCTCGATTATTTTGCAACCGGCGTGCTTTCGCCTGATGTGACGGCTTCGGTCGTCGAAGGAATTTCGATTGCTTGTAAAGAAAACGGCTGTGTTCTCCTCGGCGGCGAAACGGCGGAAATGCCCGGTTTTTACGCCGACGGCGAATACGATCTGGCAGGTTTTATCGTCGGTGTCGTTGATAAATCGAAAGTAATTGACGGCAAATCAATCAAGCCCGGCGATGTTGTTTTAGGCTTGCCGTCAAAAGGCTTGCAAACGAACGGTTATTCGCTCGCCCGAAAATTGTTTTTTGAAGTCGGCGGTTACGAAGTTGATTCTTTCGTCGAAAACTTAGGCAAAACGGTCGGCGAAGCACTTCTTGAAAAACACACGAGCTTCTTAAACCCGCTCGAAAATCTGCTCGATTCGGGCAAAATCAGAGGATTGGTTCACATCACCGGCGGCGGTTTTCTCGAAAACATTCCGCGCATTATGCCCGAAAACATCGCAGTCGAAATAAAACGCGGAACGTGGAACGAACTTCCGATTTTCGGCTTGATGCAAAAACTCGGTAATGTTGCCGATTCCGAAATGTTTCGCACATTTAATATGGGCATCGGAATGATCGTCATTTGCGCCGAAGAAGATAAAGAGTTTTTGAAAGAAAATTTGGGTGAATGTTTTGAAATTGGTCGCGTTGTCGAAGGAAACAAAGAAGTTGCAATTTTGTGAGGAAAATGAATTTTACTCAAAATGAAAGAAGTTTCGTGTTAAAATTACTTCGAGGGTTTAGTTTATGGAAGTTACAATTAGTTTGCCTGACAATGTTTTTGCGAATGTAGCGAACGTGGCGAGTAAAACGCATCGGCGGGTTGATGAAGTGATTGCCGAGAAAATCGAGCGCGACTTTTCCTCCGATATTGATTTTCAAGAACAGGCAAAAATTATTGAACAAAGCATCAATTTTTGTTCGGACGAAGAAGTTTTGGAATTGGCAAATTTGCAGATGCCCGAAGATGAACATCTGAATTATTTGTTTGAAAAAAATCGGGAAAGCGTTTTGACCAAAAAAGAACAAGCCGAACTGACAAAAGCAGTTGAATTCAGCCGACTCAACGACTTACGAAAAGCCTTCGGGATTATTGAAGCGCAAAGACGCGGTTTGATTAAGTGAGCAAAATCTCGAAAGATTTAGACCAAGAAATCCGCGAAGCAACGAAAAATCGTTGCGGATATTGCCTGACACCGCAGAGTTTGACTTCACATAAACTCGAAATCGAACATATTTTTCCGATCTCGAAAGGCGGAACTTCCGAGAAAGAAAATTTGTGGTTGGCGTGTCGGCATTGCAATCTTCATAAATCATCGAAAATTTACGGGTTTGACGCAGTTTCTGCCAAGCGTGTGCGGCTGTTCAATCCGAATTTGCAAACTTGGTCGGAACATTTCATTTGGAATAAAGAAAAAACGACAATCATCGGCAAAACTCCATGCGGACGCGCCACAATTTACGCTTTGAAAATGAATGATGATTTACAAACAAACGCTCGAAAAGTTTGGAAATTAACCGGACTATTTCCGCCAAAAGACTAAATTTTTATGAAAATCGGTATTTTAATTTCAGGGCGCGGCTCAAATATGGCGGCAATTATCGAAGCCGTCAGAAGCGGGCAAATTCCGAATTCTGAGGTTGTGGTTGTGATTAGCGACAAAACGAGCGCAGAAGGCTTGGAAAAGGCAAATGCGCGCGGGATTGAGACGGTTGTTGTCACACGAAAAGGGCGATCACGCGAGGAACACGACGCAGAAATTATTGCGGAACTCAAACAGCGCGGCGCGGAATTGGTTTGTCTGGCGGGTTATATGCGGCTTTTGTCGGGCGATTTTGTCGCGGCATTTCCGAATAAGATCGTCAACATTCATCCGAGTCTGCTGCCGGCGTTTCCCGGACTCGACGCGCAGCGGCAGGCGATTGAATATGGCGTGCGGGTTTCGGGCTGCACGGTTCATTTTGTTGATGACGAACTCGACCACGGTGCGATTATTTTGCAGAAAGCGGTCGAAGTTGCCGAGACGGACACGGCGGAAAGTCTTTCGGCGAAGATTTTGGAACACGAACACGCGCTTTATATCGAAGCCTTACGGATAATTGTGCGGAAAAATTATAAGATTATTGGAAGAAAGGTATTTTATGATTAATTTTAGATGTTGTCAGGGTTTTCAGGACGCGGTACAAATTCCCGCTGTTTCCTCTTTTAAGGTCGAAAAGAACGGCGTTCTTTTTTTAACCATCGGTTATTCAAAAACAGATTCAGAAACAAGCTGGTATGAGCAAGCAGTTATTTTTTGCCCTTTTTGCGGCAAACAATTGCAGAATCCGAACGAAATCGCCTTAAAAACTCAAGGGGATAATTTGGAAAATTTACTGATCTGATCGCGCCGCGCTCAATCGGTTTTGACATAATCGCCTTTTTTCCATAAACTTTAAGTTTTCACTTTAGAGTGGAGGATGAACAGTAATTATGCCAAAAAGAACTTATCAACCAAACAATCGCCGCAGAGCGAAGAAACACGGCTTCAGAGCGAGAATGGCGACCAAGAACGGACGCGCCGTTTTGAAACGCCGCCGAGCCAAAGGACGCAAAGTATTATCGGTCAAACATTATTAACTTTTAGTTTGCCGAAAGCGGAGCGTCTGCGGAAACCGGGGGATTTTCGCCGTGTTTACGGTGGAGCTGCAAAGCGTTTTGACGGGCGTTTTATGACGGTCTTTATTTTACCGTCAAAAACGACCGAACAAAGGCTTGGCATCACGGCTTCAAAGAAAATCAGCACTAAAGCGCATGACCGCAACCGTTGTAAAAGACTTTTGCGGGAAACCTTTCGTTTGAGCAAGGCGGAAATTGCCGAGCTTGATACAAAATTCGATTGGGTTTTGAATGCGCGGCGCAGTCTTTTGCAAGTGAAACTGGAAAAACCGCTCGCGGAATTTCGGCAAATTTTAGAGAAAGTTAAAATTTTTGAATCGCAGAAAGGCGAAAATACGTTTAAGTAAAGTAGAATGAAGTTTCTGTTTTTAAGTTTTTTGCAACTTTACAAGACGTTGGTTTCGCCTTTTTTGCCGCCTGCGTGCCGCTTTGAGCCGACTTGTTCGACTTATGCGATCCACGCCGTCGAAAAATACGGCGCAATCAAGGGAACTTGGATGGGCGTAAAACGTATCTTACGCTGTCAACCTTTTTGCAAGGGCGGCTACGATCCGGTGAAGTAATTTTGGATTTTAGATTTTGGATTTTGGATTTTTTGATTGAGTTATTTGATTCTTAATCAAAAATTAGCTTGATAAATGAATAAATCCAAAATCCAAAATCCAAAATCTAAAATATAAATGATGGACAATTCTAAACAACAAAATCAATCTCGTTTTCTGATTGCCGCCGTGCTTTCGATGGCGGTTTTATTTGGCTGGCAGTTTTTTTTCGCGCCGAAGCCGCCTCCGACAGATAACGCCAATACCGCGCAGGTTGCAAATACGGCAACAAATACTGCGCCGACTCCGCAACTTCAAGCAGTAGCTCCGCAACCGCAGACTGAAGCCGCAACAATTGCGCCTGACGACACTCCGAATCGTCAAATCACGGTAAAATCGCCGCTTTATCAAGTTAAACTAGATTCAAAAGGCGCGTTGGCAACAAGCTGGATTTTGGTCAAAAATGCCCGCAGTAAAAGACAGGATGTGCCGCTCTGGGCGGACGGTTCGACCGATCAGAATAAAATACCGTTGGAAGTGATTTTGCAGGACAACCCGAACCGCGAATATCCTTTTCGGCTTGTTACGGGCGACCCGAATCTCGATGCTTTGCTCAATAACAGAAATTATCAGGTTTCAGCCGAAAGTGAAGTAAATATTGAAGGAAACTCTACCAAACAGATTGATTTTACGTTGAAGTCGGGCGATGTCGAAGTTACGAAAAGTTTTATTTTTCACGCCGATAGTTATTTAACGGATTTGCAGATTAAAGCCACGCGCGGCGGTCAACCGATTGCAAATGCAAAACTTCTGATCGGCACGGCAATCGGCGACCAGAACATCAAACATCACAATTATTATCTGGTCGAACCCGAAGCGGTCGGCTATGTGGACAACTACACCAAACGCGAAGCAGCTTATGAGATTTTTCAGGATTCAAAAGATCCGAATATCGGAGTGATGCCTATGCCGGGCGCGGTGGATTGGGCAGGCATCGGCGATACCTATTTCGCGATGGCGGCGATTCCCGCAACCCCCACGAACGGACTCGAATTTCACGGCGTGAAACTCGAAAAAGATGTCGAGCCTTATTATGACGGCATAATTTCGTGGATTACCGGAAGTAAGAAATCGAAAGTAACTTTGCACCGTGTCACGGCGCACGTTCCTGTCAATTTGGACGGTTCGACGACGAAGATTTACACCGGCACGAAAGATTATTTTACACTCAGCAATTACGAGGAAAAACTGCCGGGCAAAAATATCGGCGAGCTTATTAATTATAGTTGGTATGACACGCTGCGACCGATTCAGCGTCCGGTTGCACAGTTTCTTCTGGTTTGTCTCGATGCGATCTACCGCGTTGTCGGAAATTTCGGACTTGCGATTATCACTTTTACGCTCATTTTTTATTCATTTTTCTTTCCGATTCGCTGGTTTCAATCCAAACAATTCAAAAAGGCGCAGGCAAACGCGCCGAAGATGAAGGAAATTCAGGACAAATTAAAAGATTTGCAGAAGAAAGGTGTGCCGATGGACGATCCGCGTATGCGCCAACTGCAAATGGAGCAGCTCAAATTAACGAAAGACGCGATTCCGATTATGGGCTGTCTGCCGATGTTGTTGCAGATTCCTTTGTTCGTTGCATTTTATACGGCGATTACAATCGGGATGGATTTCCGCCAGACAAGCTTCCTTTGGTTGCCTGATTTGTCTTTGGCTGATCCGTATCATATTTTGGAATTCCTTTTTGCCGGTTCGATGGCTGGTTCAATGGTTCTGACACCGACTACTCCGGCAGTAACCGACGAACAGAAGGCGCAGCAAAAGATGATGATGTATTTTATGCCGGTGATGATGCTCTGGGTTATGTGGGGCTATCCGGCAGGTCTTCTGCTTTACTGGTTTTTCGGCAACGTCGTCAGTTTTGCTCAACAGATGATAATCAATCGTTTGAACAAAACCAACGATCCGCCGAAGGAAGAAATCGTTGATACCGTGCCGAAAAACGCGAAAAAGGTTAAACCGAAATTATCAACTTCGTAATTTAAAATCGTTAATTGTCAATCGTTTTAAGAATTTGGCGATTAACGATTAACGATTAACGATTAACGAAAAATATGACTGAAACTTGCCAACAAGCCGAAACTTTTTTGACCGAACTTTTAGCCGATTTGCGCTTTGATTTGAGCGTTTCTTCCGAATGGACGGATGAAGGCTGTGTGATGAATCTGAGCGGCGGCGACGTGTCTTTTCTTTTGAGCGAGAACGGTGAAATGCTCGATGCCTTTGAAGTTTTGCTGTTTCAGGCTTACGGCAGAGAGTTTGACCGCGCCCATCGTTTTATCTGCGATGCCGACGGATTTCGTCAATCGCGCAAAGCCGAACTGCAAGCAATGGCGCGTTTTGCCGCGCAGAATGTCCGCAAAAACGGCAGACCTTTTACCTTTGGCGTATTAAATTCGACGGAACGGCGCGTAATTCATTTAACTTTACAAACTGAAGAAGATTTATCAACCGAATCGGTCGGCGTTGGCAGAGACCGACGCTTGCAAGTGAGTTTGAAGTAGATTCCAAATTTCACATTCCAAATTTAGTAAATATGGAATTTGGAATGTGAAATTTGAAATTATGCAAGACACAATCGTCGCATTGGCAACACCCACGGGACGCAGCGGAATCGGCGTAATTCGCCTGAGCGGTGATCGTTCCGTCGAAATTATCCGCCGACTCGTGCGCGATGAAAACTTTAATCCCGAACCGCGCTTTGCCCATCTCAAAAAAATCTACGACCTTCAAACCACAGAGGTTTTAGACGAAGCAATAATCACTTATTTCAAAGCACCGCAATCGTTTACGGGTGAAGACGTAATCGAAATAGCGTGTCACGGCTCGCCGATAATTTTGCGGCAAATCATAGATTTTTGTCTAAAACTCGACGCACGAATGGCGGAAGCCGGTGAATTTTCGCTGCGTGCTTTGGCAAACGGACAGATAAATCTCAGCCAAGCCGAAGCGATCCGCGATTTGATTGACGCTCAAACGGTTGCGTCGGCGCGTCAATCAATCCGCCAGCTTCGCGGCGAACTTTCCAATCAGCTTCAACCGCTCAAAGACGATTTGCTCGATATAATTGTCGTTCTGGAATCGTCGCTCGAATTTGTCGAAGACGATTTACCCGATTTTCAGACGGAAAATATTAAAAAAAGGCTTTTTGAGCTTGTCGGAAATCTCGACAAAATGGCGGCGACCTTTCAAGCCGGAAAACTTCTGCGCGAAGGTCTAAAAGTTGCACTTGTCGGTCGCCCGAATGTTGGCAAATCCAGCCTTTTTAACGCTTTGCTCGGACACGACAGAGCAATTGTCACCGATATTGCCGGAACAACCCGCGACCAATTGCACGAAAAACTCGTTATCAAAAATATTCCTGTTTCACTAATTGATACGGCAGGTTTGCGCGAAACTTTTGATACGGTTGAAAGCATCGGCGTTGAGCGTTCAAAACGCACAATGGCTGATGCCGATTTGGTCATCGTGATCTTAGATGCCTCGCAGGATTTAACCGGTGAAGACCGCGAAATATTGCAGCAAGTTTCAGATTTACAACATTTTATCGCGGTTAATAAAACGGATATTACCGAAAATTTCAAGTTTCAAATTACGGATTCAAAATTCATCAAAACATCCGCCAAAACAGGCGAAGGTTTAGACGAACTTCAAGAAGCGATAATTGAGCCTTTTCATCCGCAAAGCATTGAACAATCAGGCTTTTTAGTTTCGGATGCGCGTCATAATGATTTATTGTTACGATCAAAAAGTGAAATCGAAAGCTCTATCATCTTGCTTGACCAAAAAATGAGCGAAGAGATAGTTTTAATCGGCTTGCACAATGCTATTCGTTATCTCGGACAAATTACCGGCGAAACTACTACCGAAGATATGTTAACCCGCATTTTTGCAACCTTTTGTATCGGCAAGTAAACCCTCATAACCATCAAAAACAAAAGAAAATCTAATTATTAAACAGAGCCTGAATATTCGGGCTTTTTCTTTGTTTTATTACCTGCTTTTCTTATTGATTCTTAGTTTTTGTTTGCTAAATTTTGTATCTGTATTGTAGAGATGCAGTAATAGGAATCAGATACAGGGTTGGCGAAAGGGTGCTACATATTGCTACATATAACAACACAAAACAACAAGCATTATTTGAGCCATAAAATAAAATGAGTTCCAATATCAAATTAACCAGAATCTGCCAGTTTTGCGGCGCGGAATTTACGGCACGCACGACCGTTACGAAGTATTGCTCTCACCCGTGCGCTTCAAAGGCTTATAAACAAAGAACTCGAAATCAAAATGTCGAAAAGAGCGTCGCCGAAACCGTTCAGATAATTTCGGTTAAAAAGACGGAAATTCAGGCGAAAGACTTTCTGACGATCAATGAGGCAAGCGAATTGCCTAATGTTAGCCGGTGGACGATAAGCCGTGCAATTGCCGCGAATAGGCTCAAAGCCGTGCGGATGGGCAATCGCGTGATTATCCGCCGGAAAGATATTGACGAATTATTTACCTGAAAATATGAAAGTTTTTTTACGCGAAAAGAAAATGACGAAAGGCAGACGCAGCCTTTACTTGGATTTTTATCCGCCGATCCTGCATCCGGAAACCAGAAAACCGACCAGACGGGAACATTTGAAGCTTTTCATCTACGAAAAACCGAAAACGGATTTAGAAAGAAATCATAACAAGGAAACGAAAATCCTTGGCGAAACGCTGCGCTCAAGGCGACAGATTGAAATTCAAAACGGATATTATGGTTTTATGACTGCTCATAACAGTAAAAAGAGTTTCGTAGCATTTTTCGATGATTTTATCGAAGATAAGCGTCTGACCACATCAAAGAGCAACTATGAAAACTATGTTTCCATCGGTAAATACGTGAAGGTTTTCGCCGGTGAAAGATGCACATTCGCGAATATTGACGAGCATTTCTGCCAGGATTTTAAGGATTTTCTTGTGAGACAGGAGCGTATATCCGGCAATACGGCATCGTCGTATTTTGATAAATTCAAATACATTATTCGCGAAGCTTACAAACAAAAAATGCTCAGGGAAAATCCGGCTGAGAATATTAAGTCCATAAAAACCATTGCTCCCAAACGCGAGTTTTTGAGCTTCGATGAGCTTCGGTGTTTAGCCGAAACTCCGTTTCATTATGAAGATCTCCGACGTGCCTGCCTGTTTGCGTCTTTGACCGGTCTGCGGTATTCGGACATTGAAAATCTGACATGGAATTCGCTGCAGTCGTCCGGTGAAGGCAAGTTTTTCATTCGTTTCCGGCAAAAGAAAACAAAGGAAAATGAAT
Source organism: Acidobacteriota bacterium (assembly GCA_031412675.1). Lineage (GTDB taxonomy): Bacteria > Acidobacteriota > Blastocatellia > Pyrinomonadales > Pyrinomonadaceae > JAFDVJ01. Next base: position 5,852 of record JANODL010000147.1, on the reverse strand, counting down.
TAATGCCTTTATCGGTTGATGCGTTTTCATTACTCGGGACGCGTGCCGGGGATTTCGAGAAAATCTTCAAAGATTTGAAATATTACCAAACAAAGTATATTTCAGATTGGATCTTAAAAGCCGGCATAACGCGAAAAATTACTTTCCATTGTTTCCGTCATACTTTTGCGACCCTGCAAATGACCTTCGGAACAGAAATTTACACGGTTCAAAAACTATTGGGACATAAAAATATCCAGACGACGCAAATCTACGCAAAGATTATTGACGAGAAACGGCGTGAAGCAGTCAACAAGATTTCATTGAACTAGATTGGTGAATTTTTGCACCAAAAATGGCGAAAAAATGCACCAGTGGCGAATTTTTGCACCACATCCGGAAAGTTTTTGTTCCAATGGAAAATTTTTAACTTTTGAAGCTGTTTCCTGAATTTCATTGAAATAAACTGTCAACTTTAGTTGACACTTCTGTCAACTAAAGTTGACAACCAAAGTTGACAATAACGAATTAATGATAAGAAATACTAATCCTAAGTTGTTGAATTCATTGAGTCATAAGATTTTGGCATAAAGATTGTTATAGCAAAAATCACCAACTATAAAATTGAGGTGATAAAGATGGATATAACAGTTACGAACTTAACGATTGACGACATAACCAGGGCAATCAGAAACGAATTAAAAAGTTACTTTGAACAACAGGAGGAGAGATAGCGGGAAGACGAGATCGGCGGTATTGAATTGGCAATTGAACTGACAAGGCTTGCTAAATCAACAATTTACGGATTAGTTTCGGACCGAAAAATACCTCATTTAAAAAAGGGAAAGAAATTATATTTCTCGCGCAAAGAGCTTAAAGAATGGCTTACGAAAGGTAAGCGTAAAACACAGGACGAAATTGCGGATGAAGCCGCAAATTTCGATGCAAAAGGAAAGAAGCGATTCCCCCGACCAAGGTAAGAAATCGCTTCACTACTAAGAAAAGACTGTTTTAAACCGTCTTTCGATACCAGTTTGTCTATGAATAATAACATAAAAACTACTGAAAATGAAAAAAGTGCACCAAAATCTGCGTTGGAAATAGCAACCGATTATTTTTTGAAAGGTTGGCAGCCGTTGCCTATACCCTTTCGTTCAAAGAATCCAAATTTTCCAAACTGGCAAGTTCAACAGACCACCCATGAAAATGAACTCAGCCAGTACTTTAACGGTAAACCACAAAACATAGGGATTTTACTTGGCAAGCCGTCTAACGATTTAGTGGACATTGATTTGGACCAGAAATGGTCTGTTCAACTTGCCCACTACTTTTTACCGGACACAAAAGCGATTTTCGGACGTAACAGTAAAAGGCGAAGTCACTTCCTTTATTATTGCCCCGAAGCCAAAACGGAAAAGTTCTATTTTTCCGAAATGATCGTTGAACTTCGATCAACTGCAATGCAAACGGTGTTCCCCGGTTCAATTCACGAGAGCGGAGAACATATAACGTGGGATGTTGACGGCGAACCGGCTGAAGTTTCATTTCAAGAATTGCGGTCAGCCGTTGGAAAGTTGGCGGCGGCTTCATTACTCACGGAACTTTGGGTTGATTCTAAAAGACATGATTTAAGTTTATGTGTCAGTGGTGCTTTGTTGACCAATGGTTTTGCTTTTGAAGACGCGTATTTATTTCTCAAAGCTATTTGCACTGTTGCCAAAGATGAGGAAATATCCGACAGATTAAAAGCCCTTGAAACTACTTATGAACGGATTCAAGAAGGAAAAAAATGTCATCGGATTTCCGCGTCTGGCGGAATTAGCTGATGTGAAAACAGTCGCCTTGCTTCGCAAATGGTTAAATTTTCCGCCAAAACAAGACTCGGACAGCGAAATAATTCAGACAAAAGAAGGTCTCGAAAATTACCGTTTGACCAATCAGGGATTATTCTATGTTTTCTATGAAAGAACGCGGGGCGGGAAGGTTAAAGAGGTAGAAACTTTTGTCTGTTCGCCGTTAAAGGTCGTAGCAACCGGCAAAGATGTCGACGACGGCGAACGAACGCAAATTGTCGAATTTACAAACGATGACGGACGCACGAAAAAGATCAATGTTCCACTGCGACATCTCATCACAGAATCGCAAAATGTTTTGGGTGAATTTGTCTCCAATGGCTTAATTCTCAATTCCCGTGAAAAGTTGAGGCTGATTGATTATTTGATTTACTCGAAGTCAGATAATCGTCTGACGCTCGTTTATAAAACAGGCTGGCAGGGCAGATCTTTTGTGATGCCCGATACAATCATCAGCAGTGCGGACTCGGAAAATACTAACTATCTTCTCCACGGCACGCATTCTAAAATAAAAAAGCTCAAAGACCAGGGAACGGCTGAAGAATGGCGGGAACATATAGCCCGATATTGCGTTGGTAATTCCCGTCTGATTTTTGCCGTTAGTTGTGCCTTTGCCTCTGTCCTTTTGCCGTTATCAAATCAATTAGGCGGCGGCTTTCATCTGCGCGGGGAATCCAGCACTGGAAAAAGCTCTGCTCTGAAAGTTGCCGGAAGCGTTTTGGGCTGCAACGGTGAAAACGGATTTAACGAAACCTGGCGCGGAACTCAGAACGGAATCGAAGCCGTTGCCGCCTATCACAATCATCTGCTTTTGCCGCTCAATGAAATCAAAGAGATCAAACGTGTTGAAGATGTCGGGAAGTTGATTTACATGCTTTCTAACGGGTTTGCTACTTCCCAAATGACCAAAGACATCACAGCCCGGAAACGCGATGAATGGCTTTTGCTTTTTCTCTCCAGCGGTGAGCTGTCGTTTCAAGATTTAACCCGCGAAACAAAAGAGCAGACTTTCGGCGGACAGGAAGCCCGATTTATAGATATTTCAGCCATCCCTGAAAATGCACACGGTATCTTTGAAAATCTTCACGGATTTAGTAACGGCGCGGAGTTTTCATCTTATTTGAATCGGGCGAGCGTGACCTATTACGGCGCCGCGATTCGGGAATTTATTCAATATGTAGCAGACAAATACGAACAGGTGAAAGAAAATATCGAGCTTGCGAAAGCGAAATTTTTTCAGAATCACGTTGATCCGAATGCAAGCGGAGAGGTTTTCAGAGTCGCTGAAAAATTCGCATTGGTCGCTATGGGCGGATATTTAGCTTCAAAGATTGGACTGACCGGATGGGAAACGAACGAAGTAAAAAACGTGACAATCAACCTTTTTAACGAATGGGTGGACCGACGAGGCGGGATCGGCGCATTTGATGTTTCGGAAGGCTGCCGGAAGATTATTGCCGCGATCGATAAACGCGCACATTCTGACTTTCACGATTTGGATGATGAGCTTAAGCCGAAACCGCAAAACGAATTGGCTATAAACGGCGAAGTGACGACGGCGGAACAGAATTCATTTTCACTTCCCCTCAATTTGCTGATTTGTGTAAAGGGTATAACCAGAAACGGATTTTATCCGAGCTTGAAAGCCTTGGTTTTTTGATCACCTATTCCGAGGCGCGTTCAAAGCAATTGATGGTGGCGTTACCGGACTTTAAGAATCGTCAGCGATGTTATGTTTTGGTACTTGATAATGAAAATTGAAGAAACAGGTTTTTATTTACCGATGTTTCATTTAAGGAACAATTTTTTAGCTTTTTTCTGCACTTTTGGCAAAAAAATGAAAAAAAGTTGAACAGTTGAACGCCAATGACGATTTTTCAATAAAAATCGGGATTTTAAGCAAAAAGTTTGTTGAACAGAAGTTGAACAGGAGTTGAACGCAGTTGAACAGGCAGTTGAACAGAAAACCAAGAAATTGGTGTTGGCATCATTACACTTACAGAATAGTGTTCAACTGTTCAACTCGTTCAACAAAAATATATGAACTATAGGAATAGCGTTTAGTGGCGTTGCTTGAATGAAACAAAAACCGAATCACCGAAAACGACATTCTGTTAGAAAAATAACTGGTTTTTGGCGTAAGGCAAGCAGGATTTTGTGAAACACAAAATTAAATTCTTTCGCTTCGCTCAATTGATTTAGGAAGCTTTGAGGATGAAAAAAGTATGAAAAATAAGGATTCAAAAAGACTCGGAAGACCGCGATTGGGAGTGGATAAACGACGCTTCAGAATTGCCGCGAGCTTTACGCTCGAAGAGCGGAACAGCATTTTGGAAGTCGCCGAATGGTGCCGACTTTCACCCTCGGAAGTTCTCCGCCGCGCGGCACTGCTTTTGAAAATAAAACCGCCTCCTCCGAAAGTCAATCTCGAAGCAATCAGAGTTATCAACGAGATCAGCAAGAATTTTTCCTTGCTTTTGAAAAGACTCGAAACCGATCGCTCGGTTGATGCGAGCGTCGCCGATACATATTTCAAGATTCTGGCAGGACTTAAATCCGTGATTATGGAGAGTAAATAAAGATGGCAATCGCAAAGGTCGGCAGCACGGGAAGTTCCGCCGGAGCAATCCAATACGTTTTGAGCGAGAACAAAGAAGCAACCAAACAGCCCGAAATTTTGGCGGGAAACTTCGGCACGCAGGCTGAGATCAAAAAAGAGTTTGAAATCTATAACAAACTCAACACGCGTGTTAAAAATCAGGCGACTCATATTTCCGTTTGGTTCGCTTTGGGCGAAAAAGTCAAAACGGAAAAGAAGATCGAATTAGCGGAAAAGAAGATCGAAAAACTCGACTTCAAAAATGTTCCATTTCTGGTCGTCGAACATCACGACAAGGAATACGAGCATTTTCACATTATTGCGGGCAGAATTCGCGACGACGGCACAACCGTCAAAGAATGGAAGATCGCCGAACGTGCGATCGAAGCGACCAAAGAACTCGAAAAGTCGCTCGGACTTCAGCAAATGGAGTATACGAAATCAATGGATCGCCGGGTAAAAATTGGCGAATTCAAGCAAATGGAGCGCACGAACGAATTATCTGTGATGGCGGAAGCGAAACTGACGATTGATGACATTTTGAAGGACGAGCCGACCACGCAATAATTCGTTTCAATCCTTCAGAAATCCGGTTTTGATGTGAGACCAAATATTTCCGAAAAAACCGGCAGAATGAACGGTTTCAGCTTCAAAAAAGATGATATTGCGTTCAAGTCATCATCCATTGCCAAAAACTATTCGTGGCAAAACTTACAAAAGAACGGCTTGAATTATGACCACGGGCGAGATACGGAATATTTAATCGGAATTAAAAATGAATTTACCGAAAAACTTAACCTTGAAAGCGGAAGAAATCGAACAGCTGAAACGCCAAAATCAACTACTGACCGAACGGAATCAGGCATTGATCGAGCAAAATTATCTGCTGGCGAAACAGATCGAACAAAAGTGGAGTCAGATCGAAATCAAACTACTGGATTTCCATATCATGATTCAGCAGTTAAATCTGGCGAAATTCTTTCTTCTGCATCTGCTCTGGAAATTGCAAAGCAGCCTGCTCAAACAAAAATATCTGACCGAACCGTTTTTGAATCTGGACATCGAGAAAAGCATATCGGCTCAGAAGAAAACCCAAAAGATAATTCAGGATCTGAAAAATAAACGGACGAAAAATTGATCCAAATCGAAGTGAGTTTTACTGAGCCGAAATTAAATTCTGCACCCCGAAGCGAAAGGGAAAAGAAAGAATCTCGTGATTATGAAATTGAAAAAGATTTATCACGGGGCAGAAGTAGGTGAAACTTTCTTAGTGAAAATTACTAAGAAACTGTTTGAAAAGTCATAAAGGTTGAAGTCGGCGAAGCATCAGCCGTGTCATTGCGATTAAAATAAAAGTTTCGCTCGTTTTTGGAAAAACTTCATAATCTTTACTCAAACGCCGATGATGGTTAAGCCACGCG
>JANODL010000146.1:0-14055 GCA_031412675.1 Acidobacteriota bacterium | reverse complement strand
GCCGTAAGTTCTGCCGTTGTTATAATCGCCGGGCAAACCGCTTGCACCCGCAATATAATAAGTCAAACTGCCGTTAGCTAATAATTCAATTGCATAACTGCCTGATTTGGAAATCACTCTGGTAAAATCAGCATCAATCTGACTCGGATTTACCCACGCTCCAACTGTAAATGTCGGCTGCGTCAGGATACCGTAGCTGGGAATCGCTACCTCGGTTGTTCCATCAAACTTAAAAGACTGTCCAACTTTTCCTTGTGAATAAGTTGTATTACCTAGTGCATAACCTAAGTTTCCACCCGCCGCGTCTTTGGCATTTCCTTCTGCTTTCCACAAAGAAATAAGATTTGCCGGTGCTGTTACGCAACTCGGAGTCGGTCTCGGCGGCGGCGGACAAATTCCGGCATTATCAGCAACAGAAATCGAACTTACTTCACTATCGGAAAGAGCGCGATTAAAATATTGAACTTCGTCAATTTTGCCGTCAAACTTTGCTGTTCCGGTCAAACCTTGCTCCGAACCAATCGAAAATGTTGTGTTAAAGTTAGAAACATTTCCGCTTACTCCTGTGATCTGTCTTCTCAAAACTCCATTGGTAAAAGTCTTAACTCTACTTCCGTCATAAATTAGTGCAACGTGCGTCCACTGATTTAACGGAATCGTTGCACCGCCGTAAGTTCTGCCATTGTTATAATCGCCGGGCAAACCGCTTGCACCCGCAATATAATAAACCAAACTGCCGTTAGCTAATAATTCAATTGCATAACTGCCTGATTTGGAAATCACTCTGGTAAAATCAGCATCAATCTGACTCGGATTTACCCAAACAGAAAGTGAAAAGACGTTGGCGTTGAGATTGGCGTTGGTCGGAATCATCACTTCGTTCACGCCGTCGAAAGTAAAGGCTTGTCCGACTTTGCCCGCGCCGTATTGCACACCGTTCAGCGCGTAGCCGTTATGTCCGTTGACAATATCGTTGGCGTTGTTTTGCCCGTTCCACCACGCAATCGGAGTCGGCGAAATGATGGCACACTGTCCGGGTTCGGGGTCGTTGGTGGTGGCGACGACTTTGACATCGAAATAGGTTTGCTGTCCGCGATCAAGCGTTTGAAATGCCAGCGTGTTTTCACCCGCGACGAGCAGATTATTCGGAATCGTAACCGTGCGAAAATCTAATTCCGGGCAGCCGTCGTGAACTTGGTTTTGGTCAACGAGCGTTCCGTTAAACCAGAATTTTTCCATATCGTTGTCAACGATATAAGTTACGCGAACATTAACGGCTCCGGGCGGAACAATGAATTTTTTGCGCGTTACAAGCCGCGTGTTAATTGCCCAATCCGTTTGAAGCGTAGTCGGCGCAGTGCAGCGCGGCAATGCTCCGAAAGCCGCCGCGCCCTGCACCCAACTCGCATCATCATAATTCGGCTGCTCGAATCCGACCGGAGTCGGCGCGGCTGGCGGTAAGATTTGATAGCGAAATCCGCTTGCTCCGTAAGGCAAAAGCGTAATCAGCGATTCCGGCGCGCGCGGTTCGTCGCCGACAACTTCAACTTTGCCGGTGTCAAAATCTTGCACAGGCGTATCTTGAGCGGATGTCAGCCAAATCGGAAGGATTAGCCAAACTAACCCGAAACTCCACACGGCGATTTTTCGCCAACCATTCAGTTGATAATTTTTGATGTTCCGTTTCATTGTTTTTCCTCGTTTGTGTATTTCTAAAATCTAAAGAAGAAAAAAATCACGGCGTTCTACCTTAAGCGAAAATAAATTAAAAAATATTTTGCGTTTTGGCTTAAAATGTGGCTAAATTACCTTGAAAACTTGCAAATTCGGTTGGCGTAAAAAGATTTTTCGATGATTTGAAGATCGTGATAAAATCGGCTTGAGGTGAAATAAGATGATTTTAACGATTGAGGTTTCGGCTGAATTGGAACGTAAATTGGAAGCCGAAGCGCGAAATAACGGTGTCGGCAAAAATGAATTTGCCAAAATTATTTTGGAAGAAAAATTGAACGAAAAGCCGAATAACCGTTCGACTGATTACGGAAGAATTATCGCAACAGGTTTGCCTGTCAGAGATTTTTCACGCGAACACGCTTGGCTTGCGAAAAATCGTGATGAATTCGATGGGCAAGTTGTCGCTTTAGACGGCGATACACTCTTAGCACACGGCGAAAGCGGCAAAGAAGTTGCGGCAAAAGTCAAAGAACTGGGAATTAAAAGTGCTTATATCGTTTTAGTCGAAGGTTCTAACCGTCCGCCTTTTATCAGCGGAGGCGTTTGGTAATGCCATTCATACTTGAGTTTCAAGAAAAACGAACTTACGATTCATTAAAAACAGGAATTACGATTGATGTTATTTTGCGATACGGAAATCTCGAACAAATATGTCCCGCGAAAATTGATACGGGCGCGGAAGTTTGTATTTTTTCCAGAACTTTGGCGGATTTTTTAGAAATTGAACTCGAAAGCGGTTATCGTGAAGTTTTTTCGACGCTGGCGGGAGAGTTGATTGCTTTTCAGCACGAAATCGAATTTGAAACTTTGGGTTTGCAGTTTCAGACAAAAGTTTATTTTGCCGAAGATTATGCCGTTCACCGAAATTTGCTCGGTCGGCACGGATTTTTGCAGTTCGTTAAAATCGGTTTGGACGATTACGCGAGCGAACTTTATTTGAGTCCGCGATTTTGAGCGCGATTTTTTGAATTGACATTTTTGAATAATTTAATTTTCAGCCTGTTTCAACAGGCTTTCCGCGTTTCGCGGCTTTTAGCCACGCTACCCGTGGCGAGGTGCGAATTGAAAATAAATGGTCGAGCGCGTTTTAACGTGCTTTTATTTTTTGCGGCTTAGCCAAATCAGATAAGGACGTTAAAACGCCCTTCATCAACATAATTTGAATCTAACCACGCCTTGAACGAACGTGGCTAAAACGTGCGAAGCGCACGAAAGCCTCTTAAAACAGGCTAAATTGCCAAAATCTAACAGTTATTTTGGAAAGATGTCTAATATGAAAACTCTACGATTGATATTGCTTTCGGTTTTATTTGTCTGCTTTGTCGGCAATGTGCAAGCTCAAGATTTTTCGTCGCTGGTGAAGGCGGGCGAAAGTGCGCGTCAGCGTGGCGAATATTCGGAAGCGTTTTTAAATTTCAATCAAGCATTAAATTTAGTGGAAACATCGGGCGATAAATCGAAACAGGCGCAAATTTTTAATCTGCGCGGGCATATTCATTATTTGCAAGCCGAATATAATCAGGCAATTGGCAATTTTCGGCAGGCGGAAAAACTCGCAAATTCCGTAAAAGATAAACGCGAAGAGGCGCGCGCCCGGGCATTTTTAGGGCAGCTTTACTGGCGCGTAACGAAAAGAGAAGACAGCGAAAGATTACTCAAAGACGCGCTTCGTTTTTTTGAAAAAACGAATGACGAAATAAATATCGCGCTGACACTGCGTTTTCAGGGCAGACTTGAACACGGCAGACTTACTTTTCCGCGCTTAATTACGCAGGGCTTTTATTCAAACGATAAAAAGGCTCTGGAATTATACGAACGCAGTCTGGCGATCTCCCGAAAAATCGGTGACGAAGAAGGCGAACTGACGACGCTCAAAGAGATCGGACTGGTTTATCAAAATCAAGATAATTTAGAGCAGCGGCTGGAGCGGGCGATGAGTTATTTCGAGCCGCTGCGGATCCGTTTGAAAAATTCCGATTACCGGCGTTTGTATGCGGTGGTTTTGAATAATATTTCAACAAATCAATATCACAAAGGTCGGGAATTTGAAAAAGTTCAGGGCAGCGCAGCGACTGAAGAAGATTTAGCGAAAATCGAGCAATCAATTAAAACTGCGGACGAAGCGGCGAATATTTTCAGAGAGATCGGCGACCGTCAGGAATTGCGCGAGATGCTCGACAGAAAAGCATTCTGCTTATATTTTCTCGAACGCTTTTCCGAATCGTTGATTTACATTGACGAAAGCATCGAGATCGCCGACGAACTTTATAGTCAACAAATCGGCGACACGCTCGACCGGAGTCTTTATTTCGAGAGTCTGATCGGAAGTTACCGCCAAAAAATGGACGCTTTGTATAAATTAGAGCGTCCGGCGGAAATGTTTGAAACGCACGAAGCGATGAGATCTCTGGCATTGCGTGACTTGATGAATCGCCGCCGGGATGGGCAAAGCAGCGATCTGACCGCTGCCGAGATATTGGAAGAAAAACGTTTGAACGATGAACTGAATTCGATCAACCGGCAAATTCTGCAAATCAAACAAAGCGATGCGCCGTCAAAAAAACTGTTTGCCGAACTCGGGTCGCAGTTACAAAAAGCGCGGCTTGCCAAAGAAGAATGGCTGTCGAATATCGCGTCGGAAAAACAATCGGTTGAGAAATCCGTTCGCGCTGAAAATCTGAATATCAAACAACTATGCGCTTTGATCCCTGACAAGGATACGGCTTTTATCGAATATGAAGTCAATAAACATCATTTCCGCGCAATCTTTGTTTTAATGAAAACCGATGCCGGTTTCGACGCTTTCGCGCAGGTCAAAAAAATAGCCCGAAAAAATTTGCTCTCGGAAAAGATCGCGCTTCCCGACGGACAAACTTGTTCGATCAATGTTTATTTCAATAAAGGCGATTTGGACGACGAGAAATACACCGCTTGGGCAAAAGAATTAGCCGGACGAATTCCCGAATTCCGCGAACAAATCGCGCGAAATTCGCCCGCATTCAAACAAAACTCCAAATTTCTTTACGACTCGCTGATTGCCGACGGAATGCCGCTATTCAAAGACAAAACGCATCTCGTGATTATTCCGTCCGGCGCGATTTGTGACGTACCGTTTCAGGCTTTGATGGACGAGAACGGGCGCTATCTGATCGAAGATTTTTCGATCTCCTACGCGCCTTCGCTGACGACTTTGGCGGAAATGCAGGAGAACCGGCGCAAACTCGCCGCGCAGAAATACGACGGCGATTTTCTCGCGTTCGGCAACCCGAAATTGTCGAATGAAACCATTTCGCGTTTTCGTTCGCGTTACCGGAGCGGAAAACTCGAAAATCTGCCCGAAGCCCAAAACGAGGTTCAAACTATCAGCGCGTTTTATCCGAAAAGCAAAGTCGTGACCGGCAGGAATGCGACCGAAAGTTTTTGGCAAACCGAAGCCTCGAAATACCGCATTCTGCACCTCGCGACACACGGTTTAAGCGACGGCGAAAAGCCGCTTTACTCACACGTTTTGCTCTCGGCTGATGCGGTTGCGGACGGTTTGATCGAAGGGCGGGAAATTGCCGAGCTGAAGTTAAATGCACAAATGGTCGTGCTTTCAGCTTGCGAAACGGCTCGCGGGCGGGAGATTGACGGCGAGGGAATGGTCGGTTTGGCGTGGAGTTTCACCGCCGCCGGAACGCCGACTGTGGTTGCCAGTAATTGGAAGGTTGATTCAGAAACGACCGCCGATTTTATGATTGATTTTTACGGCGAATTAAATAATAAAAATAAAACATCAAAAGCTGAGGCATTGCAAAAAGCAGCACTGAATAAAATACGAAACCCCAAAACCGACAACCCGTTTTATTGGGCGGGTTTTGCATTATTTGGAGATTGGAAAGAATAGAGCTTTGCGAATCGTTCAAATTCCCTCTCATTCATTTTTCCCTGTTTGCATTTTTTAATTCGGATAAGTTACCATAAATTCTCGTTAAAACAAGACTTTTATTAGCCTTTAACCCAAAAATAAGATAGAATTTTAAGGTTTTTAGATTTCTTTACGACTTCGTTTTTCTATGGGCTTTTCGACAATTGCAATACACGCTGGAAATGAACCTGACACCGCCACCGGCGCGGTCAGCGTCCCGATTTATCAAACCTCAACTTACGCGCAGGACGCTTTCGGCAAGCACAAAGGCTATGAATATGCGCGAACCCAAAATCCGACCCGTTCCGCGCTCGAAAAAAATATCGCCGCGCTCGAAGGTGCAAAATTCGGCTACGCTTTTGCTTCGGGAATGGCGGCGACCGATGCGGCTTTGAAGCTCGTCAAAGGCGGCGAACACGTAATTTTGGGCGATAATACCTACGGCGGAACATTCCGGCTTTTCAGCAAAGTTTTATCAAATTACGGCGTGGAATTCGATTTGGTTGACACGACCGATGTCACGAATCTCGAACGAGCCTTTAAACCGAACACGAAAATGGTTTTTGTCGAAACGCCGACAAATCCGGTGATGAGCGTCACGGATTTGGCGGCTGTTTCCGAAATCGCCCACGCGCACGGCGCAAAAGTCGTTTGCGACAATACTTTTATGTCGCCGTATTTACAGCGTCCGCTTGAATTCGGCGTTGATATTGTCGTTCATTCGACAACGAAATATTTAAACGGACATTCGGATTCGGTCGGCGGCTTTGTCGCCTTAAACGACGAAAAAGACGCGGAATGGATTCAGTTTATTCAAAATTCGGTCGGTGCAATTCTTTCGCCGATGGATTCTTTTTTGGTTCTGCGCGGCACGAAAACTCTGGCTGTCAGAATGGAAGCGCACGATAAAAACGGACGGCAAGTTGCCAATTTTCTCGCCGAACATCCGAAGGTTCAAAAGGTTTATTATCCCGGACTTGTTTCGCATCCGCAGCACGAATTAGCCAAACGCCAGCAAAAAGGTTTCGGCGGAATGGTTGCATTTGAAACGGGTTCGCTTGATAATGCAAAAAAGGTTTTGGAAAGCGTCAAACTTTGCATTTTGGGAGAGAGTTTAGGCGGCGTTGAATCTTTAATTTCGCATCCGGCGACAATGACTCACGCATCCGTCCCGATTGAGAAACGCGAACAATTAGGAATTACCGACGGGCTTGTCAGAGTTTCCGTCGGAATTGAAGATGTCGAAGACATTATTGCAGACTTAGACCAGGCACTTAGTTAGTAGAGAGTGGAGAGTGGAGAGTAGAGAGAAAATTTTAGCTCTCCACTCTCTACTCTCCACTCTCCACTCGAAAATTATGTTGATTGTTGAAACACATGCTACATCCCATATCGGGCGTGTCCGTAAGGGCAATGAGGACAATTATCTTTTGCTGAATATCGCCGGCGCGAAAGCGTGGACGAGTTCGCAAGACCCGGAAGAATTTGTCATCGAATCGCAGAGATTCGAGGTTGACGACAGCGGAATTGTTCTAGCTGTTTCCGACGGGATGGGCGGCGCGTTGGCAGGTGAAGTAGCAAGCCAGTTGGCAGTTGAAACCGTCAGCCAAAAGTTTTTGGACGACGACCCTGAAAGAACGATTTCACCCGGAGATTACAGTAATTCTTTAATCGGAAACCTCTACGAAGCAACGCTTTACGCCAATCATTTGATTCATCAGCAAGGACGTTCAGACCCGCAGTATCAGGGAATGGGCGCGACTTTTACGGGAATGGGGATTACGCCCGAAGCCGTTGATTTGATTCAAATCGGTGATAGCCGCGCCTATCTTGTCCGCAGCGGCAATATTTATCAAATCACCAAAGACCAGTCGCTTGTTCAGCAATTAATTGACGCAAATCAGATTTCTGCCGAAGAAGCCGAAACGCACGCGCTGAAAAATGTGATTTTACAAGCACTCGGCGCACAGAGCGAGATTTTTCCCGTTTCCGCCCGACTGATGCCCAATCGCGGGGACATAATTTTGCTTTGTACCGACGGTTTATCAAACAAGATCGGCGGCGTTGAAATGCAGAGAATCGTTTTAGAAAATCTCGAACATCTTGAACTGGCTTGCGCCGATCTCGTCAAAAAAGCCAACGAAAATGGCGGCGAAGACAATATTAGCGTTATTCTGGCAAAAATTACGGGCGATGATTTGCCTGAACCGACCGAAGGCGAGGTTCGCTTGGAGTTGCTGAATATCGGAAATATTCACGATACCGCAGACCAAGACACGGCGGAGATTATTTAAGGCAAAAGTAAAAAGGCAAAAGGCAAAAATTAGAAGCATTTGATTTCGATCATCTCGAATAGGTCAAATACTTCTTTTATTTTACCTTTTGCCTTTTTACTTTTGCCTTTCATTTCCGCCATTCGGGTAATTCTTTTTCGGCGGAAAGTTTGCGCACATAAATTGAAGAACCTTTAACCTGCACGACTTCGACTTTTTCGCCTTCTATCAACGGCATTTCATCAATCGGAAATGCCGTCCAGGTCGAGCCGAAAACCTTTACTGCGCTTTCATTTAACGCGCCTTTGCTGGCTGACGAAACCGTGCCGATTTGTCCGGGCAAAGAATCAACACCCATTTTTATCTCGCTTTCGGCACTATGCGAAAAGTAATTTGAAAAAATCGTGCGCGACATCGCCGTTAAAACGACAGAAACCAAAGCAAATGCCAAAAACTGCCAAATAAATCCAAATCCCAAAAATCCGACCAAAGCCGCGACAAACGCGCCGATACCGAACCAAAACAACACAAAACCGAGCGTAAAAATTTCGGCGATAATCAATGCAACGCCCAAAACCGCCCACAAAATTCCTGCTAATTGCTCCATTTGTTTTTTTTAGAAAATCTTTCTTGCCCAAATAATAGCACAGTTTTCCATTTGATTTGTCATCGAATCCGAAACTTTGCCCCCGCGAACTTTGAACTTAATTTTCGGTTATGCTAATCTCTTAATTCGTTGCTTGGGTGGCGGAATAGGTAGACGCACAGGACTTAAAATCCTGTATTCTTCGGAGTGTGCGGGTTCGATTCCCGCCCTAAGCACCATTTTTTTGTATCGTTCATTTTAAGCCTTGCGTTTATCGCAAGGCTTTTTTCATTGGCACGATTGTTGCGAATTGATTCGGCGGGTTTTGTTGGGGGAAATTATGTTGAAATTGAAAATTTTATCGCAGATTCTTCTTATCTTCACTTTTATGTTTTCGGCAAATTTGTTTGTTCAGGGGCAGAATCGCGCCGACCAGACCGCTTTAGCCGAAGCCGAAATATATTCTAAAGACAAATTTAATTTTATGGTCAATTCGCCGAAAGGCGCGAGGGTTTACGGGGTCAAAAACCCGAGTTCGCCGATGCTTGCCGCGATTGATAAAGGTTTGACCGACCTTTTTGCGGTTGCAAAAAAATATAGATATAAAAAGAAGATGAATTATTCGGATTACGTGATTTTTATAGCCAATCCCGACCGTCAGAAAAATTACGACGGCAATTATTCGCCCGACATCGCCATCGGTTCGGCACAATATGCCGGAACGATTTTTGATAAAGGCGGTTATATATATGTCGCCGGAATGGTTCTCAGTTATAATCCGTGTACTTTTTTAATCGGCGAGCATACGAAAGATTTTAACCGCGCTTCCGATGTCGTGCGCTATGAAGGCGAGCATATCGTGCTTTTTCATAACGACCGTCAACGCTATAACAATACGATGGATCACAGCAAAGGCGGCGGACATCCGATTCTTCAATAACTAAAGTAAAAAAGTTTAAAGGTGAAAAGGTGAAAAAGTTTTGTTTTTATTATTAAATGCAAACTTTTTCACTTTTTCGCTTTTTCACTTTTAAACTTTTAGTCTTTTTCACTTTATAAACTATATCGTGCAGTCAATAGACGATATTGTCAGCCACGACCGCTTAACTTTTTTTGCCAATCCGCGTAAAATGCGTCAAAATCTAGGTGTTTGTTTAATTTAAAATTTATTGGCAAGTAATGGCACGTTCATTGCAATTAGCTTCGCGGATGTCATAGTTTGATTAAATCCGCGAAGATGGAGGTCAGATATGTATTTTCGTCGTCGAACGACCAAAATCTTCGCTTTTCTTTTTCTGTTCTTTGCAAGTTTTTTAACGTTAAAATCGCAAGATTCGATTTATCAACTCGAAGCCGGAATAAAAATCCGCGTTTCGATGGATAACGAAATAAACTCCGAAGTCGCGGGTGTCAACGATACTTTTACGACGAAGATTGCCGAACCCGTGCGGGTGCGCGAAACAATAGTTTTGCCCGTCGGAACGGTCATTGAAGGTCGCGTCACAAAAGTCGAACGTGCGGCGGGTGGCGGAAAAGGCGGAAGTCTTTCGGTCAGATTTGAAACGATTCGCTTTGAAAACGGCGAGAAACGCGAAATCGAAGGCGTTTTGGTCAATGAATTAAAAGTCTTGCGGTCGCAAAAGACAAGTATTTTAGCGGTTATCGGCGGAACGGCAATCGGCGCACTTATCGGCGCGGTTTCAAAAACGGAAAACGGCGCACTTATCGGCGCGGGAATCGGCGCAGGCGCGGGAATCGGCGTGGCAATGCTCAGAAAAGGCAAAAACGTGCGGATAAAGACGGACGAAAAGTTTGAAATCGAGCTAAAAAAACAAGTTACTTTGCCGGTTCAAGATTATTGAAAAGTTTATAAAAACATTTGGTTGACGGATTTTTTCTGCTAACCGAATGAAAAAGTCTGACGTGAAGGGGAGAGCGCGTCAGACTTTTTCTTAATATCGTCAGATTTGCGATAGTCGCAAAGCATAATTTTGTTACCGCTGAGAATTTCTATAATTTTGTCTCTAAATTCTTGACACTCATTATCTCTAAAATATAAATTACTTAAAGACAGTTCAATTCCTAACTTTTTTCTTTTTTATAAGTTGCAAGAATTTTTTTCGTGTTTTCCTCCTTTAATCCGAAGAAATTCACAAAGCGAGGTTTAAATTTATGACATTTTCCCGACGCGATTTTTTGAAGGCGACGAGCTTTGCGCTCGGCACTCTGGCTTTGCCGAGTTGGGTTTATTCGGCTGATTTAACGAATGCGCCGATGCCCGAGGTTGACAAGAATAAACTTGCCGATGCCGCGCTTTCACTGGCTAAAAAGCTTGGCGCGTCTTACGCCGATATTCGCATTAATCGGTATCGGCTCGAAACGATTTCAACGCGTGAACGACAAGTTCAAAATGTTTCACGCGGACAGAATTTCGGTTTCGGCGTGCGCGTTTTGGTCAAAGGAACTTGGGGATTTGCGGCGAGTCCGATTTTAACGGCGGAAGAAGTTCAGCGCGTTACGCGCGAAGCCGTTGAAATCGCAAAGGCAAATTCCGCGTTTCAAACAAAGCCGATAACGCTTGCGCCTGCGCCGAAGGTTTCGGGAAATTGGAAAAGTTCGTTTGAACGCGACCCGTTTGATATTCCGGTTGACGATAAAATTCAGTTTTTGATGAAATTGAACGAAGCCGCGCTTTCAACCAAAGGCGTGAGCTTCGTCAATTCGTCGCTCGCGTGGGTGAATGAACAGAAATTTTTGGCGACTTCGGACGGTTCGCGCACCGAACAATATTTGATTCGCGGGCTTCCGAATTTTACTGTCACGGCGGTTGACCGCGCTTCGGGCGATTTTCAGACGCGCAGTGCGCTCGCGCAGGCGCAACTCATCGGTTATGAATACACGAGCAGTTACGATTGGATCGGCGAAGCGAAACAAGCCGGCGAAGAAGCAGTCGAAAAGTTAAAGGCAAAGCCGATTGAAGCGGGAAAATACGATTTGATATTGCATCCGTCGCATCTTTTTCTGACGATTCACGAATCGGTCGGACACTCGACCGAACTCGACCGCGCTCTTTTGTGGGAAGCAAATTATGCGGGAACTTCTTTTCTCACGCCCGATAAAACCAATAAACTGCAATTCGGCTCGAAGATCGTCAATTTTTTTGCCGATAGAACTCAAAAACACGGACTCGCCACAGTCGGTTGGGATGATGAAGGCGTTGTCGGACAAAAGTGGGATATTGTCAAAGACGGCACGTTTGTCGGCTGGCAAACGACGCGCGATTTAGCTCCGCTCGTCGGCGAAAAATTATCGCGTGGATGTCTTCACGCCGACAGTTGGTCGAGCGTTCCGTTTCCGCGAATGCCGAATCTTTCGCTGGCTCCGTCGAAGGACAAAGCGACGGCAGAAGATTTAATCAGCGGCGTTGACAAAGGCATTATGATTCACGGACGCGGCAGTTATTCGATTGACCAACAGCGTTACAATTTTCAATTCGGCGGACAAACCTTTTGGGAAATCAAAAATGGTAAGGTCGTCGGAATGCTCAAAGATGTCGCGTATCAATCGCGCACGACCGATTTTTGGAACGCCTGCGACGCGCTCGGCGGCGAAAATACATATCTTTTGCCCGGCACATTTAACGACGGCAAAGGCGAACCCGGACAATCAAATGCCGTCTCGCACGGCTGCCCGGTCGCGCGTTTTCGCGGAATTAATGTTTTGAACACGGCAACAAGCTGATTGGAGCGCAATCGGCTCGATTGCAACATCGCGCTTTTCAGCGATGTAACGACCTTTGCTTGCAATCAAGTTGATCCCCTTGTAAATCGCCGTTTGCCTTTTTCAAAGGCATGCAATCGAGCCGGTTGCGCTCCCGGCTATGGAGAAATTAAAATGCTATTAACCGAAAAAGAAGCCAGAGAAATTACCGAAAAAATCCTTTCTTTCGTCAAAGCCGACGACGCGCAGGTTTCCGTCAGCAGTGAAAAAACCTCGCATCTGAGATTTGCCCGCAACGCGTTTTTGACGAGCGGAAATACGGTTGAAAGAACCGCGAGCATCACGGTTTGGATTAAACAAAAGCGCGGCGCGTCTTCGACCAACGACTTTTCAGACGAGAGTTTGAAAGCGATGGTCGAACAAGCCGAACAAGTGGCGGAAATCTCGCCCGTTGACCGCGAATATCTGCCGACGCTTGGCGCACAAACTTATAAGCCGTCAAACGGTTACGTCGAATCAACCGCCAATCTTTCGCTTTCAAACCGCGCCAAAAGCATCGGCGACATCTTAAAAAACAGCACTAAAGAGGGCGTGATCAGCGCGGGGTTTCACCAAACTCAGGCGATTTCTCAAGCCTTTGCCACCAAAAACAAAAATTTCGGTTTTGAACGGCGCACGGTCGTCAGTCTTTCCGTCACCGCCCGCACCGAAGACGGCACGAGTTCGGGCTATTTTGCCCGCAGTCATTTCGACATCAATCGGCTCGACACCGAACGTATCGCCCGCGAATCAATCCGCAAAGCTCTCGACGGGCGCAATTCAAAAGTTATCGAACCCGGAACTTATACCGTCATTCTCGAACCGCAAGCGGTCGCCGACCTGCTCGGCGGATTAGCGTTTCAATTCGATGCGCGCAGTGCCGAAGAAGGTCGCAGTCCGTATTCGCTGACGGGCGGCAAAACGAAGCTCGGACAAAAGATTTTTGACGAACGCCTCAATATTTACAGCGATCCGTGGAACGCCGAACTTCCCGCTTCAAGCTCGGCGCAGGGCGGAATTCCGGCGCAGAAAATTTATCTGATTAAAAACGGCGTGTTGGACAACCTGATTTACTCACGTTTCTGGGCGAAAAAATCGAGCAAAGAACCAACGCCCGGACCTGTCAATACGATTATGGAATCGAGCGAAAAGGCTTCGACGACTGAAGAAATGATTGCCTCGACCAAAAAAGGTTTAATCATCAGCCGTTTCTGGTATATTCGCGGCACCGACCCGCGCACGGCGAGCGTCACGGGCTTAACCCGCGACGGAATCTGGATGATCGAAAACGGCAAAATCACCACTCCGGTCAGAAATTTCCGTTTTAATCAATCAATTATCCAAATGCTCGCGCAAGGCAATATTGAAATGATCGGAACACCTGAACGCGTCGGCGACGGCAACGCGTCTTTACTTCCGGCTTTAAAATTGAAGGCGTTTAATTTCACATCGGCTTCCGATGCAGTTTGACTGGAGCGCAATCGGCTCGGTTGCAATGACCGGAGCGCAATCGGCTCGATTGCAATGACTGGAGCGCAATCGGCTCGATTGCATGAGCGTTTGAAAAACGCTCAAAAGCCTTTGCGTAAATTCAAGTTAATTTCTTTGCAAACGCCTTTACGCCGCTCAAAAACGCGGCGTTGCAATCGAGCCGTTTGCGCTCCAGTCATTTAGCCGATTGCGCTCCAATCATTCGTAAGCACTGCCGAATTTCCAATCCGATGCTTTTTTGCATAAGCCCGCTTTGACCGGATTGTTTTCAATGTATGCGATTGTCTGCAAAAAATGATTCTCGT
>JANODL010000145.1:0-6297 GCA_031412675.1 Acidobacteriota bacterium | reverse complement strand
AAACGGCGCAAAGGTTGCCGGTGAAAGAATTTTGGAATCCGACTTAAATGTTTCGCTCGACAAATTTAAGTTTGAAGCGGTCGCACCGGGCGAAGAATTTGAAGTAGTCGAGGACAATGAAGAAATTGATCTTGCCTCGCTGGCGCAGGCGAGCGAAGACGCGCCGGTTGTGCGGCTGGTCAATGTTTTGTTAGTTGACAGTTTAAGACGCGGCGCATCGGACATTCACGTCGAGCCGTATGAAAAAGATTTTCGCATTCGTTTTCGGATTGACGGCGTTTTGTATGACGTGATGCATCCGCCGATGAAGATGCGCGACGCGCTGCTTTCGCGTTTGAAGATTATGTCGAAGCTCGACATTTCGGAAAAACGTCTGCCGCAGGACGGACGCATCAAGATCAAGGTCAAAATTGACAATCGTTCACGCGAACTCGATTTCCGAGTTTCGACTTTGCCGACGCTTTTCGGCGAAAAGATCGTGCTTCGTCTGCTCGATAAAGACAAACTGATGCTCGATATGACCAAACTCGGTTTTGAACAGCAGAGTTTGGAATTGTTTCAGCGCAACATCTCGAAACCATACGGAATGGTTTTGGTGACGGGTCCGACCGGTTCGGGTAAAACCAACACGCTTTACTCAGCCTTGCAGGCTTTGAACACGCCCGAAACAAATATTATAACGGCGGAAGATCCGGTCGAATTCAATTTGCCCGGAATCAATCAGGTTCAGATGAAGGAACAAATCGGACTGAATTTCGCCGCCGCGCTTCGTTCTTTCCTGCGTCAGGATCCGAACATCGTTCTCGTCGGCGAAATCCGCGACTTTGAAACGGCGGAAATCGCCATCAAAGCCGCGCTGACAGGTCACTTGGTTTTATCAACTCTGCACACGAACGACGCGCCTTCGACGATTTCGCGAATGGTCAATATGGGTATCGAGCCATTTTTGGTCGCAACCTCGGTCAATATTATTCAAGCGCAGAGACTTATTCGCCGGGTTTGCAAAGACTGCAAAGAAGAAGTTCACGTTCCGGTCGAAGGCTTGATCGAAATCGGGTTTTCGGCGGAAGAAGCACCGGAAATAAAAAGTTATAAAGGAAGAGGTTGTCAGACGTGCAACGGCACGGGTTACAAAGGTCGCGTCGGTCTTTATGAAGTAATGGAAATTACGGACGAACTGCGCGAACTGATTATTATCGGCGCGAGCGCAATCGAGCTGAGAAAGAAAGCCATCGAGTGCGGAATGATAACTTTGCGGCAATCGGGACTTTATAAATTGCGCGAAGGAATGACAACGATTGAAGAAGTGGTTAAAGAAACGGTTTTGTAAAAATTGGAGGAAGTATGATTAGGGCAATTGCATTATCATTAGCTTTGTTGATTGGAATCGGCGTGATTGTTCCGCTGGCAACGGATTACGCTGAAGCAGGTGCGAAAAAACACCGCAAATACGCCAAAAAGAAAAAGAAAATTAAGAAGTATTCAAAACAGTGGTGGCGGTTATACCGCGCCCGGATGAATCGCAAAAAGTCTTTACAGGCTCGCAAACGTGCGCTGCGTCTGCGCCAAATCAGATTGGCGAAAGCGAGACGGCAAACAGGCGACGTGACTGTCAAAAATTCAAAACAGACGGCGCAAAAAACGATTAAGGAAGATAACACTCCGGCAGTTTTACCGTCAGGCGAAAACGCTCCGAAGACGTGGAAAAAGAGCCAGTCAACGCAAGCCGAACTGCAATTTAACGTCAGTGACGACAACGGTTCCGCGCTCGGTCAGGCTTCGATTTCGGTCGTCGGTCCGACAATGGGCGGCGATGACAATAACGCGAAGGTCAAAACCGTCGGCGGAGTTCCGACAACTTCTTTAAGACGCAACGTGATTGACCGGATGATTAAGGAAAACGGCTGGGTCGTTAACGATTATCAGAAGGAAATCGGCGGCAAGAAGGTTTATGTCGTGGTTGCACAATCCGAAGGCGCCGGCGGACGGGTTCAATCCAGAGTTTTCTACTTTGCCGAAGCCGACGGACGCATCTACAGCGTTTCGACCAATGCACCGACGGACTCATCGGAACGCATTGCCGAAGAATCGGAAAAAGTTATCAACTCATTGGTTCGCAATCGGCAACCTCAACAAGCCGGTTTGAAATAAGTAAAGAGTAATCAGTAAAGAGTAGAGAGTTAAAATAAATCATTTTACTATCCACTCTTTACTCTCCACTCTCCACTCAAAAATTATGAATCTCGAACAACAAGACATACAAAATCAAATTACGCTTCCCGACCTTCTGCGGAAAATGACCGATGCGGGCGGTTCGGACTTGCATTTGACGACAAATTCGCCCCCGCAGGTTCGCGTTCACGGACATCTTTCGGCTCTTCCGGGTTATCGTCCGCTGACACCTGCCGAAACAAAACAGCTTGCTTATTCGGTTTTGACAGACGCGCAAAAGCATCGTTTTGAAGAAAATCTCGAACTCGACTTTTCGTTCGGTTTGAAAGGAATGTCGCGTTTTCGTGCCAATTTATTCAATCAGAAAGGCGCGGTCGGCGCAGTTTTTCGAGCGATTCCCTACGAAATAAAATCATTTGAAGTCCTGGGTCTTCCGCCGGTTGTTTCGGATATGTGTAAAAAACCGCGCGGGCTTGTCTTGGTCACGGGACCGACCGGTTCGGGTAAATCAACAACCCTTGCGGCGATGATTGATAAGATCAATGTTGACCGTCACGACCATATTTTAACTATCGAAGACCCGATCGAATTTCTTCATAATCACAAAAACTGCATCGTTAATCAGCGCGAAGTCAATGCCGACACGCACGGATTCGGAGCGGCACTTCGGACTGCGCTTCGGCAAGATCCGGACGTGGTGCTAATCGGCGAAATGCGCGACCTCGAGACGATCGAGATGGCTCTCAGAATCGCCGAAACAGGTCACTTAACATTTGCCACGCTTCATACAAATTCCGCGTATTCAACAATTAACCGTATCATTGACGTTTTTCCCGCCGGACAACAGTCACAGATTCGCACCCAACTTTCACTTGTTCTCGAAGGAATTATGTGTCAATCGCTCCTTCCGAAAGTCTCGGGCGACGGTCGCGCAATGGCACTCGAAATTTTGGTTCCGAATGCCGCTATCCGCAATCTGATTCGGGAAGATAAAATTCACCAGATTTACTCGATGATGCAAACCGGACAGGACAAATTCGGGATGCAGACATTCAATCAGGCACTTGCATCGCTTTATCACAAACGTGCGATTACGCTTGAAACCGCGATGGCGCGAAGTTCAAACGCGGATGAGTTGAAAGAGTTGATTGACCGCGGTTCGGGTCTTAATCAATCGTATAACGGGCAAGGGAAACCGCTGAATCAGGCAAGTCCTTATGCCCAAGGTCGTCCAATCGGGCAACGTCCGCCGGTTCGTTAAATCCATTCAATCCAACATCAAACAGAAATTATTCAAATCTAAAAGGAGCATAAAAAAAGAATATGCCAACATTTGTTTTCAAAGGTCGTAATCGCTTAAATGAAATGGTTTCAGGTGAAAGAGAAGCCGCCAGCCAGGATGAACTCCGCGCACTTTTGCGCCGCGAGCAAATCGTTTTGACGCAAGCCTCCGAAAAAGGACGCGAAATTGCGATTCCCAAACTCGGTCGCAGTAAAAAGGTCAAAGCCAAAGAATTAGCGGTTTTCACACGTCAGTTTTCAGTGATGATTGACGCGGGTTTGCCGCTTGTTCAATGTCTCGATATTTTGGCGGAACAACAGCAAAACGCGTTTTTCAAAGACGTTTTGCGCCAAGTTCGCCAGCAAGTTGAAGAAGGCTCGACGCTTCATTCGGCGATGGAAAAACATCCGAAGGTTTTCGACGGACTCTATTCGCATATGGTCGAAGCGGGCGAAGCGGGCGGTGTGTTGGATTTGATTCTTCAGCGTCTTGCTACTTTGATTGAAAAGGTCGTTAAGCTCAAACGCAGTATTGTTTCGGCTTCAATTTATCCGGCGGCAGTTATTCTGGTGGCAATCGGTGCGGTCGCAATCATTATGATCGTCGTGATTCCGCAATTCGAGCAAATCTTTATGGGATTGCTCGGACCGGGCGAAGCCTTGCCGCTTCCGACGCGGATTGTTATGGCAATCAGTAACTTCCTGGCGGGTTGGGGCGGACTCGGTCTTCTCGCAGCCATCATCGGGACAGTATTTGGTGTCGGTGCTTTCTATAAAACGCCGAAAGGACGCTGGCAGATTGACAAGTTATTGCTGAAACTTCCTATTTTCGGCGGTATCTTACGCAAAATCGCCGTTGCCCGTTTCTCGCGAATTTTATCAACTCTGCTTTCTTCGGGTGTTCCGATTCTGCAATCGCTCGATATTACGGCGAAAACTGCCGGAAACGTCATCATTGAAGATGCGATTTTGAAAGTTCGAGCCGGTGTCGAACGCGGTGAAAATTTCGTCGAACCGCTCAAAGCCACCGACGTTTTCCCGCATATGGTCGGACAAATGGTTGGAGTCGGTGAACAAACCGGCGCACTCGACGCAATGCTCGCCAAAATCGCCGATTTCTACGAAGATGAAGTTGATACGGCAATCGCCGATCTTTTGGCAATGATCGAACCTGCCTTGATTGCCTTTTTGGGCATAACCATCGGTTCAATCGTTATCTCGATGTATCTTCCGCTGTTCACACTCATCGGCAAACTCGCCGGCGGTGCGAAATAACCTGAGAGGTAATTGTGCCGTTTTAATAAAGTCTTGGACTTTGTAATAAACCTTTGGACTTTGTAATAAAGTTCTGGACTGAGATTTTGATAGGAAATTATATCTAGTGGGAAATCTTACGTAGAATTGTTTCCTACTTTTACAGAAAATGGTTGGTCTTCTTCAAAAAAATTGAATGAAGACCAACCATTTTTATTTCAAAACACATATAGCTTTAAGGAGATTTTATTCTTTTACTAATCAAATGAAGTATTTAGTATGATTTTATAAATTTATTAGGGTCACGCAGATATTAAACAAAAATAGTAGATTCTGCTGAAAACGTTAGAGATTTTTTGTTTTGATTGAGAAGTCAAAATTGTTTTTTTATTTAAAGAGACAAAATGGAGTAATCACCGCTACTAAACCTTTTACATTATTTCTTCTCTCAATAAATACATCATTACTGACCCTTTCTCTATTAAAAAATCTAAAAGAATAGTGACTCGCTTTTTTGTTTGAGCAATTGTTTTAATCTCTTGGCGATTAGTTAGAACATATTTCCTTACAACTTTCTCTAAATAAAATACAGTATCAGTTTCTAATTCTTCCTCGAATAAGTTTTTATTTCTTTGCAAAATATCACTTATCCAAATAATTCCATCTGCTAAAAAGTCGCTGCCAATTTCATTAAGCAACTTTGAAAGCGAAAATAAAACGGAAGGGTGGTTTCCCATGTCAAAGGCAACTTTTCGGTAGAAGGACTTTTCACGATCCTTCAGCGAGTGCCATTGTTTAGCGTCCTTATTCCAATTTAATCCAGCCAGAAGGTATCGTCGAATAATCGCCTTGGTTGAGTGATAATAGGTATCAGCGGAAATTTCAACAATTTTATCATAAAATAAATCCCATATAATCCAGAATTCTTCATATCGATTTAGTCTATCTTCAGTAGAAACAAACGTCTCAAAAAACTCAGACATATCATTTGCACTTCGAAAATTTTCAACAAATGGCTTTATGTAAATTTTAATTTCATCGATTGAAGAATTCAGTACAACAACAGAAAATTTCTCAAAAAACCGACTCCGCAACATATAGTCAAGCTTGTTTGGGTGTTTCAACAATTCTTTAGAAAATACTGTAGCTAATGTTCCAATGAAGTTTTTATGAACTGAATTTTCTGTATTTGAGGGAATAAGTTCAAACGCAGTAATTAAAGTATCTAAACTGAACGATTCAATACTCTTAATATTCTCATATTTAATTTGATTAGCAATTATTTTATCCAAACTTTTTCTATATCGCTCCAGGAAACTTTGAAAGGCGTCTTTACGCGATATATCTGAGAAAGTAAAATTTTTATAGTGTTCTTGCCTTAGATCTTCCGACAATTTGTCATATTTAGGTTTTAAAAGTAAATATCCTAAAAACATTGACTGTGCATCTTCAAAGCAGGGCTTTCCTATAAAAAATTCATTACCTTCAATGTTATAATCAGATTGTCAAAATCATCGGCAAAATTCTCTATCCGGGCTTTTTTGTTGTGACACTTGGTTTTCTGCAAAATTGTCGTTGCTAAAGTTCTGA
>JANODL010000144.1:0-36623 GCA_031412675.1 Acidobacteriota bacterium | reverse complement strand
CTTTTATTCACTCAAAATCTTCTGAATTTCCTTGGCGTATTTCGTGCTTTCTGCGTCGTTTGTGACAAATTCGATTTGTTTTGCCGAAGCCGCGCCCAAGCCTAATTCGACGGCGCGGGCAATTTGCGCTTGTTCAAAGATTTTGCCTTGCTTTACTTCGTCCGTCGTGCCGAAATGGCGCAGAATCGCCACGCCGACGGCATCAATCGCCACGCGGTCGGTTCCTGCTAAGATCACGCTCGCGTTGACCTCTTTGCCTGTGTCGGGTCCGCCGGTCGTGAACGCGTCAACACCGTCGAGAACAATCAAATCGGGTTTATAAGCCGTGTTGATTTCGGCAATCATCGTCCGTTGGTGTGAAGAGCCGTGAAGCTCGCTCATAAAATTGTAATCGTTGCCGGGAACGCGTTTAGCGGCGAGTCCGACGGAATTTTTTAAGGAAAGCGTAAAATGTCCGCCGTAACGATGCGTTTTCAGACAGCAGGTTTGGATAATTCCGCCCGCGTTTTTTACCGCTTTCGGAACGTAAAAACCTTGCTTCCAATGTGACGAATCGAATTTGACGAGTTCCCAATCGTCGGCTTTGAGGTCGTCGAAAACCATTGTGTCGAGTTTCAAATCCTTCGCCATCGCAAAAATCTTTTTGTTCTCGAAAACATCATTCGTGTTGCCCATTCCGCTGCGGTCGCCGATGGTCAGTTTGCCCGATTCCATCTCGCGCAGTTTGGTAATCAAGGCTTTTAAAGTGTCGTTATGAGTCGAGCCGGGCGTTTCGTCCGCGCTGTTGAAATTCGGCTTGATAAAAAGGTCGCGTTTTGCAAAATTCGGCAATTTCAAAAGGTCAATTGCCTGCGCGATGCCTTTCGTGCGGTCGTTTGTTTTGATAAAGGCAATCTTCGTTTTGTAGTTGCTCAAAGATTGCGTCGTGCTTTTTTGACAAGCACCAATCAAAGGAGTTGCAAAAGCCAAACCGCCGACACCTATAAACTGTTTCAAAAGTTC
This sequence comes from Acidobacteriota bacterium, assembly GCA_031412675.1. Taxonomy (GTDB): domain Bacteria; phylum Acidobacteriota; class Blastocatellia; order Pyrinomonadales; family Pyrinomonadaceae; genus JAFDVJ01. The sequence continues at coordinate 35,621 of JANODL010000144.1, read as the reverse complement.
TCTTCGATTCATAGATACCTCTTTCAAACTGAATTAAAAATAATTCGTTTTTAGCCCGACACAGGTTTCAGTTTTTACCTTACAACTGCGAAATACGCAAAACACACGAAAAGATTTAACATAATTTTCGCGTCTTTTAACGCATTTCGCGGTTAAATTTGTTTAGGCTTCCTTCGGTCGTCTGCGCCGTGCGGTTTCGCGTCCGCCGCCGAAATACGCCAGAATCATGACGACCAGATGCGCGATAAACCAGACGTTTTCCGCGCCCATATTTTGATAAATGTAAATCAAAATCAGCACACGCGGCGCGAATATGCCGAGTAAAAGGTCTGCCCATTGCGGCACGGCGTTGCTTGGAAACTGCGCCGGAAACATAAACAAATAAACGAGCAAAACGATACGCGGGAAAAATAACGAAAAGATCAAGAAATAAATATCCATAATTTTATAACTCCGCTTAAAACAGATTTTACGCCTGTTTATCCAAACCGCAAATTTATTTTGGAATAAAAAGAAAACGCGAATGATTTTAATTCATCCGCGGTTTTGCTGATGTTTTGAAGGAATTAGCTCAATTTTCCGACAAATTTGTAAATTCTTTCGAGCGCAATTTGTATCTGGTCGTAAGATTTACAATACGCGATACGGATGTGATTTTCGCCGCCCGCGCCGAATGCACCGCCCGGAATAACCGCGACCTTTTCCTCATTTATCAATCTTTCGGCGAAAGTTTCGTCGTCCAAACCCGTTTTTGCCACGGACGGAAAAGCATAAAATGCGCCTTTCGGTTCAAAGCAGTCGAGTCCCATTTCGTTGAGCGAGGCGACGACCAATTTGCGCCGTTTGTCGTATTCGGCTTGCATCTCGCGGACAAACGGTTCGCCGATTTCGAGCGCGTTGAGCGCGACAAATTGCGAGATTGTCGGTGCGCTCATCACGTCGTATTGATGAATTTTGCCAAAGGCTTCCATCAATTCGGCGTTGGCGCAAACATAGCCGACGCGCCAGCCGGTCATCGCGTAATCTTTTGAAAATCCGCCAAGCAAAATCGTGCGGTTTTTCATATTCGGCAAAGCGGAAAAACAAACGTGCGAAACTCCATAAACCAGACGGTCGTAAATTTCGTCAGAAATAATCAGCAAATCGTGTTTTTCGGCGAGTTGTGCGATTTTTAGCGCGTTTTCACGCGACAAAACCGCGCCTGTCGGATTATTCGGATACCCGATAAAAATCGCTTTCGTGCGCGGCGTTATCAAAGGTTCGATTTCTTCCGCCGTAATCTCAAAATTGTTTTCAGCCTTGCAAGTTACGGTGATGGGAACGCCGTCGGCAAACAAAATTTCAGGCTCGTAAGCGACAAAACACGGTGTCGGGACGATGATTTCGTCGCCCGGATTGCAAATCGCGCCGAAAACGCAGCGCATCGCCTCGCTCACGCCGACTGTAATCATTATTTCGCCTTCTGCTTTATATGAAACGCCGTAAAGATTTTCGAGATGCTCGCTGAGTTTTTCGCGCAGTTCTATTAACCCCGAGTTTGCCGTGTAATTCGTCACGCCACGCAGAACGGAATCGAATCCGGCTTGAAAAATCGGCTGCGGCGTGACGAAATCAGGTTCGCCGATGCCGAGCGAAATTACGTCGGGCATTTTTGCCGCAATGCCGAAAAATCGGCGGATTCCCGAAGGTTTTACTTTATAAATGCGGTCGGCGATAAAGCGGTTGCGGGCGGATAAAACAGGTGTCATAAATTCGGTGTAATCTTTTTTGTAACTTCCGGCAAAAGAATTTCTGATGGAAGTCGTAAGGAGAAATTGTTACACAAACGCACGAAAAAAAACAAAATGTGTTTTGTTTTTTGTGAATTTTTCGTTTCCTTTGCAGCTTTGCGCCTTTGCGGGAAATTAGATTTTTCTCCCGCAAAGGCGCAAAGATTTTAATTTACCTGAAAAGGTTAATTTCTTTTGAGTCAGCGAGTTTTTCGACTTCCGCCAAAGTTGCCGCCGAACCGTCACCGAGCGTCGTCAGCGTCAGAGCCGAATTTGCCAGACCGCAGTTGAGCGAAAATTCCATGTCCTTTCCGTTCAGCAAACCGTAAATCAAACCCGCCGCAAAAGCGTCGCCGCTGCCAACGCGGTCGAGAACGTCAATGTTTTCAAAACTATGCGCTTTTGTGATTTTTCCGTCAGCGTGGGCAACCGCGCCGAGATTATGCGAACACGCCGAATTTACATCGCGCAGAGTCGTCGCAATAACTTGCAGATTCGGAAACTTTGCAAAAATGTTTTTCGCCGCATTTTCAAAACTTTTTTCGTCGTAAGCCGAAAGTTTCGCGTTGAAATTTTCGACACCGAAAACAACATCGGCGTATTTCAGTAGTTCGTGATTGAGTTTGTTCGCCGCTAGGAGTCCGCCTTTATCTTCCCAAAGCGAAGCGCGATAATTCAGATCATATGAAACAATTGCGCCGTTTTCTTTGGCAGATTTCATCGCTTCGAGCGCGACTTCGGGCGTTGTTTCCGACAAACCTGCAAAGATTCCGCCCGTGTGAAACCAACGTGCGCCTCGCGTCCCAAAGATTTTTTGCCAATCAAAATCGCCTGCTTTTAACTGCGAAACCGCCGTATTTCCACGGTCGGAACAACCGACAGGCGAACGAAGCCCGAAACCGCGCTCAATAAAATACATTCCGTTGCGCGTCTTTCGGCTGATGCCGTCCGTTTCGCGCCAGATGATTTCCGACGAATCAACACCGCCTTGCCAGATTAAATCTTCGACCAGTTCGCCGATTTGGTTTTTCGCCAGCGCGGTCAAAATCAGAGCTTTTTGACGAAAAACCTTGCTCAGATTTCGCGCCACGTTGTATTCGCCGCCGCCTTCCCAAACGCGGAAACTGCGGGCATTATGAATGCGGTCGTTTTCAGGATCAAACCGAAGCATCACCTCGCCGAGCGAAACAAAATCCCACTGACAATCTTTTTTATCCTTTATTTTCAACACGAATGTAAGATAACAACTCCAAAATCCAAAATCTAAAATCCAAAATCAACGAGCCATCCAACCGCCGTCAACGACGAGAATATGACCTTGCAAATAATCGCTCGCCGCCGATGAAAGAAACACGACCGCGCCCGCCAAATCTTCGGGATTTCCCCAATGTCCCGCCGGAATTCGTTCTAAAATCTGACGGTTGCGCGTTTCATCCGCTTGCAGAATTGCTGTGTTGTTGGTCGCAAAATAACCCGGCGCAATCGCGTTGACGTTGATTTTATGCTTTGCCCATTCGTTCGCAAAGGCTTTCGTTAAACCCGCGACACCCGACTTTGAAGCCGTGTAAGCGGGAACCGTGATTCCGCCTTGAAACGACAACAGCGACGCGATATTGACGATTTTTCCGCCGCCATTTTCAATCATATTTTTCGCCGCCGCTTGCGAAAGCCGAAAAATGCTCGACAGATTGACTTCCAGAACGGTTGCCCAATCTTCTTCGCTAAAATCTACGGCGGGCGAACGGCGAATCGTTCCGGCATTATTGACCAAAATATCAATCCGCCCGAATTTTTCGACAACTTCGGCAATCATTCGTTTCGGAACTTCTTTGTCCGCCATATCACCCGAAACTTCCGCCGTTTTTCGACCAAGCGCGGCAATTTTTTCGACCGTTTCACTTGCGCCGCCTTGTTTGCTGGCGTGGCAGATAACATCCGCACCGGCTTCTGCCAGAGCAATCGCCATCGCCTGTCCGAGACCGGACGACGAACCCGTTACAAACGCCACTTTTCCGTCTAATTTAAATTTATCGAGAATCATAATTAAATTGTTTGCACACGAACTTTGACATTGCTGAACGCCGCATTTCCCGTCAGTTCGTCAATCACGCGGTCGTCCGTCAAATCATTGAGCGAAACGCCCGCGTGATTTTTTGCCGTGTCGAGTTTTACGCCTTTGCGTCCGTGTCCGTAGCCGTGCGGAATCGAAACCACGCCTTGTGCGATATTCTCCGTAATTTCGCACGGAATCTCGACATTTCCGACCCGCGACGAAACTTTGACGGTTTGATTATTTTGCAGATTCAAATTTTTTGCGTCTGCGCTGTTTATCAAAACCGTGCAGCGATTTTTGCCTTTAACGAGAACTTCCGAATTATGAAGCCACGAATTACAATCGCGCAAATGCCGTCTGCCGATCAGCGCAAACGGAAATTCGTCCGCGCTTTTTTCTTCAATTTTCAGCCGATCCAAATCTTTGACAAGAACTTCGGGCGCAAGGTTAAGACGTTTGTTTTCGGTAAAAAGCCGTTCGGGCAAACACGGTTTTAACTCACCTAAATCAACGCCGTGCGGATTTTTTTGTAGTTCTTCGAGCGATAATTTATATTGTCCGAATTGCAAACCGAAACCCAATTTTGCTTCGGGCGGAACGAGTTTTAAAGGCTCTTCTGTGCCGCTTAAACGATGTGCGAGTTCCTGAAAAATTTCCCAATCGGAGCGTGCGCCGTCCGCTTTCGGAAAAAGCGGCGCGGAATATTTCGCCGTGTTGCGAACCGCTAAAATATTGAAAATCACGTCGTAATGCGAAACTTCTAAACCCGTTGCGGGCGGCAAAATGATGTCGGAATGACACGTCGTTTCGTTGATGTAAATATCAATTGAAACCATAAATTCGAGTTTGTCCAAAGCCTTTTCGAGCTGTCTGCCGTTCGGTGTCGAAAGAACCGGATTTCCGCAGCTCGTGAATAACGCTTTGATTTGTCCTTCGCCGTCTGTCAGAATTTCTTCGGCGAGCGCGGCAACGGGCAATTCGCCCATAAACTCGGGCAATTTTCTGACACGCGATTGCCAGCGATTGAAAATATTCGTTCCCTTCGATGCCGCCAAAATATCAAATGCCGGTGCGGTGAACATCGCGCCGCCGGCGCGGTCGAAGTTTCCCGTCAGAATGTTGATAGAATTTATCAGCCATTGACAAAGACTGCCGAACTTTTGGATCGAAACGCCCATTCTGCCGTAACAAACCGCGGATTTTGCCGCCGCAAATTCAATCGCAATTCGTTTGATTTCGCTCGCCGGAATTCCCGTAAAACTCTCAACTCTTTCGGGCGCGTAATCTTTTGAAACTTCGCGCAGAGTTTCAACACCATCGGTAAAATCGTTTAATCTGCCGAGATTTACAAGATTTTCGGCAAAAAGTGTGTGAATGATTGCGAGCAGAAAATAAACGTCGCTCGACGGCTTAATGAAATGATGTTCGCTTGTAACGCGTGCAGTCTCAGTTTTGCGCGGGTCAATCAAAACGATTTTTCCGCCGCGTTTTTTGATGGCTTCGAGCCGATTGATAATGTCGGGCGCGGTCATCAAACTGCCGTTCGAGGCAAGCGGATTCGCGCCCAAAATTAGAAAATATTCGGTAAAATCAATGTCGGGAATCGGCAACAGAAGCGGATGACCGAGCATTGCCCACGCCGCGAAATGATGCGGTAATTGATCAACCGAAGTTGCCGAAAAATTGTTTTGTGTTTTGAGAGATTTGAGAAGCTCGCCGGATGAGAGCAGCGTTCCGAAATTATGCACCGACGGATTTCCTTGAAAAACCGCGACTGAATTTCTGCCGTATTTTGCCTGAATTTCGCCGATTCTGCGGGCGATTTCGTCAAAGGCTTCTTCCCAAGAAATTTCCTGCCAATCGTCGCCGACTTTTTTAACAGGCAGTTTCAAACGATTTTTGTCTTCGTAGATGTCTTTGAGCGCAAAGGCTTTCGGGCAAATATGTCCGCGTGAAAACGGGTCGTTTTTGTCGCCTTTGATGGATAAAATCTCGCCGTTTTCGTGTTCGATTTCGATTCCGCAAATCGCTTCGCACAAATTACAAGCCCTGTAATGAACTTCGGACATTTCGTTTTTCGCCTCGCAAATTTGGATGTAAAAAAGCAATTAAACTATACAAATAAAGGTTCAAGATTCAAAATTCAAGATTTATATTTCAATCTTGAATCTTGAATTTTGAACCTTGAATCTTAAATTACTATTTTTGCGATGCTTCGAGTCCCGAAGTTCCCGTGTCGTATTCGGGCTGAACATTGACGACACCGAATTGGCGGTCGGCGACTTCCGTGTTCGCTGCCATCATCCATAAAAAATTGATTGAACCGCCCGGCGCGGCGACATTCGGATGATAACCACGCGGCATCACAACGACATCGCCTTCGCGGACGACTTCGATCAGTTCGGGGTCGTTTGGATTCGTATAAACCATCTGAATTCCCCATTGCGGCGCGGGCATATCAATGTAGAGATACGCTTCTTCGAGCAGTTCGGCGTGTTCGTGCGGCGGAAAACTCGTCCAATTTCCGTCCGACGAAAACGTCACGCCAGCCATAATTCTTCCCGCTTCGATGTTTTTGCCGAGAAGAATGTTCAAATCGCGTTCGGTCGGCGGTTTTCCGGCGGTAAAATGCAGCGCGGGATTTTTGCGGATTTCTTCAAACGAAACGAACTGCAACGGATATTGATGTTCGACTTCCGCCGAAATTTCCGCCAAATCACAGCCTGTTTCGGTTGAAACTTCAACCTGCGAATCACGCGGAACATAAACCGAATCGTAACGATCGAGATTAAAAGTTTGGTCGGCGGTCGAGATTTTCGCCGCGCCGTTCAGACAAATCAAACCCGTTTCGTGCGTTGCGGTTTCAAACGCCAACGGCGCGTCGCCCGCGTCGAGCTTGATGCGCCCGTAATGAAGATGCCGCGTCGCCGTATTTTTCGGCGTAACGCTGATATTTCTGCCTTTTTCCCGATGCGTCGCTTTGACCACGCAAGTTTCCCGATTGATGTTTTGCAAAGCCACTTGTTCTTTCATATTAAAACCTTTTTTTGCCTACGAAACACACGAAAAATACGAAAAAAGAATTTAAATAATTGTTTTTCTTTCGTTTCTTTCGTAGGCTAAATCTTTTCAAAATTTCAAATATTCAAACCGTGCGAGAGATATTCTTCGACCGCGATTTCGAGTGCGCCGCCGATTGCCGCGCCTTGCGGTTCGCCGGCTTCGATTGACCAGCCTTCGGTTTTGCCGATAATGCTTCGTTCAATCGCTTCGCGCAGAGGCTTTTCGATAAATTTCCAGCCGTAAACAAGCCGTCCGCTGATAATGACACGCGGAATTCCAACGCCCATAATCACGTTGGCGATGCCGATACCAAGATAATCGCCGATTTTTTCGAGCGTTCTCTGCGCCCGGATTTCGCCGTTATCGGCTTTTGAAACGATCTCGACAAAACGCGGCAAACTTTCGTTCGGACGAAGCGGTCGGTCGCCCGTGTAAAGCGATGCGGCTGACGCGGCGGATGCATATTTTTCCCAGCAACCGCGATTTCCGCAAACGCAATGCCGCCCGCCCGCGACAATTGTCATATGTCCGAATTCGCCCGCCACGCCGCGCCCCAAACCCGAACCACGATAAACTTCACTACCGATCACAAGCCCGACACCGATGCCCGTTCCCGAACGCACCAGCACGAAATTCGTCAACAAACCGTTCGGCGTTTCGCGGATTTTCAAACGTGCCTCATACATCGCGGCGGCGGTCGCGTCGTTTTCGACAACGACTTTGACGTTTTCGTTCGGCTGTAAAGCCTTTGTGATGTCAACATCGCGCCAATCGAGATTCGGCGCGTAAACCAATTTCCGCCGTTCGGCATCGGTCAAACCCGGAATACTGACACCGATCACACGGCAAATTTTATCCGAATTCGCCTCAATCAAATCATCAATCCGTTCCCGTGCCATCTTCAGCGCGTATCCCGCATTCGAAGGCGTTGTAAAATCGTCCTCGTCCGAAATTTCGCCTTTCAGCGTCGTTGTTCCGACCTGCGATGTGCGAACGCCCAAGTTCACGCCGATAAAATAATCTCTGTCGTCAACAAACGACAAAACCCGCGGCTTGCGTCCTTGACCCGAAACTTCGAGCGTTTCTTCGCGCAGAATTCCGGCGGAAATCAGCGGTTTGACGTTTTCGGTCACGGTGCTTTTGTCAATATCGAGCCGATTGGCGATTTCGGTGCGCGTAATCGGCTGTGCCGCCCGAATCAGACGCAGCAGCAAACTTCCTTTTTTGGCAATATTCGGCGTTCCTGCCGTGGCATTTATCAAATCATTTTGAAAAACTTTCGTTTCACTCATAGAATTAAAAATACTTAATTCTACATTTAGATTTGGGATTTGGGAATTCGGATTTCGGATTGGATTTGTAAAACGACTTAGACATTAACCTTTTAACAGTTTCTGAAATAAACATCTTTTGTTAAATAATCGCGTTTTTTAACTCCTCAGCAAATCCAAAATCCAAAATCTAAAATCCAAAATCACAGTGAAACCGTCTGCTCCGCCCAAAATTGAAACTCACGATGTTTATTTTCTTCGGCGCGCGCCAAAATTTCACCGCTCGCGACTGCGCGTAAATGTTCAAAAACACGCGTTCCGACCTGTTCGATGCTTTCCGTGCCTTCGATAATATTTCCCGCCGAAATATCAATATCACGTGACATTTTCTCAAAAACCGCGTTGTTTGACGCGAGTTTGATGACCGGCGCAATCGCGTTGCCGATGGTTGTTCCGCGTCCGGTCGTAAAAATTACGACAGTCGCGCCGGCGGCAACGAGTCCGGGCGTTGATTCCTGATCGTAACCCGGACCTTGCATCAGATTTATTCCGCGCTTGGTCGGCGTTTCGGCGTATTCAACACAATCTTCGACCCGCGTCGTTCCCGCTTTGGCGATTGCGCCGAGTGATTTGATCGTGATGTTCAAAAGTCCGCCTTTGATATTTCCCGCGCTCGGATTTTGGTTCAAAACCGCGCCGAATTTCGAGGCATATTCTTTAAACCAATCAACCAGCGCGTAAATTTTCTTGCCGATTTCGTAATCTTTCGCACGATGCGCCAGAATATGTTCCGCGCCGCAAAATTCGGGAACTTCCGTCAAAAGAACCGTGCCGCCCGATTTGACCAGCAAATCCGCCGTGTAGCCGAGCGCGGGATTTGCCGAAATACCCGAAAAGCCGTCCGAACCGCCGCATTTTACGCCTAAAACAAGCTCGCTCAAAGGAAATTCCTCGCGCTCGGTTTTATTGACTTCGGGCAGCATTTCCTCGACGAATTTCAAGCCTTGTTCAATCGCCGCCTGCGTGCCGCCGATTTCCTGAATGCCGATTTTGAAAAGCGGTTTGTCAATCGGTTTTTCGCGCTTCGTCAGATATTTTTCGACGTAAGAAAGATTCGTCTTTTCGCAACCCAAATCAATCAAAACAACGCCGCCGACATTCGGATGATCGGCGTAATTTGAAAGCGTCCGCATCATCACATCAAGCGTCGAACCGTCCTGACAGCCGCAGCCCTTGTTATGCGGAATGGCGACCACGCCGTCAACATTCGGAAACTTTTCGCGGTTGTAATGCAGAAATTCCGACATCATCGAAATCTGCGTCGCTTCGTGGCTCGCGCACATCGAAGTCGGGACGATCAAAACAAAATTTCGGGTTCCGATGCGCCCGTCGTTGCGCTTGAATCCCATAAATGTTCCGACTTCTTCTTTCGGGAAATAATCCGGCGCGGCGTTGTAAATATCTTCGGGCAAATCGCGGACAATCGGCACATCGTTCGACATATTGTCGTGCGTAATCCATTCGCCTTTTTCGATTCCGAGTGAAGTTCCAATCGGCTGTCCGTATTGACGCACAAAATTGCCCGCCGCAATGTCTTCGGTTGCAAAACGATGTCCGGGCGGCACGGCTTGTTTGACCGTTAATAATTTTTGATTCGGTAAAAGCACAACCAGACCTGCTTCGGTTTCATTCTTGACGACCGCGACATTATCGTTCGGGTTGACGATAATCGCGTAATCGCTGATTGGGACGGCAGGTTGTGTGTAAGTATCCAACATAAAATAGTCAGAACCGTCTGCGGTAGCGGGCGGTTGAAGTTTAATATTTATATACCGAACTAAATTTTAAAAATTGACCACCCGCTACCGCAGGCGGCTCTGACAATCACAACAAATCGGGTAGAACAAAAGTTTTTACGTTTCCGTGCAGACGAATCCACAACCCCGGATTTTCGTCGCATTGTTTTGCCAGTTCAATTTCATCATTTGATAATTTCGTCTCAATCAATCGTTTAAAACTGGGAATTTTTCCCGGTGCGGTCGAAGCATCAACGATTGACTGGACAATTTTTTTCGCGCCCAAAATCGCCGCCGGACCAAGTGTTAAAATGCTCGTGGCATTGCGGCATTCCGCTTCGTCTTCGGCAGAAATATTGCTTCCGCCGACTTTGAATTTGTTGATGTGATGTTCCAAAATGCTCGGCGAAATCGGAATAATTCCGGCAATGTCGTTAAATTTTGCGCCCGAATTCGGTTTGATATAGCAAAGATGCGACGCGGCTTCGGCTTCGGGACCGAAGCCCAAAAAGAAAATATCAATGCCGCCAAACGATTCGAGTTTTTCGAGATATTTAACGAGTTCGCCTTCGACATCTTCGGTTTCGGTATTCATCGGCGTAAAACTTTTGATTTTGCCAAAAAACTTATCGCCCAAAAGCCGTTCGAAATCGCGCACAAAACTCAAGCCGTTATTCATCCGCATCGGCGCAAGCGCGTCCTGCGTAAAAACGTGCAAACGACCGAGAAGCTCGTCAATTTCGCCCGTTTCCGCCAATTGACTGATGATTTTATACATCGCCTGTGCGCCGCGTCCGCCGAGCAAAAGGATGACAATATCGCTCGTTTTTGATTTTGAATAGGCAATCAATTCGTCAAACATTGCTTGTCCGACCGCAGCTTCGGTCGGTAAAACTTCATAATTAAACGCCGCTGTGTTTGACGGGATTTGAGCGTCGCCGTCTGAATATTCGAGCCAGATATTGTTTCCGGCAACGCGTCGGTTGATGTTTTTTATTGCTATACTTTGAACTGACATTTTTATAAAGACTTATTTTAATTGGTTTAACCAATTAAATGCAAATTATATTTTCAGATTTTAGCCCACTTTGCTCAAATGCTGTTTAATAATATACAAAATATTAAGTAAAAAGTAAATTATTGAGGCTTGACAAAACTCGCAATGGTGTTACACACTACTAACAAAATTACTGAATGGTAATACCTTTTACATATATTTTCATAATTTAATAATTCAAAGAAATTTTATGAGCTATGCCAAATTAGAGTTAAACGGCAAAGTTGCGGTCGTTATCGGCGGCACATCGGGCATCGGACGCGCCATCGCGCACGGCTTGGCGGAAGCGGGCGCAGATGTGGTCTGCACGTCGCGCCGCGCCGAACAGGTCGAAACAACCGCCAAGGAAATCGAAGAACGCGGACGCAAAACGCTTCGCGTGACATCGGACGTTTCCGACCGCGAATCTCTGCAAAATCTTCTCGACGAATGTGTAAAAACTTTTGGCAAAGTTGATATTCTGGTCAATTCCGCCGGACGCACAAAACGTGCGCCGACCTTGGATTTTGACGAAACGGACTGGAACGACATCATCGAAACTAACTTAAACGGAACACTTCGCGCCTGTCAGATTTTCGGTCGTCAGATGCTCGAAAACGGTTACGGACGAATTATCAACATCGCTTCGCTTTCGACATTCGTTTCGCTTTTTGAAGTCGCGGCGTATTCGGCATCGAAAGCGGCGGTTGCCAGCTTGACCAAATCGCTGGCAATCGAATGGGCGAAAGGCGGCGTAAATGTCAACGCGATTGCTCCGGGGGTTTTCAAAACCGACTTGAATCGCCAACTGCTCGAATCAAGCGAACGCGGCAAAGAATTTCAACTCCGAACGCCGATGGGACGTTTCGGACAGGTCGAAGAACTCGCCGGCGCGGCGGTCTTTTTAGCTTCGGACGCGGCGAGTTTTGTAACGGGCGAAGTTTTGGTCGTGGACGGCGGATTCTTGGCTTCGGGCGTTAATCAATAAAAGTCAGAACCATCTGCGGTAGCGGATGGTTTTTGTTTTTCGTCGAAAATCCTAAATAAACAACTTAAACCCATCTGCTACCGCAGACGGTTCTGACAAATCAGTGAATTCTGAAATTGAAATTAAAACCGAGCGTTTGACGCAAATGATTTCCGCTGAAAATCTCGGCGGAGTTTTGATAAATTCGCAAGCAAATTTTGCTTGGGCGACGGGCGGAAAATCGAGTGGCGTAAATTTGAGTATCGAAAACGGCGCGTGTTTTTTATTTGTTCGGGCGGACGGTAAAAAGTTCGTTTTGGCGAACAATATCGAAATGCCGCGAATTTTGTCGGAAGATGTTTCGGCGGACGAATTCGAGCCGGTCGAGTTTTCATGGCAAGACGAAAAATCTTCGGGCGATTTTGTCATCGAAAAAGCGAAATCGCTTGTTGGGGACGGTAAAAATATCGCTTCCGATTTGTCTCTAAGTCCAAATATTCGCGTTGTTGAAGGTTTAATTGCGCGTTGCCGTTATGCTTTGACCGAAGCGGAAATCGAAAGATTCCGAAAGCTCGGAAAAGACGCGGGCGCGGCGTTGGGAAAGATTTTTGAAATTATCAAACCCGGGGAAAGCGAAGCCATTATTGGGCGAAAAGTAAAAAATGCGTTGGCGGTTTTCAACATCGAATCGGTCGTTACGTTGGTCGGCGCAGATGAAAGGATTGCACGGTTTCGCCATCCGATTCCGACGGCAAATGCTTGGAAAAAAGTTCTCTTAATCGTGGTTTGCGCCAAACGCGAAGGTTTGATTGCGAGCCTTTCACGAATCGCTTGCGTCGGCGAAATTCCCGATGAATTACAGCGCAAAACTAATGCAGTCGCGCACGTTTTCGCCAAATATTTGTCAGCCACCCAACCGGGCGCAAACGGCGCGGAAATTTATAAAATCGCGGCAGATGCTTACGCCGAAAAAGGCTTCGGCGACGAAATAAATCTTCATCATCAAGGCGGTGCGGCGGGCTATAAATCGCGTGATTGGGTCGCGCATCCCGCGTCGGCGGAGATTGTGCAGAACAACCAAGCGTTTGCGTGGAATCCTTCAATCACGGGAACAAAAGCGGAAGAAACCGTTATTGTCAGCGAAAACGGAATCGAATATTTAACCGCGTCGCCGGATTTCCCGAAAATTTCGGTCGAGATTGACGGAAAGGAATTTTTTGCTCCCGGCATTTTGAAATTATAGATTTTAAGAGGTCTGAAAATATGAACGAAACAATCAATTCGCCGGTGGCAAAAGTCGGCAGACAGCGTTGGGTTATCTGTGCGCTGCTTTTCTTTGCGGCGACCGTCAACTATATTGACCGTCAGGTGATCGGGATTTTGAAACCGACGCTGGCGACGGAGTTCGGCTGGACGGAAACCGATTATAGCTGGATTGTTTTTGCGTTTCAGACGGCTTACGCTATCGGACTGCTTTTTGTCGGAAATTTGATGGACAAGATCGGGACGAAAAAAGGTTTTTCGCTTTCGATAATTGTCTGGAGCATCGGTGCGATGCTTCACGCATGGGCGGTGCCGATTGGGTTGGCGGCACTCGGCGTTTTGACATTTATCGCCACGCAGCTCGGTTACACCGCATCGGCAATCGGACTTTCGGCTTCGGTCATCGGTTTTATCATCGCACGGTTTATTTTAGGCATCGGCGAAGCGGGAAATTTTCCCGCATCAATCAAAACGGTTGCCGAATGGTTTCCGAAAAAGGAACGCGCACTGGCGACCGGAATTTTCAATTCGGGAACGAATATCGGCGCACTCGCCACGCCTTTGATTGTGCCTTGGATTGCCGTCACTTACGGTTGGTATGAAGCATTTATTATCACCGGCGCAATCGGTTTTATCTGGCTTATTTTCTGGTTGATTTTCTACCGCAAACCCGAAGAGCATCCGACTCTTTCAAAAGCCGAACTCGCATATATTCAATCCGATCCGGTTGAACCGACCGTCAAAATTCCTTGGAAAAATCTGTTTCCGCATCGTCAAACGTGGGCGTTTGCCGTCGGAAAATTTCTGACCGACCCGATTTGGTGGGTTTATCTGTTCTGGCTGCCCGACTTTTTGAACAAACAGCACGGCTTGGATTTGAAAAATTTCGGACTGCCGCTCGCTATTATATACATTATTGCGGACGTTGGCAGCATCGGCGGCGGTTGGCTTTCGGGGTTCTTTATCAAACGCGGCTGGTCAATCAACAAATCGCGTAAAACAGCGATGTTGATTTGCGCTCTCGCGGTCGTCCCGATTATTTTTGCCTCGATTACTTCAAATCTTTGGATTGCGGTCGTCTTAATCGGCATCGCGGCGGCGGCGCATCAGGGTTGGTCGGCGAATATTTTCACGCTTGCCTCGGATATGTTTCCGAAACAAGCAGTCGGCTCAGTCGTCGGTATCGGCGGAATGGCTGGGGCAATCGGCGGAATGTTTATCGCCAAACTCGTCGGTTATATTTTGGAGACGACGGGCAGTTATGTGCCGATTTTCGCAATCGCGGCTTCGGCATATCTGGTGGCATTGCTTATAATCCATTTAATCGCGCCGCGTCTCGAACCGGCGAAGATAAATTATGAGCAATAGTAAAGCTGAAGTTATTGAAAAAATTAAACAAATCGGCGTGCTTCCGGTGATTCGTGCCAACACGGAATGGGAAGCACGCCAAATTATTGATGCGGTAAAACTGGGCGGAATCACGACCATCGAAGTGACGATGACCGTGCCGAACGCGATTTCTCTGATCGAGAATCTCGCCAAAGATTACGGCGACGAGCTTTTAATCGGCGCGGGAACGGTTTTGACCGAGGAAATCGCCGCGCAATGTATCAAAGCGGGCGCGAAATTTATTATTTCTCCGGCTTTGAATCTCAAAACCATCGAATTTTGCAACAGAGAGGAAATCGCCGTGATGCCGGGCGCGTTAACGCCGACTGAAATCTTGACGGCTTGGAACGCGGGCGCGGATTTTGTCAAAGTTTTTCCCGCCTCAGCCGTCGGCGGCGCGAGTTACCTGAAAGCCGTCAAAGCACCGTTGCCGCAAATTCGACTGATTCCGACCGGCGGCGTTTCGCTCGACACGGCGGCGGATTTTATCAAAGCCGGTGCCGAAGCCGTCGGTGTCGGCGGCGAACTCGTTGACCTTCGCGCGATCCGCGAAAAACGTCCCGAAATCATTACCGAACGCGCCAAACAATTTCTCGAAATCATCAGAACTGCAAGAGCAAAGAATTAAAAGCTATCTCAAAAATAATAAAACAACCGTTTAGCAAGCGGTCTTTGACCGCCAAATATCTTAAAATCGCAAGAATGGCGGTCAAAGACCGCCTCTAAACGAGGGAAATCTCATTTTTGAGATAGAATTCCAGTAAAAAAGTTTCGGCAGTTTTCACTCTTATTCAAATCGAAACCAATCAACATCAGCCGTTCCCGCGTCGTTAAATTTGGCGGGACGCGTGAAAAACAAGCCGACTTTTGCGCCGATCCATTTTCCTTCACGCGCTTTGAATATTACGCCTAAGTTTGTAAATTTCGCGCCGTCGGTGCTGAAACTAAACTGGCACAGCGCGCCTTTTTCGACCTTAACGCGCAGATAGAAAGTCTTTTCGTTTAATAAATACGGGACATTTTCGGTTTCGGCAAAACCTTTGTCGGCATCTTTCGCTCCTGCCTGTGCAACGTAAAGTTTGCCGCCTTTGTGCGTTACGCCGACGTATGAATAATCCAAGCCCATCACGAGCAGACCGAATTTTTCGCCTTCAAAACGCGGCGTGATTGATACTTTTGTGGTGACCGTAAATTCTTCGGCGGGAAATTTTTGAAGCAAAAGATTGCCTGTGTCCCAGAGGTTTTTGAATTTGTCGGAAACCTGCACGGAATTCATTCGCAGAACGCCTTTGACGGGAAACATATACGCCCAGCCGTCCTGAAAATTCGCGTGCCATTGCCATTGCAGACCGAATTTTGCATCGTTAAATTCGTCCGAATCGGGCGGCGTTTCAATCGGAAAGGTTTTGCCGACGTTCGGTTTTTTGTAACTCAAAACAGGTTCGCCCGTGCCGTCGCCGTCCTTGTCCACGCCCATCACGGGAAAATCGTTTTTCCAGGTCATCGGCTGGAGATGCAAAATTCTGCCGTAGGCGGCGCGGTCTTGAAAATGCAGAAACCAATCTTCGCCCGTCTGCGTCGTCACCCACGCGCCTTGATGCGGTCCGTTAATCGCCGTCGTGCCTTGTGCAAGCGCGATTTTTTCGTCGTAAGGTCCATAGATATTTTTTGAACGCAAGACTAATTGCCAACCCGTTGCGAAACCGCCGGCGGGCGCGAAAATGTAATAAAATCCGTTGCGTTTATAGAATTTCGGACCTTCGATGGTCGGGTGCTTGTCGTGTCCGTCAAAAACCATCACGCCGTCATCGAGCAGTTTTGTGCCGTCAGGACTCATTTTCGAAACGACCAGCACGGTTTTGATTCCCGCACGACTTCCCGCAAACGCCGAAACAAGGTAAGCCTTGCCGTCGTCATCCCAAAGCGGACACGGATCAATCAAACCTTTGCCCGCTTTGACCAAAATCGGCTCAGACCATTCGCCCGCCGGATTTTTCGTTTTCGTCATATAAATTCCGAAATCCGGGTCGGGATAAAAAATATAATGTTCGCCGTTCTGATAACGAATCGCGGGCGCCCAAACGCCGCCGCCGTGTTGCGGTTTCGCAAAAACATCGAGCGGTTTTTGTTTCGTGAAAACGTAATTTATCAAACGCCAGTTGACCAAATCCTTTGAATGCAGAATCGGCAAACCCGGCGCGGCATTAAAGCTCGAAGCCGTCAGATAAAAATCGTCGCCGACACGAATCGCGTCCGGGTCTGAATAATCGGCGAAAAGTATCGGATTTTTATAAGTCCCGTCGCCGTTGTCGGCTTTCCAGACCTTTGACACAAAAGGCGTTTGCGCCGACGAATCAAGCGCGAACAAAATCAATAAAAAAGCGGCAATAAAGTTTCGATTCATATTTGACCGGAGCGCAAGCGGCTCGCTTGCAAACGTCGCTGAAAAGCGACGTAAGAAGGCTTCGATTTACTTAAAAGTTGATTGAAAACAGAATTTTTCAGCGTTTTTCAAACGCTTGCAAGCGAGCCGCTTGCGCTCCGGTCTTTATTTTCGCTTATTCGCACCGCTCGTTTTCGCGTCGAAACCGTTGCCGTCGGGGAAATTTTCTTCGACTTCCAGGCGTTGTGCGGCTTGCGTTTTGATCAGATGGTCGTGCATCGTTTCACGCGCACTTAACGCGTTTCGTTCGCGCATCGCACGGTAAATATTGCGGTGCTGTTCCGCCGAATCCTTTAAATCCTTGGCGCGTTTGACGGTTTTACTGCGGTATTCAAAAAGAATCGTGGCGACCATATTCATCAGCGCGGTCAGAATCCGATTACCCGACGCGGCGGCGATAATCTGGTGAAAACGCATATCGTGGACGAGATACTGTTCGGGTTCGTCGAGTGACGCATACATTCCCGCGACTTCTTCCGCCATCTGCGTCATCTGCTCGCTCGTGGCGCGTTCGGCGGCAAAAGACGCGATGCTCATTTCCAAAGACAAACGCGCCTCGAACATTTCGTCCGACGTAAATCCGTGAAGTGCCGCCATCAGGCGAAGCGGACTGCTGTCAAGCGTCGGCGATTCTTCGGCTTCGGCGACAAAAGTTCCCGCGCCTTGCCGCGACTGCAAAATTCCGACCGTTGCGAGCGAACGAATTCCGGCGCGAAGTGTCGGGCGCGAAACGCCGAGAAGTTTTGCCAAATCGCGTTCGGGCGGCAGACGGTCGCCCGCCGAAAGCTCGCCGTTTTGAATCATTTCACGCAGGCGCGTCACGACTTCTTCAGCCGTCGTGCCGTTTTTTTCGGAAACGATGGTGGTAAATTTGTCTTGGTTTTCTTCTGACATTTCGTTTGTATATCAGTACTTTTGATGAATTGGCAAACTGTTGCCAATTCAATCTAATAGTAGCTTTTTTAACGTCTTTTGTCGAAAATTTCACACCACATTATTCGTTCGCAGATAGAAGCTACCGCGTTTGCACAAGCGAAACGATTGAAAAAGCATTGATTAAAATTGTCAAAAAAATTTACTTTTTATTTGCTTGACTTAAGAGCCACGCGCTCAATTCACGCGCCGCTTCGTTATTTTGAAACATGCCGTTCATCTTACGACCGTCAACGTATTCGTTGTAAAGCCACGGATCGCCGAGTGCGAAAACCGTGCCTTTGCCGTGTTTGACGACCGACATAATTTTGTCGCCGTTCCATTCGAGAACGGGTTTTGCATTGCCCGAAAGTTTCTGCGTCGAGATTTCTTTTAAGAAAAGCTCACGCGCATTTTTGAAAATCAAATTGCCTTCCGGCACATTCACGCGACCTTGTTCGTAAACGTCGTTTTTGACGAGATTTTTGTTGTCTTTGTTAAATTCAATGCCGAACTGCTTTGCCAAAACATTCCAATTATCAAATTCCGCGTTGCCGAAATCGTTGCCGAGCATCAATAAAACGCCGCCCGATTTTACCCAATCGGCGATCGTTTTCGCGTCCGTTGCACTAATAAAGTTCGGCTTTTCGGTTTCTTTTTCGGTGTCGGGATCAACGATGATGTAAACGCTCGCGTTCTTCAAATTTGCGGCAGTCGGCGCGATTGAAAGCGTGTCGAGCGTTGCGCCGTAGGATTTGAATTGTTCGCCCAAAGCATAAAATCCGCCGTGATTCATTTCGTTCCATTTGTAATGCCAGACCGAACCGTCTTTGCGGACTTCGCGGTTAAAATGATTGTCGAGCATCACGACTTTGCCCGCGCCGACGCGTTTTCCGCGGTCGAGCATTTCAATTTCGACCGCCGCCATTACCGCCGGACCCAAACCTTTGACATCGTTCGTCCGCAATTTTTCGGACATATAATAATCGAAACTGCCGTCGCGGTAAGGATTTCCGCCCAAGCCCGAAACCGAAACCGTGCCTTCCCAGTCGAGCGAACCGTCGGAAAGTTCTTTGATAAATTCGCGTCTGATTCCCACCCAACCTTTTCTGACGGTTTCGAGATATTTTTCGGGTAAATTTCCCTGCCGAACGCCTTTTGCAAGTGAATAGACAAACATCGCCGACGCGGAAGATTCGAGATAATTCGGCTTTCTTTCGGGCAAATCAATGATGTCATACCAAACGCCCGTTTTCTTGTCCTGATATTTCGTAATCGCTTCGGCTTCGCGGTTAAAAATGGCGACGAGTTCGGCGCGGCGCGGATGATTTTTCGGGAAATAATCCAAAACATCGGCGAGCGCAATCGCATACCAGCCCATCGCTCTGCCCCAAACGTGCGGACTCAAACCCGTTTCCTTATTCGCCCATTTTTGTTCCTTCGATTCGTCCCAACCGTGATAAAGCAAACCCGTCTTCGGGTCACGGGCGTGTTTTTCCATCCAGACAAATTGATTGGCAATATCGTTCCAATTGTCTTCGTTGTTGAGCATCGAATATTCGGCGTAAAACGGCTGTCCCATATAAAGACCGTCGAGCCACATCTGCCACGGATAGATTTTTTTATGCCAAAATCCGCCTTCTTTCGTGCGCGGATGAGTTTTAAGCTGCGAACGGATCAGATCAACCGCGTCTTTATATTTTTTATCGTTCGTCACGCGGTAGAGCGTGATTAATGCGCGTCCGGGCGTAACGTGGTCAATGTTGTATTCGTCCAGCTGATATTTTGATAATTTGCCGTCTTTATCGAACCAAAAATCCATTCCGCGCTTGATAAAATCGAAATATTTCGGATCGCCCGTCGCATACCAAACGGCTTCGACGGCTTTCATTTGCACGCCTTGTTCATAGTTCCATTTCGCCGGAATTCCAATCGGCGTGCTGTCATCTTCCATCCAAACTCGATTCATCAACGTATAAGCCAATCTTTGCGAAAGCGGCATTGCGGTTTTTTTCTTTAATTCGGTTTCATTTGAAACGCTCACATTCAAAGGTGAAGTTGTGCGTTGTGAAAAATTCTCGACATAATCGAGCCACGCTCTTTTATCGGCAAAACCGTACCGCGACCAACCCGCGCCGACATAATATTTCGCCATTTTGTCAGGTTTCGCGGCAACGATCGCCAGATTCATCGGAAAATCGAATTCGTTTCCGTAATCTTTAAACGATTGAAAAGTCTGCGGCTCGGCGATTACGGCGCAACCCAAACTCCCGTTTTTCTCGTTCGTTTCCCAAAGCGACATCCAATTTCTGCCTTTGTCGTATTCGCCTTTGAAATCGCGTTCGTGTCTGGCAATTCCGACGGCAACATCTATGTCGCGCAGATCGTCCGGCGCATCGTAAAAACTCTCGACGCGGTAAAAATTTTGTCCCGCATCAATCGTAAATCTTTTCGTTTCCGCAACCATTACGCCGTTCACATCCCAAGGTTCATATTTGAGTTCAAAAACCGTGCGAATCGCGCCCGTTGCTGGAATTTTATGTGAAACAAAATTGCGCGAAACGTGCATTTTCGTGCCGTCCCAGATTCCCGCGCCGCCGCAACCGCGAGATTTTTTGACCGAATAGAAATCGAGTCCCATTCCGTTGTCGGTGTGATAAAACGCGTCGCCGCCTTGATACCATTTATCAATAATCGGATAATTGACGCGCTTTGCCCAAACGTCAATTCCGCTCGAAACCAATTCCTTTTCAAGCGTTTTGCCGTAAGTCCGAAACGCCACTTTATCGTTTTCCCATGCAAAATCGTCCATTCTTTCCGGCACAAAACGCCCGAAAGTTTTCATTTCGCCTTTCGGTTGTTTATCGCTTGTCGCTTCGATCTTTATATTTTTCGTCTTTTCGTTGGCGGCAAAACTAACTTGAAAAACCAATTTTTCAGGCATGCTATCTGCGTCCGCATCAATCGCTTGCGAAACGAGCACGTTGCCGTTTTCGCTGACTTTCAAATAATCCGCCTTCAAATTCGGATTCAATTTGAGAAGTTCTTTCCAATCCAAAACAACGGTTTCGCTTTGTCTTTCGATTGAAAGCGAGCTTGAAATCGAAACAAAAATCTCGCTTTGCGCCATCACGGAAACACAAAAAATTAAACCTAAAAGAATTGATAAAAGTAGATTTTTCATAAATTACCCATTGTTAAAAACGATTTTCAATCGGAGCGCGGAGGCTCGTCCGCACCGTTCGAGCGAAGCAAGGACGGCAAACGTCTGCGGTAAAATCAAGTTGATTCGATGTGCGACAGTTTCGCGCCTTTTCTCGCAAAGCCTCGAATGTGCGGGCGGACGAGCCGTCCGCGCTCCGATTATTTCAAATATTTTCGCAGACCGATTTTCTGTTTTTTAATTTCCGCAACAATAATTTTAGCGATTTCTTCTGCGCCTTTCGGCGAAAAATGCGTGTTGTCGTCCAAACCGTTCGGATAATTCGGACTTTCGCCTTTCGCTAAAATCAAAAACAGTTTTTTCGACTTTTCTTCGCCTAAACCGACAATCAATTTTTCGCTTTCGCGCTGTGCGTCAATCAAAGGCGTTTTGTATTCCTTTGCCACGGCGCGAACAATTTCGGGATATTCGCCGTGCGTGTCGTAAAATTTTCCGTCTTTGTCGAAACGCCGACGCATCACGGGCGTGAGCAAAACCGGAAACGCTTTTTTGGCGCGGACTTCTTCGATAAATTTAATCAAATTTTTGCGATAATCTTCCGGCGGCGTGTAGCGTTCGCCTTTTTCTTTCGCCGAATCGTTGTGTCCGAATTGGATAAAAACGTAATCGCCGCGTTTCAAATTATCAATAATGATTTGCCAACGACCTTCGGAAATAAAAGTCTTCGTGCTTCGTCCGTTCATTGCGCGATTATCAATTTTTACTTTATTATCTTTAAAAAACTGCCCGAACATTTCGCCCCAACCTGTTTCGGGACGTTTTTCAGCAAGTTTATTCGCACAAGTCGAATCGCCCGAAAGATAAACCGTAATCGGATTTTTGGCAAAACCGACAACGCTCAAAAGCAAAATCGAAAATGTAATTGTGATAATTTTCATTTATTTTTTTTGCCTGCGAAAGACACGAAAGAAACGAAAAATTTAAAGATATTTGTCTTTTTTCGCATATTTCGTATGTTTCGCAGGCATATTTCTTACAACCGAATCAACTCCGAAATTTTTATCGGACGATTTTGTTCGATGCTCGTTCGTGCCGCGATTCCCGTCAGACACGACATTGCGCCCGCACGCGCCGAAGGCAATTTCAAATAATCGGGAACGCTCGCATTTTTGAAAATCACATCGCGCAGACGGTCGTCGCCGCCCGAATGTCCGCCTTCGATTTGCGGCATATCGAGTTTTTCGCGTTTATTTGTAAAATTTTTAATTAGAAACACTTCCGATTTTTCCGCAACTTCCCACGGCTGACGCTCATAATCGCGCACTTCGAGCCGTCCTTTCGTGCCGGTAAATGAAAGCCGATAACCTTCAATCGGCATCGAAGCGTTGAGCGAATAATTCAGCATTACGCCGTTTGAATATTTCACATTTGCCGCCATCGTATCGTAAATATCGCAGTCTTCGCGAAAAACACAACCGTCGCGGAAATAGCCGTCAACGCTTTCCGCTTCAGCATAAAGTTTCGTCAAACGCGCGTCTTTTGTGATGTCCCAATAAAACGGACATTTCGCCGTGTGTTCGCAATTTCGACAATTTTTTCCGCGAAACGCGCCTGCTTTGCCGTAAATATTCAGTTTTCCGTAAGCCGAAACTTCCGTGGGATCGGCATTTAACCACCAATTTATCAAATCGAAATGATGCGTCGCTTTATGAACCCAAAGACTGCCGCCGCCCGATTTCAGACGATGCCAACGGCGAAAATAATCCGCGCCGTGCCGCGTGTCGAGATACCATTCAAAATTTACCGAAGTTACATCGCCGATTTCGCCCGCTTGAATAATTTGTTTGATTTTTTCGTGCTTCGGCGCGTAGCGATAATTAAACGTAACGATGACCGGATTTTTATATTTTTTCTCCGCGTCCAAAACCGCCTGACATTGACTTGCCTCTGTTACCATCGGCTTTTCGGTGATAACTTTGATGCCTTTTGAAACCGCTTTCGTGATGAATTCGTGGTGCGTCGAATCAACGGTCGTAACCATCAAAAGTTCGGGTTTTACTTTTGTCAACATCTCATCGAAATTCGTAAATGTCGGACAATCAACGCCGATCAGTTTTTTTCCGGCTTCGACGCGCTTTGAATTTTTATCGCAAAGCCCGACGAATTCGAGTTCGTTTTTATATTTTTCGGTCAGTTGAACGCCCCACATTCCCGTTGCGCGATGTCCTGTTCCGACAATCGCATAACGCTTTCGCCCAGAATTTTGCGCGAAAATATCTAAAGACGAATTTGCCGCCAACAAGCCCGCGCCCGCAACGGCAGCAGATTTCACAAAATCACGACGATTTAATTTTTCAGACATATTTTTTATTTTTTGCCTGCGAAACACGCGAAATGCACGAAAAAAGAAAAAGATTTTGTTTTACTTTTCGTATGTTTCGTGTGTTTCGTGGGCAAATTTCTTATTACAATTTATCAACAACTTTTCCGTTCATTTTGACGTTTTCGAGTTTGATATTTTTGACGTTTTTGACGATATTTGCGTTTGTAACTTTTCCGAAATCGCAATTTTTCAAAACAATATCGTAAAGCGGAGCATTATCGAGTCCTTGCAGATCAACGGCTTTGTTGCAGTCTTGCGCGGTCATATTTTCGACCACGAAATTTCTGACAATCGGCGTAAATTCGCCTTTCGCGCCTTCTTCGTAGTTAAAATCCATCTCGATTGCCGAACGCGAAACTTTGCCGACGGTAATATTTCTAAAGTAAAGATTTTCGACCTTTCCGCCGCGTGAAGCATTGTTTTTGATTCGCAACGCAGTCCATAAATCGGGCGAATCGAGCCGATTATTTTCAGCGAAAAGGTTACGGAAACCGCCTGAAATTTCGCTTCCGACCGTAATTCCGCCGTGTCCGTCCTTGAAAACACAGTTGCGAACGATGATATTTTCCGACGGAACATTTATGCGTCGTCCGTCATTGTTTCTGCCCGATTTGATGGCAATGCAATCGTCGCCCGTGTCGAAAAAGCAATCTTCGATCAGAACATCTTTGCTCGATTCGGGATTACAGCCGTCGTTATTCGGTCCGTGCGTGTCAATATTCAATTTGCGAACAATGACGTTTTCGCACAAAACCGGATGAACTTCCCACATCGGCGAATCAACGATATTTATGCCTTCGATCAAGACATTTTTACATTTATAAGGCTGAATAAACTGCGGACGAAGATAGCGCGTTTCGCCGAAAATTCTTTCATTCAAAGGCACGTTGCGCGTCATCATATCGTAGAGTTTGTCGCGGTCGGGACGTTGCGAAATAACTTTCGGATCGCCGCCATAACGCGGATTTCCGTGCCATTTCCAGAAAAATGCTTTGCCTTGTCCGTCGAGTGTGCCTTCGCCCGTAATCGCAATGTTTTGTTGTTCATACGCATAAATCAACGGCGAAATATGCATCAATTCCATTCCTTCCCAACGCGTATGAACGAGAGGCAAATAATCTTTCGGATTTGTCGAAAATTTGATCGTCGCGTCTTTTTGAATGTGCAGATTGACGTTCGATTTCAGATGAATCGCGCCCGTCAGCCATTCGCCTTTCGGCACGACAACGCGCCCGCCGCCTTTTTTCGCACAATCGGCAATCGCTTTTTTAATCGCCCCGGTGCAGAGCGTTTTGCCGTCGCCGACCGCGCCGTATTTGGTAATCAAATAATCTTTTTTCTTAAATTTCGGCGGTTTGATGCGCGCCAAAATCTTCGGATACTCGGTGTTCCACGCATCGGCGGAAGTCGTCTGACCAAAATTGATTTTCGGCAAAACGAGTCCGACACCTGCGCCTCCCAGTAAAAGTTGTAAAAATTCTCTGCGATTACTCATAGTTTTCTTGAATTATTTTCTTTTAGCGATCTTTTCTTTCCACTTCGGATAATCTTTTTCTAAAAGCTCGTTCGGCTCGCTGATATACCACGCGTAACCGTTGCGGCGTTCTCGCTCGATTTGTGAAACGTCGTATTTAATGACCGCATCGCGCCCGATAAAAATCGGTTTCATTGTTTCGATTTGATAAAACCGCGCCCAAATCGGCGGCGCATTTTTGTCTTTGACAACGACGCTTTCGCCGTTTTTGCTTTGCCAACGAATGCCTTCGATTTTACTCAAGCGAAACCACGCAATCGCTGATTCAATCGCGTCAATTTTTTCTTGATTCGGATTGGAATCAAGCATCAAAAAGCGCACGATTCCAACGCTTTCGCCTGATGTCAGCGAGATTGGTTCAAACGCTCGCGCCGCCGCCGGTTTCAACGTAAATTCGTCGTATTGCGCCGCCCAAACCGTTTTTTTGCCGTTCACCTCAACCTGCAATTTCAAAATCAGCGGAATCGCTTTTTCAAATGCTTTTTCCGCTTTTGCGCGTCGTTCTTCGTCAACGAACAAATAATCTTCCTTCTTTTTGGCGATTTCGCGCAGAACTTTCAAAACGCCGATCATCGCGTCGTCGTTGAACGTGATATGCGTGTAGTAACCTTTTTTGAGCGGATAAAATTGCGGAAAACCGCCGTTTTCGTATTGCGACGCGAGCAGATAATCCAAACCTTTAAAAAACGCTTCTTTATGTTTCGGAAAATTGGTCGGCGGCGTTGTTTTCTGCAAACTGCCCGTAATGGCTTTCGCCAGAAATGCGATTTGCGTGTAAGTCGTGCGGTTGTCAATCGTCGTTTCGGAAACGTCCGCTTTCGATTTTGTGAGTTTTGCTTTTTCGGCTTCGGTGAGCATCGCGCTCATATCCCGATTTTTTTCCCAACCGCCGTTATCTTTTTGATAAAACACAACTTGGTCGGCAATCCGCGCCGCTTCGTCGGTTTGATACCACAGAGGTTCTTGTTTGAAAGCCTCGCTCCACGAAACCAATTTCCAATCGGGTTTCGTCTTTTCGAGCCATTTGTCATCAGCCGTTTTAGGATTCCAGCCGTCTTTGCCTTTCAGGAAATTTTCGGTTTCAAACTGCTTGGCTTCCGCTGCTGTTAGCTGATGAATCCATTTCACGCGGGCTTGAGCGTTTGCGCCTGCGCCTTTGGAATTGAATTCGGCAAAATACGCGGTTTTTTCGTTTTCGGCGTTGCCCCAATTATTCCAACCTTCGGCGCGGATATGTGCGCCCATTTCGGTATTGAGAAAAACCGTTCTGCCGTAAGCCCGCCAAGGTCGCGCAAGATATACGCCTTTGTCTATTTCACCGCCCGTTAGTTTTGAATTGTTGAAAACAAAACCGCTCGGCTCGTTTGCCGCAAAACGCATCGGCGCGGCGATATAGCCGTCGGCTTTTGAATGAATCGTACAATTATCGAAAACGGCTGAGGCTTGCCCGAAGATAAAATCAACGTGACCTTCGATATAGCAATTTTCAAAATATTGCCGCCCGTTTTTCGCGTAAAGCGTGTCTTGCCAGCCTAAGAATTTGCAGTTTTTGAAAACTAATCTATCGGCTTCCGACAGCACGGCGACGGCTTGCGTTCCGCCTTGTGCTTTATTGGCTTTGTAGTCGAACGAATTTTCAAAAGTAATGTTTTCGGCGTAAAAATCGTGTCCGCCGATATAAATTGCATACGCGGCAGAAGTCGTTCCGGCGCGTTTGTTGTTGATGTCGAAACTCAGTTTCGTTGTTTCGGCAGATTCGCCGATCAAAGAAATGTATGGTTTGTTCGCGGGAATGCGGATTTGCTCGGTATAAATGCCTTTTTTGATGAAGATAACAAAGCGCGTTTTATTGTTTTCGGGAACTTTGGCAATCGCTTCGCCGACGGTTTTGACATCGCCGCTGCCGTCTGTCGCGACCGTCAGATTGGCTTTTTTGTTAGAAAAAAAATGTGTTTCGGCGTGAATTTTCGTCAAGCCGAAACACAAAATAAGACTTATCAGCAAAAAAATTTTCATCCCTTTTCTCGTAAAAATGCGCCGCATAAGCCGCTGAAGGCATAGTTGCCGATGCGGCGCATTTTATATCAATCAGCTTCCCCGAATTGATTGATTAGAACGTGAATCGCGCACCGAATTGAATATCACGCGGCGGTTGACGAGTCGGACCGTTTGTAAAGCCGAAACGTCCGAGATTGTTTGCATTCGGATTCGTCAGATTCGGCGTATTGCTCGGATTGACGCTGACCGACGCAAAATACGGACGATTCAGAGCATTAATTGCTTCGACCCGAAGCTGAACCTTCATTCCTTCCCGAATGCGGAAGTTTTTCGACATTCCGAGATTGAAGTTCAGAAACCGCTGATTGCGAAGTTTTCCGGTCGTCAAAGGGAAATACCGCAAAGTATTGCTGCCGCCGATAGTTGTTGCTCCAAGACCGATTGCCGCCGGTGCGCCTGCGCCGTTGAAGACGAAATTAGCGGGATAAAATCCTCTAATATCGAACGCCGGAATATCTATACCGTAGCGTCTGCCTTGGTCGTCTTTTTTGCCGAGATAGCTTTTCAACTGGGTCGGATCACCGAAGCGTGTATCGTAATAAACATTTCCGAAAACGAGCGGTTCGCCTGATTGCCATTCGTAATTCGATTGGAATTGCCAGCCGCCGATGAAGGCATCAACCCAGCGATTCCAGTTTTTTCCAATCAATCGTCCGCGTCCGATCGGCAATTCGTAAATTCCCGAAAACGTGATGCGGTGCGGGCGTTCGGTCGGCGAAATCTGTTCGGTCAATTGTTCGTCCTGCGGATTCAAGCGCAGAGTTTTTTCATGTTCGCGTGAAAATGAATACGAACCGTTGAGCGAAAGTCCTTTGGTAAATCGTTTGACGAGCTGAATTTGAATTGAATTGTAAGTACTGCTTCCGTTGTATTCGCTCAGCGTAACATTGCCGAATTGCGGGAACGGAGTTAAAAGATTGCGCCGTGCAATCGTTGCCGCGTTGAAAGTTGCGTTGCTCGGAACTAATCCGCGAAACGGATTCGGAACGGTCGCATTGAGAAAGGTTTGAACCGTTGTGCTGAATTCCAAACCGTTGTTCAAATAACCGGCGGGAATATAATTTATGGCGCGGTCAACCGCTAAATCCGAACCTCTCGAATGAATGAAATTGACATCCAATCCGAGTCCGAACGGCATTTGACGCTGAAAGCCGATGACAAACCTTGTGTAAGTCGCATTTTTGCGGGCATTCGACAAAACGGTCAAATCGCGTCCGATGAAGGTCGCCAGACCGAGACTAGAACCGGGCGAAGCGGCAACGCCGCCTGGAAACGGATTGTTCAAATTCGCCATAAAAGTTAAACCGCTATCGGTCGAGGGCGTGAAAAGTGTCGGCGTGGAAAAGCCCGACTGATTAATTGCCGTAATCTGGAACGGCGCGGTGAACATTCCGAATCCGCCGCGAATGACGGTTTTATCGTCGAGCGAATAGGAAATACCGAACCGCGGCTGCCAGTTATTTTTGTCAGGTCTCTGCGTGGCATCGCTGCTGCTGCCCGCGAAAAGCAAACCGCCCGCTAAGTTTTCAATCGCCGTGACGGGAACACTCGCCGGAATGTTAGCGTTATAGTTTGCCAAGGCTGCGGCGCGCAGAGGATTTGCCGAAATAGTGTCAAATCCGTTCACGATGCGACCTTCGGCTTCCCTCGCGCCCGTTTCAAATTCGTAGCGAAGTCCCCAATTAACGGTCAGACGCGGATTGATGCGCCAATCGTCCTGGAAAAAGAACCCGTGATATTTTGATTTAACATTATAAACCGTCGGATTATCAATAATGCTCGTGGTCGCGTTAGCGGTCGGAATTCCGAGCAGAAAAGCTGCCAAATCGCGTCCGTAAGCGGTGCGAAGCGCGGTGCTTGAATTCGATGCCGGAGTCGTGTAAGTTCCGTCAAATTGAAAACGTCCCGCATTAAATCCGTTTGTTTCGTTCTTTTCGTTGAGAATTCGCAAGTCGTAGCCGTAACGGAATGTGTGGTCGCCCCAGATTTGCGTGACCGTCGGCTGAATCGAAAACATATTAAACGGACGATACAAACCTTCGTTGTAATCAGAACGGTTTGAACCGATTGCATTGGCAATCGAAGCCGTCGTAAAGCTCGCAAAATCAAAACGCGGAATGACGGTCGCGCCGCGAAAAGCCGTCAATGCCGGACCCGTAAAACCGAGGTCGGCAGGTGAAATCGGGTTCGCCGGACGGCGTTCCTGCGAAAACAGGTTGTAGCTGCCTCTGATGTTGAAAATGAAGCTCGATGAAAGCGTCGTCGTGTAATCAACATTGCCGCCTTTGTTGACACGATATTCAAAACCGCGCGTCGGTGAATCGGGTTCGCCAATCCAGTTGTAGCGGTCTTCCGAACTCTTACTGTAATAAAACTTACCGAAAATTTTGTTGTTGCCGTTAAAATTGTGGTCAATTTTTCCGAGATATGATTGATACGGACGAATCAGATTCATATTCGAAGCAAAAACTCCGATGCCGTCAACAACCGGCTGATTCGGCAGCGGAAAAAGATTCAAATATCTTTGCGCGACTGTGCTGAGTTGTGCTGTCGGAATAATATTTCCCGCAAAAGCAGTGCGGCAAACCGTGTTGAGTGTGCCGGTCGTTCCGCAAGTCGTGTTTCCTAAAAACGCAGTCGCCGGATTGTAAATCGGTGTGGTTGCGAGTATTTCCGAAAAATTACCCGTTCGCTGCAAAGCCGTCGGCACGCGGAAGGTTGTCGGCTCGGCGATGTTGTCTTTTTGCTTTTCATATGTAAAAAGGAAAAACGTCCGGTTTTTGAAGATCGGACCATTGACCGAACCGCCGTAACGGTTGTATTTACGATCCGGTTTGGCAAGTCCCGAACGATTGGAAAAGAAGTTGTTTGCCGTGCGGCTTTTGTCGCGGTCGTAGTAGTAAAGCGAGCCGTGAAATTTGTTCGTTCCGCTTTTTAAAGCGACGTTGACAGTCGAACCGGCAGTAAATCCGTTTTGCGCGTCAAAGCTGTTTGTCTGAACTTTGAATTCCTGAACCGCATCCGACGGCGGCGTGAAAGCAACCTGTCCACTAAATGCCAAGTTCGGTGAACCGTCAAGGTTAATGACGTTGCCGCCCGCGCCGTTCGTTCTGAATGATGCCAGGTTGCCGTTGGCGGTCGGACCCGTAAATTGCGGGTTTCCCGTGTAAACAACGCCCGGTGCCTGCGTCACCAAAGTCGTGACCGCGCCTTCGGGCAAGGGTAATTCTTCAACTTGCCGATTGCTGATAATCGTGCCGGTCGTCACCGAACCGCGTTCAATTACATCGTCGTTGGCAATGATATTAACTTCTGCCGCCGTGCCGATTTCCAATTGAAAATCAATCGTCAGACGGTCATCAACCTTCATTTCGATATTTTCACGCACCGACGTTTTGAAACCGTCGCCGGTTGCCGAAATGCTATATTTGCCCGGCAGTAAAAACGGAACGGTAAAACTTCCGTCCTCGTTCGTGCGGACGGTTGCCGCCACATTTGTCTCGATATTTTTGACAATCACCGTTGCGCCCGGAATTGCCGCGCCGTTCGGATCGTTGACGTTTCCTGTAATCGTTCCGCGAAACTCCTGCCCGTGAATATTGACAAAAGCGGACAAACACACGGCAAAAACCGCACAAAGGATGCCGTATCGGATTTGACTTTTTTTCATCGCTTCTTAACTCCTCTTTAAATTCTGCTTGTAATAATTGGTCTGTTTTTTAGTTTGAATTCGATTAATTTTGAATTCGGCTTTAAAGTAGTAACAATAGTAATTGGTTTGACCAATTATTGCAAATCAATTTCCAGACATTTTATGGTTTTTTCAAAAAATATTTATATTATGGCGTAAAACAAGCAAAGTCTTGGAGATATTGAAACCCTGACTCAATTTTATCGCCAAATAACTATTGACCAATTTAATCAGATTTATAGATTGGGTATTACCAATCTTCATTGATTTTTATCTAAACGAATCGAAGTTTCGTTTCAAAACACCTGAAACTCGTTTAGACTGAAAAATTATAAAAGGCAATTTACGATTGATTTACGATTGATTTTGAAAGTTCGCGTTTGACCAAACAGGTTCTTTCCGCTAAAACAATTCGTGATAGAATAACTTTTCAGGAAAGACAGACGTTTAATTCATAGATAAAAACCGACAATAAATTCAAATATTATGAAATTCTGCCCGACTTGTGAAACACAATACGATGAAGAGATTTTGCGTTTTTGCACCAAAGACGGAACGCCTTTGGTTGACGAAAATCAGCCGAACTTTACGGAAATGCCGAGCGAAAGCCTTGAAACGCCCGAAGCCGATTTAGACGAAGAAACTATTGTAAGCTACAAACCGCCGAAGGATATTTTGCCGGAATCCAACCCGCAGCCCGACACCGAACGCAGCGAAGCACCGCGGATTATTATTTCAACCTCGGAACAGCAAAAAAGAGAGCAGAATGTCCGTTCGCGCCAGATTCCGCCGTATCAGGCGATTCCGCCGAAACCGAACACGGGAAAAACCGTGCTTTTGACGATTTTGGGAACACTCGCGGTTCTGGTGGTCGCGCTCGGTTTATTTGTTTTACTCCGCGACGAACAACCGGCGAGCAATAATCTGAACGTCAACACCAATCCGCCCGACACGAATCTGAACACCAATCTGAACTACGGCGCGAGCAATTTCAATCTTTCGACCATCCCGACTTCAAACGTCAACACGAACTATAACGTCAGTTTCAACACGAACGTCAACGCGAATACGAAAACTCCGACTCCGACTGCGACTGCGACTCCGAAACCGAGTCCGACAATTGAGACAAACGCCAACGTCGGCAACACGATCACAAATACAAACGGCGCACCGCCGCCAACGCCGCGACCGTCGGTTACTTTCACGCCGCGTCCGCCGACCCCGACACCTACCGCGACTCCGCGAGTTTCGCCGACACCCGACAGATCAGGTCGTCCGCCAAACAATTCCGAACCAGGGCATTAAAGATTACAGTTTCGGACAAAAAAAAAGAGTAGAAATTCTACTCTTTTTTTTCCGAATTTTCTGCTGTCAGTAATCTCGCGTCCGCCGTTATTCGGAAAATTCGAGAGCCTTTTCGACGGCGCGGCGCGGGTCAATTACGCCCCAGCCTTGGCGGTCAACTTCGTAATGCGGAAGGCGTTCGGCGGTCGAGATGAGTATTCTTTTGACTTGTTGCGGCGTTAAATTAGGATTCGCTTCGAGCATTTGGGCAATCACGCTCGAAACGATTGGCGCGGCGAACGAAGTTCCGTCAACGTATTTGTAATTTCCCGTGATCACGTTTTCGCGGTGGATTTTTAAGGTGATAATTTGCCGAATCGAATGCACGGGACGGTCGAGCGCGGCATCGAGTTCGCCGTCAACACCTTGATTTTCCCTGATTATTGCGTGCAGTTCGTCATCGTTTGCTTTGTCGAGTTTTTCTAAAAGCTCGGCTTGAATCGCCGTCGGCGTATTCGGCAAAATCGGCGCGGGAACCCAGATTGACGGCGCGATGACTTCGGGTTTCTGCAAGCCGTCAAGCGTCGGACCATACGACGAACGATACATTCCGCGCTTAGCGCGATTGATCGAATTGTTGTCGTCAAGCCCGCCGACTGCGATGCACGAAGGCGCGGAAGCAGGCGGAAAAACGGGATGATTGGGCAGATGTCCCGCGTTGCCGACCGCGCAAACAATTGTCAAACCTTGTCCGGCGCATTCTTCGACCGTTTGCGAAAGTGAATCGTGCAGATAAGATTGCTCAAAATCGCCGCCCGCCGAGATGTTGACGATTTTGATGTTGTATTTCGTGCGATTCGACAAAATCCATTCCAAGCCGTCTTCGATATTCTGTTCGGTAATTCGCCCCGTTCGCGCCAGTTTGACGAGAACGACATCGGATTCAGGCGCGATTCCGCGATAAAATCCGTTGGAAAGCGAACCGTTCCCGGCGGCGACGACCGAAGTCATCATTCCGTGCCAGCTTGCCACATCTGCCTGAAAGAGCGTCGTCAAATCGCCGTCTTCCGCCATCATATTGCGGTAAGCAACGATGCGATTGTTCGGCGTGGTCAAATCAACGTGCGGGTAAAAACCCGAATCGAGAAAGGCAATCGTCACACCTTTGCCCGTAAAACGCTCGTCGGCATCGAGCCGCAAAGGAGTTGAAAGAACCCTTGAGCCGTCTTTCTGCAAAGCCGCGTCGGTTAAAATCTGGTCTTTGGCGCGTTCAAAAAGGCGCACGCACCGCGCACAGACGGCTTCAAATGTTTCCGTGTCGGGCGCATTGGCGCGAATTAACTTCTGAATATCGTCCCCCAAAACCAACAGCGGCACATATTCTTCACGCGGTTCACGCGCACAAACCGGACACGCGCGTTCACCCGCCGCGATGTCTGCGCTGGTTGTCAGACGTTCAAATTGCATAGATTCGTGCAGACTCATTTTTGACGTTTAAGTTTTCCACAAACAACGGTTAAAATCAATGACAGTTAGTTCCAAGTTCCGAGTTCCAAGTTCCAGGTTTTTCTTGAATTGGAACTTGAAACTTGGAACTTGAAACTTATTTTATGAATCGAAAAAAAGTCGGTCTTGCACTTTCGGGCGGCGCGGCGCGTGGATTCGCGCATCTCGGGGTTTTAAAGGTTCTCGCCGAACATCAAATTCCGCTGGATTTTATTTCCGGCACGTCGGCAGGTTCGATTGTCGGCGCGGCGATTGCTTGCGGTTTGAATGTCGCGGAAATCATCGAAATCGGTAAAAAAATGACCTGGTTCAAAGTTTCGGGCTTTCCGTATTCGACCAAAGGCTTGCTCTCGAACCTGCCGATGGGCGAGCTTCTCAGAAAACATCTGCCGTTTCAAAACATCGAAGATTTGCCGATTCCGTTCGCGGCGGTCGCTTGCACACTCGAAACCGGCGAAGAATTCGTTTTCAAAGACAAAGGCGATTTGCCGACCGCGATTCGGGCAAGTTGTGCGATTCCGGGTATTTTCGTGCCGATCGAACACGAAGGCAAAAATCTGATTGACGGCGGCGTAACGTCGCTCGTGCCGGCGAAAACCGTCAAAAGAATGGGCGCGGAAATCATTATCGCGGTTGATGTCAACGCTTGCGGCGCGACTTATTGGAATTCGCCGACAACATTTCTCGGCGTTCTTTTTCAATCAACGATGCTACTTCTGCGAACCGCCGGAAAAAGCCAGCATTACCGCGCCGATGTCGTCATCATTCCGCAAATCGCGCATCTCAGACCCGACGAAATCGGCAAAATGGAAGAATTTATACGCCTCGGCGAAGAAGCCGCGCTCGAAAAAATTGACGCGATAAAATCTCTTATTGAGGGAAACTGAATGGAAGTTAAAAGAAAAAATTGTATTTTTTGTAAAAATGGTAAAAAATTTAAAGGAAAAGAACACGTTTTTCCTAAATGGGTGTTAGAACATTTATCGGTCAGAACTCAAAAAGGTCCGCTTTCAGAAACAAGAAAGAAAATTAATGAAAATGGCGAATTAATTTTTGAAAATGTTGTAAAAAGAGTTCTTTCAAATAACAATTATGTCTCTCCATACGTTTGTGATGAATGCAATAACGGATGGATGTGCAAATTAGAGTCTAAAGTAAAACCTATTCTCTTACCTCTTATTATGGGAACAAAAATTCCCAGTAAACTAACTAAAGATGAAAAGGAATTAATAGCCAGATGGGCAGCTAAAACAACTTGTGTTATTGATAGTGTAGGAGCTGTAGAAAATCCTACATATATTGATGCAGATCCTAACTTTATTCGTGAATCAGATACCTTACCTAAGGGGTGGGCGGTATTTGCTACCTTACATAAACCTTCTCGGCAAGAGTGTTATGAACGCGCTTCTCACTGGTTATGTAAGAAAGGTAGTATTTCTGAAGAACTTGAAAAAAAACTAGGTAATTATCCTAAAACAACTATCCAATTAGGACATTTAATTTTGCTGACTGTATATCTAGGAGATTCCAGCCTAGTCCTTAAAGCTGTTCATAGATTTCATTATCCTATTAAAGTTAATCTTCCGATAAAATATGCTCTAAAGATGCCTAATAGGGATCTGCGTGTTCTTACTGACAATGGTAGAAATACTTATTCTGAAAATTCTATGATGTATTTCTCAGATACTCTTACGCTTGAGAAACTAAAATAATCACACTTGTAATTTATTACCAATTATTATCTAAAGCATTGAAATAAATGGTTGAAATAGGAATTATCGGATTCGGACAATTCGGGCAGTTTATGGCGCAGCATCTCGCACCTTTTTTCGAGACGGCGGTTTGCGATAACGCCGACCGCCAAATAGAAGCCGAAAAAATCGGTGTCAAATGGCGGCAGTTTGAAACGGTTGCGGGCAAAGAAATCGTTATTTTCGCTGTGCCGCTGAAAAGTTTTGAAGCGGTTTTGCGCCGCGCCGTGCCGTTTTTACGCACCGATGCGGCACAAAAATTGCGGAAGCCCGCATTTTAGTTCGGGCG
>JANODL010000143.1:0-91583 GCA_031412675.1 Acidobacteriota bacterium | reverse complement strand
GTAAACATATAAGGAACGAGTAAATATCTTCCGCCGTGTGTTTGCCCATAAGCACCATATAAATCTTCGCCTTTCACACGACCTTTTTGCCAACGGCGAATATGCGGTTTCTCAAAAATTACTTCCTCGACTTCCCAAGTTGAAACGCCGTGTTTGACTTCTAACTTTTCAACAAACTGGTCTTTCCAAATAATTTCAAAAAGTTTCATCAACATTCACCGCAGTTTTCACATTATCGTTTATTTCACAGATAACATCAATATTTTCTGATAACGAATGAGGTGCTTCTTTCATAAATAAACAATTTATAATTAACCATTAACCATTATTTTCATCGCATAAACTTCCGCCGAATCGCCAACGCCAGCAACGCCGCTTGTAACGGTGCGAATATCTTTTCCAAGATGATCCAAACTTCGCCCCAAACTCCTCGCGGTTTGCGGTATTCAACATTCTGCAAGGTCGCGGTTGTCAGACTTTGGACGATTGCGTCAGTAAAAGTAATTTGGTCTGTGCTGCAAGTGCAGTTTTTTCTAATCTCTTCGTCTTTAGATTCGCAAACGGTTAAACTCGCGGCAATCGGTCTGTCTTTTGAGCAAGTTTGAAAATTGATTTGCGTGTAAATGATTGGAAAGATGACCAAAATTAGCGATAACAAAACGCCTAATGCCCAACCCCAACTTTCGCCGTAAAAACTCGTGATTCAATAAAGTTAGTGAATAAAAGTCCTTGATTCTGCGTAAAATCTTAATGTAAGTATCTTACGGATTTCAATCTTATTTAACTTTTCTTCAATAAATTCTGCTAAAATCTTCAATTATGTCGAGCCACAAAATTGCTTTAGTTCCACTTGCAACTGGTTATTTTCAATCACCGGAACTTTTAATGAAAGGTCGCAAAGCGGATACAGGTTTATTTGCCGAATCACTAATCTACTATGATTCAGTTTATGTCCACGTTGATAATCCAGAACAATTTGCCAGTTTCATTAGCCTATTAATTCAGCAAGGATTGTCTTACGAAAGATTGCTAGAATTGATTGAAGAGGGCATTGTTCGCTTTTTTAATACAGTTCTTATTATGCCGTTTATGGGGACTGGTCATCCCAAAATCATTACTTCATTATATTCAATGCAAGAGCAAGCGATGTTAGAACCAAATTATTTTTCAAACCGTTTTCTTGAATTTGAAGGTCTAAAAAATAGCTTTAGCGAATTAAATAATTTCAACTCTAAAATCTTCAATAGGTTTTGTGAATTGTCAGAAAAAACGGCTAAAACATTTTCAGGAGAAAACATTGGGGATGATGTAATTGATAATGCTTATGAAGATTGTTTTAACCCTAAGCGTTTTAAGTTAATTGCAAAAAGTCTTTATAAGGAACTTTATAAAGTTAATGGTTTAGGAAAATTACCAAATTTTAAGGTAAGAGTTAGAGAATTAAATCCTCAAAATATGGTGGAAATCTCCAGAAATATTGATTCGACTATTCTTGGACGAGATTTAGGAAATCGGGGACTTTCGATTCACGAATTAGACTTTACGCCAAAACTCCAACCCATTCCATCATTAGAGGACAAAAATATAAAATCCACATTTCCACATACACCTGTAGTTCTGGCAGGAATTTCTAATCTTTACATCAACTGTGCGGCAAGGCTTGGTTCTGATATTTTTCTTTCCAATCCAGTTGGCAAAGTAGTTGGTGATAAACTTTATGAAATAAGTAGTATTGAGATTTTTAAAAAAGACCGAAAGATACAAAATGTTATTGAAAATCTACAAGCCAAAGTTGAGTTTCCCAATATTCAACAATTTGTTAATGAAGACAAAATTGATTTTGAAAAGGTATTAGAGATTAGAAAGAAAGCCAAAAAATTCCGCGAATGGCTTCAAACAGAATCAGAGCGAGATAGAGATGCAATTATCGCTTATCATAATGAAACTGCAAAAGAAACTGGATTCAGTAAAATCAGAAGTCGAACCTTAAACATATTTGGTGTTTTGACTTCTGGTGCAATTGGCGGTGCGGTTGGTCTAGCCGCAAAGCATCTTTCAGAAGACAATACCCTTGCGGCTGTTACAGGTTTAGCATCAATTGCTGTAGCTTCAGAAATTACGAAAAAAGCATCTCAAAAAATTACTGAAAAACTTTTTGATTATGGAGCCAATTTAGGTTCTGATTGGAAACCTGTTGTTTTTGGAAAATGGTTAGAATCAGAAATCTCCGAACTTTTAGATGATTCAAATTAAAACAATCATTTTCCCATCGGAATTTTAACATCAATCTTTTCGGCAAATTCAATCGCCTCATCATAACCCGCGTCAACGTGGCGGACAACTCGGACGGAGCGCAGGCTGCCAGCCTGCATAGACGCGATAGCGTTCAAAAACGCCTGTCAGGAAATCAACTTGAAATAAACCGAAACCGTTTAGCGTTTTTCAAACGCTTGCAGGCTGGCAGCCTGCGCTTCGTTGCTCCGTTAATTCTTTCGATGCCACGCGCTTGAGAAACGCCAATCGCTTTGCTTTTCGCAGAGTCCGGCTTTGACCGGATTGTTTTCAAGATAATTGAACGTCTTTTCAAAATGCTCGTATTCGCGCATAAATCTGTCAAAAGGTTCGGGAAACCAAAATCTTCCGGTTCGATTAAGTATTTTATTCGCTTGATTTGAAGTGTATGATTTACACGAATGAACAATTTCGCTGAGAGAATAGCCTTCCTTTGGAGTCAAAAGCAGATGAACGTGATTGGGCATTATCACCCAAGCGTAAAGTTTATAATTTACGCCATCAAACCGCCGTAAATTTTCTTCCATCATTTCGGCAATTTTAGTTTGACGCAGATAACAATTGCCAATGCCTTGGTCTAAATATTTCTCAATACTGATAAGCATTTCTCTATCGGTAATCAATTTTCTTTCAACTTGCAAACGAAGATTCTCCAAAACATTCTGCGGCAACGAATCAGCTAAACGATATGTCAGAAACTGCGTTACTCCACCAAGATCATAATGCGGCAAATAACCTCTCGAATAACGACCTTTTGGCGGATTTTCATTCATAAATTCGTTGGAGCGCACGGAACGCAGGCTGCCAGCCTGCAACGCCGCTTGCAAAGCGCTGTCAAAGACTTCGATGATCGGCAAGTTTGAATGAACACGGACGTTTTGAGCGTTTTTCAAACGCTTGCAGGCTGGCAGCCCGCGCTCCATTCTTATCCCAAACTGACGTTAGTTCAATTCAAGTTGATTTCTATTCGACACTCTTTGAACGCTTCGCGTCCATGCAGGCTGGCAGCCTGCGCTCCGTTGCTCCGTTGTTCCGTTAGAGCATCGGCACTTTTACATCATGCTCCTTCGCAAATTCTATTGCTTCCGTATAACCTGCGTCAGCGTGCCTGACTACGCCCATTCCCGGGTCGGTTGTTAAAACCCTTTCGATGCGTTTGGCGGCTTCGGGTGTGCCGTCGGCGACGATGACTTGTCCGGCGTGGAGCGAATAGCCGATGCCGACTCCGCCGCCGTGATGGAGTGAAACCCAGGTTGCACCGCCGACGCAGTTGATCATTGCGTTCAGATAAACCCAATCGGCGATTGCGTCCGAGCCGTCTTTCATTGCTTCGGTTTCGCGGTTAGGCGAAGCAACCGAACCGCAATCGAGATGGTCGCGTCCGATGACGATTGGAGCTTTGAGTTCGCCGCTGGCAACCATTTCGTTTAGTTTCAAACCCGCTTTCGCACGGTCGCCGTAGCCGAGCCAGCAGATTCGGGCGGGCAAGCCTTGAAATTCGACCTCCTTTTGCGCCATCGTCAGCCATTTGATTAAATGGTCGTTTTCGGGGAACAGATTCATCATCGCTTCGTCGGTTTTGTAGATGTCTTCCTTGTCGCCCGAAAGTGCTACCCAACGAAACGGACCTTTGCCTTCACAAAAGAGCGGACGAATGTAGGCGGGGACAAAACCGGGATAATCGAAGGCATTTTCAACTCCGTTATCCTTCGCACGTTGCCGCAGATTATTGCCGTAATCAAAGACGATTGCACCGCGTTTTTGATATTCGAGCATTGCTTCAACGTGCCGTGCCATCGAATCCATCGCCCGTTTTTCGTATGAAATTTGATTAGTTTTACGGAGTTCGTTTGCCTGTTCGATTGAAAGACCTTGCGGAATATAACCCATCAAAACATCGTGTGCGGAAGTCTGATCGGTAACGACATCGGGCAAAATGTTACGTTCGAGAATCTGCCAATGAACATCCGCCGCGTTGCCCAAAAGCGCGATTGATTTGGCTTCTCCTTTGTCGGTAAATTCCTTGACAAGCCGCAAAGCATCGTCCAAATCTTTCGCTTCAATATCAACCTGCTTTAATTGAAGTCTTCGTTCGATGCGCCATTTATCAACTTCGACTAACAATCCAACTCCGCCATTAAACGTAATCGCCTGTGCCTGCGCTCCGCCCATTTCGCCGAGTCCGGCGGTTAAAACAAATTTTCCTCGCAAATCGCCCCAACCGTTTTGCCGCGCCAAACTTCCGAAAGTTTCGTAAGTTCCCTGCAAAATTCCTTGCGTGCCGATATAAATCCAGCTTCCGGCGGTCATCTGTCCATACATCATCAAACCTTCGCGCTCGTATTTGTCAAACTGTTCCTGCGTCGCCCAATGCGGAACGATATTCGTATTCGCAATCAAAACCTTCGGCGCGTCGGTGTGCGTTTTGAAAACCGCGACGGGTTTGCCCGATTGAACGAGAAGCGTTTCGTCGGCTTCGAGATTCTTCAAACTCTCCAAAATCGCGTCAAAACTCTCCCAATTCCGCGCCGCTTTTCCGCGTCCGCCATAGACGATTAGATTATCGGGATCAAATGCGACTTCTGCGTCCAAGTTGTTTTGAATCATTCGATAAGCGGCTTCGATGAGCCAGTTTTTACAGGTCAGTTCGGTTCCGGTCGGTGCTTTGACAGTTCGTTTCATAGTTTATTCTTGATGTTCAGTAAACTTATATTCTTTGAAAAATAAATCCGATGAAAAATGATTTTTTTTCGCTGGGAGCGCACGCATCCTTGCGTGCTGAACGAGAAGCGTTCAAAAGCCTCTCCGTAAATTCAAGTTGATTTTTGACAAAAGCTTTTACGCCGCGAAGCCCGACGTAGCACGCAGGGATGCGTGCGCTCCCAGCGAAAAATGTCCTCTTTTTATTGCCGGATTTATTTTTCAAAGAACATTAGTTTGCCGTCGGTCGCTTTTGATAAAGCGGCGGCGCGACAAACTGAAGTTTGTCGGACAAAAAGCGCAAATTTATGTTTTATCATAAATTTGCGCTTTTTAGAACATTTTATTTATTTTGGGTGAATTTTGTAATTTAGAAATCAATTTTCTTTTTTGTTCTGACGATCAGTTCGTTTCGGTCAACGGTAACTCTGAAACGGCTTCGCAGATTACCCTTTTCGGTGTTGCGCGGATAAAATCCGAGTAGATATTGGTTCTTCAAATCTTCCGAGATACTTTGAAAGGCTTCCTTTAATTTGGTCGAATCTTTTTCGTAAAATTTGCCGCCCGTGTCCTCCGCCATAATTTGCAGAAGCTCGACCGTCACGGGTTTTCGCTTATTTTTCGATGCGTCGGTCTTAAAAATAATCGGATAAAAAAACGTATCGCTCTTTTGCAGCGT
This sequence comes from Acidobacteriota bacterium, assembly GCA_031412675.1. Taxonomy (GTDB): domain Bacteria; phylum Acidobacteriota; class Blastocatellia; order Pyrinomonadales; family Pyrinomonadaceae; genus JAFDVJ01. The sequence goes on along the minus strand of JANODL010000143.1, from coordinate 85,912 downwards.
ATCGAGAGTTTGCTGGGCAGAGATTCCGCGTCCCGTAACCATTCCGTCGGTCAAAGCAATAATCGCTTTTCTGCCTTTTAAGTCGGCAAAGTAAATTTTCGCGACCTGCGCAATCGCCTCATACATATCCGAGCCGTTGACGTTTGAAACGCTAACTCTTTCAATCGCGTTTGATAAAATTTTGCGGTCGGATTCGAGTTTGGTCAGAAAAACCGTCCGGTTATCGAAACTGACGATCACGGCTTTGTCACCGGGTCGCAGGATTTTAACAAAATCGCGGGCGGCTTTTTGAATATTGTCCAAAACGTCCTTCGTGCTGTAACTCGTATCGAGCAGGATGGCGACGTTCATCGGTGCTTCTTCGTTCAAGAAAAGTTCGATGTTCTGCGACAAACCGTCTTCGTAAATCGTGAAATTTTCCTTTTTCAATCCGGCAATGTATTTACTTTTTTTGTCGCTGACCGTCAGCGGAATCGTCACCAGCAAAGTATCAATTTTAACCGGCGTGTTATCTTCTTCATCCTGCGCTTTTGAAATACCGGGAAAGGCAAATAAACAAAGCAACAAGGCAATCGGAAGTTTGTTGATAAATTTTGTTTGCCCGATTCGATATTCAGTCGCTTCTGATTTGCCGGTTTCTTTCATAAACTAATTGATAATACTTTTAATTTTATGTTTCAAGGCTAAACGGGTTAAAGTCCGTGTCCTTGTCGTAATAATCTTCGTGTTCGGCTTTCTTCAAAAATCCGACAATCAGATAAGTGAAAGGCGTGGCGAGAACTTCCCACAAAACTTTGATGAAATAATTACCGATCATCACGCTGATTAATTGTTCATTTGACCAGATTCCGTAAAAAGCAATCGGATAAAAAATCAGCGAATCGGCGATTTCACCCGCAACGGTCGAAGCAATCGTGCGGACAAAAAGAAGTCTGCCCGACATCCAGAGCTTGATTTTGGCAAGCACGAATGAATTGACGAATTCGCCGAGCCAAAAGGCGGTCAACGAAGCCAAAACGATGCGCGGAACTTGTCCGAAAATCATATTTATCGCCGTTTGCTGTTCCGTCGACATCGTTTTCGCCGCCGGCAGCCACGTCACGACATAAGCCATCAACGACGCGAAAATCAACGCACCGAAACCCGCCCAAATCACTTTCCGCGAACGTGCATAACCATAGACTTCCGTCAGAATATCGCCGAAAAGATAACTGATCGGAAAAAACAAAACACCTGCGCCGTAGATATATTCGCCGTAAAAAGGCAGATTGACCGACGAAACTTTATGCACGCCGATTAAATTCGAGCAAAGCAAAACGGCGACAAACGCCGCCATTATCAAATCGTAATATTTGTATGTTCTTTTTTCCTGCATTCGATTAGTTTTCGGTTTTATTTTTGAACAATTGCAGTTTAGCAGATTTTACCTGCCAATATCGCTTCGATACTGCATTCCGTTCCACGAAATATCGTTGACCGCTTCGTAGGCAAAGCGCAAGGCTTCCGACAGATTTTCGCCGCTTGCCGTGATGCCGAGAACTCGTCCGCCCGAAGTTATAAAATGTCCGCGCTCGTCTTTGGCGGTTCCGGCGTGGAAGATTTCGACGCTTTCGTGGTTCTGTGCTAAATCCAAGCCGTAAATAATATCGCCGGTTTGCGGTTTGTGCGGATAATGACGTGCAGCCAGCACGACACACGCCGCGCTTCCCGTCTGCCATTCGATTGCGATTTTATCAAGCGTTTGCGACAAAATCGCTTCGCAAATGTCAACTAAATCGGTTTCGAGTTGAATCAAAATCACCTGTGTTTCAGGATCGCCGAAACGCACGTTGTATTCCAAAACCTTTGCGCCGCTTTCCGTCAACATCAATCCCAAAAACAAAATTCCGCGAAACGGAAAACCGTCGTTGCGTGCGCCTTCAAGCGTCGGTTTGATAGTTTCTTCAATGATTTGAGCGGTTTGTTCGTCCGATAAAAGATGCGAATCGGAAACCGTTCCCATTCCGCCAGTGTTTGCGCCCGTGTCGCCTTCCCCGATGCGTTTATGGTCACGAACGGGCGGCATCAGCGCGAAATTTTCGCCGTCGGCAAACATTATCAACGAAACTTCTCTGCCGAACAGACATTCTTCGAGAACGATTTTCTCCGTCGCGTCTTTGCCGACGAGTTCTTCCATTTCGTCAATCGCCTCGATTGCTTCGTTTCGGTTTTGAGCGACGACGACACCTTTGCCCGCCGCGAGTCCGTCGGCTTTCACGACCGTCGGCGCGTCCTCATCGCCGAAAAATCCGCTTTCAAGAATTTGTCTGGCTTCGGCGGTTGAAAATGCGGTTTTGTATTTGGCTGTCGGAATATTGTGCCGCGCCATAAAATTTTTGGCGAACGATTTACTGGCTTCGAGTTGCGCGGCTTTCCGGCTGACACCGATGATTTTTAAGTTTCTTTTTTCAAATTCGTCAACAATCCCGAGCGCGAGTGAGGTTTCGCCGCCGACAAATGTTAAATCTATCGCGTTCGTTTCCGCAAATTCGGCGAGCTTTTCGATTTCCGTCGGTTTGATGGCGACACATTCGGCAATTTCGCCGATTCCGGCATTGCCGTCGGCACAAAATATCTTTTCGACCCGTTTGCTTTTTTGAAATGAACGGCAAAGCGCGTGTTCGCGTCCGCCCGAACCGACAACCAAGATTTTCATAGCTTTAATTTATCTCAAAAACTCGTTTTTTAGTCCATTGCTCAATATTATTTTTTTCGGTTTTTCAGTGTTTTCAAATCTCGTCTCCGAAAATTTTTGAAACAAAGTCGGGCATCCAAACAAATTGTTTTAATTTTGTGATGAGTTCACTTGACAGCCAAAAGCATTAGTTATAATTTCATCAATGATTCACTCTATATATTTACAAATAAAAACTGTGTAATCGCTTTAGTTTTACCGAAAAGTCTTGCCCCTGCGTGTTTAAATTAAAAACTCCGCAATGTCTTTGCCGGTAAAAGATTTTCGCTCCTAACAAATCTTTCATTCAATCATTTGGCACGAATGCACAAGCGAAAACAAGGAGGGAAAATGAAACCGCAAGTTGAAGCGAATAACTTGAAAGAATTTAACGAAAAAACCTTTGCCGACGAAGCGGACTTCCAAGACAAAAACATCCTTTGTATTGACTGCGGCGAGGAATTTGTTTGGTCTGTCGGTGAACAGGCTTTTTTCCGCGATAAAGGTCTGACCAACCCGCCCAAACGATGCAAGGAATGCAAACACGCGAAAAATGAACGGCTTGCCGCGATTACTGCAGCGCAAGCCGCCGGAGTCAAGCAAAGAATCGAAGTTGCCGTGCATTGCGCCAAATGCCGGTCATACACAACCGTTCCGTTTTATCCGTCGCAAGGTCGCCCGGTTCTGTGCCGCAGTTGTTATCTGGAAAAACATCCCAACTTAGTCAACGGCAATCTTAAAAAATAATTTATCCACCGACATGAACACTCGGGCGGCGTTCCGGATCATCTTCGGCTTGTCGCAGAATCTCTCTTGTGACAGGCGCAGTGTCGCCTTCGCCGAACAAAACGTATCTGATTAAATACATAATCGGATTGCCTTCGCTCCACCCGAAATAAACGTGCGGTATCTTGCCCGTTCGATCCCTCAGATGCATTAATAACGCGGCAATTGCATTCGGCACTGCCGGGGCTTCCGTCCGCAAGATTCGATAGCCGTCCACATCCACTCCACGGATCTTCAACTTCCCTTTGAATTCCGAGGCATCGCCCAAATCTATTTCATAGAAAATTACGGGGTCGGTCGAAGGAATATGATTATCAATCCGTTTCTCGTGTTCCTTGAAGCGATATTCGGCAACATCGCCTTTTTCACGCCGATTCGTGACAATCCGAATATCGCCGACTTCCATTTCTTCGAGAATCTCCAAGGCTTTTTCATCAAACTCGATTTTATCTATCCGAATCTCGGTCGAACGTAAAGCGCGTGAAACAAATGATGCCGCAATGATTGTAAAGATGAAAAATGACGCGATTTTGATTCCGTCGGGTCGTTCGATAACATTAGTAATCGTCGTGTAAGCAAAAACCACCGCGATAAATCCGAACGCCCATTTCCAACGATTTTTTCTGCGCCAAGCCGAGAGCGTCACGGCAACCGCCGCCGAAGTCATCAGAACCAGCACACCCGTCGCATACGCCCCGCCTTGCGCGTCAACATCGGCTTCAAAAATTATCGTCACGGCAAAACAGATAACAATAAAAACAATGGTCAGCGGACGAGTTGCCCGCGCCCATTCGGGAGCCATTCCGTATCGCGGCAGATAGCGCGGCACGATGTTGAGCAAACCAGCCAACGCCGACGCACCCGCAAACCACAGAATTAATATCGTGCTGACATCATAAATCGTTCCGAAAACATTACCGACCGTCGGACTAAAAATTTCACCGAATTTGTCGTGCGCGACATAAGCCAAAGCGCGTCCGTTGGCTTTTCCCTTTTCCATTCCGCACGCACAAAATTGTGGAAGATCAGGTAATTTTTCAGTATTATCGCAAGCAACCTGCGGACAAAACTCCTTTTCGGGAATCATCACGCTCGTGACAAAGCTGCTGGCAATAAGCATAAAACTCATTATCAAAGCCGCCGTCGCCAGCATTTTTCGCGTACCTCCGACGCGGTTCGGTTGTTTGACCAAAGGCATCACGGCAACGCCTGTTTCAAATCCCGAAAGCCCGAGAGCAAGTTTCGGGAAACTTATCAGCGAAAGAAGGACAACCGCAATTAAACCTGTTATCTGGTAATTGCCGAATGAGGCTTTTGTTCTAAATAAAGCGGTTTGCCAGTTTACTAAATATTCCGGGTGAGTAAAAATTTCGTATAATCCGACCGCCAAAACAATTACATTCAAAAACAGGTAAATTGCGACCAACACAACCGCAATTCCGATGGCTTCCTTAAAACCCTTCAGGAAAACCGCACCGAGAATTGCTATCAAAACCAATGTCACAGCAACCGGATGTTCAAGAAAGTGCAAATTCCCTTGCACAAATGGATTTTCGAGAACGTGCGCGGTCGCGTCTGCCGCCGAAAGAGTTATCGTAATGACGAAATCAGTCGCCACAAAGCCTAACAATGCCAGCACGAAAAGTTTCCCTTTCCAACGTGAAAGCAAGGATTCGAGCATCGCTATCGAGCCTTCGCCGTGCGGACTTTCCTTTGCCACGCGGCTGTAAATTGGTAACGCGCCGAATAATGTCAAAAGAACTAAAACCAAAGTCGCAACCGGCGATAAAACTCCTGCCGCGATAAAAGCGATGCCGGGTTGATAACCGAGTGTCGAAAAATAATCAACGCCTGTCAGACACATTACTTTCCACCATGGGTGCTGGTGATGTCTGCCTTCCTGTTCGTGAGGTCCTTCAATCTCTTCAACGCCTTGATAAAGCCATTTCTGAAACCAATTTCTTTTAGCCTTTTCCATTTTCTCTTTTAAACTATTGAAAGACCGTCAGACAAACGTCTTTACGGTCTTTTTCCGATACAAAATTCAATTTGTTGTTAATTTTGACACAAAATCACGAGGTCAATGCTCTTAATTTTTTCAAAAACAGACTAAAACAAATTTTACGACTATTTATGAACAGGTCAAGCGAAGAAACAATTTATCAATTTGTCCTTTAAAATTAAAAGGGCAACGTCTCCCACACCGTTGCCCCTAGGTCACAAGTCCTCACCACTCGTGACCAAATGTTCACCGGGAGGTGAACACCATAAATTAACCACAAAAGTTTGATTTTTGCAACCGTTTAAAAATATTTTTCGACTGATTGGTATTTAATCGAAGGCGAGATTGTTCCAAGGGTTAACGAATTTTTCGACGGATAAATTACCCGTTAGAAATTCGATTTTCCCATCTGTTTTTTGGAGATAAATCGTGTAATCGCCGATTGGCGTATCGGACACGGATTTTATTTCAAAACTGAAAACCGAAAGGTCTTTGCCGTAATCGTATTTTGTCACATTACCGCTCGAAACCGTGAAAAACGGCGAGGTCGTGCCGATTTTAAAATCTTCGGGATTGAGATTTTTTCCGCCGACGTAAATCAGGTATGATTTTCCGCCTTTTATCGGAATTGCCAATTTTGCAAGTTGTCCGTTGAAACCTGTAAATTGAACATCAAAATCTTTCGTCGAAGCTGTGATTTTTTTGAGAAAACTTATCGTTTTCCCTTTTGTAACTTCAACTTCCCCCAAATCTTGTCCGGCAAAATTACTTGCGGAATCTTGAGCATAAACGCGATACTTGTTGGCTTGTAATCCTTTCAGAAGAAAACTTCCGTCCGTGCCGATTTTACTTCCGGCAATCACACGACCCGTTTCCGATTCTTCGAGCCAGACATTAAAACCTTTCGCCGCTTTACCGTTTGAAAGCGTAATTTTTCCGTCAATCGCGCCGCAGCAATCATCATCTTCAATTGCGCCGTAAATTGCCCGAATCTGCGAAATGTCGTCTTCGCTCAGAGTGCGCGGACTAAAACTCGAAAGATTAAATGTTCCGTTTTTCCCTTGATGTTCATTCATCGTCGCGCCGACAATCGTTGAATGTTCCAAACCGAGAAGATGTCCGATTTCGTGCGTCAATGTTGACTCGAAGTCGAAAGTTCCGATTGAGCCGTCGGTCGAAAATTGCTGATATGGATTGAGAACGATGTCGGCTTCGGAAATTTCGCTTCGACGATTAAAGAAAACTCGTGTGCGGGCAGAAATTTCATTCGCGTCGCCGCCGAAAATCAAAAGGTTTTCGGGTGTCTGGGCAATTGTTATAAGACTTGTTCCGTCGCCCGCATTGCCTGTCGGACTAACCGCTGCTTTGTCCGTCCAGCTTACCTGAAACTCAATATTTGCAACTGCTTCCCAAACATCGAGACTGCGGCGAATCGCGCCTTGAATGTCGCTGTCGGGTCTGATTGCCGGATTTGATTTTAAAAACGAATTGGAAAAAGCAATCGGAATCGTCACTTTTTTCCAACGAAGTGCGTTCGTTTTGGCGGCTTCCGAAAACGGCGGCGCACCGGCAACCGCCGTTATCGTAAAGACTAATAACGCAACTAAAACCGATAGAATTTTTGCTTGACGACCCATTAAATCATTAAATCAAATGCGAACTATTCGGCGTTTTCGACACCGACGTTTTCCAAATCCGAAAAGCCGACAATCAAGAGCAACACGACGAGCGCGAGCGTTGCCAAAACATATAAAACGGCGATTTGCTCAAAATAAATCAAAGCACCGATCACGATAGCCACCAACGCAAGCCAAAAAAGGGCGATTGAGCGGCGACTGTATTTACTATTTGTTTCTGCCATATTTAAATATTTAACTTTACTAAAATCGAAAGCCGATTTTTATATTGATAACAAATTTTTCGATTCCTAACAATTAAAAATTTTAGATTGTTTCACAAATCCGATTCTCAATCAATAATTAAGAGAGGTAATTTCGAGGTGTTTTCAACGCTTACATCATCAACTTTAACGATTGGCGGATATTTTCGCTTAACGCTTCCCTTCTGAGAAACTTCAACGATGTCAAAGGCTTGCAAAACAATATCTTCCGCCTGATTAGCCTTGATTTTGTCCAAATCGGTTTCGATGATCTTCGTTTCATTCTTGACGCGCCGAAAAATCGTGATTTTGGTAGCATCGGCGTTTTTTGATAATCCGCCCGCGCCCGCAATCGCCCGCGAAACGGTCATCTGCGAACGGGTCGCAATCTGGCGCGGAGTCGTCACACCGCCGATTACATAGATCGGTTGGGCTTCGAGAACAGTTACGACATCGCCCGCCAAAATCTGCACATTCGCCTCTTTTTTTCCGCTTAATAAGTCAGTAATTCTGATGTTTATGAACTGCGAGCCGTTGTCTTGACGGGCTGAAATAAAACGCTCGTCGGTATTAATATCAGCTTCCACCGTCTGATTTTTTTGCGGAACAGTGGCGGCACAACTCAAACTCGCGGGACGGAAAATCTGTATCTCGCCGCTCACTTTTTCCGTAAATCCGCCCGCTAAGATTATTAATTCGTTAAGAAAAACGGGGCGTTTTAAATGAAAGCGATGCGGCGTTTTAACCGCGCCGAAGAGCGTCGAATTCGGACGGTTTGAACGGTCGAGAATTTTGACGACCACTTTCGGGTCGCGCAACATTTTGCCGTAGCTTTTGGCAATTTCTTCGGCAACTTCCTCTTCGCTCCGACAAAGCCCGAAAACGCGATTTTCCAGTGCATCGAGTCCATCGAGAAAACCTTCGGGCGTGAGCGTTCCGCGCCAGTCATATTCAAAACTGCCAAGCACGTCAACATCTATCAAATCGCCCAAATGAATAAGATTAACTTGCGTTTGAGTCCTTGTTTCAGGCGTGAGAGTCGGTGTCGGCGGTTGTGCGGAAGTCAGGCTTTGCCAAAAAAATATGCAAAGAAACAATCCTAAAATACGACATATTTTTTCGACTTTCATGAATCAAAAACCTGATTTAGGCTTAACTTTTTTCTTTGTTTTTGGGCTTTTAATGCTTTGACTTGCCAAATTGTCGAATGCAGCTAAGTTTCCCGTGGCAACTAAATTTTCAGCAAGTTCTTTTTGTAAATTGCTGATCGAATTATTTATTGTGGGTTTATCTATATTCTCTATTGTTTTATTATCAATCTTGGTTTTTTTTTGACTTTTGGTGGGTTTTGCCGAAACCGTTCCGGGAACCGCAAAACCGATGAATTCCCAATTACAGTTATCGCACAGTAAATTATAACGAAACAAAACTTTAGACCACAGAGGGGTCGAACGATAGCCGCGTCTGACACGATTGCTAAGACATTTTGGACATTTCTGACTAATCATTTTTCTTTTTACTACCCAGTTTCTTCTCTGTCGGAATCTCGAGTATTTTTTGAATTTCTAAATTTATTCGCTCTGCCAAAAGTTCGGTTTCTTTACTTGGTCTGTTTTCCCTCGCCATAAAATATAGAGCATCTTTGTAGTGACTGACTGCCCGCTTGTAGTTGCCCTTAAAAGCCGTCCGCTCGGCTTGCTCGATAAAATGACCAACCCTGATTGATGTCACAAATTCTTTTACTGCCATTTCCGATTCAATTAGCCGCCGGTCGTCGGGATAATGATTTAGAGCAGTTTGTATAACATTTAGAGCCTTCTGTGCTGTTTCGGTTTTATCCGCTATTGTAACACGATTTTTTGCATCCTGCGTCAATTGGCGCGATTCGATTTCCGCCCAAGCCAATAGATGAAATTTATGTATCTCTTTTACAATTTCCCGCCCGCGCCGCAACCCCGCAAGACGCGGGGAACCGACACCGACATTTCCTAATTCACTTCTGTTTACTTCAAGATACTCATTGCAAATCTCGAAGACTTCCTGATGCCCGTCGGAAAGTTTCATAAAAACCTTTGCGGCTTCCGATTTTTTCTGAATTTGCTTAATAATCTCCGCGTTTCTTTCGAGTGTTAGTTTTCTTTCAGGCGCATTGTTTTTGGTGTGCAGGGTTGCGTTGTCCCAAGTATAATCAAGCCTTTTTTGCATCAAAAAATAACGGTTGCGGGCTTTTCGCAGAACGATTTCACGCAGGAACACCGCGCCAATCAAAAACAAACTCGCCCCGATTCCCGCAGAAATCCAAGGTGCTTGATCGTCGCCTTCATGCAGAATACCCCAAACCAAAAAGAAAAATGCAATCGCCACCGCCGCCGCCAAAATGTAGTAATTTGATGCCGGAAGCCAGAACGGACGGCGGTATTTTGCCGGATTATTTTTTATTGGCGGCGGAAAACGCCGAATTTGATTTGTTCGGTTTGGTCTGTCAGTCAAGATTTCCCCCTCAACTATGTTAAATTTTTTAAAACCAAAAGCCAAATTCTACTAACGGTTAATTTTTCTGCCCAAATTGTCAACAAATAATTTGTCTTTTGATGTAAGATTCAGAAATCTGTTGTATGGTTTTATTGTATGAGCAGTAAGAAAAAGAAAAAAACGGAACAGCCGATTTTTGATTCGATTCGCAAACCGACTGCTCCGCCAAGCAAAAAATTCGGCGATGACAAACCGGAAGAAAAAGTCTATCCTTCGCAACGCCGCATCAAACATAAAAAGAAAGAAGATTTAGCAGATTAAATATGGGATTTTTCAAGAATTTTTATCGCAAAATTGTGCCGCCGAGCGTTTGGGCGCGTCCCGAAATGTCCGTCACTTTTCGCGCCGAAATTATGCCGGGAAAAAGTCGTCAGGAACGCACTTTTAGAATTAAAGAGGTTTTGTCGAATGGTCGCGTAGTTTTATATGATTTTGTCGGCGAACACCGTCAAAGTTCGTTTGAGCCGATGAATTTTAAGCGTGAAAACCGCTGATTTAAAATTCGTAGATTTTGCCGACTTCCAAAATAAATAGATTTTCAATTTCTAATTCCCGAATTTGTTTGGAAACCTGTTTAACATACATTGGTTTAATGTTCACCACAAATATCGGGCAGTTTTGTTTGAGTTTGGCTAATTCCTTTTGCAAAACCTTCGGCGTTAAATGATGCGAATTACAAGCCAATTCATCCAGCTCGTTCGGAAAAGCGCATTCAACCAGAACTGCTGAAAGTTTTTCTTCTTCATTCACATATTCCCAAAAACGATTCATTTCAGCCGTATCATTGGTCAGCGCAAATGAGGATTTTCCGTCCGAAACGATAAAACCGACTGACGGAACTTTATGATTAACACCAATGGCTTTGATGTTTAAGTGCTTCACAACAAAATCTTTCTCGACCTCAAACTGACGATACTCCAAAACAACGCCGTGGTCGTTCCTAAGTTCGGAAAATCGCGGATAAATTGACCAATTGAAAAGGTCTCGTTCAAGAATTTCGATAACCTCCGCCGTTGCGTGAATTTGAATCGGTCGTTTGATAGTGGCAAACAAATCGTCAATATAAAGCGGCAAACCGGCAATGTGGTCGAGATGTGCGTGCGAAATAACCACGTCGCGGATTTGTTCTTTCTGTTCGTCGGTCGTCGCCATCGCCAGACTTCCCGCGTCTAAGGCTACCAAATCGTCAACCACGAAACACGCCAGATGCTGCCGCGCCGAAGCGCGTCCGTTTTCGTCAAATGTGCTTGGAAGAAGTTGAAATTTCATTAAATTTTCCGAATTTCAAAGCCCGGATTTTTACCGCGCACAAGTTTGTGCGCGCCCGCCGTCAATTTCGTAAGTCGCTCCCGTTATCCACGAAGCCTTTTCGGAAGCCAGAAAATAAATCAGATCGGCAACCTCTTTTGCTTCGCCGGCACGACCGAGCGGATGCGTATTTTTCGAGTTTTTCAAAAATTTTTGATAATCATCGTCAGCCATTCCGCCACGCTTATGCAAATTTGTCACAACCACGCCCGGATTAACCGCGTTAACGCGAATTCCTTTCGGTGCTAATTCTAACGCAGAACAGCGCGTTAATTGGTCAACGCCCGCTTTGGAAACGCAATATGCCAGAACATTCGGAAAAGAACGAGTTCCCGAAACACTCGAAACATTGACGATATTTCCTTTTTTCTTCTCCAGATGCGGAATACATTTCTGCATCATGAAAAACACCGAGCGCAGATTGATGTCCATCATTTTGTCCCAATCGTCGAGCGTCGTGTTTTCAATCGTCCCGTTCATAATGATTCCGGCGGAATTGACCAAAACGTCAATCTGACCGAAATTCGATACCGTATCGTTGACGAGCCTTTCAACCTGCGAATTTTCCCGTATGTCTGCCAGATGAACTTTGATCGAACCTTTTTTTCCTTGTGCCTGCTCGCGCAAACCACTTAATTCCTTTTCATTTCTGCCGACGGCGATCACATTTGAACCGTTTTTGGCAAAAAGCAGTGCAGTTGCACGCCCAATGCCGCTGCTTGCGCCTGTAACAATAACAACTTTTCCGGTCATAATTTAAGATGTGAAAATACTAACTTTTTTGCAGTCTAACACAAAAAATATTTTTTGAGTCTAAATGATTTAATGCTGAAAAACAAAACTTTTAGGTTGATATTTTTTTAATAAAATAAAAAAAGACGGTCTGTTCAGACCGTCCCGATTGTTACAGAGATTGTATTGTTTCAAAAAAGACTATACGATTTCAAATCATTTTGTATCAAAATGTTACGCGCCGCATTTTTGAGGTTGCGGCGAAAAAAATGTTTCAATCGCCTGACGAGTTTCTTCGCGTTTGCGTTGTTGAAAGTCACTAACCCAGGTCGTTACAGTCGAAACCATTTCACGTGCGGCGACTTTCTTTGAATTATTCTCGACAACGGCTGGCTTTTTCGACATTTCCGCCGTTTTCATTTCGCTTTTCTTTATAACTTTTATTTTTGCCTTAGCGGTCATAATTCCCTCTTTCTATTCTTTATTTATTTTTATTTATTAATCCCTAAGAAATATCCCTCTATTTCTTGATCTTGTAACTTGCAATTTCAATGCCACTTCTTAGACGCGGGTGGAAAATGTTTTTGCAAATTATTTTTTTGTTTTTTCCTATTAAATGATTTTTGTTTTTTTGCAATCTGCAAAGAGATTTTTTGCTTTTTGCGTATTGCTAAATTCTTTAACGATTGCAACTCTTAAAATGTTCTCGGTTTTTTTAAATTAACCTCGATTTTTTCAGCGTTTCAAGTTAGAACGGTTGATTACAAATAAGTTGTATTTGCGCTGGCATATTCATTGCAATTAATGCTCGTGGAATGAATTTACGCGACCTTTTTATAATTTACCTTGCTTGCGGCGCACCTTTCGGCGTTTATTATTTTTTACAAAACCGAAATCACCTTGAAACAAAGATTTTATGGCTGAAATCGCTTATCAGATTTGTCTTTTGGATACCTTTCGCCATCGAAACGGTTGCCCGAAAATCTTTATTTACAAATCTTTACGCTATTAGATTCGATGATTCCGCAAATTCGGATGCAAAAAAAGAAATTGAAATCGAAGAAATAAAAAAACTTTTTGAAAATATTCTGTCCGACAAAAAATTAAACATCTCCATTTTTGAATTTCGTGAGATTTTCGACCGTTATGTTGGTCTAAGTGTGGAAATTCAGAGCGAGAATGTAGAGTTTTCCTTGCCGGAAACTGAAATTTTTCGCATCACGAATCACAGCAACAAAAATCTTGGCGAAATATGTCTTCACAGACGCAACCGCAAACGTCTTTCTTTTCATCAAAAACTTGCGCGTCGGGATTTCTTGGAGATTTTCAAAAGAATTTTTGATAAATCTTCCGAACCGCAAAGGCTTTTCGATAAAGCATTAAGACTTGCCGATTTTATCAACGATTCCGAAGCACGGAAAACACTTGAGAAAATTTCAAAAGAATCTTTGCAAACCCGAGCAAAACAAAACGTCAGAAATTCGGAGAAAGAATTATGGAATCCCGGGAAACACAAACCGCTTACAGAAAACAAAATCTCAAACAATTTGCAGGTTTTGACCGCGACGGCGAACTTGTCCAACAAAGATTGAACGCGCTTCTCGTCGCTAACGACGAAACGGCTCGGCAAAAAGCGATGTATCGTTCGGATCGAGAAAAGCTCGAAGCCGAATTGATGAAAAATCCGCTTTCGCTCGAAAAAACTTTTTCGTACTTTGGATTAATTCTCGGCGCACTGCCGCCGGCGGCGATGTTTATCCGCTTTGCAATTGACGGAAGGTTAGACGGTTGGGTCTTCGGGGTGATGTTTATCATTAATTTAATTTCAGCAATCGTCGGATTTTTTTCGGGAAAAGTGGTCGCCAAAACCGTTCGTTTTTTTGAAACCAAAAGCTGGTCGGCGATGATTCTGGCTCTGTCTTTTGTCGGTCTGTTCTGGGGAATGATTTCGGGCGGCGCGGGCGGCATTATCATTTTCATCTTCGGCGCATTTTTCGGCGCAATCTTAGGCGGGATTGTCGGAAGTATCGCGCTTCCTCTTTTCACAATCCTTCACCGTTTGATGAAAAAAGGCGAAAATATCGAACTCAAACACTTTCTGGCGATTGCTTTCGGCATAACATTTGTTATCTGCGGATTTATTTTAGGCTTGTAATTTTTATCGGAAGGTTTTAATGTTACAAACGTAACATCTTTGTAACTTATTTGTAACACTTCCGATGAGAGTTTTTTCACTTATAATCTTTTTAAATCTTATATTTGCCGTCCCGACTTTCTGTCAGACAACTTCGCCTAAGAACGATTTTCAAATTTGGAATGATACGCAATTAATTATTCCGTTAAAAAAATCAGAAGACAAAAAGACCGAGCGTGTTTCGTTGATTTTCTACGGAACTTTGCGTGGCGGAAAAAACCAAAAAAGTTTGATTGACGAAAGAGTCGGCGTTGGTTTCGAGTTCAGATTGAACCGATTTCTGACTTTCACGCCGAGTGTTTTATACCGCGCCGGACAACCTTCGGAAGGTAAAAAAGAATATGAAAGCCGTCTTCGGTTTGATGTCGGGATTGAAAAGAAGTTCAAGTATTTTTCGATCAAAGACCGCAACCGCATCGAACACAGATTCCGAAATTCGACAAAAGATTCGACGCGCTACCGCAACAAGTTTCAATTGACGATTCCGGTCAAAAATGACAAAAAAGAAATCTTCGCGCCGTTTGTCGCCACCGAACCGTTTTACGAATTTCAGTCAAAACATTGGACGCGCAACGAATTGACCATCGGCATCGCCAAAAAATTCAATCCTAATTTTTCGGCTGAATTTTTTTATTTGCTTCAAAACAATCGCGGAAATACGCTCAAATATGTCAACGCCATTGGAATAAATCTTAAAATTAAAATTGACTAAAAATTATAATGGTTGGTTGTTGATTGATTTTTTGCCGAAGTCATTTAACAATCTGCTATAGCAATGTTGGTTTTACTTCATCTTTTCGCGCTATTTTTGTTGGTTTTGCTCGGATTTTACGTATTCGTGGCAAATCCGCGAAACCGCGCTCATCAAACCTTCGCGGCGTTTATCGCTTTTCTCGCGCTCTGGACAATCAAAGATTTAATTTTCTGGAACTTTCACGAGGATAATGTTTCGAGCGGTTGGTGGGCAGCTTCGAGCTTTATCATCGCGCTTTTGATGCAATGTTCGCTGGTCGTTTTCGCGTGGGTTTTCCCTGAAAATGCCAAAACTCCGAAAAAACGCGCCGCGATAATTTTTGCCCCGAGTCTGGTGCTGATTCCCGCCGCGCTGTTCGGGCTTTTGTGGCGCAAAGTCGGGTTTGAAAACGGAAAATTCGAGATTGACCTTGCGCCGCTCGCTTATGCTTTTGTCCTTTACGTCTATTTCGTGTTCGGTTACGGTGCGTTTATACTTTTCCAAAAATATCGGAAATACCGAAAAACGCAGAAAGGTCAGCAAGTCGGCGCAATTCTCTGGGCGTTGGTCGTAACAGGAATTTTGAAAACTCTGGCGAATATATTGTTTCCGTTTTTCGGGCTTTATTCGATGCTTCCCTACAGCTCGATTTTCGTTTTGCCCGGAGTTTTGATTTACGCTTATGCGATTTCCAATTTCAAACTTTTTTCGCTCGAAAACGCGCTCGACCAATTCCGCCTTTTTCCGATTGCTTACAAAATTGCGCTGAGCATCGCGTCGGTCGCAATTATCAGCTTTATTATTTTTCAGATTCCGATTGTTTACTGGGCGTTTCAAGACGGAACATCGTTTGAAGCGTGGCGCAAATATCTAGTTTTCAGCGTGATTTCCGCGCTTGTGCCGAATCTCGTGCTGGTTCTTCTGATTGTGCGGACGATTTCGCGCCCGCTTCAACGGATAACTTTGGCGGCGGTTCAGGTCACCGAAGGCGAATACGGAACGGAAGTTGATTTGCGGAAAAGCAACGACGAAATCGGTCTGCTGGCGGACAGTTTTAACGAAATGAGCCGTAAAATGGCGGACGACATCGAGCAATTGCAGCAACTCAACGAACAGCTTATCCGCACCGAAAAGCTCGCGGCGATGGGAACGCTTTCCGCCGGTGTCGCGCACGAAGTCAACAATCCGCTGGCTTCGATTTCGTCTTTGATTCAAATGATGCAGTCGAAAGACAATCTCGACGATAAAACTAAAGAAAACCTGAAGCTGATTCAAACGCAGATTCAGCGCATCACGCAGGTGACAAAGGATATGATGGATTTTGCGCGGGTTCGTCCTGCCGCAAAAAGCGCGGTTGATATTAACGATTTAATCGAAAAAAGTCTGCGGCTGGCGAGCTTTGATAAATCTTTTCAAAAGCTCAAAATCGAAAAGCATCTCGCCGAAAATCTGCCGAAGGTTTTCGCCGACGGCGACCAGCTTCAACAGGTTTTTCTGAATCTTTTTCTCAACTCACGCGACGCTTTGCCCCAAGGCGGCGAACTCATGATTGAAACCGCGACCGAATACGCGGAAGTTCGCATCACAATTTCCGACAACGGCATCGGCATCAAATCCGAAGATGTCCAAAAGATTTTTGACCCGTTTTTTACGACCAAACCGGCGGGCAAAGGAACCGGACTCGGTTTGGCGGTTTGCTACGGAATCATCACGGCGCACGGCGGAAAAATCGAGGTTATTCCAAATAATTCAAAAGGCACGGCTTTTTATATCGCTTTGCCGACAATGGAAAAGTAAAAGACCGGAGCGCAAGCGTCTCCGCTTGCCATGAGCGTCGTTTTTTGACGCGAAAAAGCGTTTAAAGTAAATTCAAGTTTTTTCTCTTCAATCATTTTTACATCGCAAAAAAACGCGATGTTGCAAGCGAGCCGCTTGCGCTCCAGTCATCCGTTCTTGACATAAGAATCGTTTCGTAGCAATTTAGTTCTGCATCTTTTTTTCAAATAAACAAAAAGGAAAATCCAAATGAAAAGATATTTTTGTAGCTTTTTAGTTCTAATTTCGCTTTTCTGTTCGGCATACGGACAGGAAAAGCCGATTGCGTTTCTTAATGCGCGAATCATTCCGATAGTCGGACAGCCGATCGAGCAAGGCATTTTGCTCGTGCAAAACGGTAAGATCACGGCAATCGGCGATGCGCAGACGGTTCGTCTCGGGTCAGACGTGCAGATCATTGATTTGAAGGGCAAAGTCATTATGCCCGGACTCGTTGACACGCACAGTCACGTCGGCGAAGGTTCGGGCGCGGACGGTTCTGCGCCGATTCAGCCCGATGTCCGCATTTTAGACAGCTTGAATGCGCGTTCTTCGAGCTTGCAACGCGCTCAGACGGGCGGAATTACGACCGTCAACGTGATGCCCGGTTCGGGACATCTCAACAGCGGACAGACGCTTTATTTAAAGCTCCGCGACGGCGCGAATAAGGTTGACGATTTGCTGATTTATCTGGCAGACGGCAGATACGCAGGCGGTATAAAATTCGCCAACGGCACGAATCCGATTCGACCGGGCGGCGGAAATTTTCCCGGCACACGCGCCAAATCCGCCGCGCTCGTCCGCGAACAATTTATCAAAGCACTCGATTACAAAGCCAAAATCGCCAAAGCGGGCAACGATAAAACGAAACTTCCCCCGCGTGATCTGGTGATGGAATCACTCGTTGATGCGCTCGACGGCAAGCGCGTTATTCATTTTCACACGCATCGTCACGACGATATTCTGACCGTTTTGCGCCTTCAAAAAGAATTCGGTTTCAAGGTGATTCTCCAACACGTTTCCGAAGCGTGGAAGGTCGCGGACGAGATTGCGAAGGCAAAAGTTCCGTCGTCAATCATTATGATTGACGCACCGGGCGGCAAGCTCGAAACGATGGATGTCAGCTATATCAACGGCGCGGCACTCGAAAAAGCGGGCGCGTTGGTCGGTTTTCACACGGACGATTACATCACCGATTCGCGGCATTTTCTGCGTTCGGCGGGAGTTGCCGTGCGCGCCGGAATGTCGCGTGATAAAGCACTCTACGGAATGACGATGGCGGGCGCGATAATGCTCGATATGCAAGACCGCATCGGCTCGCTCGAAGCGGGCAAGGATGCCGACTTTATCGTTCTGAGCGGCGACCCTCTGAGCGTCTATACGCACGTCGAACAAACTTGGGTCGAAGGCAAAAGCGTCTTTAACCGCAGTAATCCGCTCGATTATCTGACGGCAGTCGGCGGTTTCGGCGCAACGACCGACAAGCTCGTTCATTTGGATTGCTTTGACGGCGACATTTACGAAGGAGGTACAAAATAATGAACAATACAATTTTTACCGCAGAGACGCAGAGACGCAGAGTTTTTTATAAATTCTTTTTAATTTCTCTGTGTCTCTGCGTCTCTGCGGTTATATTTTCTTTTCCGGTTCAGGCGCAGATTGCGGTCAAAGGCGAAACGGTTTGGACGATGGCGGGTGAACCGATCACGAACGGCGTGGTTTTAATCAATAACGGCAAGATCGAAGCGGTCGGCACGGCGGCGCAGATTAAAATTCCCGCGAATTACCGCGTGATTTCCGCCAAAGTCGTGACACCCGGATTGATTGACGCGCACACGGTGATCGGTTTGAACGGTTATCTCAACCAGCCGCACGACCAGATGGCGATTGACGGCAGTTCGCCGATTCAGCCCGAATTGCGGGCGATTGATTCGTATAACGCGCAAGAAACGCTCGTCGAATGGGTGCGCGGTTACGGCATCACGACGATTCACACCGGACATCAGCCGACCGCGCTCGTTCCGGGACAGACGATGATTGCCAAAACCTTCGGAAAAAACGTTGACGAAGCAACCTTGATTCCGTCGGCGATGATTAACGTCACTCTCGGCGAAAGCGCACTCGCCGGACAAGGCAAATCGCCCGGCACACGCGCCAAACAAATTGCGATGCTCCGCGCCGAACTAATCAAGGCGGGAAATTACAAAGGCGAACCGCGTGATTTGAAACAGGAAATGTGGAAAAAGGTCTTGAACGGCGAAATCCGATTGCTCGTCACGGCGCACCGCGCACAGGATATTATGAGCGCATTGCGACTCGCTAAAGAGTTCAACCTCAAAATCGTGCTTGACGGCGTGAGCGAAGCCCAGCTTGTCTTAAACGAAATCAAAGCGTCGGGTTTTCCCGTGATCGTGCATCCGACGATGTTGCGCGCCGGCGGCGAAACCGAAAATCTCTCGATGGAAACCGCCGCCAAACTGAAAGCCGCCGGAATCACCGTCGCGCTTCAGAGCGGTTACGAAGGCTACGTCCCGAAAACGCGCATCGTTCTGTTTGAAGCCGCACTCGCCGCCGCGAACGGAATGAGCCGCCGCGACGCACTCGCCACGATCACGATTGACGCGGCAAAAATCCTCGGCTTAGACAACCGCATCGGCTCGATTGCCGTCGGCAAAGACGCGGACTTGGCAATGTTTGACGGCGACCCGTTCGAATACGTCACTCATTGCACCGGCACAATCATCAACGGCAACGTGGTTAGCGAAGTCGTTCGCTAATCAAATTATTATATTAGACTGGAGCGCAAGCGTCCCGCTTGCATTGAGCGCGGGAGCGCGAACAAAACGCTTCGATGTCCCGAAACATTTCAGTAAATCGAAGCGTTTTGAGCGTTTTTCAAACGCTTTGCAAGCGAGACGCTTGCGCTCCAGTCCTATCCAATATCTGACGTTTCTTAAGACTTATTCATCCCTCATCCCTCATCCCTCATCTTTCTGCCCTCAATTGCCCGACTGCTACCGTAGCAGTTCTTATACCGAGTTGCGTAAATAAATGAGAGAAGTTGCGAGATCAAATCAGTAGAGTGAGCGGTAGCGAACACTTCTCATTATGAAAAAGTTTTATGATAATAAACGTGTTCGCTACCGCTCACTCTACTGATTTCTTATCTCACTTTTTGACGCAACTCTGTATTACTTTGGGCGAATTTTTGTGATATTTTATTTGAATCAAGCCGATTTTAGTGCTTTGCGCGGTTGAATGTTATAGTTGTAAAAAAGTCTTCCGATTTTTTTAAAGAACAGAGGGAATGAGTAACCAAGAAGAACTGCCCGCAATTGTCATCAAAGGGCGCACCATAACACGCAAAGAAATAGACAAATTCGTCAACGAGGGAATCTTTCTCGTTTCCGAAGTCGGCAACGATTATATCCCGCCGCATCTCGTTTTAAAGGACAGATCATCGTTCATCCTAACCAAAGACGAAGCCCGCAAGGTCGTGATGTTTATGCGCGAATACACGGAAGAGTAGAGAGTGGAGATTTAAAATCTTTCTTTCTTTCCACTCTCCACTCTCCACTCGCTACTCTCCACTCTCTACTGATTTAATATTTTCTTCGGCAATTGCATAGAGCGCGGATTTGACTTGAAAAGGAGTCAGGTTCGGGTAGGTTTCGAGCAAAAGCGCGATGATTCCGACGATGTGCGGACACGCAAAACTGTTGCCTGTAAGGCTTTTGTAACCGCCGCCGAGCCACGCCGTGCGGACATTAACGCCCGGCGCGGTCAGTTCGATGACTTCGCCGAATTTGAAGCCGAAATGAAACGGATCGGTTTCGGCGGACTTTGAAACGGAAATCAGCGACGATGAAAAGACCGACGGAAACGACGGCTGCGGAAGATTGTTTGCCGCCGCGACGACGATACAGCCCGCCTGATAAGCGCGGTCGAGCAGGTCGTGCAAAGGCGCGAAAAATTGCGGTTTGGTCGTGCCGAGGCTTAAATTTATCAAACGATAGCGTTGCTTGATGGCATATTCGAGACCCGCGAGAAATGTTTGCCCGTCGCCCAAACCGCCCGAGCCAAGCACGCGAATGCTGTGAAACTGCGCGTCGGGCGCGATTTTGGAAATAATTCCCGCGCAAGCCGTGCCGTGTCCGGCGGAATCGCCCGTTTCCGAAGGCACGAACAAAACTCTTTTATTATTACTGCGCGCTTCGACCGATTCGAGAACTTTGCCCTGCAAATCGGGATGGTTTTCGTCAATCCCGCTGTCAATAACTGCCACGCCGACACCTTTCCCCGTCCGCAATCTCCAGCTGTCGTCTATCTGGAAATACGTCGAGATTGTCCCGAATTTGCCTGCTTCGTAACCCGTTACCGATGTCATACATTAGTTGAGAGTGGAGAGTGGAGAGTAGAGAGTTCGGAGATTTACTCTCCACTCTCCACTCTTTACTCTCCACTCATTTCAATAGCTTAAAAAACTTGTTTCTTTCTTGCTGTCGGAGAATTTCACGATTGCTTCCAAAACTTCGCGGCACATTTCGCGTTCGGCTTCGCCGCGTGAAGCGATTTCGCGTACCAAAATCGCCAAATCGAGCATTTCCTTATGTTCCGCCGCGCTCCGCAATTCGCCGAGCCATTCGCGGACTTCCGAAAATTTCGCGTCCGATTCGCCTTCCATCATTTTATCGCCCAATTCGCGGAAGAGTTTGACCGATTCGTAGGCGTTGACAAGCGACGCGACGGCTTCGGCAAAGAGCGCGGCTTTGTCCATCTCGTTCGGCGTAAATGCTTCAAAAGGCGGCTCGCCGATCCGGTTGACATATTCCAGCACGCCGATTATTTCGCCGTTATGTCGAAGCGGTGTCGCCAAGATCGTCTGCGTCGAATAACCCGTCTGTTTATCAACTTCGGCGTAAAACGTCTCTTCCTCGCCCGCGTCGGCAACCGCCATCGGCTGTCCCGACGAAAAAACGAATCCCGCAATGCCCTTGCCTGACGGTACGTGCAGATTTTTCAACCGGTCGGCAACCTTGCCGATTGCCGACAAAAACCTCAAATCGCCGACATCGCCCTCGCGGATCAGCACGGACGCTTCCTCGGAATTCATCTCTAAAGCCGTCACCTTCAGCAGATTTTCGATGGAATCCGTCAAAGGCTCGGTCAGAGCATTTGCGACATCAAGCGTTTCAATTAAATTTCGGAGCTTTTTCTCCAAATTATTTTCGGCTGTTTCGGACATACATAGATTTTTACCCAAAAAGCGGAATGAATCAAAGGTAGAAGTGAGAAGTTAGTAGGTAAAAGGTAGAAGGTAGAAGTGGGAAGTTAGTAGGTAAAAGGTAGAAGTAAGCAATTTCCGAATGACGATGGAGTAATAACCCGGAGAGGATGAACGCCGATTGTCTGTAACTAAATGCTGACTACTATCTTCTATCTTCTATCTTCTATCTTCTATCTTCTAACTTCTAAAAATTTATTTTTATTCATTGGAATTTTCCGCCGATTAAAACTATTCAGAAGGCATATAAAATTTAATTTTCGGCTTTCGACGCGCTTTCGGCTTGCGTTCGGGACGGTTATTTTTGTAACATTCGCCAGAACGGCTATTATTTTTTGACGCGCTTGTTTGAACGCCTTTTGAGGTCTTTCGGACTATGAGAAGAGTTGTTTCATTACTGTTAATTTTGTCTGTGGCGACGGTTTTTGCATTTCCGCAAGCGAAGCAAAAACCCGTCTCACAACTCGAAGAAGTCGAACCTTTCAAAATAAAAAAAGGCTCTTCATTTTCCGCTTCAACGCCGCGCTCAAATCAAAATCCGGCGCAAAATCCGCAGATTCCGAACGGCAGTATCACGCAGGACTTTTCGGACGCGCTCGAAATCATCCGCAGAAATCACGTTGACGGCAAAAATGCCAATTACAACGAACTGACCAAATCGGCGATAGATTCGATGCTTCACACGCTCGACCCGCATTCAAACTATTTCGATGCCGCCGAATATCAGGAGCTTCTGACCGATCAGCAAAGCGAATATTTCGGCATCGGCGCAACCATCGCCAATTACGAAAAAGAGGGCGAAACAAATACTTTCGTGATCGCCACTTTCCCCGATTCACCCGCGTTTCGCGCCGGACTTCGCTTCGGCGATAAAATTCTCGCGGTCAACGGCGAAAATATGGTCGGCAAAAATTCGTCAATTGTCCGCGACAAAGTGCGCGGCAAAAAAGGTTCGGTCGTCAAAGTTTTAGTCGAACGCGGCGATTCGCGCCGACTGGAAACCGTCGAACTGCGCCGCAACCGCGTGCCGCAACCGACGATTCCCGACGCTTATATGCTTCGGACGGGCATCGGTTATATTGATATGTCCGAAGGGTTTAACTACACGACCGCCGAAGAATTGTCGGTCGTGCTCGGCGAACTTCATAAACAAGGAATGACTTCGTTAATCTTGGATTTACGCGAAAACACGGGCGGAATTTTAGACCAAGCGGTCAAGACGGCTGAAAAATTTCTGCCCGCCGGAAGCGTGATCGTTTCACAGCGCGGACGTTTTGCGATTGACAACCGCGTCTGGCGTTCGACAAATAAAACGCCCGAAACAATGCCGATGGTCGTGCTGGTTAATGATTCGACCGCCTCGGCTTCGGAAATCGTTTCGGGTGCAATGCAGGATTATGACCGCGCACTTGTCGTCGGCGAAAACAGTTTCGGCAAAGGTCTGGTGCAGAGCATTATTGATTTGCCGTATAGTTCGGGCTTGACGCTGACGACCGCCAAATATTACACGCCTTCGGGACGTTCGATTCAGCGTGATTATTCAAAAAACGGTCTTTACGATTATTTTAACCACAAAGCCGCCGTCCAGACGCAAACCAAAACCGAAGCAAAAACCTTGACGGGCAGAAAAGTCTTCGGCGGCGACGGCATCACGCCCGACGAAATCGTCAAAAATCGAGTTTTAACCGATGTTGAGTCGGAACTTCTCGATCCGATTTTCTTTTTCTCAAACGAGCTTGCCAACGGCAAAATCGCGGGGTTTGAAAATTATCGGGTCAGCGGGCAAATCAAATACGGCAACCGCATCCGTCCGAGCGATTATCCGGTCAACGACGAAATCTTAAAGGCTTTTAAGAATTTTATCGCTCAAAGCCCGGAATGGAAATCTTTAGCGGCAAGCATCGAAGCCGACAAAACATTTATCAAATCGCGCATCAGATATAATCTCGTTACTGCCGCTTTCGGCACGGTTTCGGCAAATCAGGTGCTGGTCGAAGAAGACAAACAAGTCGCCAAGGCAGTCGAAAACCTGCCCCGCGCCGGACAACTCGCGCTTCTCGCCAGCAAAGCTTTAAAAAGTAAAAAGTAAAAGTCTTTGAAGTAAAAAGTAAAAAGTAAAAAGTAAAAAGGCAAAATTAAGAGCATCTTATACCAAGTTGCGTGAATAAAAGTAGATTAAGAAAAGTGTCTGAAAATAGCTGAAAGCTGTCAGCTATTAGCTTTTAGCTGATTCTCGCTCTGATTTTGTTCTACTCTTTTTTAAGCAATTTGGTATTACTTGACTGTTAAATTTCAAGCAAGACGCTTTTTTTACTTTTTACTTTTTACTTTTTACTTTTAAAGTTTTTTGAAAAAAAAACTCGTTGAGTCGAATTCTCAACGAGTATAAAAAAAGAAACAGGAGGAATCAGAAGTCTTGCTCAATTGCTCTTTCAACATTCTTGCCAAACTTCTTACCCGTATTGAATGATGCCGCGAAATTAAAACAAGTTGCTTTTCCTCATTTTTATTCAATAAAAACCTCTGCAAAAGCTAAGGCATTTACAGAGGTCTAATGTTAATAATCCCAAAACACTAATTAACGTGAGTTCAGGATAAGCAATTTGCCGATTGGAGCGCAGGCTACCAGCCTGCCACGCCGCTTGCAAAGCGGTGTCACTAACTTCGATTTTCGGCAAGGTTGAATAAACTCAGACGTTCTGAGCGTTTTTCAAACGCTTGCAGGCTGGCAGCCCGCGCTCCATTCTTATCCCGAACTGACGTTAATTAGAAATTAAGTTTCAAGCCTACCTGTATTTTTCTCGCAAAAGTGTTTGAAAAAACACGGTCACGGATTTGTCCGAAAGCGGGATTTCGGGAAAGATTTATCGGAGCGGTGAACGAAATCGAATTGGTTACGTTCTTGGCATCAATCTTTAACTCAAGATTAAAGGTTTCGGTAAAACTGATTTTTTTCGCCAAAGACATATCCATCTGGAAAAATCTCGGTCCGATAAAATAATTTCTTCCCGTATTGCCAAGTTCGCCCGGCGCGGGTGTAGAAAATGAATCAACGGTCGCCTGGTCAAACCAATAATTCGTTCCGTTGCGGACGTGCAAATATCCGGCATTTCTCGGGCATCCGCTACAATTTACAGTCGCCGCCACCAAGTTACTGATCGTATTTACACCGTTGATGGGCGTTCCCGCAAACGAATTTCCGGCATAAACCGTAAACGGTCTTCCCGAAGTTACGTTGACCAAACCCGACAATTGCCAACCGCCGATTGCCCAATCCAGAAGTTTTGGAATATCCGAAGCAAACATTCTGCCTTTTCCGAACGGCAGTTCGTAGATATACATTGCCCGAAAAGCATGACGGCGATCAAAATCCGACCACGCATAATTTAAGTTCCGGTCGCGCAAATCAAACGGCGTACTGCCTGCCGCTTGCCCCGTGCCGGTGCCGACCGTTGTAAAAGTCGGGTCAAATGAACGGGTGTCTTTCGATTTTGACCAGGTGTATGAAACATTAAAGCCGATGCCGCTCGTAATCCGGCGGTTCAAAATGAATTCCAAACCTCTGTATCTCGAATAGTCATTGCTGTCCAAGACCAAAAAGTTACCGGCAAATTGCGGAAACCTTTGGAAAAAGGAAGGCGCAAATCCATTGGCAACCAGTTGGGAATTCCGCGTTTGCGAAATAATCGCCGCCGCGGTCGCCACACCGCCGCCGGTCGGTTGCGGTGAAAGAGTCAGTGCAATGTTTGAATTTCCAGCAAAACCGACTGTTCCGGAATTATTTGCATTCGTTCCGCTCCATAAATAATTAATTAAACAGACATTGTTATTTCCACCGCGAACGGCATTAAACGCGCTTAGAAATGTTTCGCCCGGACAGCGCGGGTCTGAAGCGTTAATATTAACTTGGTTGGAATCGTAACCGCCGAACAGATGCGTTCCGCGATTTCCGATAAAGTTAAACTCGAAAACAGTATTTTTGAAAACTTCGCGTTGGAAACTTAACGACCATTGATGCACTTCGGGAAATTGCAAATCGGGGTCAACCACCGTAATCGCATTCGGCGAAAAAGCCGCCGGTGTTCGCGAGGCGGCGGGCGTTGTCGGCGGGGTTGTTGACGGATAACCGTTTCTGACCAAGCCCGCAACCGTATTGGACACCGCGATTGTATTACCCGGTGCGCTTTGGAAAATGCTCGAAGCGAAAACGAACGTATTGAACCGGTCGTATGACAAACGATAGTTCGCACGAATTGAAGTTTTACCGTTCTTGAACGGGTCCCACGCGAAACCAACCGAAGGCGAAAAATTATTCAAATCGTCTTTAAATAGATTGCCCTCCGTCCATGAAAGCTGATTGTTCGCCGGTGCGCCGATGGTGAAAGGCTGAACGGGACGCAAAATCGGTCGCGTATCGGAAGTCGGTTGCAGTTTGGCTTCCCAGCGCAAACCCAAATCAATGGTTAAATTTGAACGAGCTTTCCAGGTGTCCTGAATATAAAAATCATATTCGGGATAAGACGCTTCAAAATCCCAGCGCGTTCCGGCAGGCGCAAAAGCACTGCCGTCCGGCAAAGCCACATACGCCCGCGTAATTCTGCCGTAACGTCCGACCATATCGTTGATCAAACTTAACAATCTGGCGCGGTCGGTTGCATTGATTGTCGTTGTCGAAGCGACCGGCACCGAGTAACCGGCAGGTATTCCGTTAAGGGTTGTGCTGAAACTAACAATCGGTGTCGTCAAAGTTCCCGCAACTCCCGAACGGTCGTCAATCTGTTTGCCGAACCTGAAGTTGATTCCCGCCTTTAAAACGTGGGGCGAAAAATCAAACGTCAGGTTATCAACAAATTGATACGTTTTCAGCCGCCGCGCATTATTTACCAGATCGGCGTTGCTGAACGGGTCGGTCGCCAAATTAAAAATGAAAGGCGGATTTGTTGAAAAATTCGCGTCGGGGTTATTAAAACTGAACGCGAAATTATTAAATCCGAAAATGAATTCGTTTGTAAATTTGGCGGTCGGCGACCAACGGTAATTGAACGCCATATTTTTCGGGTCGCGGAAGGTGTCAACCTTGTTCGGATAATCGGGAAACGCCTGCGAACCGCCGTTTCCGGCATCGCCGACGGTGTTTTGCTGACCTTGTGCGTAGCGCACATAAAACGAGTTTTTGTCGTTGATTTTGAAATCGAATTTGGCAACAAAATCATATTGTTTTTCTCTTTGCGGTGCGCCGAAACTGAATCCCGCGGTATTTAAACCATCGCCCGAAAAGAAATTATTCGGAAGCGGCATTGCCAGAAGCAAGCCGGTCGTATAAGTATCGAGTCCGCCTTCGACAACCGAACCCGTCGCAATGTTATAAGTGCTGATGCAGGACGTAGTTATCGTCCCTCCGCAATTCGGGAAAAGCGGAACACCGCTTCCGCTGACCGAAGGAGTGGTCGTTCCGGCGGCGGCATTTTGACCGCCCTGAACATAGCGGAAGATACCTTGGCGGGCAGATTCCGTTAACACCGTTCGCGTAACCAATCTTGTTTCATATGCCCGCAACATTTGTAAGTTGACAAAAAAGAACGCTTTATTTCGTAACAAACCGAATTTCGTACCTTCGCCAAAGCCCGGATTGAATAGTGGACCGCTGAAACTTCCGCCGAAAATATGCTGAACGAATTGTCCTTTCGGACGATTATTGATTTTGTTTCCGTATTCGTTTGCGTTTAATCTCGGTGTTTGATAATACTCGAAAACACTGCCGCGAAAACTGTTGCCGCCCGAGCGCGTTACAAATGTAACCTGTGCGCCGCTGCTGCGTCCGAGTTCCGCTGTAAAATTGCTCGTTATAATCTGAAACTCCTGTAACGAATCGGGATTAGGACGAAGCGGCGTAAAATTTGAACCGCCCGCGCTCGATTCGTTAATATCAATTCCGTCAAGCGTAAAATTAAATGCGCGGTCGCGCGATCCATGAATGTGAACGCCTCCTCCGGTTTCGTTCGAAATGTCGGTTGACGCGCCGGGCACAAAGTTCAGTAAATCGAGCGGATTTCTGCCGCGTTGCCCGAAAATAGGCAGACTTTCCAGCGACCTTTGTTCGATCGTAGTTCCGACGTTTCCGGATGTGCTGGTTTGCACTTGTTCGGCTGTTCCTTCAACTGTGATAACTGCCGAAACATCGCCGACTTCGAGCGCAATATTAACTGTCGCGGGTTGGTTAATCAATGCCGAATTTCCCTTTGAAATAAATTTCTTAAAACCTTGTCTTTCAACCATTACCGAATATTTTCCCGATTGAATCAAATCGAAAACATATGCACCGCTTTCGCTTGTTTGAGTCGTCAGCGAAATATTCGTGCCTTCATTGGTTAAAGTTACCGTTGCCCCCGAAACCGAAGCACCCGAAGTGTCGGTAACGGTCCCGGTGACGCGCGAAGTCGTGCCTTGTGCAAATACGTATCCGCTTGCGGCGGACAAAACTATCAAAAGCACAAATGCAATCAAAAACGGTTTTTTGCCCATTTTTCTCCTCCAAAAAATATTTTTAATAATAATACCTGATGAACAATCAAATATCGAAAAGATTTGATGATGTAACATAGCACACTTTTTTACAAAAGTGTTAAGAAAAATTGAGACAAATTAAGATCTTTTGAATTTTATCTTTGGTTTTGAATTATGATGCCGTTGGCACCGACCGCCCAGCCGTATTTCTTCGCGAAAAATAGTCCGTAGAGATGTTCTTTCGTGTCGCTGAATTGTTTTACCCAGTTCTTGCCTTTATCGTTTGAACGCAAAATCGTGCCTTCATAACCGACGATTACGCCGTTTTTATCATCGGCAAAATCAACCCGCATAAAGGTTACAGGAAAAGCGGTTTTGACGGTTTCCCAATTTGCCCCGCCGTTTTCCGTCCGCAAGATCGTGCCTTTGCTGCCGACGATATAACCTTCGCTTTCATCACGAAAATCTACGTTGTATAAATCCAAAGCAATGCCCGAGCGTTGCGTTTGAAAGCTCGCGCCGCCGTTCGTTGAAGCCAAAACAAGTCCGTCGTCACCGACTATCCAGCATCTCGAACTGCCGACAAAATCGAGATGATAAAGCTCTTTTTTTGACGGAACAATCACTCTCTGCCACGTTTCGCCGCCGTCTTCCGTCCGCATCACGAGCGAATCAATCACACGTTCCTGGGCGTTGAGAACCGAGCCGATGACAATGCCGCGTTTTTTATCGGCAAAGCGAATGCTCAAAAATTCGGGCGACGAATTGCGAAAATCGCCCGGTCTGTAAATCCTGATTTCCTGCCAGTTTCGTCCGCCGTCGCGGGTCACAAACATTTTCTTTCCGGCGACGAGATAACCGTTGTCGTCGTTGCGAAAATAGATTTCGTTGATGCTTTCGGTCGTCCCGATTTCCTGTTTAGTCCAGTTTCGTCCGCCGTCGCCCGTCCACGCCAAGTAGCCGTTATCGCCCGCAATCCAGCCTTTTTCAGCCGATGTAAAAAATACGGCAACCAAATCGCCGCTGCCTTTGCCGCGATTAGCTTTCCAGTTTGTCTGAGCCGCGATAATTTGAGTTGAAAGAAATATTGCAAATAAAAATAAACCTGTTTTCTTGATAAACGCCACGTTTGAATCTCCCGAAAGCAAAATGAAAGGGTGGTTTTAGATGATTTAAAGATAACCTTTTTCTCATCAAAAATCATCCTTTCAGATGTTGAATTCCGACTGGAGCGCAAGCGGCTCGCTTGCATACGTCGCGCTTTTGGCGACGTAAAAAGGCTTCCGCTTTATTCAATGTTGATTAAGGCGGAAGCGTCTTTTCGCGTTTTTCAAACGCTCAGGCAAGCGAGCCGCTTGCGCTCCAGTCATTTTGTAATCCGATAAACCTTTCCTTTCCAAACAACTACGACCTGTTCACCGAGTGAGAAGAATTGCGCCAATTCTTTTTCTCTGGTCACCAAATCGAAGTATTCGTTTGAAGCAAATTGCAGTTTTGTTTCCGCACGTTTGGCTTCTTGCTTGAATTCGGAATCAATCCAAACACCGTTTTCGAGATAGAAGGTTTTCGCGCCGACTTTCTTGACGACGATTTGCCCGTCAACTTTGATTGCTTCATCGTCTTCGGAAGTAACGGTTACGACTTGCTGTTTTTCTTTCGCGTCTTTGCTTGCCATCACTGCGCCTTGTCCGGTCGTCGGCATTGGAGTCTTCATCGGCATCATTTTTCTTTCGTTTCTTCTTCCGCTTATTGTTCCGCCACCGACTGCTGCGCCATCAACTTGAAAATTATTTTCGGTTGCCAGATACGAAGTGTAAGGCGTGACGATGCCGTAGCGCGTTCCCAAATCAACGATTTCGTCGCGCAGTTCTTTGTTTTCGCCGTTCGAGCGAATCTGCTCGATCAGCCAACCGACGCGGCGCGTTGCCCAAAGGCGCGGCAGAAAATCGTTTTTGTCGGCACGAAGCGGAAAATCGAGGTCTGAATAATTAAACGTCCGCGTTTCACGTCCCGTTTTGCCTTTCAGATGAAGCGTGATGTTATTCAAATCGCCGGTGTTTCGATAACGTCCGATGATCGTTAGTTGCGAACCTTTAAAAATGTCGGTCAAAGTTCGCGGATACATAAAATCCGTTTGCACGCCGCCGAAATCCATCTCCAAATTGGTCAAGACAGGCGAATTAACCTTCGTGAAAAAGTTTGAAACTTTGATTTCCAAATCTTCTTTCGGCTCGACATAATCCGCCGTTCCCGAATTTTCTTCGGCGAGTTTGTCGAGAAGCTGTGTGTTGACATCGTAGCCAACGCCGAACGTGAATATCCGCAAGCCTTCAACCTTTATTTCTCTTGCGTTTTTGATGATTTTATCAACATTCGATTCGCCGACCGTCGGACGACCATCCGTCATAAAGACGAGCATTTTCGGTCTGTCTGACGAATCGAATTGTTTCAATGCCGCAATCAAAGCATCGTTGATATTCGTTCCGCCGTTCGGCTGAAGTTTTTTGACAAATTCCTCGCCGCGCTTTCGGTTTTCAGCGTTCGACGCAATCAATTTATCTTCAAACAGATGCTCCTCGCCCGCGAAATTGATGATGTTGAAACGGTCGCCGTCGCGCAGAGTTCGCACACCGAAAAGCAGAGCGTTGCGCGCCTTTTCCATCTTGCCTTCATCAGCCATCGAACCCGATGTATCCAGCACGAAAACGATGTCTTTGTTGACCAATTGGCTTTCGGTAACATTGTCTTTCGGCGAAATTTGGAGAAGAAAGTAACCGTCTTTGCCCGGTTCGCGGTAAGTCAGCAACGACATTCCGAAATCGTTGTTCGATAAACCGTAAAAAAGTTGAAAATCGTTGTCGTTGCTCGAAGTTTCAAACGACACGGACGCGTTGTTTTCGCCTTTGCGCTTCACGTCAACCTGATGCGACGGCGAATAAATATTCCGCAGGGCTTCGCGCCCGACAATCTCGATTTTGCCCGAAACCGTGCCGAATTTCTGCGTCGGCAGATTTCGCCGAACATTCTCGTCCGTCTGGCGATTCCACAAATTTCTGCCTGTTCCGAGCGGATAACGATACGCGACCGTGCCGGATTCGGCTTTCAAAACCTGCGAATAAGTCATTTCAAGTTTTTTGTCGGAATTCGGCGGAATCGGAAAAATCGAAGCCTGAAACAAATCTTTTCCCGCATATTCCAACAGTCCCGGATCGCGCTGGCGGCGGACGATTTCATCATAAATTCTCCGCGCTTCTTCGCGTGTCCGAACTTCGCCGACAAGTTTTTTGCCGTTTTCCCAAATCGCAAATTCGACTATCGAAGCCGTTTCGGGAATCGGGAAAAAATACGTTCCTTCGAGCGTGTAAGGCGTGTCGTTGCGAAAAACCTGTACAAGATGCGTCGTTGCAACCTGACCGTTTATTTTCGTGTCAATTTCAATAGATTTCACGGGAAGCGCGTTCGGAATCGGCACAGGACGCGGAATCGGACGCGGAATACAAGGTCTTCGGTCACAGATAATCGGCACGATGACACCCTGAGCATAAGCAGAGAGCGCGAAAAAAAAGCCTGCAAAGACAATGCAGACCGCCATTGAAATAGATTTCAGTTTCATAAAATTCTCCTAAAAACAGAGTTTAAGCGCGGATTTTTGTTTATTGACGCTTGTATGACGTTTTAAAGAACGCGCAAAGTTGCTTTGGCTTGCAGGTTTTTTGGAGATTTTTTGAAAAGTATTAAAAAAAGTTGCGGGAGAATTCTTGATTGTTTTACTGGTCTTTCGGTTGTTCGTTCTGCTCTTTCGACTGTTCGTTCAGAGCATCGTCAATATCTCTTTCAAGCACGGCGCGAAGTTTTTCAACCATTGAATCGGCTTTCTGGACGTTTTGCTCTAAATTGCCTTTGGTCGTTTGAATTTGACTGAGCAGACTTTCGAGATTTCGTTTTTCGGCTTCGAGACCTTTCTTTTTCATCTCGCGCAGTTCTTCTGGACGCAATGTTCCGGCAAATGCGACTTGCCGTTCGATCATTTCCGGGCGAATGTCATAATCAATCGTTTCGAGCTTCGTTTTGATTGAGTTTTCCTTTTCAACCAGATCAAAAAGCTGTTTTCTGAGAGATTCGGCGCGTTGTTCGGCGCGGGTCAAAATGTCGAGATTCAGGAGCAAACGTCTTTGTTTTTCGTCATATTCGTTTTTCTTCGAGGATTCGAGCGTTTTCACACGCGTCGTCATTTCCTTCATCCGCGTGGTCATTTTTTCCAGTTTTTCTTCAAAAGTTTCGGGCTGGGTTTCGACCTGTGTTTCGGTCGGAGTTTCGATGTTCCCTGTGATGAGTTGCTGATTTTGATTCTGAAATTGGTCTGCTTGACTGATTACGATGGGCAAAGTTGATTGCGGAACGGGCTTCGGAATCGAAGCCGTCGTTTTCTTTTTGGTCGTTTTCTTCTTGGTTTGAGCATTCGCCGGATTCACCAGAATAAAAAATCCGAGCAATAAAAAAACTGCCGCCGACATCGTCGTAAATTTAGCTGTTAAGTTTTTCATATTTCTATTTACCGTTTTTTTTCAACGTCTTTTTTGTCGGGAAGCAAATCGCCCGTAAAGAATTCGACAATGTTTTTACCCATTCCGACAAACGGAATTGCGTCCAATCCAGAGTTTAGCACGCCTTTGAGAACGCCTTTTTTCTTAATGTCGTAACCGACAAACCCGATTGCCATAATTGATCCGAGATACGGAACTGATTTGGCAATGCGCCTTGCCGCCATCCAACCGCCCGCTTCCGCCGCTTTTCGTTTCAGTGTTTTTTTATTTTCATCCATAAACTTTTAGTTCGATAATCGCTTGATTTTTTTGATGCTAAAAGAATACTCTAAATTTGCACGAAGTTTCCAGATAAAAGTTCCATTAAAAAGTAAATCTATGTCTTTAAAAGTCGAGAAACTCTCCAAAAGATACGAGCAAAATTGGGTTTTGAAAGACGTTACGTTTGAAGCTAAAGAAGGCGAGATTCTTGGCATTTTCGGCGTGACAGGCGCGGGAAAGTCAACGCTTATCCGCATTATCAGCGGTTCCGAGAGTTGCAACGGCGGAACGATTCATCATCATTCAAACGATGTTACGATGCTTTCGTGCGACGAACGCAATTTTCATTTTCCGAAATTAACCAACGAAACTTTTTGGAAAAAACTCTTTAAAACCGAAAAAAAATCGGTTTTGCCCGACGGCGAAGGACAGGTTTTGGCATTGAATGAAGCCTTGCAACACGCGGAAAGCGTTCTGCTTCTCGACGATTCGTTTTGTTATATGGACAGGCTTTTGCGTTACGAAAATTACAAAAAGCTCAAAGATTCCGTCCGTCAACGAAAATTATCGGTGATGGTTGCGACCAACGATTTTGAGGAAGCGATGACGCTTTGCGACCGCATTATCGTTTTGGATAAAGGCGAAGTTCTGCAAATCGGAACGCCGTCCGAGATTTATCTTAATCCCGTATCTGCAAAAGTTGCCTACATTTCAGGCAGAAATAATTTGATTGAAGCGCGGCGTTTGACTTCAACAAAAATCGAGACTCCCGAATTTCAGACCATCAAAGGCGAACATCGGCTTTTTACATCCAAACCCGACAAATCGAAATTTGCGCCGATCAATCAGAATAATATTCTGACGATTCGTCCCGAACATATTTCAATCTCGTTCGGCGCGTCTTTTCCCGAAGACAATCTGCTCAAAGCCAGAATTACGGATGTCAGATTTCAAGGCGCGACCACGCTCGTCGTTCTCGACGCGAACGGCTTGCGGCTCGAGGCTTTGGTTTTACGGCTGGTCGGTTTAACCATCGGCGAAGAATGCGTGGTCGGACTTCCGCCTGACCGAATTACGGTCTTCAAAAATTAAACAACAAAGGCTTCGTTCAAACAGAACGAAGCCTTTTTTACTGACAGTCGTTTTTGTTTTTTAGGGAACATAGGCGTTGGGAACAGAAATGTCGCCGGTTGTGCCGAATGTTTGAATTTGAATTCCGGCGGTTGTTCGTTGGATAAACCAAGTCGAATTTGACGGTCGGAAAACTCCGAAGTCAAATTTACCGTCGCCGTCATAATCGCCCGGCGAAGGCACATCGCCCGTCGTTCCGAACGGAACCGAGAAAAACGACGAATCTTCGCTTCGCAAAACAAACCAGAATCCGGTCGAAGGACGATAAATTGCCGAATCCGTTCGTCCATCGCCCGTATAATCGCCTTGGACTGGTTTATCGGTTGAATTGCCGAATTGAAACGCGACAACAGTTGAACCGCTTCTCGAAATCCACCATTCTCCCGACGAAGGACGATAAATTGCCGTATCGGAAAGTCCGTCGCCATTGTAATCGCCGACAACCGGAACATCGCCGGTCGTTCCAAATTGCCGAATGCTTGTTCCGCCCGACGAAAGCGATGTGAACCACGTTGAATTTGACGGTCGGAAAACGGTCGGGTCTGCCCTGCCGTCGCCGTCAAAATCGCCGACGACCGGAATATCGCCCGTCGTGCCGAACGGGAACGAGAGAAACGAATTATCTTCGGAACGTAAAACAAACCAGAAACCTGTTGACGGTCGCCAGAAAGCAATGTCGGTTTTGCCGTCGCCCGTGAAATCGGCTGGCGTTAATTTATCGGTCGAAGTGCCGAATTGGAGAGCCGCATTGCCGCCGTTCAAGCTTTTTGAATACCACCATTCGCCGGCTGACGGTCGAAAGATTGAAACATCGGTCTTGCCGTCGCCGTCAAAATCAGCCGGAGATTTATTAACTGTGATTTGTTCGGTGAAATTATAGCCGACGAGCGCGAAATGCTGGTCGGTCGCATCGGCGTTTCCTAAAATTCCGTTGCCGTTCAAAGCGGTTGCGCCGACGGTAATCGTGACGGGCGTTCCGGCGGCGATTCCGGCGGGTAAAAAGACGTTTTCGACATTATCAATCGTGCTGTTTGCGCCGCCCGTCGTCGAATTGCCGCCGCTGAAAACATTTCCGCGATAGGTATTTGCGCCGACCGTGACGGTCAAATCGAGATTATTGACAAGCGCGGGATTTCCTGCTCCCGGCGGGTCTGTCCAAACCAAGCTGATGCGGAAAGGTTTGGTAGAATCGGCGACCGTTCCGCTGTAAACGACATTTTCACCGACGGTTGATAATGCCGTGGTTTCATTGACGTATTTTATCGGAACGCCCGCGTTGAACATATTTTTCAAATAAATTCGTCCCCAACCTTCGTTGCCGTTCGGAATGGTTGAAGTATTCGTAATATTTCCGTTCATTTCCTGCGCCGTGTTGAGAATCGCGGCTTTGATCAGCGCGGGACTCGGATTTACGCCCGCGTTATTATTTTTCCAAAATTGCGTGAACAGCGCGGCGGCTCCGGCAACCTGCGGCGCGGCATGCGAAGTTCCCGAACTGTAACTGACATTTGCGTCAACCTGCCCGCTGACGCTTGTTCCACTTCCGGCACGCGAACCCGTAATCGCGGTTCCCGGCGCGGTAATATCAGGCTTGACGCGTCCGTCGGCGGCGAATCCGCGACTTGAACTGCTTCGTAAATCTTCCATATTATCCGCGCCCGTGGTCAATATTTCCGGTCTAATATTCTCTGAGTTAGCAACGGAAATCACATTTTTCGCAACTTTCGGACGAGTCAGACTCAAAGCACCCGGACCCGAATTCCCCGCCGAAAAAACAATCGTCATCGGGTCAATCGTTCCCGCGAGCGAAGCATCCTGCACGAATCCGTCATACATTCCGGCGTAAGAGTCATACGAATTGCTGTTTGTTCCGTTGCCCCAACTGTTGTTTGAAATCGTTCCGCGCACGCCGTTCGGACCCAAAGTGTTCAAAGTATCATCAAAAGACTGCGCGTCGGTCGTCGTATTTCCCGATTTCAGAAACGGAATGTTGATAATATTTGACTTCGGCGCAATCCCGATTCCGTAAATGTAGCCGGTCGGGTCTAAAGTCGAAAACGGCGTGTTTCCCGCGATAATGCTCGCGTTGATATGTCCGTGACCGCCCGACGCACCCGACGTTGAACCGCGCAAAGGACCGTCAATCGTGTTTATTGAAGTGATATAAAATCCGCCGTTTCCCGGAATCGAAATTCCGTCGTCCGAAACGGCAACCGTTACGCCCGTGCCGTCAACCCCGAATTGCGTCAGCGGATTGTAACCGGCGGGCGAAAGAACCGTCGGACTCGTATAATTTCCGGCGACGATTTGCGCGGCGCGTTCGTCTTCGATCTGCGGTTTTTCGTATTGGTCAATCCGCACGACATCGGGAATTTTGGCGATTTCAGGTAAATCCGCAGGATTCGCTTCGATTCTGACGATGTTGAAAAAATTGTTCGCCAGCGTCATTTCGGTCAAAATCCTGCCGCGCATCGCGCCCGAAATTTTATTGCGGACTTCCGCCAAATCGGCGCGTCCGAAAACCGCGACATCGAACATCGCCGTTTCGCCTTTGACATTAGCGACAAACGAATCGAGTTCGGGCGAAAGTTTGCGTTCGGCAACGTAGCGACCGATCCATCGAACCTTTGAATGATTTGAAAGTTTTGAAATCGCCGCGCCGTCGGCATAAACGAAAAATGCCTGATGCGGAACATACTGCAAAACTTCCGCGCCGATTTCGCGCAGAGAATCGAGCCATTCGTCTTTGGCGATGCCGCCGAATTGGACGATGTAATAATCTTTTGCGCTTGAAGCGGATTCAGTAGCTTTAACGGTTTCCGTCGGCGGATTATAAATCGGGTCAAATTTTCCGTTCGGTAAATTGATGGTCGTTTCGAGCGGCTGAAACTCTAAATCGTTCGACGAAAGATTCGCCGTTTTGTTTTTGGCGACAATCACGAACGAGCCGTAATCTTCGACCATTTTGCCGAGCTTGGCGATTTTCTGCGCGTCATTAGGACTGCCGACTTTGACGCGGACAAAATCTTTCGACTTGTCGCGGACGAGATTTGTGGCGGCATCTTTTTTGTTAAATTTTTCAAAAAGACCGCTCTTTTGATCGAGTTTCTGCGCTTTCAGATTTGAAACGCCGATTCCCAAATACACACAAAGAAAAGAAAAAATAACGACAAGCGATGCCGTTTGTCGAACAAACCGCCAATTTTTAAGCATAATTATTCCCCGAATTATCGAATTTCAATTTATACTGCGTATGAGTAGTTCTTAAAATTTATCACAAACATCAGAGCTTTTTAAAGTATTTTTCTTAAATTGCGGATTTTAATTTGCCATGCTCAAAAGAAAAACGCGTTTCAAAAATAAAAATTTGAAACGCGTTTTTGAATGAAAATATTCAAAAATTGTTAGTGAACTAAAAGTAATGCTTTGAAAAAGAACGTCATCGCCGGGAGCGCACGCATCCTTGTGTGCTGAACGCGGTGCGTTCAAAAATATCGTCATCAATGCAAGTTTATTTCGCAACTGACGCTGATACGCCGCGAAGCGCGACTTAGCACGCAGGGATGCGTGCGCTCCCGGCGATGACGTTTTTCTCTTTTCAATCACAGATTTAGAATTTAGAACAGTCTTTCTTTATAGTTCTCGCCCCAAATTTTTTTTATAACATCGGTGTTAAAATAATCTCGACACGGCGGTTTTTCGTACGGTTGGCAACCGTCGTGTTTGCCGCAATCGGCAGAGTCGCGCCCAATCCTTTGGCTTCCACACGGTCTTGATTCGTGCCTGAGCTAACCAATTTATCAACAATCGCCTGTGCGCGTTCCTGCGTTAAAGTCTGTAATTCATCGGGCGTTCCTTTGTTGTCGGTGTGCGCTTCGACCGAGATTTTATAATCGGGATTGCTCGCCAAAATCTGCGCCAATGAAGTTATTTTGTTTTGTGCAGCGGTTGAAAAACTGCTGACCCGCGCACTTGTCCAGAAATTTTCGGGCAAAACTAAAACAATTCCGCGTTCGTTTTGGCGAACTACGCCGAATTGTTTCAAACTTTGCAGTAAAGTTCCTTGATTTGCCTGAAACTGCGCGACTTTGGTTTGCTGTTCTTGTTGTTTCTGTGCTTCTCGTTTTTCGTTTTCAATTTGTTCGAGCCGCTGTTGGTCGTTTTGCCGTTCGACCTTGATTTTACCCAATTCTTCACGCGCTTTGCCGAGTTCTTCGCGCAATTCTTTGACCTGATTGGCATAATTTGCCGCATCGCGTTCGGCAAGTTCGCGGTTGCGCGTTTCGCGGGCGAGTTCGGCTTTGAGTTCCGAAACCTGATTGAGCGCGTCCGTGTATTTTTCTTCGGATTGGCGAATTTCCGCGTCTTGTTTGGTTTTTTCGTTCCGCTTTTCGCGGGCTTCTTTGCGGACAATCGCGGTTTGCTCGGCTTTGACGGCGGCTGAAATCGCCTGACGCGCCGTAATGTCAATCGTTTCTTCGGGACGGCTCGCTTTCCAGGCATTTTCCGCGTTCAGCAAGAGCGTCTGCGCTTGCTGAAATTCATCGGTCGCATCGCGGTCGGCTCCGGCAAATTTGGCTAAAGCGACGGCTTGTTTCGCCTGCAAAATCGTCGAAGGTGTTTTTTGATAATCAATTTCGGCGATTTCCGGCGTTCGCGCATCGCGGAAAAAATCCGACGAATTGCCGAAATATTGAACCGCTCTGACGGTCGCAATCGTTTTTCCGGTCGGCGAATACGGACTCAAGTTTTCAAGCATAATCGCCTGCGACGGACGGCGCACGAGAAAATGCGGTTCCGCCGTGATGATCAGCGCAAATGTCTGAAGCGGCGTTGTGACGGAAATTTTCGAATCGAATTCAAAAGTTCCGCGCCGTTTGATTTCGCCCAAGTTATCAACCTGTCCGTCGGGCGAAATTGCCCAAAGAACATAAGTCGCAAAACCTGCGCCGAGTTCAAAAGGACGCGGCATTTTTGAAACCGTTACTTCGATTTCCGTGCCGTTTTTGCT
Source organism: Acidobacteriota bacterium (assembly GCA_031412675.1). GTDB lineage: Bacteria > Acidobacteriota > Blastocatellia > Pyrinomonadales > Pyrinomonadaceae > JAFDVJ01. Next base: position 46,483 of record JANODL010000143.1, on the reverse strand, counting down.
TGTCCGTTTGATGCGTCCTTCGCCCTTCATTCGCGGAAATCGGGTTGTTCCGCGAAACTGCGTGATCACGAGTTCGTCCTGCGGATAAGTTATCGCAGTCGTCTGCCGCGCCACGTCAACTTGTCCGAAAGTAAAAATTACGGTTGAAAAAATGAATAGAAATGCCGCTAAGAAATTGATAATTTTTGAATTTTGCATATTTTCTCCGAAAAGCGGGAAGCCTTTAGAAAGATGCCACATTTTATTTTAGCGTTGCAAACGACGAAAGGTCAGAACCATCTGCGGTAGCGGATGATTTAAGCCGAATTAGCGAAACTTTTGTCAAATAACTTCAACCGTCCGCTACCGCAGACGGTTTTGACATCGCATTTGCAATCTGCCATCTTGCCAAGTATATTCAAATTTTTGTAAGCCGATGAAGGATTTAAAACGATTACTTAAATATCTGCGCCCGTATTGGCTGATTTTTACCGTCGCGGCGGTCGCAATGTTTCTCGGCGCGGTTTTTGAAACGGCGACCGGCGCGCTTCTCGTGCCGATTTTCGACCAATTTTTGGGAAACCCGTCGCAAGAATCAAAAACGCTTTTCGATTTGCACAGCCTGATTCCGCGTGACGATTGGTTTCGCGCATGGATAATGATTTCCGTGCTTTTGCTCGGCTTTACGATTGCCAAAGGAATTGCCGAATTTTTTTCGTCTTATTTGATGGCAAAAATCGGACAAACGGCGGTTTTGGATTTGCGGAAAGAGCTTTACGAACATCTTTTGCGGCAGCCGACATCATTTTTTGAAAGACATCGCACGAATTATCTCGTTTCGCGTCTGGTCAATTCTTGCGCGGCAATCGAGTTGGCGGTTTCGTCAAACCTGCGCGACGTTCTGCGCGAAGCCTTTATGCTTTTCGCCTTCCTCAGTGCGGCTTTTTACTACAACGCGAAACTGATGTTCGGAGCTTTGATCATTGCACCGATAATCGGCGGAATGACGGCAAAATTCAGCAAATCGCTCAGAAAATTGGCAGAAGAATCGTTTGAAGGCAACAAACTTTTGACCGACACGGCGCAGGAAACGCTTGCGAATCAAACAATTGTCAAAGCCTACACCGCCGAAGAACGCGAAAAAACGCGTTTTTTGAAAGCCGCCAATATTATCGCCCGCGCAAATTTACGTTCGGCGAAAATCGCGGCAACTTCGCCGCCGACGATTGAACTGATCGGAATCATCGCCGTCATCATTTTTTTCTATTTCGGTTTGCGCGAAATCAATGCCAAAGCGATGGACGCGGCGCAATTTTTCACGTTTTTGTTCTTTCTTTTCCGCAGTTACGACCCGATGCGGAAAATTTCGCGCCAGCACAACGAATTGACGAAAGCGTTTGCCGCTGCCCGCGATGTTTGGGATATTTTGGACGAAGACGAGGTTTTGCCCGAAAAGCCCGATGCGGTTGAATTGAAATCTCTACAAACCAAAATCGAGCTGAAAAATGTTTCGTTCAATTACCAAACCGACGACAAAAAGATTCTCCAAAACGTCAGTTTGGAAATTCCGAAAGGAGCGATGATCGCGCTCGTCGGCGAAAGCGGCGGCGGCAAATCTTCGTTAATCAAATTAGTTCAAAGACTTTACGATCCGACGGACGGCGCAATTTTTTGGGACGAAACCGATTTACGCGATACGCGAATTTTGAGCTTGAAAAAGCAAATCGCGCTCGTCACGCAGGAAACCGTTTTGTTCAACGACACGATTCGTTACAACATTTCTTACGGCAATCCGCTTGCTTCCGAAGAAATGATCACGGAAGCCGCACGCATCGCATTTGCCGACGATTTTATCGGCGAAATGCCGAACGGTTACGACACGATTGTCGGTGAACGCGGGATTTTTCTGTCCGGCGGTCAGCGTCAGCGGATTGCGATTGCCCGCGCCGTTTTAATCAACGCGCCGGTTTTGATTTTGGATGAGGCAACCTCCGCGCTCGACACCGAAAGCGAACGGCTTGTCCAGAAAGCTCTGGCAAATCTGATGCAGAATAAGACTTCGATTGTCATCGCGCATCGCCTTTCGACCATTCGTAAAGCCGACAAAATCGTCGTTATGGAAAAAGGCAAAATTATTCAAACCGGAACGCACGACGAACTTTTGGAAAAAGGCGGAAGTTACAAACGGCTTTACGAAATGCAGTTTGCCGAAGAGGATGAAATTTCGCTTTGATTTGTGCTAAGATGACGACTGAAAGGAGATTAAATTATGATGACTTCGACCGAAATCTTAAATGAAATCAACAAATTGCCAACCGCAGAGCGTCAAAAAATTGTTGATTCATTAACCGAAAAAGACGAGGAATCCATAGACCTGCGGCTTCAAAAGGCTTTGTATAAAGACGGACTTTTGCGCGAAATAAAACTGCCGCGTCAAAATCGAATCGGCGATTTTCAGGCGATTAAAATTGAAGGCGAACCGATTTCCGAAACTATCATTCGGGAGCGTCGTTAATGTCAGCTTACTTTTTGGACAGCAGTTGTTTAGTAAAAAGGTATATTAAAGAAGCGGGATCAATCCGGACAATCAATTTGCTTCGACCATCCGGTAGATATTGGCTTTATGTGTCGAGTCTGGCAGAAGTCGAGGTAATTTCCGCGCTTGCCGGACGGCGCAAAGGATTACATATTTCCGTTCTTAGCGCGAATAAGTCAATCACACGCTTTCAGAGAAATTTTGAAAAACGATTTTTAATTGTTGAAGCAACTGTTGATGTCTTAAAGCAGGCGACAAGTTTAGCAAATAATCACGAGATGCGCGTTTATGATGCCGTCCAGCTTGAATCTGCATTAAAAGCCAACCAAGACCGCCAAAATCAATATTTATCCAGCTTGATTTTTGTTTCTGCGGACAATAAATTAAACTCGGCGGCACAATCGGAAGGCTTGAAGATAGAAAATCCGAATAATTATCCGTAAAAAATTATGAAATCAATGACAGGCTTCGGTCGCGGCGTGGTGCAGGAAATGGATTTTGCCGTCACCGTCGAGTTAAAAACAGTAAATAACCGCTTTTTGGATGTCAGCTTGCGGCTTTCGGGCGAACTTGCGGCACTCGAATCAACCGTTAAACGTCAAATCGGCAATCGTCTTTCGCGTGGTCGAATTGAAGTAAATTTGAGTTATGAGCGGACGACCGAAATCAATTACGAACTGAATCGCCCGATGATTGCGGGTTATCTGGCGGCGATGAAACAGATGCAGGACGAATTTTCGCTTTCGGGCGAGCCTGATTTGAACGTCGTGGCGCGGCTTCCGAATGTGCTTTTGCCGAAAAAAGACGATTTGAGCGAAGAATTTATCGTCGGTGTTGAAAAAGCAATGAACACTGCGCTTGACGATTTGGAAAAAATGCGCGAAAACGAAGGTGAAATGCTTCGCAACGAACTGAATTTTCGGCTGACGGAAATCGAAAATCGTTTGCCGGCAATCGAAGGCGAATCGGCAACCGTCGCCGAAGAATACCGCGTTCGTTTGTCGAAGAAAATCACGGATTTTCTGTCGAAATCCGATTCGCAAATTGAATTTGACCAAGGTAGATTGGCGCAGGAAGTCGCGTATTTAGCTGACCGAAGCGATATTTCGGAAGAAATTCAACGGCTGAAAAGTCACATCGAACAATTTCGTCAGATTATGGGCGAAGAAAAAGAAGTCGGCAAACGGCTCGATTTTCTGACGCAGGAATTAAACCGCGAGGCAAACACAATCGCTTCAAAAACTAATAATCTAATCGTTAAAGAAAACGCGCTGGCGTGTAAATCGGAAATCGAGAAAATCCGCGAACAGGTGCAAAACGTTGAATAGTAGAGAGTGGAGAGTAGAGAGTGGAGAAAATCTATGACTCTCCACTCTCCACTCTCTACTCTTTACTCTCTACTCAAATGAAAGGAAATTTAATCATCATCAGCTCGCCGTCGGGCGGCGGCAAAGGAACTTTGATCAAGGAAATTCTGAAAACGACCGCGAATATCGGTTATTCGGTTTCCTACACGACACGGAGGATGCGCGACGGCGAAGAAAACGAGCGCGATTATTTTTTCGTGTCACATGAGGAATTTGAAAATAAAATTTCGCATCACGATTTTCTCGAATATGCCGTCGTTCACGGAAATTTTTACGGAACTTCAAAAACGCAGGTCAATAAAGACATCAATAACGGACGCGATGTGATTTTGGAAATTGACGTGCAAGGTGCGGAAAATATTATGAATGATTTTCCCGAAGCCGTCAGCATTTTTATTCTGCCGCCGACTTTTGAGATTTTGCGCGATAGATTGACGGCGCGGGCGACGGAAACGCACGAAAATTTAGCGTTGCGTTTGCGAAACTCATTCGGCGAAGTTCAAAAGTATCAAGAGTTTGAATATATTGTGATAAATGATGAAAAGGTCAAGGCAACCAATGATTTGCAAACAATAATTTTGGCGGAAAGATTAAAGCGTGTTAGACAAACTGAGGCAATACAAGGTATTCTTGATAGTTTCGACATCTCCAAATTCAATACAGTTGGTGATTAAAGGAAATTATGGCAGAACAAATAATTGAAGAAACCGAAGAAACCGCTGATAATACACAAAACGGCGGACGGCAAGCGCAACCGGCAATTGACTCAAAGTATCGAATGATAATTTTAGCCGCGCAGCGAAGCAAACAGCTTCAACGCGGCGCAACGCCTCGGGTTGATGCCGACCCGCGCAAAACCAAACCGACACGGATTGCGATGAAAGAACTCGAATCGGGCAAAATTCATTTTGAAACGCTGACCGAATTACAGTTTTCAACAAAGCAGTAAAAAAATCATATAATTTTTCGTTTTTTACTCCAAAGAACAAATTTGGAGGCGGTTTTCCGCGCCTCAATTTCAAACGGAATCTCAAAATACGCTTCACCACGCGCCGTCAAATCCCACTTCTTTTTTTTCCTTAAATTCGACAGATAACTTTTCAGATAAAGCCACATAAATCTGAAAAAACCTTCGCGCCGATACTGCAAAACGTGCGTTATTTCGTGAACCGCCAGCTTTTCATCAATTCTAACTTTTTGATTTTCGCTTAACCAAAAATTTTCGGGGAAAATATAAATCCGCTTGCCGATGGTGATGCCTTCGATGTTCAAAAATGAGGTTAAATAATTTGTAAATTTTCCGCCGTAAAAATAAATTTCGGGCAAACGGAAATCTTCTTCGCCGAGATGTTCACGAAAGAATTCTTCGATTTTTTTTTGCGATTTTGCGCCGAGTTTCATTTTTAAAATATGAAAAGCCGTCAAAGATAACGGCTTTTTCATGATTTAAGTTTTGGTTAATTTACTTGTTGATGTTTTTTCCGGCATTGCTGATTGCATCCCCGACAGCATCAATCGTTTCGCCGACACCGCGTTTAACCTTTCCCCAAGTTTCCTGTGTTTCGCCTTCGGCATTCTGAACTTCGCCCTCGGCTTCAAGGTCGCGGTCGCCGGTTAATTCACCGACTTTATCCTTAACCGTTCCTTTAACCTGTTCCCATTTTCCGCCGACTTCATCTTTATTTGGTATTGCCATAATTTGATTTTGGATTTTGGATTGCCGATTTTGGATTTGTTTTCTCGGCAACGCAACCCTCTTTCTCCCTATTAAAAATTTGTATGAATTCAATTCAACTCCATACAGGTGTTCGAGAAGTGCAAATACCGTTCCAAAAAAAACAAATCCAAAATCCAAAATCTAAAATCAAATTACATTCCTTTGTAATTCGGTCCGCCGCCGCCTTCGGGCGTAACCCAATTGATGATTTGATACGGGTCGGCAATATCACAGGTTTTGCAATGCACACAGTTTGAAAAATTAACCTTTAATTCCTTACGTTCGGTCGCCGAATTAAACTCCATTTCGTAAACCGCCGCCGGACAAAACCGCTGGCACGGATTGCCGTATTCTTCGGCGCAGCGCGTCGCGCAGATTTCCGTGTCGAGAATGTGCAGATGCGAAGGTTGGTCTTCGTTATGCGCGACACCTGCGTGAAAAACGTCCGTTACTTTGTCAAAAGTCAGTTGTTTATCGAATTTCAGATTTTCATAACGCTTGCCGTTCTGGGGAAATTCTTCGAGCTTTTCCATTCGTTCGTGTCCGGCAACGTGATATTCTTTCGGCATATAGCCCCAAGCCAAACCGCCGGTGACGAACTGCAAACCCGTATTGATCAAAGCCGACCAGCGACCCGATTGAAACGCCGCGTGGAAATTGCGAACCGGATGAAGCTCGTCGTAAATCCAGCTCATATTCACTTTTTCTTCAAAATGTTTGAGCGTCGCGGACGAAAAATCTTCGTGTTCAAACGCGCCGACAATCGCTTCCGCCGCGAGCATTCCCGATTTCATCGCCGTGTGTATTCCCTTGATGCGCTGACCGTTTAAAAACGAAGCCGAATCGCCGATAATCAAAACGCCGTCCGAATAAAGCCGCGGCATCGTCCAAAATCCGCTTGTATTGATGGTTTTCGCGCCGTATTTGAGCATTTTTCCGCCCGCCAGAACTTCGGCGACTTTCGGATGAGTTTTGAATTTTTGAAACTCGGCGTGCGGGTCAATGTTCGGGTCTTTGTAATCCAAACCCGTCACGTAACCGATTGAAATCACGTTGTTTTTCATCCCGTAAATCCAGCCGCCGCCGTATGTATCGGTATCGGACGGAAAACCAAGTGTGTGAACGACTTTGCCTTCTTCAAAATTTCCGGCAGGAACTTCCCACAATTCTTTGATTCCGAGCGAAAAAACCTGCGGTTCTTTGTCGTGCATCAAATCGAGTCTTTGCATCAATTGTTTAGCGAGCGAACCGCGTGAACCTTCGCCCAAAACCGTCACTTTCGCCAACAAATCAACACCCGGTTCAAAATTGCCTTTCGGTTTGCCGTCTTTGTCAATTCCCTTGTCGCCCGTGCGAATGCCGATCACGCGGTCATTTTCGTCATAAATTATTTCTGACGCGGGAAATTCGGGGAAAATATTGATTCCCGCTTCTTCGCATTTTTCGCCGAGCCATTCGCACACCTTGCTCAAACTGACAATATATTTGCCTTTATTTTTAAGCGGCGGCGGAACAATCGGCGCGTCAATCCCGCGTGTTTCGGTCAGATACCAGAAAGCATCCTTCGTGACGGCGGAATCAACCGGACAGCCTTGTTCGAGAAAATCGGGCATCAATTCGCGAATCGCAATCGGGTCCATCACCGCGCCCGACAAAATATGTGCGCCGACAAACGAGCCTTTTTCGATCACGGCGATTTCCAATTCGCCGATTTTGCGCCCTTTTTTGATGCCTTTCTCGATAAATTCGTCATGTTCGGCGATTTTCTTTTTAAGATGCAAAGCCGCCGCCAAGTTTGCCGGACCTGCGCCGACAAAAACTACGTCCATTTCCAGTTGTTCGCGTTCAATCATAAATTCCCTCTTAAAAATGAATGGTCATTCAGTTTTTGTAAGTATAACAATTTTAAGCCCCGTTACCAAAACTCAATCCTTTAGATTTTACTGCTTTTACATTATAATCCTTGCGACAAATGTTTCGCCAAAAGCAAATAATTTTTCTTCTCCTTTTTGCATCTCTGCTTATGTTTTCCGCCTGTCGTTCAAGAAACCGGGTCAATGAAAAACTAAATGCGGATATGCCGAAAAAAATTCTTTGGGCGTGGGAACGCCCCGAAGATTTGAGGTTTCTTGACACGGAAAAATTCGGTGCGGCGTTTTTGGCGCAGACTTTGATTTTACAGCAAGATGATGTCGTTTTTCGTCCGCGCCGTCAGCCGCTCGAACTGCCCGACAATATTTATCTGATTGCCGTCACGCGCATCGAAACGCAAAAGGAAAGCGCGAAACGTCCGACGCTTTCCGATGAACAGCGAAAAAAGATTGTCGGTTTAATCAAAAAAACTTTGGAATTGCCGAATGTTAAAGCTGTCCAGACTGATTTTGATGTGGTCGTTTCGGAGCGAAAATTTTATCGTGCGCTTGTGGGCGATTTGAAAAAAGAATTGCCCGAAAATACGCCTTTAACGATAACTTCGCTCGCTTCGTGGTGTGTCGGCGACAGTTGGTTTAACGATTTTCCGGTTGACGAAGCCGTGCCGATGGCATTTGAAATGGGCGCAGACGCGGAAAGAATCCGCGATTTTCTGGCGAAGGAAAATGATTGGAACGAACCGCTCTGTCGAGGAAGTTACGGCATTTCGATTGACGACCCGTTGTTGAATGTGAGACTAAAACCCGAAAGGCGAGTTTATTATTTTAAGTCAAAGGCTTGGGAAAAGAGTGATTTGGAAAAAATCAGCCGCTAAATTTTTATGAAAAATATCATCCGTTTTGCCGTTTCAACCGTTTTGATTTTCGCGTTTTTTGCGAACGCTCTGCCGTGCGGTCCGTCATATATCACGCCGATTTTTGATTACGAACACGCGCCCGAAAATCCGTATGAGAATTTCGCGGCGGGCAAAATCGGGATTATCAAACCTTCGCAAAGACGGATTGTTTTGATTGCGGCGTATCGTTATCTGAACGGCGGCGGATTTTCTGCCCCCGAACAAAAAGCCTTGGTCGAAGTTTGGAACGCTGAATTTAATAACGTGCCTTACGAAACGGACGACATCAACGAAACGGTCAAAAAATGGGTTGAAAAGCGCAAATCAGTTGTCGGCAAGGAAGAAAAACCGCCCGAAATTTACGTTGAACGCGAATACGGTGGTTACGATTTTTTCCCGAACTGCACGAAGAATGCGTTTGAAACCGCCGAAAAAACGCTTTCGGACAGAATCGCTTCGCACGGTTCGGACAACAAGGACGTGAAGGATTGGGTGAAAGCGCAGGACAAGGTTTTTGAAAATTGCGCGAGCGGAAAATCCACGCCCGATGCGCCGAATGAGGCGATGATCGAATGGCTTCAAAAAGACCGCGCTTATCAAGTTGCGGCGGCGGAATTTTATTCACTCGATTATGATTCGGCGAAGCGGCATTTTGCCGAAATCGCGCAGGATTACAAATCGCCTTGGCAGGAAACGGCGGAATATCTGGTCGGCAGAACGCTGATCCGGCAAGCGAGTTTGATCAAAGACAAGACGAAAACCGAGTTGATTTACACCGAAGCCGAACAAAATCTCTCGAATGTCGCGGCAAAAGGCGGAAAGTTTTCGGATTCGGCGGACAAAATGCTCGGGCTGATAAAATATCGTCTGCGACCAAAGGAGCGTATCCGCGAACTCGCGCAGACTCTCGCCACGCAGGGCGACCCGAATTTTCGACAGGATTTGATTGATTACAACTGGCTGATGGACAAATTCGAGAAAGAAGCTCTCGAAGCCGAAGACAAACGCCAAACCTTGGAATCTATCAGAAAAGCCAACGAAATATTCGGCAATTCGGCAAATGCGCCGTTCAATACTGTGCCGATTCCCGCGATTAACACGAATTCGGCAAATACTGAACCCGAACATAACGAAGGAGACTTGCGAATTTTTGTTTATTCGGACGATTCCAAAGAAAATTGGACGTTTTTCGTTAAACCCGACGCGACCGATGAAGACGCTTACGCAAAAGCCGAAGCGGTTATCGGCAAGCCTTTGTCCGAGAAAATGAAGGAACAAGTCCGCACCGCCCGAAAAGAGGCTTACAAAGGTCAGTTTGACGGCAACAACGGCGCGGAATATGAAGGCGGTTATTACGGTTCGGAGCCGATTTCGCTTTCGGTTCTGCCCGAATATCTGCGCGCCGACGATTTGACGAACTGGCTTTTTACATTTCAGATTCAAAGCAGCGAGGCATACCTCTACGCGCTTTCGCAATTTCGGCAGACAAGCTCGAATTTGTGGCTTTTGACGGCGATGTCCAAGGCGGAAAAATCTTCGACCGAACTCGCTCGTTTGTTTGAAGCGGCGGACAAAGTTGATCGCAACTCGGCGGCTTATCCGACGATTGCTTATCATAAAGCGCGGATTTTGATCGAACAAGGCAAAACGGCGGAAGCGCGAAAAATGTTGGACGACCTTTTGAATTCGGGCATAGATTTGCCGATTTCGTCGCGCAACAAGTTTCTCGCGCAACGCGCCAAATTGTCCGAAACCCTGGACGATTACCTGAAATTCGCACAACTCAAGCCGTTTGCTTTTGATTGGGACGGAACGGGCGGAACGATTGACGAAATTATCAACAAGCAAAAATCTTGGTACACGCCCGAAAGTTATCCGAATCAGACGCGTGAGGAATACGAAAAGGAAGTCGAAGAAAATTTGAAAACCGAAAAGCTCTGGGAAGACCGTGCGATGTTCGATTACGCGACAATCAACGTGATGAATCAGCATTTTCCCTTGCCGCTTTTGCTGGAAGCCGAAAAATCGCCTGCCTTGCCCGAATATTTACGCGAACGGTTTGCGATCACCATCTGGACTCGCGCCGTTTTGCTCAATGATTTTACGACGGCGAATAAAATTATGCCGGAAGTTATCAAATTTCATCCCGAATTGCAGGAATTCATAGACCGAATCAATCTGGCGAAAACTCCGCTCGGCAAACAACGTGCGGCGTATTATTTGATTTTGAAAAATCCGATGCTCAGTCCGTTTCTCGAAGACGGCATGGGCAAAGCCGATAATGAATTCGGCACTTTTGACTCAAACGATTGGTGGTGTGCGCCGTATGACACCGAATACGACGAAACGACGGGCGCAGAGGTGAAAGCCAAACTGCCGCCGAAACCGATGTTTTTGACCTCCGCGCAGACAGCCGCCGCGCAAGCCGAACGTAAAAGACTTGTCTTGATTGGCGACGCACCGAAATTTTTCGGCGAAAAGGTTTTGGAATGGGCGCGTCTTGCGCCGCTCGACAAACGCGTTCCCGAAAGCCTTTATATTGTTTGGGCGGCAAACGGTTGGACAAAATACGGCTGTGGAAACAACGAAGAACTGCGCCGGCAAATCGGCGACCTTTTGAAACGAAAATACCCACAAAACGAATGGACGCTGAAAATGATTGATGAAGAGAAAGAGCAGGATTGATAAGAGAAGAAGAGGAGATAAAAACTTTTTATCTCCTTTTCTCTTCTTCTCCTCGTCTTAGTAAGTTGCGTTTGCCGCCGAAACGACCTTTTCCGCCGCGTCGCTCATTCCCTTGGCGACGACAAAATTCATTCCCGATTCGGCAATCACCCGGTTTCCTTCTTCGACGTTCGTGCCTTCCAATCTGACAACGACCGGAATCGAAACGCCGAGATTTTTTCCGGCGGCGACGACTCCGCGCGCAACCATATCCGTCCGAACGATTCCGCCGAAAATATTAACCAAAACGGCTTTCACGTTATCGTCAGCGAGTAAAATGCGAAAGGCTTGTTCGACGCGTTCCTGCGATGCACCTCCGCCGACATCCAAAAAGTTCGCCGGTTCGCCGCCGTGCAGTTTGATAATGTCCATCGTCGCCATCGCAAGTCCCGCACCGTTGACCATACAGCCGATGTTTCCGTCGAGCTTGATGTAGTTGAGATCAAACTTCGACGCTTCGATTTCGAGCGGTTCTTCCTCGTCCAAATCTCTGAGCGGCGCGTAATCTTTATGCCGATAGAGCGCGTTATCGTCAAAATTAACCTTTGCATCGAGCGCGATCAAACGATTGTCTTTCGTCAGCAAAAACGGATTGATTTCAAGCAGCGAGGCATCCATTCCTTCGTATGCTTCATAAAGTTTGAGCATAAATCCGGCGGCTTGATTGATAAGTTCGTTCGGAATTCCGAGACCGAACGCCAGATTCCGCGCCTGAAACGCACGAAGTCCGACCGACGGGTCAATCATTTCCTTTAAAATCAATTCGGGCGTTTCTTCGGCGACTTTTTCGATGTCCATTCCGCCCGCGCTCGAAGCCATAAAAACATTTCGTCCGGTCGTGCGGTCGAGCGTAATGGCAAGATAAAATTCGCGGTCAATCGGCAAACCTTCTTCGATGAGCAAAGTTTTCACTTCGCGTCCTTCGGGTCCCGTCTGATGCGTAATGAGCTGCATTCCCAAGATTTGCGACGCGATTTCCTTTGCTTCGGCGGGTGATTTGGCGATTTTTACGCCGCCGCCTTTGCCGCGTCCGCCGGCGTGAATCTGCGCTTTGACGACCGTTACGTCAGTTCCCAAATCCTTTGCCGCTTGTTCGGCTTCTTCGGGCGTTCGCGCCACGATTCCACGCGGCACGGGAACACCGTAATTTTTTAAAAGGTCTTTTCCTTGATATTCGTGTATTTTCATAAATTCAGCAAAATTGGATGATTGTAAAACTTCAAAAAGTTTAGCTTTCAAACCACCAAAAAGCAAAAGCAGTCCGCGCTTAGACTGCTTTTGCCGGAAATAATCCGAAAATCATTCAAATTATTATTTTTTCGTAACCCGCGTAACGACGTTGATTCCCGCCAGTTTCCACTCGTTTTTCTCAACGATGTATTTCAGTTCAAAAGTCGTCGTAATCGGCGATGTCGGATATTCACCGTTGACCTCGAGCATTTTCATTCCCAAACTTCGCACTGTTTCGGGACCTTTCGTAAATTTAGCGGTCATCGGTTTAATCGGGCTTAAATCGGCATCACCGTCAATAAACGCTTGAAAACTGCTTTTCAACTTTGTCGGCGAAGTTTGCTTTTGCCAGGTTTTTGAAATCGTATCGTAAAAATCGGTAAAATCTTCCTTCTGCAATCCGTCGTTAAATTCCAAAAGCGTTTTTTTAACGATGTCCTGCATTTCATCATTGCTTGGAATTTCATTTTTAGACGCATCGGCTTTCTTATATTCTTTGGTCGCCGCCGGACTCGGTGACGAAGCCGGTGTTGGCGAAGTCGTGGTTGTGTTTGCCAAACTCTCGATTTTATCTTTGTTGCAAAAACAGCCCAAACCAATCGCCGAAATTATCAAAATTGCGATTATCCCGCTAACCATTGAGTTTTTTCCGAAAAGTATTTCGTTCATCATTTTTTTCATAGTTTTCCTTTTATCTTCTCCAATTAAAATCAAACAATTACTTATCTTTACGCCACGGCTGAAGCAGATTTATCCAACTGTCAACCGTCCGCTGATATTCGACCGGACAACGAGCGGCTCGTTCTTTCGGTAAATATCCGTCCTTCACAAAATATTCGTATTTCTCTGAATCAGAACCGTAAATCATACAGAGCGAATTGTAAAAACGCTGTTCCTGTAAAAGATGTTCGTCCGCCATATCGCGTTTTGTTGCGCTCGATTGCTTCGATTCGATATTAAAGGCATCGGCGGCGGCAAGCACGGCTTTAACGCCGTCGTCACCCAATTCTTCAATGTTGATATATGACGAACAACGGTCGGCGGCATCTTCTTCATTGCCCGCAATCGGCAGATTATAGTTAAAAATCAAGGCGTGTCCGATCTCGTGCAGAAAGGCAAACCGCACGGCATCGAACATTTTTTTGTCAGCCTCTTCGGGCTTCATTTTCTCGCTCAGAAACAGATTGTTAAAATGCTCCATCAGTTCGTAACAAACCGTGACAGCCTGTGTTTTGGGGTCGAATTCGGCATTCGGCTCGCCGCAATCTTTTGAGCGCAAATAAATATCGTTCGGCAAACTTAAGGCTTTGTTCAAATCGTCCGCCGCTTTTTCGAGCAGTTTTGATTTTTTGATTTTCTGGTCAAGTTCATTAAAACGCGCATTTTTGACTCCGAGATGTTCAACGATAAAATCGCCTTTGTCTTCTTTTTTGCCGGGTTTGTCGAAATTCGATTTGGTATTCGGAATATTCGCCGAAGTGTTTTGAGAATTCGTCGGCGAATTTGTATCCATTTTAACGGCTTCTTTTCCCGTGCTGAAAACGCAAGCCGAAACAAACAGCCAAACGGCAGCAATTATCAACAGATTGATAAAATTTCTGCTTCTGATAAGCGTTTGAATTCTTTGAATCAGCATTCGCAATTTTTGTAAATTTCCAGTCGGATTTGCCGTAAATTGACGCAATTATACCAGTCTTTTTGCAAAATAAAACGGCTGATGAAACAATTTCACCAACCGTTTTTTAGTTTACGTTTTAAATCGCTGATTTATTGTGATTTTTCAACCAATTTGACCAAAGTTTTCACCGCGACCGCCGTCGGACCTTTTGCCTGATGCGGTCTTTCGCTGTCCGCCCAGGCAGTTCCGGCAATATCGAGATGCGCCCATTTTGCCTTTTCAATAAATTCCTGAATAAAAACCGCGCCCATAATCGTTCCGGCTTTGCGCGACGGACCGATGTTTTTGATGTCGGCAATGTCGGATTTGATTTGTTTGCTGTAAGCTTTGCTGACCGGAAGCTGCCAGAAATCTTCGCCCGCTTCTTTGCCGCAAGCGATAATTTCGTCAACCAATTCCTGATCGTTGCCCATAATTCCGGTATTCAAATCGCCGAGCGCAATAATCACCGCGCCGGTCAGTGTTGCCATATCAACGATTTTTGTCGCGCCTTGTTTTTCGGCATAAGCCACCGCGTCAGCCAAAATCAGACGACCTTCGGCATCCGTGTTTAAGATTTCGATCGTTTTGCCGTTCATCGCCGTGACGACATCGCTCGGACGCGTCGCCTTGCCGTCGGGCATATTTTCGACCGCCGCGACGATTCCCAAAACAGGCACGGAAGGTTTTAAAAGACCGATTGCCCGCATCGCACCGACAACGCTTGCGCCGCCCGACATATCGTATTTCATCGCGTCCATTCCCTCGCCGGGTTTGAGCGAAATTCCGCCCGTGTCAAACGTGATTCCTTTGCCGACCAGCGCAAGAAGTTCGCCCTTTTTCGCAGTTGATTTTTTCGGCTCGTATTTCAAAACAATCAATTTTGCAGGCTGTTCCGAACCGATGGAAACGCTCATCAGCGAACCCATTCCGAGTTTTTCCATCTTCGCTTCATCGAGAATCTCACATTTCAATCCGGTTTCTTTAGCGATTGCCTGAGCGCGTTTGGCAAATTCGGTCGGATGCAGAATATTCGGCGGTTCATTTGCCAGATCACGCGTAAAATTCATCGAATCACCGATGATTTGTCCACGGCTGAGACCGTTTTTCAAATCCGCATCCTTCGCGCCCTCGACGCAAACAACAAGGCTGTCAACAGTTTTCGTGTTTTTGTCTTTGGTGCGGTATTTGTCGAGTTCAAACTGGCTGGTGATAAAACCTTGCGCGGCGTTTTGCGCGATTTCCGTGGCTTCGCCGTCGCTTCTCGGAAGCAAAGCAAAACTTTTGACATTGCGTTTTCGCAAAAACCGCGTTGCCGTTCCCGCGACGTTTGAAACGCTCGCCGTTTTGTAATCCGTTTTGTCGCCGACACCGATCAACAAAAGCATTGACGCTTTCACTTTGCCTTTTGCCGCAAAACGAATCAAGGCAGTTTCATTGACATCGCCTTTAAATTCCTCGTGTTTGATCACCGACGAAACGATTCCGCCGGTTAATTTATCAAAATCCTTCAAAATGCCGCTCGATGCTTTTTCGTCTTTAAAGACCGCGATTGCCAAAGCATCAACATTGGCTTCCTGAAAATTTGCCGTAATTGCCTGAGTTTTCATACTTTTCCTCGTAATAATAAAAAATTATATCTGCAAAACTTCTCTAAATCTATAACTTATCTTAGCTTTTCTTTCAACTCTTGTCGTGTTTCTTTGTCAACTGTCCGCTTCATCTCGGTTTCCCGCTTGTCATAGAGTTTTTTGCCCTTTGCCACGCCGACTTCAAATTTGATGCGTCCGTTTTTCCAGTAAATGCGCGTCACGACCAGCGTCATTCCCTTAATCGTCGTTTCTTTTTCAAGTTTCGCAATTTCGCGCTTGTGAAGCAACAACTTTCTTGTCCGCAAAGGATCGTGATTTTCACGATTGCCGTGCGAATAAGGCGAAATATGAAGATTTAAAACCCAAACCTCGCCGTCGCGCACCGAAACGTAAGATTCCTTTAATTGAATCCGTCCGGTCATCACACTTTTTACTTCCGTTCCCTTGAGAGCGATTCCGGCTTCATATTTGTCTAAAATATGGTATTCGTGAAAAGCGTGACGGTTACTGACAATATCTTTTCCGTCAACTGACATAAACTATCATTTTGCCAATCATTTATATTTCAAGCAAGTAAAATTAACTAAATCATTTGACAAGTTCGGTTTTAGCCGTAAAAATTATATTAACTTTAAGAGTTTATTTGAAAATTTGGACTTTGGTTTCAATCCGATGGCTTATAAAGATTTGGAAAAAGAACGCGCTTGTAAACGGCGTTGGTATGAAAATAACCGCGAAGTCTATCTGACAAGAAACAAACGCAAAAAAGAAATGTTGCGAAGTGTGATGCGTGAGCATAAATCAAAGCCTTGTGCCGACTGTGAAGGTCAGTTTCCGTTTTATGTGATGGATTTTGACCATCGGGAAGGTGAGATAAAAACTTCTCACGTTTCACGAATGATTGAAAAAATGAATCTTCAAAAGCTGCTTGAAGAAATAGAGAAATGCGATGTCGTTTGTGCAAATTGTCATCGTATTCGGACTTACCAAAGAAATCAAAGATTTTCCGGGATAGTGTAATGGTAGCACGCTTGATTCTGGATCAAGTAATCGGGGTTCAAATCCCTGTCCCGGAGCCAATTTTTTATGAATGAATGGTATGAAACACAAGTTCGCGTTCGGTATGCCGAAACCGATAAAATGGGAATCGTTCATCATTCGAATTATCTCGTCTGGTTTGAATTAGGCAGAAGCGAATTTTGCCGCGCCCGCGGTTTTTCTTACAAGGAAATGGAAGAAAAAGACAACGCGCTGATGGTTGTCGCCGAAGCCTATTGCCGCTACAAATCGCCCGCATATTACGAAGACGTTTTAACGCTTCGCACCAAAATCGCCGACATCCGCAGCCGCAGTATCCGTTTTATTTACGAAATTTACCGTCCGTCAGACCAAATTCTGCTTGCCGAAGGCGAAACTCTTCATCTCGTCACGGACGAGAACAAAAAGGTTCGCTCTTTGCCACAAATTTACAAAGAAAAACTTTTGGCGGAAATCGAAGACCCGAACGCTTTTCCCGAACACGAAGCACCGCATTAATAGTTTCAAGTTCCAGGTTTCAGGTTCCAAGTCTGTTTTGTTTTTCCACTTGGAACCTGAAACTTGGAACTTGAAACTTATCAAACTTATTTTTTCTTAACAATTACCAAAGTTATATCGTCGCCGGCGGGCGCGGTTTGCGTGAACATCGAAAGCGAAGATTCGACTTTATCGCGCAAGCCCGAAGCCGAAGCCGCCAGATGTTTTTGGACAACTTCCGAAAGCCTTTCCATCCCGAATTCTTCGCCTTTCAAATTCGCGGCTTCCGAAACTCCGTCCGAATAAATAACCAGGGCTTCACCCGATTTCAGATGAGTTTCGCCGATTTCATATTCAGCCAAGGGCATAATTCCGAGCGGAAACCCGCCCGAATCGAGTTGCTCGACCGCGCCGTTGATTCTGCCGATTAACGGCGGATTATGTCCCGCGTTGATATATTTCAGAGTTCCGTCAAGCGGATTCAGTTCGGCGATAAACAAAGTTACAAAACGATTGGTCGGCGTATTTTCCGACAAATAACGATTGACCGAACCGACGATTTCGGGAAGCGGACTTTTTGCCGCGACCTGTCCGTGAATCGCCGCGTGAAGCGACGACATCAGAAGCGCGGCGGCAGTTCCCTTGCCTGAAACATCACCGAGCGCAATCAACATTTTGCCGTCGTGACGTGCGATAAAATCGTAATAATCGCCGCCGATCTCATAACACGAAAAGGAAATCCCCTGAAACTCGTAACCGTCCACAATAGGCGGTGCGGAAGGCTGAAAACTCTGCTGAATTTCGGTCGCGAGTTCGAGTTCGCGCTCCATTCGTTCACGTTCAAAGCGTTCTTCCAAAAGCCGCGCATTTTCGACGCGAATCGAAGCGACCGATGCAAGTGTCGTCAAAATGTTCAAATGTTCTTCGGTAAATGTCGCTTCGGTCGTCGGCGAATCGGCATAGACAAGCCCGAAAACCTCGTCTTCATTAACGCTCAACGGCACCGCCAAAACCGAACGAATTCCTTGAAGCGCAATTGTCTGGCTCGCATAACGCGGGTCGTGTTGCGCGTCCGCGGTCAGAACGGATTTGCGGTTTTGCAAAACTTCTTCCATCACCGTCCGGCTGATGCGGACTTCTTCGATGGTTTCATCTTTGCCGCGAAGCCTTGCGACCGAGATTTTCATTCCGCTTTCGAGCGTTTCATCCCGCAGCATAATCACACAGCGTTCCGCCGGCACAGCTTCAAACACGAGCGAGGCAACCTGATTCAAAGTTTCGTCCAAACCGCTCGACGAAAGCAGCGCGATGCTGATTTTGCTGATTAAGCCTAAAAGTTCGTTGCGCGTCGTAAATTGTGAATCGAGAAATTCCGCCGTCGGATTCTTTTGCGGCGAGAGAGCGATTGTCTTCGACGGGTCGAGTGCTTCCGTGTGATCGGCGATCAGAGTCGCGTTTTTGCTCGCCCGCAAACGCTCGTCTTCAAAAGTGATAACTGTTTCGCCGATTTGAATTTCGCCGCCCGAAATCAGCGGAATCGGCATCGAAACAACCGAACCATTGTAGCGCGTGCCGTTTGCCGAACCCAAATCCTGAAGCCAAAAAGCATCGCCTTCCTTGCGAATTTCGGCGTGAAGCCGCGAAGCAAAAGCGTCGGGAATACAAATATCGCTGCGCGCCGAACGTCCGATGGTCGTCCGCAGACGAGTCAGAAAAAACTGTTCGTTCTGAAACTCGGAATTTTTAATATTCAAATGGGGCATAATCTAATTGCGGATTGCGGATTTGGGATTTCGGATTTTAGGATTTAATCTTTCCGTTCGCCTTTCGGTATTATTTAACGGAATCGTTGACAATAAAAAAATCCCAAATCCGCAATCCCAAATCCCAAATCGTATTATTCAGTAACTTCTTTTGAAATTCTCTGTTTGCCGTAAATAACAACCGTTCCGCTGACTAAATCCTGCAAAGCGCGCCCTTTTTGATTCAACGCCGAAAATAAAAATCCCAACCCGAAAGTCAAAGCCGTCAGCAAATAGCCGACAGTATGACGAAGCAGAAGCTGAAAAAATGTCGGCGGAGTTCCATCGTTTTTGACGATTCTGATGCCCGTCAGCATTTTGCCGATACTTTGCCCGCTGAACATCGGGAAAATCACGAAATTCGTGAGTCCGAGCAGAAGCATTATCAGCCAGCCCGTACTGCTCAGTTCGCTGTTGAGAAGTTTGACACCGTCAACGCCGTAAAATCTGCCGAGAAGAAGTGCGATGACCGGAATACAAACCAGCAAAATGTAATCAATCAAAAACGCGCCGCAACGAAGCAGAAACGGAGCTTTGAGCCGTGCCGCATCAAAATCTACGACGATTTTTTCGGGCTTAATTCTTGTTACAGCGATATTTTTTTCCGCGTTCGCACTCATATTTTAACTTCTTTCAGCCTTACTTTACCCGATCGTGAAATGTAAAGTCGTATCGCCCAATCTAATTTTATCGCCGTTCGTCAAAGTATGCGGCTGATGCGGCAAAAGCCTGACCGAATCGTTTGCCGACGGCAGCAGAGTCGTGCCGTTTGACGAACCCAAATCTTCGACCAGAAAACTATTTCCTTCGCGCCAAATTCTTGCGTGACGGCGCGAAATTTTGGTTTGCGGGTCGTATTTCGATAAATCAACTTCGGGGAAAATATTCGACATCGGGTCGCGTCTGCCCAAAAGATTTTCGGTCTTTTCGAGCCTGTAACTCGACGGTTCGAGTTCGCCTGTGGCTTGAATAACGAGCTTCGCCGTCATCGGCTGAACTGCCAGCGACGGATTTGAAACGCCTTGCTGGGCAATCGGCTGCTGGGCGCCGCAAAACGCACAAAAAACATCGGTGGCAACGATTTGTTTGCCGCAGAAACCGCAGAAAACCGCTTGTTCGGAAAAAGCCCGATTCGACGGCGCGACTTTCACGCCGTAAGTAACCTTGCCGATTTGCAGATTACTCAAATGTTCTTTCAACTCATCCCGCATTTCGCCGGCTGACGCAAAACGCGCTTCCGCGTTATATTCGACCGACCGAATCAGAATCTGTTCGATTTGGTCGGATAATTGCGAATTTATCTGACGCGGACGCGGATTTTTTTGAAAATCGAAAATCAAAAGCGGATTGCTTTGCGGGTCTGCGCCCGTCAAAAGATGAAACATCGTCGAGCCCAAGCTGTAAATATCCGAGCGCGGTTCGACGTTGCCGCTGAAAAGTTCAGGCGGCGCATAGCCCATCGTGCCGACTGCCGTGACACCTTTTTCTTCCTTGTTGACCCAACGGGCGATGCCGAAATCAATCAGCATCACGCGCCCCGAATTGCCGTCAATCATCACGTTCGCGGGTTTTAGATCGCGGTACACGATGGAAGGTTCGTGATTATGCAGATAATCCAAAACGTCGGCGATTTGGATTGACCATTCGGTCACGCTTTTCTCGTCAATCCGACCTTCGGGCGCGGCACGCAGCCGTCCGGCTAAATCACCGCCCGAAATATATTTCATCACGAGATAAAATCTGCCTTCTTTTTCGTCAAAGAAATAATCGAAAATCGTCGGAATCGCCGAATGTTCGAGCGATGTCAAAAGCAACGATTCGCGCTTGAAATCGCTGACTGCCTTGTCTTGCTGTTCGGATTCGATGTAGCTTTGCACCATTTCCTTGACGGCGCGCAGAACACCGCCAAGATTGCGGTCATTGGCAAGATAAACCGCGCCCATTCCGCCGCCGCCGATTTTGCGGACGATTTCGTAACGATTATTTAAAATCGTTCCTTCGTCGAGCGGTTTCAGTTTCGCAGCTTTGCGACCGTCGGTGTCGCTGTTTCCGATATTCGGAGTCGTGAACGGACGAGCGTCTTTCGATTCCTCGACAGGCGTTTCTTCAATCGCGGATTGCGGAATTTCGGGTTCGACCGATGCCGTTTCAATCTTTTCTTCCGCAACTTCGTCTTTTTGAAAAATCTGTACGGAGTCAAATTTTGCCGGCTCGTCCTGATTTTCCAAAATCAACGGCAAAGCGGGCATCGCAATCGCCGGTTCGGTAATTTCGGCTTCGCTGACTTTGGCTGACGGTTCGGTTTCGATTGTTTCCGTTTGTTCGGGTTCGGCGGAAATCTCCGCGAACGGCTGACTAATCGGTTCAGCTATTTTTTCTTCAACCGACCCGGTTTCGACCCAGTCTTTTGTAATTTCTTCAGAACTTCCTAAAAACGTCACGGGTTGTTCAGAAGTCAGCGGTTCTTCAATTTTGTCCTCGACCGCCGCCGTTTGCTCGTCCTCAATAATTTCGGCAGGAACTTCGGGTTCAAAAATCGGCAGTTCGGGTTCGGGCGTTGGTTCTTCCGCTTTTACTTCCAATTCCTGACTTTCAAAAACCAAAGGAGTCGGAATATCGGGAATAGCTTCTACCGATTTTTCCGTTGAATCCCAAACATTTGCGACTTTATTTTCAGAAGGTGGCGGAGTTTTAACCGCATCGGGCGCGGTTTCGGTTGGTGTTGCGGGTTCATCGTCACCAAAAGGACTCGGCAGTGGAATACTTCGCACATCTTCCAACTGTTCGGCGGGAATTTCGACCGATTCGGTTTTCATCGTCCAATTTTCCGAAGTATTTCCGGCTGAAAAACCAGGTGAATCTTGTGGTTTTTCGATAGTTTGGGAAGATTCCTTTGCCTGCCCGACAGGCTCGTTTCGAGTTTCGGTTGGCGGTGCTTCCTGATTGCTTTTTGCAGTCAGGGCAGCCAAAGCCTCTTTGTTGATAACGGGCGGCGGCATATCAACGATAGTTGCCGACATAGAACTGTCTTCAACCGGAGCAATCGGCTTGATAGAAATTCCGCAAAACGGACAAAATATATCATCTTTGGCGATTTGTTCGCCACATTCAGGGCAATAAGACATTTTTTTAAATTAGTTTCTAAAGTTGAATTTATTTAACTTCTTTCTTAATTGATTACTTTAAACCGCAAAAAAGTTTTTCCGACAATAATTTCGTCGCCGTCGTTCAAAAGATTCGGGCTGCCCGGAATCAAACGCCGTCCGCGATTGATATAAGTTCCGTTGGTCGAGCCTAAATCTTCAACCGAAAATTTCCCGTTTTGAGAAATAACGCGGGCGTGGCGGCGCGAAACTTTGGCTTCGGGGTCGTGCGCGTCCAAATCAACGTCGGGAAAAATTCCGTTGTCCGCGTCCCAGCGACCGATGTATGATTCTTCGGCTGACAAAGTAAATTGTTTCCCGACCGACATACCGCGTTCAATCGTCAACGTCGAATGCACGCCTTCAATTTTCTTGCCGTCCGTTTCTTCGACCGGAGTCGGTTCAACCTGTTCGATAATCGGCTCGATGCCGATTGATGTTACGCTTGCCACGTTGAATGACGGTTCGGAAAGAGGCGGCTGATAACTTTGCACTTTGATTTCGTTGTTATTATTGCCTGAAGACTGCAAGTTTGATCCGCATTCATCGCAGAATTGCGAACCGTTCAAATTTTCCGTTCCGCAAGTTTGGCATTTCATCATTTTCTCTATTTTTCCTTTACCTTGCGATTAAATTTTTATAAATTATTAAATTATCTAATTGGCAAACTCATTTTAACCTTAAAATGCGAGTTCGTAAATCGTAAATCAATTATCCGAAAGCCGAAAGTGATTTTTTATGTTCGGAGTTGCGGTTTAGCCGTCAGAAACCGCATCAGTAAAGCGAGTTTTAAGAAAATCCGAAAGTTGTCTGATTGTGAAAGCACTTTCACGACTAAAGCCGCAACTCTGAACGATAATTTTTTGAAACTAATCGGATAATTCAGTCGTAGTTACGCTTTGACCGGAAGACAAGCATTTATTTGAGTCAAAATTCAAACACCTAAAATTAAAACTTCGTTGAAAGGGGAAAAGAGAAACTATGGCAGTCAGCCGTAAAGGAAAAATAATCATCGGCGCGTCCGTTGGAGTTTTATTATTAATCATCATTATTGCAAGCATTTTTGCGACCCGGAAAGATACGCCCGAAGTAACGGTTGTCAAGATTGAAAAGCGCAAGGAACTGCGCTCGAACGTGACGGCTTCGGGCGAAATTCGTCCGATTCAGTTTATCAATCTGACGAGCGAAGTGCAGGGCAGAATTGAAGAAATCTATGTCAAGGAAGGCGACCGCGTGACAAAAGGAACGGCACTCGTCAAGCTCGACCCGACACAATTTGATTCAAACACCGACGCACAGCTTGCTTCGTTGCAAGCCTCGCAATCGGACGCACAGGTTTCGCGTTCGCAGGTTACGCAAGCACAAAACCAGTATTCGCAAGCCCAACAAGGCTTGATTGCATCGCAGGCATCGGTTGATACGGCAATTCAGCAAGTCAATACGGCAAGACAAAACGTCGTTGCTTCGCAAACTGATGTTGATAAAGCCCAAGTCGAATTGAATGCGGCGAACCGTGAACTCAAACGCTCGGAAGAATTGCTCGAAAGCGGCGTTATTTCAAAATTGGAATATGACCAGGCTAAAGACCGCGTTTCAAACGCACAGGTTTCTCTCAGAAATGCTCAATCGCGCTTGAAATCGGCGCAACTTTCGGTCAACGAAGCCGAAGCTCGTGTTAAAGAATCACGCGCCCGCGCCAATCAGCAACAGGTCGCGGTCAAAGATGCCAAACGCGGCGTGGACACCGCCAATTTGAGCGCGGATTCGAGCCAGAATCGTTCTAATCAGCAAGCCGCACTTCTGCGCGGACAACGCACACAGCGCGATAAAACATTGCAAAGCGCACCGATTGACGGCGTGATTGCCGATATTCCGTCGAAAGTCGGGACGTTCGCGGTTGCCAATCTTTCTTCGACACCGCTTTTGACGATTGCCGATATGTCGGCGATCAACGTCGAGGTCAAAGTTGACGAAACCGAAATTGACAAGGTCGTCGAAGGACAACCTGTCAAAGTCAAAGTTGACGCTTTCGGCGAAAAGGAAATTGTCGGCAAAGTTAAACTGAAAAATCCGCTGGCGATCGGTAAATCGCAAACCGCAGGCGGACTTTCGACCAACATCAACACACAGGAAGCCAAAGAATTCAAGGTCGTCATCGAACTGACCGACATTCCGACCGATTTACGCGAAGGTTTGCGTCCGGGAATGAGCGCGACTGCCGTCATCACGACAAAAACCGCCGAAAATCTGATCGCCGTGCCGCTTCAATCGGTTATCGAGAAAAAACCCGACGCATCTCCTTCGCCGACCATTCAAGGCGATTTGCAGATGCCAACGGAAAAACCGAAAACCATCAAAGGCGTTTACGTTCTCGAAGGCAACAAGGTCAAATTCGTCGAAGTTCAAACCGGAATCACGGGCGAATCCGACATCGAAATCACGAGCGGTTTATCCGAAGGACAAGAAGTAATTACGGGTCCGAGCCGTATTCTAAATACTTTAAAGGAAGGCGCAATCGTCAAGAAACAGGAGAAAAAGGACGGCGAAAACGCTAATAAATCATAGACGAGTTTCAGGTTTCAAGTTTCAGGTTCCAAGTTAAACCGACCTGAAACTTGAAACCTGAAACCTGAAACTTAGTGAAATGTATAAATTCATGGAAAATGAAAACGGTAAAGCGCCCAACGCCGACACTTTTGAGCCGGTTGCCGGCGAATCTTTAATTTCGATGCGAAACATCTGGAAAACGTATCAGATGGGCGTTGAAGAATTGCACGCGCTGCGCGGTGTTTCGTTTGATGTCAAAAAGGGCGAATATCTTGCGATCATCGGACCTTCGGGTTCGGGCAAATCAACTTTGATGAACTTGATCGGCTGTCTCGACTCGCCGTCGCAAGGCGAATATTGGATTAACGGTCATCAGGTTGCCGATATGACCGACGACGAGCTTGCCAAAATCCGCAACCAAGAAATCGGCTTCGTTTTCCAAACTTTTAATCTGCTGGCACGTGCAACGGCTTTGCACAATGTCGAACTTCCGCTGATTTACGCCGGAATGCGTTCGGGTGAACGCCACGATAAAGCCCAAGCCGCGCTTGCTTCGGTCGAACTCGGCGACCGTGTGATGCACAAACCGAACGAGCTTTCGGGCGGACAACGCCAACGCGTCGCCATCGCCCGCGCACTCGTCAATCATCCTTCGATTCTACTCGCCGACGAACCGACCGGCGCACTCGACACCAAAACCAGTATGGAAATTATGGCTTTGTTTGAAAAACTGCATGATGAAGGAAACACGATTATCGTCGTCACGCACGAACCCGACATTGCCGAACGCGCTCATCGCGTAATTACAATCCGCGACGGCGTGATCGAAAAAGACGAAAAAACTAAATGACCGGCGGCGATTTAGAAAAAATTATTAAAAGCAATAGTGCGAAGGAAACCGTTTCAACCGATGTGGGAATAAAAGCCGGATTAAAGCTCGCTGAATTAGCTGAAAAAGCAGCAATTGATTGGGCTTTTGCAGGCGGAATTGCAATGCACATTTACGGGTTTGACCGCGCCACGTCTGATGTGGATATAATTTCCAACGATGTTTTAAATCTCGAAAGCACGGAAAATCTTTCATTCGGCGGCGAAAGTTATCAAGTCAAAATCGGTGAAAAACTCATAACGGTTGATTGGATTGTCAGAAATGACGAATTTGCAAAATTTTATTTTCCGGCATTGGGTAAAGCCCTCAAAATTGAAACCGGCATCCGAATCATTTCGCCCGATTGGTTAGTTATCCTGAAACATCTGGCAGGCAGACCGAAAGACCAACTCGATTTAATCTGGCTTTTACAGCAAGATAATTTGGTCAACCGCGAAAAAGTCTTTGAAAATATCAAATCCGTCTTAGGTGAATTTGCCGTTTACCTAATCAACGATTTACAAAGCGAATTTGACTATGCCGATGTCGTTAAAATGCGGGGCGAAAGAAGCAAATATAAATGATTGAAAATATACCAAGCTATGTTTCAATAACTTTTATTCTGACCACTTTTCTGACCGTCGGTTTTTTGCTTCACGCCGTCAAACGAACTATTTTTGAAACTATTCCGGCTAAAATTTTAATCTTTCTGCTCGCTTTTTGGATTTTGTTTCAAGCGGTTCTCGCGCTCAGCGGCTTTCATCAAAATACGCAAACTTTTCCGCCGCGAGTTATTCTTTTCGGCGTTTTACCCACGCTTTTATTGATAATCGCGTATTTCATTTTCTTCCGCCAAAATTTCATCGAAAAACTGCCGCTCAAAACTCTGACGCTTCTGAGCGTTATCAGATTTCCCGTTGAAATGGTTTTGCTGTGGCTTTTCCAAAATCAGACTGTTCCGCAATCAATGACCTTTGAAGGCAGAAATTTCGATATTCTGTCGGGCATCACCGCGCCGATCATTTATTTTCTCGCCTTTCGCGGCGGTCGCGTCAATCGTCCGCTGTTGGTCGTCTGGAACATTTTCGCGCTTCTCTTGCTTTTCAATATCGTTATCACGGCGATTCTCGCGTTTCCCGCAATTAGTCCGAATCTGCCGCCCGAACTCCAAAACCGCGCCGTCACCTATTTTCCATATATCTGGCTTCCGACGGTCGTTGTCCCGATTGTTCTTTTCAGCCATCTGGCAAGCCTTTGGAAACTGTCAAAAAACATCGCACATTAAACATCAATCAACCCGCCTGATGAACTTATTTTTTTATCGGCATCACATTCGCCGGTTTTGTAACTTGCCGGACAAGGTTTGTGTTCGGTCGGCGTAAATTTTCCTTTCCCTTGATCATCCTTACTTTTTTGCGACGGATGGCGGTTACATTTCTTACATTGCGGTTGTAAATTTTCGGTATCTTCATTTTGATCAGTAACCTCGTTGACCAAATAAACTTCCCAGTGCATTGTGCCGTCGCAAACAATATAGGGATCGAGTCCAGCCATTACCGTATAGAAACCTTCTTTATGCCCGATCTCCAAAACTCCGTGATAGTCGTCAACAAAATCATCCGCGATGCAGCAATCCGCGAACTGATGACTGCAAATCCATTCGCCGTCGCCATCGGCTTCATCTTTCCACCATTGTTCTGCAAATCCCGTCCTCCAATGGATGCTGTCTCTTTCTCCGTTCCAAATTTCTCCCCGATCAATTGCCAGATTGAGGAGTTTTCTTTTTTCAGCCAATTCGCCGTATTTTTCCCACCAATCCGTATTCGTGTATTCCGCGCTTTCACGGCGTGACCTGTCCTTCGGTTTTGCACCGCCGAATTTGCGCGATTTGGATTCTTTGGTTTTTGCCTCGGTCGTTTTTCGTTTACTTCTTTTATCACATGTCTCTTTGACGGGCGAGGCTTCTTCATCCGAAAAACTGCCGCTTCTTTTCAGATCGCTATTGATTTTTTTGACTACTTTTTTTTTCTTTTCCTGTATCATCTCATTCAAAAACGATCTTTTCAGGCTTTTTCCCAAACCGCATCGTCATAATCCGCCGCCGCATAGTCCCAATCTTCATCAGCGGAATTCTTCAATAAATAGGACATTTTTTGGTTTGGTTCTTCGTGGTCTTCCTTCAAGATCGAATTAATTTTTGCCTGCTCGTCAAAATTCGGGGCAATGGCAAACATCAGTTGGACAAAAAAAACGATCGGTCGTTCAGCCGTCAGAGCATAACTGCGCGCTTTTTTAATCCCGATTTTGACGCGTCTTCGGAGTTCCGGGTCATCTAACTCATAGGTTTCGGCATCTTGTTCTTCGCGCAAATGTTTCATTATCCGTTGAACAAATTTTTCGTCGGCGCATTCCTGTAAATCATCTATCTGAGCTTCCCTGATAACTAACATTTTTTTATTTTTTCGGGCAAAAGATTAAAAATGAACTTCATCAACGGATTGAAAATCAGTTTTGTTTCAGAAGTTTGTCGAAGTTTCTGTTTTCGGCAATTTTAATCCCAAACATTCCAATTTGCCAAACCGACGCTTTCAAAACCTTATTCATCTGATTGCGTATTAGTAATTTGTTTTCATAAAATTAACTAAGATGAACTTTTCCGAAACCTTCAAACTTGCTTTCGATTCGATTTGGTCGCATAAACTGCGCTCATTCCTGACACTTCTCGGAATGATTTTCGCGGTTGCGGCATTTATGCTCGTGCTGTCGGTTTTGCAAGGTTTCAGCGCGTATGTTGACGAAAAACTTGCCGGCATCGGTTCAAATGCGTTCACGGTTCGGCGGTTCAGTTTTGATGATTTCAAAGACACCGATACGATTGCCGCCGCGCAAAGACGCAATAAGGAATTGACGTTTGAAGAATTGGATTTCATTCGGGAACGCGCCCAGTTAATTGACAAAATCGGTGCAAAAGCTCTGCCGAATTCACGCGAAGTAAAACGCAACGGCGAATCTTTGCGCGATGTGCAAATTGACGGTGCCGATCCGGTAATTGCCGAAATCGAGAAACTCGATATTGCCCAAGGTCGTTATTTTACGAACACCGAAAATAACAATAAAATGCGGGTTTGCTATGTCGGAAAGGACATCGCCAATAAATTTTTCCCGCAGGGCGATGCGCTCGGCGGTGAAATTACGATTTCGGGAATTCCCTACAAAATCATCGGAATTCAGACTGCTAAAGGAACGGTTTTCGGTCGTCCGCAGGATAATTTCGTGCAGTTTCCGATCAAAACCTACGGCGCAAATTTCGGCGGTTTGCGCGGAAGCCGCGGTATTTATTTTGTAGCCTCCGCCAAATCGGACAAACTCTTTAACGATGCGGTCGAAGAAGCCCGCAACTTAATGCGAATCAAACGCAAGTTGGAATTCGGTGAAAAAGACAATTTCGGAATTTTAACGCCCGACGCGATTTCAAATTTGATCAAAGGCATCACCGGACCGGTCGCGACGGTTATTTTGATAGTTCCGACGATTGCTCTGGTCGTCGGTGCAATCGTCATTATGAATATTATGCTCGTCGCGGTAACCGAACGCACCAAGGAAATCGGCATCCGTAAATCTTTAGGCGCGCGGCAGAGCGACATTCTCAAACAATTTCTTTATGAAGCGGCAACGCTCGCACTGTTCGGCGGATTCATCGGTCTGATTGCCGCCGAAATACTGGCTTATATAGTTACTGTGACGGTTGGGATACCGACAAGTATTCCGATTTGGGCGATTTTTTTGGCAATCGGCGTTTCCGGCGGAATCGGCGTTCTCGCCGGACTTTTTCCGGCGTGGAAAGCCGCACAGCTCGACCCGATTGAAGCCTTGCGGCACGAATAAAAATTCAAAATTCAAAATTCAAAATTCAAAATTTGACTGCTTTTCAATCTTGAATCTTGAATCTTAAATCTTGAATCTGAAGAATTTATGAAGTTTTTAACCAGTTCGTTTTTCGAAAACTTTAAGATGGCGATTGCCACCTTACGCAGTAATAAACTGCGCTCGTTTTTGACGATTATAGGTGTCGTCATCGGCGTTATTACGGTGATGTTGATTTCGTCGGTCATCAGCGGCATCAACGTCGCCGTCGAAAAACAGGTCGAATCTTTCGGCACACGTTCAATTTTTCTTTACAAAACGGACATCGGAATTCGGACGACCGCACCGACGCGCGAAGAGCGTATGCGTAAGCCGCTGACAATGGACGATGCCGAAGCAATCGGAAATCTGCCGTCTATCGAAGTTGCCGTCCCGTTTCTCGATATTTCCAACAATTTTTTCGGGCAGAAAATTAACGTAACAGGCAAAAACGGTAAAACTTCAACCTCTGTTCAAATGAACGGAACTCTGCCGGAGATTGAAAAAACAACGAGCGAAGTTTTGCTCGAAGGTCGCTGGTTTTCGCAATCTGAAAGCGACGAAAAAGCTAATGTCTGTTTGATTGGCGACACCGTCAGAGACAGCTATTTTCCGTTCGACAGCCCGATCGGACAAACCCTCGAAGTCGGCGGCACGGAGTTCAGAGTTATCGGTGTTCTACAAAAGAAGGAACAGCTTTTCGGCGGCGGCGGCGGCAACAATGACCAGTCAAACGCGATTTATATGCCGATGGGCGCGGCTTTAAAGTTAAAACCGAACGCCGACGATTTATTTATTTTGGCGGTTGCCAACGAAGGAATGCTCGAAAAAGCAAAAGACGACGTGCAGGACATTTTGCGTATTCGCCGCAACGTCAAATACGGCGAGAAAAATAATTTTGCGATGGAAACCGCCGCCAGTTTAATTGAACAATTCGGAGCCATTACGAGTGGCGTATTTATCGCAATGATCGTCATTTCATCAATCGGTTTGATGATCGGCGGACTCGGCGTGATGAATATTATGCTCGTTTCCGTCACCGAGCGCACCCGCGAAATCGGGATTCGCAAAGCCATCGGCGCAAAACAGAGCGATATTCTTCTCCAATTTTTGATCGAAGCCGCGACACTCACAGGCTTTGGCGGAATCATCGGATTACTTATCGGCTGGCTTCTGACGCTGCTCGTCAAAATGATTATGCCGTCTTATGTTCCGCTTTGGGCTCCGATTGTCGGTTTCGGCGCAAGCGTCGGAATCGGCATCATTTTCGGACTTTTCCCCGCATGGAAAGCGGCGCGTTTAGACCCGATCGAGTCTTTGAGATACGAATAAAAAAAAGAGTTTGATTTGTAACAAATCAAACTCTTTTTTCTAAAGCCAAATTCTTTAGCTGATAAAACCAGGAAATATCAGAGCCAAAACGACACCAACAACAACCATCAACAAAAAAATCGCCAATGTTGCCGTCCAAGCGGTTGATGAAGAAACTTTTTCACCCGCATTTTTCAATCCGGTCGCGTTTAACCAAATCCAATAGATTGTCAACAAACTGAATGAACTGAGCAAAACGAAAAGAACCGGGGTTTCAGCCGGAACGACGAGAAAATTCAAGCTGTCTTGGATTAACGAGCTTTGTCCCATAATCGGATGAATTTCACTCGGGTCTTTGATAAACAAAAGTATCGAATTTAAGACAAAACGGATTACGGCAATCGGAAATCCGGCATAAACGGCGGCAGAAAATGCTTGCCAATAATTCAGTTGTCCGCCCATTGCCAACGCGAAAACAAAGAAAACCGCGCCAAGAAACGCAAATAAAAATACTTGTCCGACAAAGCCCGTAACAGCTTGTCCGGCGCGTAAGACCGGATTTTTATTATCCACAAGAGCCTGTGCGCGTCCGGCTTCGACATCTTTTTTGGCTTCCTCGCTATTAGCAATCATAGACATTTCCAAGGTCTTATCAATTGCAAAATTCGCCACCCGATCAGGTGTCAGGCGATACATAAAAGCATTAAGATAAATGGCGGAAAACACCGACATAACTAAAACCGCCACGAGCCAACGCGGATGTCGGCGCAAGTTCTGAAAAACTTCCGAAGGCGCGTAAAAAATCCCTGCCAGCGTTTCCAATGTTGACATTCGCGGCGCATCGGTTGAATCCGGTTTCGGAATAAAACTCAATCCAATCATTAAAAGACCGAGCAACACCAAACACGCGCCAGTCCAAGTCAAACCTGCCGTAACCTTCAAAACGCTCAAAATTACGAGCAGCAAACCGACAACTGCAACTCCAATTCCAGCTAAACGATTCATATTTTCCTCTATTTTGTTGAAATAAATAAGACTGCAATAGTTACGACTCGAAAAAATAATTGTTTCAAGTTTATTCGGCTTTCGGCGCGGTTTCGTAACCCTCGACGCGGATGCAAGCCGCCGTGTGACCTTTTGTAATTTCGCGCAGTTCCGGCACGATTTCGGCGCATTGCTCGATGGCAATCGGACAGCGCGTGCGGAATCGGCAGCCCGACGGCGGATTAATCGGTGTCGGCACATCGCCCTGCAAAATGATGCGTTCGCGTTTCTGCTTCGGGTCGGGAATCGGAATCGCCGAAAGCAAGGCTTTTGTGTATGGATGAAGCGGCGATTCGTATAACTCTTTGGCTTCGGCAATCTCGACGATTTTGCCTAAATACATCACCGCGACGCGTTGCGAAATATGCTCGACCACCGCCAAACCGTGCGAGATAAAAAGATAGGTCAAACCGAATTCAGCCTGTAAATCCTGTAAAAGATTAACGACCTGCGCCTGCACGGAAACGTCGAGCGCGGAAACGGGCTCGTCGCAGATAATCAGCTTTGGATTCAAAGCCAGCGCGCGCGCAATGCCGATGCGCTGTCGCTGACCGCCCGAAAATTCGTGCGGGTAGCGAAACATATAATTCGGGTCAAGCCCGACTTTTGTCAACAAATCGGCGACGCGCTCTTTATGCTCTTTTTTATTTCCGATGCCGTGAATTTTGAGTGGTTCGGAAACGGTCGAAAGTATCGAAAGCCGCGGATTGAGCGAAGCATACGGGTCTTGAAAAATGATCTGCATTTCGCGCCGCAATTTTTGCATTTCCGTGTTCGGCAGACCGATAATGTTTTGTCCTTCAAACAAAACTTCCCCGCTCGTCGGTTCGTGAAGCCGCAAAAGACAACGCCCGACGGTTGATTTTCCGCAGCCCGATTCGCCGACCAGTCCGAGCGTTTCACCCGCCAGAATATCGAACGAAACGTCATCAACCGCCCGCACCACATCGTCCGAATCCTCGACCGCGAAATGTTTGACCAAATTGCGAACTTTAACGAGTTCAGTTTTTTGAGGTTTTGTTGCGCTATTTTCCATTTTTCTTGTTCGATGTTACAAGTTTCAGATTCGGCTTCAACGGAAAATTAATATTTTCGTAGATGTCTTCAACCGTAATTTCACAATCCAGCGAGGACAAATATATTTTATCTTGCGGGTTTTCAAAAACGAGTATTTTCCAAGTTCCGTCCGTTTGCCGTGTTTGTTGCTCAATTCGCATCTTGTTTTGCGAAACTAATAAATACTCGGTCAAGGTTTCTAATTTACGATAGTCCAAAGCCTTATCACCACGATCACGGGCTTCAGTTGATTTTGATAATACTTCAAAAATGACGGCAGGATTTTCCAGCGTATCAAAAATATCAGGCACTAATGAAACATCTCCACAAACTGCAAATACATCAGGATACGCATAATGATTTTCTCTCAATAAAACGCGCATTTCGGTTGTTCCAACCTGACAGTTTTTCTTTTTCTCACGAAGTGCCAATCTCAAATAAAAACAAATGTTACTGACAATAAAAACGTGGCTGACGCGATTTCCCGCCAATTGCGGCGTATTAATATTGTCGTGAAGTCGAAAAATTTCTCCGTCCATATACTCGTGTTTATATTTGGAGCGTTCTTCAAAACGCAGATATTCTTCAACGGTCATCAACCTTTTCTTTTTTAATGACTGACTCATTTTCTGTTTCTCCAATCTTCCTTAACAATCGCAAAACGCTCGTGGTCGCGCCAACGTCCGCCGACTTTCAGATATTTGCGCGAAAAGCCTTCTTTTGTAAAACCGCAACGCTTTAAAACGGCGATTGTCGGTAAATTTTCGGGCTGGACATTGGCTTCGATGCGATGCAATTTCAAATCTTTAAAAGCAAACCGCAAAACCAGTTCAATCGCTTCGGTCATTAAACCTTCGCCTGTAAATTTTACGCCTAAACCGTAACCGAGATAAGCATTGCAAAAAAGTCCGTAGAAAATCTGCGAAAGATTGATCATTCCGGCAATCGCGTCATCCTTTTGGCGGATAATCAAAAAACATTCGTTCGCCGGATTTTTATTGCGCTCTAAAAAGGCTTCAAATTCATCGCGGTTTCTCGACATTTTGATCAATCCGCGATGAAATTTTTCGCTTTCCCTGCTCATTTGCAGATATTCCGCCAAATCTTCAATTTTCGGATACCGCAGAAAGCACTTTTTGCCGTCCAATTTCAAATTTTCGTTTTTCATCATACAAAACGCACCGAACTTTCACCTCGTTCGGCAATTCAAAAAGCGGAATCGTGCCGCGTGTGCAAATATCCATCCGATGTTCGCAACGCGGCGCAAAATGACAGCCGTCGGGCAAATTTGTCGGACTCGGAACAGTTCCCTCGATTGTTTGCAGACGCGAAACTTTTTCGATGTGATGCGCGGAAAGTTTCGGAACGCTTTTTAATAAACCTTGCGTATATGGATGCTTCGGCTTTTCAAAAATCTCTCCGACGCTCGATTCTTCGACGATTTTTCCCGTGTACATCACGCAAACGCGGTCAGCGACTTCGGCAACTACGCCCAAATCGTGCGTGATGAGTAAAACAGCGAGCTTTCGCGTCGTTCGCAATTCATTTAATAATTCGAGAATCTGCGCCTGAATCGTCACGTCGAGCGCAGTTGTCGGTTCGTCGGCAATCAATACTTCGGGATTGCACGCGAGCGCCATCGCAATTATTATTCGCTGGCGCATTCCGCCCGAAAGCTGATGCGGATAATCCTTCACGCGGCGCGACGGGTCGGGAATCGCCACTTCCTTCATCGCTTCGATTGCCGCGTCCCAAGCATCTTTTTTGTTCAATTTTCGATGCAGACGCAAGGCTTCGGCAATCTGTTCGCCGACCGTGTAAACCGGATTAAGCGAAGTCATCGGGTCTTGAAAAATCATCGAAATATCGTCGCCGCGAATCTCGCGCATTCGTTCATTCGTCGCGGTTGTCAGTTCTTCGCCCTTAAATTTTATCGAACCGCCAACAATTTTTCCCGGCAGCGCAATCAGCCGCATCACCGACAGCGCGGTAATTGATTTTCCGCAGCCCGATTCGCCGACAAGCCCGAGTAGTTCGCCTTCGCCAACATAGAAACTGACATCGTTGACGGCTTTGACCAGTCCGGCTTTGGTCGGAAAATGGGTTTGTAAGTTTGTAACTTCGAGTAAATGAGACATTTTTTAATAAATTGTAAAAGTATATTCGACAGGTTTTACAACCGAATAGTGAATACCGTTTCTGCTTGCAGGAATAAAAATAATCCGCTTCGCCGCTGCAATCGCCTGTTCGGTCAACCCGTTTTCTAGTCCGTTGACGACCGAGATTGCTCCAATTCCACCATTTGCCGAAAATACAACTCGCAAAAGAACCTTTCCTTGTGTTTGTCCTTCTCGCGCTTGGGCTGTGTAATTTGCGCGGGGTTTTAGAACAATTCTTACTCCTTCACTTATTGAACCATTAGATGATGTTTTGGGTTTCTGAGTTACAGTTGAATTTCCAACCTCGGATGTTGGTTTAGTTTGGTCGCCCAGAGTTCGTTCGGAACCTTCACCTATTTCAATTCCGCTGATTTTTTTATCGGTTTGCAAAGAATTAAGAAAATTCTTAACTTCCGTTTTACTTTCATCAGCATCGACGACTAAAAATTCAATCCACCCGTCTTTTTTAGAGTTATTGATGAGTTTATAAATTTGCTTATTTCCTTCAAGAGTGATTTCATTCAGTTTCGATCCCGAAGTTTCGCGCTCCTTTAAAGCTAAAGGCATATTTTTCAAAGCCTGCACTCTATTTTCAAAGTTTGTTTTATCAAACTCCTTTTTTTCCGCGCAATACTTGGGAACTTCAATTTTTCTCGTAATTCTAACTACATAGCCCACGCCGTCGGCGTAACTTCCGTAGGCGAAAGATTGTTCTCCACGGCAATAATTACTCTCATTTACGACAATTGGCAATTTCGGCAACAAAAAAGAGACTCTTAAAATTCCTACTTTATAACTCACCCAACTTATCGGCGCGTTCGTATTTGTTTGGGAAGAAATTGACGTGCAGAAACCTAAAACGAAAAATAACGTAAAAAATATGTTAGGTGCGATTCTGATTTTCATTCGAGTTAATAAATTCGTATTTCTAAAAAACTTTCGGGCTTTGTTAGCTTCTCGTGCAACTTATTTTATCGCTTTTTCCTCAAACAGATGTTATCATTTTTTGTGAAAAATTCTATTCGGCAGTAAATTTTCAGGAGATTTTTATAGTGAAAAAACATTCGACTCTGTTCGGCTTACTACTTTCTGTAATCTTAGCTTTTTCAAATATTCAGGCTCAAACCGATTCGGCGGTTTCAAAAACAAAACCGAACACCACAACCGAAAACAAAACCGCGCCAAAAACATCGAAAGTCGTGACCTCCGAAACGATTGAGTCGGATGTTGCCGAAGTCTTGACTTTGATCGAAGCCAATCACGTCAACGGCAAAAATCTGGATTATAACGAGCTTTTCAAGACTTCGATTGATTCGATGCTCCACACGCTCGACCCGCACTCGAACTATTTTGACGCAAAGGAATTTGAGCAATTCCGCACCGACCAGAGTTCGCGCTATTTCGGAATCGGCGCGACCATCGGCGATTTATCGGATGCCAACGGCAATGTCATCGCAACCTTTATCAAAGCAACCTTTGAAGGCGCACCCGCCAATCGTGCCGGACTCGGCTACGGCGATAAAATTGTCGAAGTCAACGGCGTTTCAATGCTCGGCAAACCGTTTAGCGATGTTCGCACTTTCTTGCGCGGACCGCGCGGCACGGTTGCCAAATTAACGGTCGAAAAATACGGCACGGGCAAGCGTCAAACGGTCGAAATTATCCGTGATGCGGTCGCTCAACCGTCAATTTCCGAAGCCTATATGATTCGTCCGGGAGTCGGTTATATCAATATGTCGGGCGGTTTCAATCAAACGACTTTTGCCGAATTCCGTCAAGCAATGACTCAGCTCAAAGGCGAAGGAATGCAGCAGCTCGTGATTGATTTACGCAATAACGGCGGCGGTTTGGTCAATCAGGCTTACTACGTTGCGAACACTTTTATCGGCAAAGGACAGACGATTTTCACGCAAAAAGGCAGACTCGACGGAACCGCCGACACATATCCTTCGACCAACGCGACACCCGACGAAACTCCGCTCGTGCTTTTGGTCAACCGCAACTCGGCTTCGGCTTCGGAAATTCTCGCCGGTGCGCTTCAAGACCACGACCGCGCTCTGATTGTCGGCGAAAATTCGTTCGGCAAAGGTTTGGTTCAAAATCC
The DNA here is from genome assembly GCA_031412675.1 of Acidobacteriota bacterium. GTDB lineage: Bacteria > Acidobacteriota > Blastocatellia > Pyrinomonadales > Pyrinomonadaceae > JAFDVJ01. The sequence continues at coordinate 9,462 of JANODL010000143.1, read as the reverse complement.
GTTTCAGCTCGAATACGGCTCGATGCTTCTTTTGACCATTGCCAAATACGAAACACCTTCGGGACGGCTTATTCAGCGCGATTATTCGTCAGGAAATCTCTACGATTACTACACGAAAGGCGGAACTTACCGCGATGAAAACGGCAATCAAACCCCGAAGGGCGCACAAACCAAAACCGATTCGGGCAGAATCGTGTACGGCGGCGGCGGAATTATGCCCGACGAAGTTGTCAAACCGCAAACTTTGAGTCAGGAAAGTATTAGAATTCAACAAAAATTGGTCAATCCGGTTTTTGCATTCTCGCTCGATTTGGCGTTCGGAAAAATTGCGGGCTATGATCCTTATAAAGTTGATAAACCGATAAAATTCGATTACGACATCAAACCGAAAGATTTTGAAATTACCGATACGATTTATCAGGCGTTCAAAAATTATGCGGTGCAAAAATACAAAGTTCCGGCAAATCAAATTGATAAGGAAAAAGAATTCGTTTTACGGACTCTGCGGACGGAACTCGTGACAGCGGCTTACGGTTCGCAAACCTCGTTTCAGGTTTTCAACGAATACGATAACCAATTATTAAAAGCAATCGAACTTTTGCCGCAAGCCAAACAGCTCGCCATCGAAGCCGCAAAAGCGAATGCGAAAAAACTCAACTCAAGTCTTACTAATCGTTAAAAATGAATAAATTTGTAATTACACTGACCTTTCTACTATTATTTTCAGTTTTTACCTTCTCCCAAGAAAAAGTAAAAATTGATGCGGACCAAAGTTACCTGGTGCTTTCGACGAAACGCATTCAGACGATGGAAAAGGAACTCGACGAAGTTGCCGTCAAAGGTTTTCGGGTTTTGTACGGTGCGCCGACACAACAATATGATATGTCAATTTTGCTCGAGCGTGTTCCCGAACCCGTAAGCGAGCCTTACAGCTATAAAGTTTTAGCAACTTCGCGTCTGAAAACGATGGAGAAAGAGCTGAACGATTTAGCCAAGCAAGGTTATCAGTTGCTTCCGCGAACAATCATTTTCAAACAAGGATTTATTACCGCCGAATTGGTGATGCTCATGGAGCGCGTCCCAAACTCGAACAAAACTTATGAGTATAAATTGGTGCAGGGACGCAAAGAAGTCAAAATCCACAAAGAAATTGACCAAGCTGCGCCAAACGGTTTTCAGCCCGTCACGATGATCGTTCTTGGCGAAAATGTCGTCGTATTGGAAAAGAAAATAACGTCCAACTTATAAAAAACGTAACTGATTAGGACTGGAGCGCAAGCGGCTCGCTTGCATACGTCGCTTGAAAAGCGGCGTAAAAAGACTTCGATTTCTTTCAACTCGAGAGAAAACCAAAGCCTTTTCGCGTCGAAAAACAACGCTCAGGCAAGCGAGTCGCTTGCGCTCCAGTCAATGACCTAATCAGTTACTAAAAAACAACTCTTTCAGACAAAAAAGTCGGCAAACCATTTTGCCGACTTTTTTGTCTGAAATGTCGAATTGATTTTAAGCTATCGCCCACTTAACCAAATAAAAAACACCGACTCCCGCGCCGATCAAAAGCAAAATTAAAAAGAAAATTGCCGCGCCGACAAGGACTTTGAATTTTTTGTAACGGTTTTCGTCCGGCGGCGAAAGTTGATTTTGCGGAAAATACGGCGGTGGTCTGTTCATATATTTAGTTCCAAGTTCCGGGTTTCAGGTTCCAGGTTGTTTTATTCAAAGTTATCATTTGAATCTACTGAAAGCAACCTGGAACCTGAAACCCGAAACTTGAAACTTTATCTCGGCAAAGGCTGTTCGAGATTCGCCAAACCGTAAGCCAAAACTGCCATCACCGAACAGTTTTCCGCCAATTCTTTCGGCACGACTTTATCAAAAGTGTCGGCTTCGGTGTGATGATAATTAAAATAAGTCCGCGTATCGAACCACGGTCCGAACGACGGAACGCCTTTCGCAGTCAACGTGCTGATGTCGGAACTCGCGTTCGGCTGAACGTCAATCTGTCCCGCGCCTTGGCTTCGCAAAATGTTTGAAAGCGGCGCAAAAAACGGCAAGGCTTCGCGTTTTCCCGCGAAAATAAAGCCGATTGGATGACTCGCGCCCAAATCGCCTTCGATCGCGGCAAAATGCTTTTCGGCGTTTTCCTCTTCCGCGTATTTGGTTGCACCGACAAAACCGTTTTCCTCGTTCATAAAAGCGACGACGCGAATCGTCCGTTTCGGTTGTAATTTCAGTTGTTTCAAAATATAGACCGTCTGCATTGCCATTGCCACGCCGACCGCATCATCTAACGCGCCTGTTCCCAAATCCCACGAATCGAGATGTCCGCTGACGACAACGATTTCATCGGGCTTTTCGCTTCCCTTCAAATCGGCGATGACATTATAACTCGTCGTATCGGGCAATTTTTTCGGCGTTAAAAGAAGTTTCATTCTGACCTTGCCCATTTTGGCGAGATACGCAATTGTTTCCGCGTCTTCATAAGCAACCGCCGCCGCCGGAATCTGTTTGACACCATCGGCATAACGCATCGCGCCCGTGTGTGCGACACGGTTTTGTGAACCGCCCGCCGAACGCACCAAAACCGCCAACGCACCAAGCCTTGCCGCCGCCGATGCACCACCGCCGCGATATTGAGCAACTTGTCCGTAAGCCGCGCCCGCTTGGTTCAATTCAGCCAGAGTTTTATCGAATTTGACGTTGAAAAGCACGATTTTGCCTTCGACATTTTTCGCCCCGAGTTTGTTCAATTCATCGAAACTCTCGACGACAATCACCTCGGCAAACAAACCTTTTTCATCGGTTGCAACGCTACCGCCGAGCGCGGTCAAAACGATTTTCTGCGTTGTGCCTGCCGCCATTCCGTTCCATTCGACAAGCTCGCCTTTCTCCTCGCCGCGAACCCAATGCGGCACGGTTAATTTCTGAAGGCGCACCGTCAAACCGAGTTTTTTCATTTCGTCGGCGACGTATTCGATGGCGCGTTCGGCTTGTTTCGATCCGGTCAGACGCGCACCGATATTGTTGGAAAGATACGCCGTTTGTTTGTAGGCGTAATCGCTCTGCAAAGCGGCTTGCTGGATTCGTTTCAAATCGTCGAGCGTCTTTTCGCTGTAAAGAATCGGTGTCGGCGACGGTTGCTGACCGAAGGCAGAAATCGTGATAAAAAGAAGCGGCAAATACAAAAGAATTTTTTTCATAAAATTATTCGGCGATGTTCCGATTTCAGAGTTACGGCTTGAGCCGTGATAAATGTCGCAGAAGACCCGAGGCAATCACGGCTCAAGCCGTAACTCTGAACGGCTTTTCAATTATCTTAAACGATACGGTAACAACTTCCAAAATTCTATGCCATAATACGCGCATTCACCCATTTTTTTCTAAACAAAACATTCGGCGGGTTTTCCGTTTGACACTCGTTTTTTTTCTGTCAATTGCAAGCGTTGTGGCGGAAGAATACGGCTTTGACGTTTGGACGACAGCGAACGGTTTGCCGCAAAATACGGTTACGGGCTTGGCGCAAACGCCGGATGGTTATTTATGGCTGGCGACGTTTGACGGGCTGGCGCGGTTTGACGGTGTGCGCTTTACCATTTTTGATAAAGGCAATACGAAAGGCATTCTCAACAATCGGTTTTCGGGCATTTTTGCCGACAAAGACGGGGCAATTTGGGCGATGACTGAAAATGGCGCGGTGACGGTTTATCGCGGCGGTAAATTTGCTTCTTATCAAATTACCGAAACCTTGATTGCGATTGTTTCGGATGCTCAAGGCGATGCCGTTATCGAAACGATTGACGGCTTTTATTATTTGCAAGACGGCAAATTGATTCCGACTGCCGACCAAAAAGAAAGGAATGTCAAAACGATTTATTACGGAAAATCCGGCGCGAAATGGACGTTTGAGAGAAACGAAATTTCGCGGCAAGACGCTTCAATTACTAAATATCCGTTTAGTGTGCCGACGGAATATCTGAATTCATCCATTAGTCTTTATGTTCACGAAGATAATCGAGGTGCTTTATGGATTAAGTTCGTGGAAAAACTTTACCGCCTCGCGGACGGAGTAGTGACGGCGTTCACGAAAAATGAAATTCCGGCTTTGAACGGATTGATGCCCCAACAAATTTTCGAGGAGACGGACGGAAGCGTTTGCTTCGTTTTCGGAGATTCGGGGATGACGCGGAAATCAAACGCGCAATTTGTGAGATATAAAAATAACCGATTCACTTCGTATAACTTGGGCGAATGGGTTGGCGGAAATTTTGGCATTACTGACCGCGAAGGCAATTTTTGGTTGGCGACAACCACGGGATTGCGGCGACTGCGGCAGAAACTTATCACCACGCTCTCGGTCAAAGACGGGCTGAACAGCAATGAAATTTATCCGTTGCTCGAAACAACCAACGGAGATATTTTTATCGGTTCGGTCAAAGGCGTTAATCGTTACGCCGACGGCAAAATTACGGATTTAGGACTTAACTATTCGGCAGACTTTCCACTTTATATGCGCGGTTTATGGGAAGATGACCAAGCACGGGTTTGGCTCGGCTACCAAGGCGAAGGCGGATTCGGGCGATTTGAAACACCTTCGTCCATCAGGCGAATCGGTAAAAACGATAATCCAAACGGTGTGACCGATTTTGATTCCGACCGTGAAGGCAATATTTGGATAGCAACCGAAGGCGGTTTATACAAATACAAAGACGACCAAGAAATCGCTCATTACACGACCAAAGACGGTTTGCAAAACGACAAAATTATCACGATTCATTTTGACCGCAACGACAATCTTTGGTTAGGAACTTTTGATGGATTAGCGATGCTGTCAGAACCGCCTACGGTAGCGGGTGGTTTAAGTTCACCGTCGGAAATCTCATCTGCCAACTCAAACCGCCCGCTACCGCAGACGGTTCTGACATTTAACGCCGATGAAAACAGCCCGAAAGGATTTGTTCGCGCAATTTACGAAGACGCGGACGGCGTTTTGTGGTTCGGAACTTACGGCGACGGGCTTGTGCGATACAAAGACGGCAAGTTTTTCAATTACCGCGTCGAACACGGACTTTTTAATAATGGCGTGTTTGCGATTTTGGAAGATGAGCGCGGCAATTTTTGGATGTCGAGCAATCGCGGCATTCATCGCGTCAGCAAGCAGGAATTAAATGATTTTGCCGATAACAAAATCCCGAAACTCAACAGCGTTTCTTACGATGAAAAAGACGGAATGCTCAACGCCGAATGCAACGGCGGACGAATTCCCGCCGCCATCAAGACGAAAGACGGAAAACTCTGGTTTGCGACAATGGGCGGAGTCGCAATTGTTGACCCCGAAGCCGAAAAAGTTAATCCGAAGCCGCCGAATGTTGTGATTGAAAATGTTTCGGTTGACCGAAAAACCGTTGAATTAAATGCTTCGCAAATTGAGTTAAAGCCCGGACAATCAAATATTGCGATTGAATACACGGGTTTAAGTCTGACAAAATCAGAGCAGATAAAGTTTCGTTACAAACTCGAAGGGCTTGAGGAAAATTGGATTGAAGCCGGAACAAAACGCTCCGTTGACTATTCGTATCTGCCCGCCGGAAGTTACACGTTTCGGCTGATTGCCGCCAATGCCAACGGCGTTTGGAACAACGAAGGCGCGGCGGTGAAAATAATCGTTCATCCCTTTTTTTATCAAACTTGGTGGTTTCGCATTTTGGCAGCTTTAGCTGTTTCGTTTATCGTTTGGCTGATTTATCACAATCGCGTTTCGCATCTGCGCGAGATTGCCGAAACGAAAACCAAGTTTTCACGGCAACTTATCGAATCGCAAGAAGCCGAAAGAAAACGAATTGCGGCGGAATTGCACGACGGTTTGGGGCAAAATCTGGTCGTCATAAAAAATCGTGCAATGCTCGGAATAAACAAAGGCGAAGACAAAGAACGAGTCGCCAAAGAACTCAAAAACATCTCCGAATCGGCAACGCAAGCCCTCGAAGAAGTGCGCGAGATAACCAACAATCTGCGCCCGCAACTGCTCGACCGTTTGGGTTTAACGAAAGCGATAACGGCAATGCTCAAAAAGGTTTCGGGCGTGATTGAAATTGAAAGCGAGATTGATTCGATTGACAATATTTTTAACGAAACGCAAGAAATCAGCATCTATCGAATCGTGCAGGAATCGCTCAATAACATCATCAAACATTCAAACGCCTCGGACGCGATTGTGAAAATAAAACGCGATGAAAGCAAAGTTTTAATCACGATTGAAGACAACGGCAAAGGCTTTGATGTTTTGAATGTCAAAGCCGGCGGACTCGGATTAGTTGGATTGAAAGAACGGGCGCAATTATTGAACGGCGAGTTTTTGATTGATTCAAAGATTGGCGAAGGAACGAAGATTCGAGTCGAGATAGAGAGGAACTTGTAAAATGAATTTAACAAAGGAAACTTATGCGGATTTTCTCGCCGAGATAAAAACGCAAATCAAAAGCAGTCAGGCAAAAGCCGCACTGTCGGTCAACGCTGCGCTGATTGCGATGAATTGGAACATCGGCGCGATGATTGCCGAAAATCAAGCCTTGTTTGAGGGCAGAAACGATTTTATTGACCAATTAGCCAAAGACATTCAAGCAGAATTTTCCGGCATTAAAGGTTTTTCAAAAAGGAATTTGTTTGACATCAGAAGGTTTTACCTTTTCTACTCTTCCGATTCAGTGCGACAAGCTGTCGCACTGAAAACCGAAAGTCATTCCGAAGAAAAAGTCCAGCAAGTTGTTAGACTTTTTGAGAATGAGAAAAGTTCAGTCCAACAAGCTGTCGCATTGGACGAAAAAACGTCCAACATTACCGAACTACTCGTGCAAATTCCTTGGGGACATCATCTCTTAATTTTGAATAAAATAAAAGAAGCAGAAGCGGCTTGTTTTTATCTTCAGCAAATCATCGAACATAATTGGAGTCGCGCCGTTTTGACTTTGCACATCGAGCAAAATTTATTTGCGCGGCAAGGCAAAGCCATCAGTAATTTCAAAAAAACTTTGCCCGAACAGCAAGCGCGAATCGCGCAGCAAATTCTCAAAGACCCGTATAATTTCGATTTTCTCACCCTTGAGCAAAACGTGCAGGAATTGGAAATCGAAAAAAGTTTGACCGAACACATCACAAAATTTCTGCTCGAATTGGGAAAAGGTTTCGCCTTTATCGGCAGACAATACAAGTTGAATATCGGCGCGAAAGAGTATTTTTTAGATTTGCTGTTTTATCATATCCGTCTGCGTTGTTTTGTAGTTATCGAACTCAAAGCGGTCGAGTTTGAACCGGAATTTGCGGGCAAGCTCAATTTTTATTTGTCGGCGGTTGACGATTTGCTGAAAACCGAAGCCGACGGGCAGACGATTGGAATTTTGCTCTGCAAAAATAAGGATAAAATCGAAGTCGAATACGCTCTGCGCGACATCAATAAACCGATTGGCGTGAGCGAATTTACCTTTACCGAAACTTTGCCGGAAGAATTGAAAACGGAAATTCCGACGGTTGAGGAGTTTGAGGCGGAGTTGAATAAAAATGTTTGATTTGTGAAATATGACAGACGAAATTACAATTATCATCGCCGATGACCATCCGATTGTGCGGAAAGGTTTGCGGGAAATTATCGAAGAAAACAGACGTTTGCAAGTTGTGGCGGAAGCAAATAACGGACGAGAAGCGATTGAAGCAATTGAAAAATTTGCGCCGCTGGTTACGATTCTTGATGTTGATATGCCTGAAATGAACGGTTTTGAAGCGGCGCGTGAGATAAAATCAAAACGATTAAAAACCGAAATTATCTTTCTGACGATGCACCGCGACGAAGACTTATTTAACGAAGCGATTGACCTCGGCGCGAAAGGTTTTGTCCTCAAAGACAGCGCGTTGGGCGATATTGTCGAGTGCATCAAATCCGTTGCCCGGAGCGAACATTACGCGAGCCACGCGCTCACGAAATTTCTGATCAATCGCAGTCGCCGCGCTATTCAATTATCCGAAAAACAACCGTCAATCAATGATTTAACGCCAACCGAACGCAAAGTTTTAAAACTCATCGCCGAAAATCTGACGAGCAAGGAAATTGCCGAACAACTTTTTATCAGCCCGCGCACGGTCGAAAAACACCGCCAAAATATCTGCCAAAAACTCAATCTGCAAGGAAGCCATTCGCTTTTGAAATTTGCAGTTTTCCACAAATCCGAACTGCTTTAACTGGGAGCGCACGCATCCTTGCGTGCTGGACGCGAAGCGTTCAAAAAGCCTCGACAAACTATTCAAGTTGATCAATGCAAACGCTTTTACGCCGCGAAACGCGACGTAGCACGCAGGGATGCGTGCGCTCCCGGTTAAGACGTTGAAATCGAAAAATACGCAGTTCTACTTATAAAAAATACGCGGAATTTCGTATTCCCGTCGTTGTATTTTCGGTTTAATCTGACGATGCAATGATGAAAGTTTTGATTGTTGATGATAACGAAAAAGTCCGCCAAGTCGTGCGCGATTATCTGCCCGCGTCGGTCAGAGAGATTTACGAATGCGCCGACGGTATCGAGGCTTTGGAGATTTATCAGCGACATCAGCCCGATTGGGTTTTGATGGATTGGGAAATGCCCGAAATGAACGGCATCACGGCAATCCGCGAGATTATCGCCCGCTATCCAAACGCAAATATCTGTATGGTTACGGCGTTTGACGATGAAGATATTCGCACCGCAGCGTTATCGGCGGGCGCGAGCGGTTTTGTGTTGAAGGATAATCTTTTTGAACTTGAAACAATAGTTCGGGGTTAAGACTGATGTTCTTTGAAAAATAAATCCGAGAAAAAAGTATTTGCTTTAGCCGCGTCAGCGACAGATTGAATTTAGCCGTGTCTTTTAAGGCACGGGACGCGATAAAAGCAATCTTGTCGCGTCAGTGACAACTGATTTTGTTGTTAAATGTTCAGTCGTCGCCGACGCGACGAGAACTAATTCCGCTAATTTCCGTGCGTTGAAACACACGGCTAAATTCAGATAATCGCTACGCGATATTTAAGGATTCTCGGATTTATTTTTCAAACACCATAAGCCGTTACTCTGAACGAAGAAGAGAAAAATTATGAAAACGAATAAAATGAGCGACAATCTAATCTCCCGTGTTTTGAAACAAGCCGTCAGTCTGGCGATTATGCTGAGTTTGGCGGCGGGCATTGTGCTGTTTGCGCCGACACACGCAGAAGCGGCGGCGAGTCAGTTTGACCAAACTTTCGGCAGCGGCGGCAAGGTTTTTTATTCTACCGTCAGCGGAACGGGCGGAAGCGGAGACATCGAGATTCAGCCCGACGGCAAAGCGGTTGTTGTCGGAATGAATGGTTTTGAAGTTGCCCGTTTCAACGTGAACGGCACACCTGACAACACTTTCGACGGCGACGGCTTGGCGCAAGTTCCGAGTCTGACTCAAGCAAACGCG
>JANODL010000142.1:0-5324 GCA_031412675.1 Acidobacteriota bacterium | reverse complement strand
CAAGGCAAAAATTGTCGAAATGCGTTTTTTCGGTGGTTTGACCGATGAGGAAATCGCTGAATTTTTAGAAGTTTCAACCCGAACGGTTTTACGCGATTGGAAAACGGCGCGAATGTGGCTCTACTGCGAACTGTCAGAACCGCCTGCGGTAGCGGGTGGTTGAAGATTAGAATCCGAGACGTTTGAATTTATTTTGCGTTTTTAATCATCTGCGTTAAACCGCCCGCTACCGCAGGCGGTTCTGACTTGTCGGTTTTCGCCGCCGAATCTCGCGTTAGATTTTATGAACTCTGAAAATTGGCAAAAGGTCGAACAATTATTAAACGCGGCATTGGAACTCACACCCGGCAAGCGGCGCAAGTTTTTGGCTGAAATCGGCGCGGACGATGTGCGGCGCGATGTCGAATCTTTGCTCGATGCCGAACAGCAAGCCGAAAATTTTCTCGCGTTTCCGGCAGTCGCTTTTTCGGCTGATTTTTTTGATGATGAAGAATTTACCGATGCACTTGTCGGACAACAAATCGGCAATTATAAAATCGTCGGCGAACTGGGCTTCGGTGGAATGGGCGCGGTTTATCTCGGCGAACGCAGCGACGGGAAATTTGCCCAACAAGTCGCCGTCAAACTTCTCAAACGCGAACTGAACACCGCCGATATTCGCCGCCGTTTCGGGCGCGAACGGCAGATTTTAGCCGCGCTCTCGCATCCAAATATTGCGCGACTCCTCGACGCGGGAACGACCGACGACGGCTTGCCTTATCTGGTTATGGAATATGTCGAAGGCTTGCCCGTCAATGAGTTTTGCGATATTGAAAATTTGGATTTGAATTCCCGGCTCGAAATTTTCCGCACAATTTGCGATGCGGTTGCCTTCGCACATCGAAATTTGATCGTTCACCGGGATTTGAAACCGTCGAATATTTTGGTTACGAAAGACGGCATCCCGAAACTGCTCGATTTCGGCATTTCAAAACTTCTCACGCCGGAATTTGAATCGGAAAGCGAACACACGGTTACAAAACTCGGCGCGATGACACCCGAATATGCCAGCCCCGAACAGCTTCGCGGCGAATCGGTAACGACGGCGACGGATGTTTATTCTTTAGGCGTGATTTTGTATGAATTATTAACAAATCATCGTCCGTTTGAATTTACAAAACAGAGCGCGGAAGAAATCGTTCGCGCCGTTTGCGAAACTGAACCAAAGCCGCCATCAGGCGCGTGGCGCGACGCAGAACTGTCAGAACCGCCTGCGGCAGCGGGCGGGTTAAACTCAACCAACTCAGAAGGCAAAGTTAAACCATTCGCTACCGCAAATGGTTCTGACCGGAAAACGCGCCGCGTCGCTACATCGCAATTAAGAGGCGACCTCGATAATATCGTTTTGAAAGCATTGAAAAAAGAACCGTCGCGCCGTTATTCTTCGGTTGAACAATTTGCCGAAGACATTCGGCGGCATCTCGCCGATTTGCCCGTCGTCGCACGCCCCGACACGCTTTCTTATCGCGCCGTAAAATTTTTTAATCGCAACCGCATTGCGGTTTTTGCCGCTTTTTTGATCTTTTTAACTTTAATCGGCGGCATCGTCGCAACCGTCTGGCAAGCCCGCCGCGCCGAAGCCAATCAAATTAAAGCCGAAAAAAGATTTAACGATGTGCGACGGCTTTCCAATGCTTTGCTTTTTGAACTTTCTCCGAAAATCGAACGGCTGCAAGGCGCAACCGAAGCGCGGGAAATTCTGGTAACGCGCGCTCTCGAATATCTCGACAGTTTGGCGCAGGAAGCCGAAGGCGATTTCGGTTTGCAGTCGGAACTCGCCTCGGCTTACGAAAAAATCGGCGATTTGCAAGGCAATCCGGCAAATCCGAATTTTGTTGATTCTGACGCGGCACTTAAAAGCTACGAAAAAGCGCGGGCAATGCGTCTGAAACTTTTGGAAAAAAATCCGTCCGATTTTCAGCAGCGACGAAATTTAGCGGAAAACTATCGCGTGTCAGGAATCATTCACGCCGGGGAAAATGATTTTCAAATTGAATTGGAAAATCTGCAAACGGCTTTGCAAATTTACGAAAAATTGCTCGCCGAAAATCCCGCGTCGAACGAAATAAAATTCGCTCTGGCGCGGGCAAATTACAATATCGGAAGAAATTACGCTAACACTCATAAATACTCCGACGCTTTTCCGTATCTCGAGAAAGCGATTGCCGCGCTCGAAAATTTGCGGCGGGAAAATCCGAATCAAACGGAAGTCATCAAACTGCTCGGCGATAGCCGCACCACGTTGAGCAACGCGCTTTCGTGGGAAGGAAAACAACCGGAAGCCGAAGCGGAAGCGGCGCGGGCGATTGAACTGCTCGAAGCGGCAGTCGCCGACAATCCGAATGATGTTAATCTTCGCGCCGGACTGTTGAACGCGTATTGGATGACCAGCAACACTTATGAAGAGAATAACAATCGGCTTTCACACGAATACGCTTTGAAAGCCCTGAAAGTCGTCGAAGAAATAGTTAAGCTCGACCCGGCGAATGTTTGGGCGAAACAACAGTTGTCAAAATCTTTTTCAGCCCTCGGGCAAACTTCGATCAATACGGGAAAGCCGCAAGAAGCCGTTCTCTACCTCGAAAAAGCCCGTCAGATTTTGCGGGAAATTACTGAAAGCCGCACCAAAAATATCGGGTTAAAGACCGATCTGACGGCGATTTTAATGGTTCTCGGCGCAGCGAAATCCAAACTGCAAAATTTCCGGGACGCGCTCGCCGATTTTCAGCAAGCCGCAGACATTCAACTGGAAATTCTGCAAAACCTTCCCGCCGATACGCGCACGAAACGAAATTTGGCTATGACTTATGAAGGAATCGCCGAAACGCACGAAAAAGCCGGCGGAGAAAAAAGTCCCTCGGCGCGGGAAAATTATCAAAAATGTCTGGATATTCTCGTGCAGCTCGAAGCGCAAAACGCTCTTTCGGAATTTGACCGCAAGTTTTTGGAAAGAATCAAAAACTCATTGCAAAAATTTGAGAAATAAACCACGGATTTGACGGATTTTCACAGATTTAAAATCCGTGTTTAATCCGCCGAATCCGTGGTCTGTTCCCTTTTACGGCAGATAAGCCGCCGGAATCGGTTTATCGCTACTCAAACCAAATGAGGTTGCCGAAACCTGTCCGTTTCCGCTTTGCTGAATCCACCAAACGCCGCCCCGGTAAACCGCGACATCAGTTTTTCCGTCATTGTCATAATCAGCCGGAATCGGTAAGTCACTTGTTATTCCGAATGCTATCGTGTTTATATTTTGGATATACCAGGTTCGGTTTGAGGGACGAAAGACTGCTAAATCAGCTATTGAGTCGCCGTCAAAATCGCCGGGACGCGGCAAATCGCCAGCCAGACCGAGTCCGGCGTGTGACGAGAAAACGGTTTCCGTAATTCGCGCCGGTCGAACAATCGTTATTGTTGACCACCCCGTCGTAGCCGAGCGCGATAATGCGTCCGTCGGCTTGCAGCCGCACGCCGAAAAAACCCGTGTTCGGATAGCAATTAGGCGCGACCGGATTCGCCGCCATCTGAACGATTCCGTTTGTGCCGAACGAAGAATCGAGCGTGCCGTTTTGATTGAGCCGCATCAGGAACGCGGCTTGTGCAAAGGCTGCGCCGTTGTTATATTCGTTGCGCGTTTCGCCGACGAGAACGATTTTGCCGTCGGGCTGAATCGCCATATCGGTAAATTTGCCGTTTGTTCCCCGGCGCGGTCCGGGATTGCCGGGAGCGATGATAACGCCGGTTTGGGTAGTGAATCTGCCCGGACCAATATCTATGATGGAAGTCGGAACCTGATTGCCTGACGGACCGAGTCCGCCGCCGACCAGCACCGAAACATTGCCGAATCCGGCATCAATCGAGCCGTCAGAGTTGTAGCTCCCGAGTAAAACGCCGTCGCGTTCGTGCTGACCGACGGGTCTGGCTCTTGCGGGTCAACGTAATAGCCGAGCGGCGCGGCGAACAATTTATCGTAATCGCCCATAAACGTAAATTGTGCCGAGAGAGAACTTCCGGTTCCCAAAATCATAACGGTGAGCAGTGCCATCGTCGAAATCGTCCGGATAGTTTTTTTCAGAATCGTTCGTTGCATTTTAATAATTCTCCTTTTAATTTCCGTTTGAAAATAATTTCAAGTTTTTCTAGTTACCAAAGCGAGATCAATCTGCGAAGCCCGACTTCTTGGTCAAAAGGGTTTGTTAAAGATTCGGTTAATGTCATAAAACCTCTCGCCAAAAAATCTTTTATATACTCGGGACGTTAGCGGACGACCCGACCGCCGTTGACACGGTGATTGACTCCGGTTAAAGGCAATTTATAAAGTTCGGTTTTTTGCCGGTCCATAAAATCTTCGGTTATCGTCACCTCGTGATTCGGCAGCCAGTAACGGTCATGCATTTGGATTCCTGCTACCTGTTTGTCCGAATCCGGGTGAATGAGCATTAAAAATGTTCCGTGCACGCAAACGACTTTATCGCCGTACTCAAAGTCCAATTTTTGAGCGGCTCCGGGAATTACCGCGAATTCTTTTTTCGAGCCGTCTTTTTTCTCGATCTGTCCGGTCGTCAGTTGTTTGTTTTGGACACCTTCACCGGCTCGCACAATTAATAAATACATAATTTTTTTCTCCTTTCGTTTATTTAGTTCAAAGCCTTCAAAAACTTCCTTTCGCGAACAAACGCGAGACGACGCGACAAAAACTGACACGCACGAAAAAAAAATTGAAAAAAAAGCAATTTTCAGGTTACAATCAACGCGAAACACTGAATATGAGCGATGAGCTTCAACACGAAGTTACGCAGATTTTGCACGAATGGAGCGGCGGTGACCGGGAAGCACCGGCGCGCTTAATGCCGCTCGTTTACAACGAACTCCGGCGGCAGGCGCGAAGCTATCTGGCAAGAGAACGCGGAACGCATACCTTGCAGCCGACTGCGCTCGTTCACGAAGCCTATTTAAGACTGGTTGACCAGACGCGCATCTCGTGGCAGAATCGCGCACATTTTTTCGGCATCGCGGCAAATATGATGCGGCGCGTTTTGATTGACCACGCCCGCGCTCACGTTTCGGAAAAACGCGGCGGCGCAAGCATTCGGCTGTCGCTTGACGATATTCAAATCCCGCTTGAACAACGTGCGTCAAGCCTCGTCGCGCTCGACGAAGCGTTGGAAAAATTGGCTGAGTTTGACGAGCGCAAGGCAAAAATTGTCGAAATGCGTTTTTTCGGTGGTTTGACCGATGAGGAAATCGCTGAATTTTTAGAAGTTTCAACCCGAACGGTTTTACGC
>JANODL010000141.1:0-17369 GCA_031412675.1 Acidobacteriota bacterium | reverse complement strand
GTCCGAGCCGATCCAGTTGCCTTGATACTTGGGCGGCGCAGGCGTTCCGCCGCCGCAGGCGATAACTAAACTTAGAAAAAGCCCGAAAACCAAGTTCAATGTTGTTTTGTTTTTTAATTTATTTCGCATAATTTTCCTCTCTTAAACTCAATTTTTCTTTGTCCGTTTTATCTTTAATTTTTTCAAGGACTTCGCGTTGTTTGGTGAGATTTTTTATGACAGGGCAATTATACAAAACTTTGATAATTTGTAAATTTAACCGAAGTTTTTACGGCTTCGGATTTTATTTGAATTTTTTCAAAAAGTGCCGATTTATCCGTAATGTAAGAAGGTTTGTCGCTCGAGTTTTGAGATAACCGACGATTTTTCGCGTAAAAATACTGAGTTCGGGCAATCAGGGATGATTGCGCTTCGGTCTGATTGCTGCGGTCTTTAGAAAAATCGGTTTACATTTAATCAATGAGTGAACCGAAAATAAATAATCCGAGGTCGGCAATTGACGCGATTGACAGCGAAATTCTGCGTCTTTTGAATAAACGCGCCGCAATTGCCTTGCGGGTCGGCGCGGCGAAACAGAGCGTTGACACATCGCTCTGCGGTCCGAAACGCGAAAGCGAGGTTTTAGAGCGTCTGGCAAAAGAAAATCCGGGTCCGTTCGACGGGTGCTGGTTGACGGACCGCAAGCGTTGCGAATGAACGAACTGCCGAAATTTTTGGAAGATGTGCGAATTGTCAGAGAAGTGTATGAAAAAAGAGCCGTGCTTTATAGCGAAGACTAAAAAATCAGCCATAGATAAACATGGATAAAATCGAATGAATTATTGCTTTATCAGTTTTTATCCCGTTTTTACCTGTGTTTATCTGTGGTAAATTGACAAAAATGCGGGCAATAACTTCAGAAGCAAACCAGATACGCAAGGCATCGAGCGTTTAAGCCGAATTTCTGCCTGCGTTGATAATGCCGAATGAACATCTGATGACGAGTTTTCCTAAGATGTTTTTCAAATCTTCATCATCTGTTTCGCGGATTTTCGTTAAGGCGTATTGCTGAATCGTCGTCAAAGGCAAAACGATGCGTTCGCGTGTTTGGACGGATTGCTGTTCGACGGGAAAATCGCTCATCAGCGCGTCTTTGCCGGTAATTTTTGTGAGATATTCGCGGCAAAGATCGTATTCATCGCGGAGTTTGCGCCAGATTTCGCCGTAGATTTCATGTTCGGATAAAAACGCCGTCAATTTGAAATCGGATTTCTGCATCGCCATTTCGCAGTTGTCAATCAAGGTTTTGAAGAACAAATTTGAATGATACAAATTGCGGATTTCGTCCAGATTTTCGCTCAAATCGCGCAATGCCGAACCGACTCCGTAAAAGCCCGGAACATTTTGTTTGAGCTGACTCCACGCGCCGACGAACGGAATTGCGCGTAAATCTTCCAAAGTTAATTTGCCCGCGCCGCGTTTTGCCGGACGCGAACCGATGTTAGTTTCGGCGTAAAATTTTAAGGGCGAAACCTCCGAAAGATAATCGAGAAAATTCGGATGATTTTTCAAAATATCATAAGCGCGAAAGCTCGCGCCCGCCAGATTTTGCATTAAATTTTCTTCCGACGGCGAAAAAGTATTTTCCTTTGACGCAAAAAGCGGATTGTAAATTCCGGCGTGCAGTAGCTGTTCGATGTTGTATTGCGCGGCGTTGACCGTGCCGAAATTTGATGAAACCGTCTGACCTTGGACGGTTAATTCGATTGATTCGCTGGCGATATTTTCGCCCATCGAAGAATAAAATTTGTGTGTTTTTCCGCCTCCGCGTGCGGGCGGACCGCCGCGACCATCGAAGAAAATCACGGAAATTCCAAATTCCCGCGCCAAAGTCGTCAGTTCGTCTTTCGCTTTGTAAATACTCCAATTCGCCATCAGATAACCGCCGTCTTTCGTGCCGTCGCTGAAGCCGAGCATAATCGTCTGCGTATCGTTTCGGCGCGCCAAATGTTGGCGATAAACCGGATTTTCGTAAAGCTCACGCATTATTTTTGCGGCTTTTTGAAGGTCGGCAATCGTTTCAAAAAGCGGGACAATATCAATCGTCAAACCGTCCGTTTTCCAACCGCCGAGCAAAAATAAACCGAAAACTTCAATCACATTCAAAGCCGTTTCGCTATGGCTGATAATGTAGCGTTTACAGCCTTGTTCGCCGTTTTTTGTTTGGATTTGGCTGACTGCGCCGATGTTTTGCAGAGTATCTTTCGTCAGTTCGTCATCGAAAATTTCCGCTTCGACTTTTTGTGAAATTTTGAGAAGCGTTTCGATTTTTTCATTGTTGGATAATTCGTTGTAATTTTTTGGCAAAGCATTAGTTTTTTCGGCAACCTCGGATAAAACCTGACGGTGAACGCTGCTGTCTTGGCGAATGTCGAGCGAAGCGAAATAAAGCCCGAAAGTATTCACTTTTTCAATCAAATTCTCGACCAGATGAACAAACAAACCGTTGTGGTTTTCCGCGAGCATTTTGCGGATTTTGCTTAAATATTGCAGAATTTCATCTTTCGTTAAATCTTTTCCTTTTGCCGAAAAAGCATTGGCGTAAAGTCTGTTTTCGAGTTCCGCCAAAGCCGCATCAACGCCCGTAAATGTCAGTCGGCGTTTGAGTTTACGAGTATCGCGGTAATAACAACGCAGAGCCGCAAGCCGCAGAGCATCGGCAGTTTTTAAAGTCGTTTTGGTCGTTACGAAAGGATTTCCGTCGCGGTCGCCGCCCGACCAGAAACCCATTTTGACAAGATTGCTCAAATCGAAATTTTCGGTCGGAAACGAATTTTTCAAATCCGAAGCGATGTTGCCGATGGCTTCGTAAAAGACGTTTTCGAGATACCAAATCAAACTTTGCGCTTCGTCAAACGGCGAAGGTTTCTGCTTTTTGAAAAACGGTGTGCGTCCGAGCTGCTGTAAATAGGTGTTGATGAGCGCAACTTCGTTTTGTTCAATCGCTTCGACCAAATCGTTGATAATTCCGAGAACCGTGCCGGGATAAAACTGCGTCGGATGCGCCGTTAAAACAAGGCGCACGCTGAATTTATTGAGCTTTTCGGCAAAGTCCGCTGTTTTGTTTTCCTGCAAAACCCGCGCTTCAAGCTGTGTCAAAGTTCCTGCGCCGTTCGGGTCGTTCAATTCCGAAAAAGCCGCATCTTCGAGCGCGTCGAACAAAACTACCTGACGCTCGGCATATTGGACAAAGCGGAAAAGAAAATCGAGTTTTTCCTGTTCGGAGTTGTTTTCAAAAAAACTTTCAATTATTTCCTGCGGACTTTTTCCGTGTGAGAAACCCTCTTCGCAATCGGTGTTGAAAAGCGACAGCAAAATGCCCGTTTTATCAACACCGTAAAACGGAAGCGAAAGAAAAAGGCTGTTGTAAAGCTGAAATTTGATGCCGACCGAATTCTGAAATTTTTCGAGTGCGCCCGAAACTGTTTGAATCATAGAAAAATTGTAATATATAGTTATAGTTTAAGGAACAAAATAATCAAAAGATATGCAAAATAATTACAGAATCGAGCGTTGGAGCGCATTGCATTCGCCGAATTCGGCGATGCTGCGGCATATTTTGGTTTCGGAAGGCTACCGTGTTTTTCAATGGTCAGATATGCCCGAAGCCGTCTATGTCAATCATAAACATATTGAAGACCAATCACACTGGATAATTTCCGGCGCGTTGGAATTGACAATCGAGCGCGTCGGAACATTCGTTTTAGAAGCCGGCGATAGAGATTTTATGCCCGCCAATACTTATCATTCGGCAAGAGTTGTGAGCGAAGAGCCGGTAATTTATTTGGTCGGCGAGAAGTTATAAAAGTAAAAGGGCAAAAGTAAAAAGTAAAAATTAAACGGCTCTTTCGACTTGTCTTTCTCTGCGTTAGAATAGTTTTATGAACAAAGCAGTAACATTGGGCGAATTAAAAGCAAGCGGGTATGCTTCGCGTTCCGTCAAAGACGAGATGCGGGCGAATTTGATTAAAAAACTCAAAACGGGCGAGAAACTCTTTCGGGGAATTTTAGGCTATGAAGAATCGGTTATACCGCAACTTATCAACGCGGTTTTGTCGAAACATAATTTAATTTTACTTGGCACACGCGGACAGGCGAAAAGCCGTATTATCAGACAGTTAACCGAATTGTTGGACGAAGAAATGCCGATTATCGCGGGTTCGGAAATCAATGATAATCCGTTTCATCCGCTCTCGGCTTACGGTCGTCATCAGGTTGATTTTCACGGCGACGAAACGAAAATAGATTGGGTAAAACGTGATAACCGTTTCGTTGAAAAACTCGCCACGCCCGATGTCACGATTGCCGACATTATCGGCGACGTTGACCCGATTAAAGCGGCGAAAGGCGGACATCTTTTGAGCGATGAACTGACGATTCATTTCGGGCTTTTGCCGCGTGCGAATCGCGGAATTTTTGCGATTAACGAATTGCCGGATTTGGCGGGAAAAATTCAGGTCGGGCTGTTTAATATTATGCAGGAAGGCGACGTTCAGATAAAAGGTTATCCGGTGCGTTTGCCGCTCGATGTGATGCTCGTTTTTTCGGCAAACCCCGAAGATTATACGGCTCGCGGAAAAATCATTACGCCGCTCAAAGATCGAATCGGCTCGGAAATTCAGACGCATTACCCGAAAGACATCGGACTCGGAACTTCGATTACCAAGCAGGAAGCGTGGGTTGTGCGTGAAGATTTTGAAGGTTTTACAGTCGAAGTTCCCGATTTTATCGCCGAAACGATTGAACAAATCGCCTTTGAAGCGCGTGACGACCAACGCATTGATAAGCGTTCGGGAGTTTCACAACGCTTTCCGATTACGGCTCTGGAATCGGCAATTTCAAATGCCGAACGACGCGCTTTGATGACGAATGAAGCGGAAATCGTTCCGCGAATTTCAGATATTTACGCCGCGCTGCCTTCGATGACGGGCAAAATGGAACTCGAATACGAAGGCGAACAAATCGGCGCGACACGGCTTGCGAAAGATTTGATTAAACGCGCTTGCGGCGTGATTTTTGAAGGCTTTTTCCTCGGAATTGATTTCGCGCCGACTGTTAAATGGTTTGACGAAGGCAACAAAATTCTCCTTTCGGAAACGGCTTCGGCGGAAGAATGTGTTTATCTGCTCGAAAGCGTTCCCGATTTGATCGAATCAACGCTCGTGCCGCTTGATTTTGGCAAAAGCGAAAAAGCAAAGCTCGTCTCGGCGTGTGAATTTGTTTTGGAAGGTCTTTACGCGCAAAACAAAATCTCGCGCAACGAAGAAGGCGGATTTGAAGCCGCGACCAAAGCCAAACGCGATCGGCGCGGAATGATTTACGAAGATTTCACCGATATTGAGGGTTATAACTGATACGGCAGAAGATTTTTTTTCGTTACGAACCGTTTCATAATTGACGAATCCGGCGAGTTTTTTCGACTGAAAAAAACTCCCGTTTTTATCTTAAAACTGAGCCTCGCAGAAAAAAGTTGAATAATCGTGTGATATTCGGCTATTATGTGTTGAATCAAAAGTTAAATTAAAAACAATCAGGAGAAAATTTTATGAATCAAGAATATAATCTGAGTCCATATCATAATCAAACAGACCCTTTGGCAAACGTTCCTGTTACGCCTTTGATGGTTGAGCATTTACGGGCGACCAAACCTTGGGTAAGACTTATTTCCGTAGTAATGTTTATCTTCGTCGGGTTGATATTTTTGGGCGGCTTTTTAATGCTGTTTATGCCGTCGCCGGCGGGAATGAGCGGTTTCGGATTCGGTCCGCTGGTTGGGATTTTTTACTTTTTAATGGGCGGATTGTATCTTGCTCCGGCATATTTCCTGCATCAATACGCTTCGTCTATTCAGCATCTTCTACAAGGCGGCGGCGATACTGCAATGGAAAACGCCCTTGGAAGTCAGAAATCCTTTTGGCGTTTCAGCGGTATCGTAACGCTTATTGTTATTGCTATCTACGCGCTAATCTTCTTTTTTGCGATTTTTGGCGCGATGAGCGCATTTAGATAAAAAGGTCGGCAAATTTAGTCGCTTAGCAAGAAATAATCTACGAAGGTTTCGCCGACATCGAAGGTTATAATTAAAATAAAAAAGCCGTGATAAAAAACATCCCGGCTTTTGTGAGTGGTGAGGACGATCTGTTTTACCGAATTAGTAGCGGCGAACACGGTAATAGCGTTTTGTTTTCGGATTCAACTTGTAGGTGTAAAGTGCCGAACTGCCTGCGCCGATTGCTGTTCCGAGCAATGCACCTTTTTTACCGCCGATCAGTCCGCCGAGAAGTGCGCCTGCGGCTGTTCCGATACCGATATTAATTACGTTGCGGTGTCGTTTGTAAAAATTAGGTCTGGTTGTTTGAGCGTTTGCTGTCGTGGCGGCAAACGGAATAACTACTGCCATCATCGCCATCATCATTAATGCTGCTATAAATTTTTTCATTGCTTTGTTTCTCCCTTTTATATTTTTGAAGAAGGTTTTTTACCTTCGTTCTGCCTTTATATTCACAAGGAGCGTGCCAGAAACATTAAACTTCAATATTTCAATACTTATGAGAATTAAACAAAATTTCAGCCGGGTCATAAGACACTATATCGGCTGAAAATGAGCGAAATCGTATATAGCAAATTAGTTTAGAAAAAAGCCGTGATGTTTTGAAACATCACGGCTTTTTTGATTTGAAGAAGCGGCTGAAATTAGTAACGTCTTCTTTTTTTGTTTAATTTGTAGGTGTAAAGTGCGCCGCTACCGGCACCAATTGCCGTGCCGATTAACGCGCCTTTTTTGCCGCCTAACAATGCGCCAATCAACGCGCCGCCGCCGGTTGCAAGTCCCAAATTAATGATATTGCGATGACGACGATAGAAGCTCGGTTGTTGATATGTGTAGCCGCGTGTTTGGTAACTACGGTTAACACGTGAATAATTACGCGAAACTTTTGAGCGTTTGCGCGTATAACAACGCTTTTGTGCATCTGCCGAAATCGGCAGAGCAATCGCCATAAATGACATCATAATTAATGATGCAATTAATTTTTTCATTTAAATTAATCCCCCTATTTTTCCTTTTAGTTTTTTTTCAGAGGAGAGTAAAATTGTTGATACGCCCGTTCGGATGAAAAAAACTTTTCAAAGCGTTGTCCGAAAAATTTCAATTTGCAAAATTTTTTTTGGGGATTCAGGCAATTTGCAAACTACGATTTAAATAAAATGCCGTAAAACACGGGCTTTTGCGCGTTTATTTAATTGGCACAAACCTTGCAGTTTTGTTTGGCGAAATCAAAAAAGGTTTCAAAAGGAGAAAGTCTTATGGAGAAAACATATTCGCAGAAAGTCGCCCGCGTCTTTGAGATACTCGATTATGTATTGCTGATCCCAACGATCATTAGTCTGATTTATCCGGTTCTTTTTATAACCGGCGGAATAACCGAACGAAGTCCCGAAATGGTTCTGATAGGCTTCGTTCCCTTTATAATCGTGTTTTCCGGTCTGGTTTTGTTATTCGGATACCGTAAACATGCAAAAGACAAACTGGACGAAAAATACATTCCTACTTTGTGGCTCACAACGGCAATTTATAATTTTTTACTTCTTTTACCATGGCTTTTTATCGCGGCGAAAGGGTTGCAATCTTCGAGAGGTTTTTCTGACGGAAAAAACTTGCAGTGGTTTTTCATTACGGTTTCCGTTGTTTTCGTCTATATCGCGGCAATTGTTTGTTCGCTTAAAGCCTATTCGCTGGAAAAGCGCAAAAATGTTCTCATATAATTATCGCGCTGCGAGCCATGATTTTATATCGTCGCGCATCGGTTGAATGATTTCGTGTTTGGAATTGTAAAGTTTCGACTCGAAATTCGGCAGATACGCATCGAGCTTCGCGGCAAATCCTTGATATTTTTCGAGCGGATAAAATTCATCGTCGTCATTATAAAGATAAAAAACGTCAGCATTTGTCGGTTGATAGTTTGAGTTTGTTTCCAAATCTCCCGGAATTCCGCCGCACACGCCAATCACGCCGCGCATTTTTTCGGGAAACGTCAAAGCAAACCGAAAATTGAGCGCACACGCCTGCGAAAAGCCGTAGAGATAGATTTGATTAGCATCAATCAACTGCTTTTCGGCGAGATTTTCGATTACGTCAAGCACAAATTTATGATGAAGCGCGACGGATTCTTCCGGTTTGTAGTCGGTCAGCCAGCCGAAACCGATTCGATAACTGTCGTCCGTCTTGCGAAAATGCTGATGCGGTGCTTGAATCGAAGCAATCACGAAATTTTCAGGCGCGACTGCTTGCGCCTCGCGCATCATATAGCGTTTATGCGCTCCGTAACCGTGAACGGCAAGCAAAAGAGGCGCGTTCGGCTGGGCATTTTCGGGAACAAAAAGGTCGTAGTAAAGTTTTATTTCGGCAGTTAAATTCAAGTCCTGTTGCAACATACGAGAAGTTTAGCAAAAATAAGGCAGGTTCGGAAAAACGAAGCAAAACTATCAACTTTACACTCTAAGCTCTAAACTCATTTGCAAAAATATCTCTGTAAATTACTTTAGAGTGTAAGGTTGATAGCTTAGAGTTATAAATATTTTGATGAAATTAAAAGATTTGTTTGGAAAAATTGACGAGCTGAACAATCTCACGACCGAATTGCCGACGGTTTTATGGTGTGAGCGCATCGCATTTATCTTTCTTACCGTAATGATTTTGTTCGCGCCGCATTCGATTGCCGTGACGCAATCGGCGTGGCTCATCGGAATGCTCGCGTGGGTCGTTCACCTGTTTTTCAAGCCTCGTCCGAAATTCAAATTTACGGCGATTGATTACGCACTTTGGTCTTTTTTTCTGTGGAGCGTTGTTTCTTCAATTTTTTCCTACGCGCCCGACATTTCGCTCGACAAACTGCGCGGTGTTTCGTTGCTTTTAATCTTTTATTTTGTCTATCACAATCTGAAAACGATTCGCGCCGCCAAGTTTTTGGCTTTTGCATTGATATTTTCGGCGATGTTTGCCGTTCTGTGGACACCGTTTGAACGGATAATCGGGCGCGGCGTGGCGATTTATGATTTTCGCGGCAGTGCATTCGACCAAATCGGTTTGCAGGAAGGCGACACGATTCTGCAAATTAACGGCAAAAAGGTTAATTCACTCGAAGAAGTTCGCCGCCGAATCTTTGAAAACCCGAACGAACCACAATTCAAAGCGCAAATCTACCGCGCCGACGCTTACACGATGGTTGATATTCCGATGGAACGCATCAAACCCGCCGAACGAGCGGAAGAAAGTTTGGGAATCGGACATTGGACGAGAAGCAGAAATTGGCGGGCGGCAGGTTTTTACGGTCATTTCACGACTTTCGCCGAAGTCTTGCAGATGATAATTTCGCTGACTTTCGGGCTTTTTATCGCAGTTTTTACAAAGTCAGAACCGTCTGCGGTAGCGGGCGGGTTTTCCACAGAAACGGACAAGTCGCAATTTCGCAGAATTTTTACCCGCCCGCTACCGCAGGCGGTTCTGACAATTTGTCTGGCGGGAATGGCTCTCGCGCTTCTTTTAACGGTCACACGCGCTTCACAACTCGCGTTTTTAATTTCCGCTTCAGTTATTGTTTTGCTCAACGGCAACCGCAAAATTATCTTGACTTTGGCAGTTTTAATCGTGCCGATTGTAATTGTCGGATTGATTTATCTTCAATCGTCGCGTCGTGTCGGATTTTTTGATCCGAACGATAATTCGACAACCTGGCGGCAGACGGTTTACCGTGAAGGTTTTAATTTATGGACAGATAATCCGCGTAATTTTGTTTTCGGTGTCGGAATGGATTCGATCAAAAGATACTCAAAAGACTGGCATCTTTTTGATGACGGACGCTTGCCAATCGGACATTTTCATTCAACGCCTTTGCAGCTTGCCGTCGAACGCGGTCTGCCCGCACTTCTGATTTGGCTGACGATTTTAGGAATTTATGCGCGAACGCTGTGGCGATACTTAAAATTCAAAATTCAAAATTCAAAATTCAAAATTGAAGAGGAATCCAAAATCCAAAATCCGAAATCCAAAATCGAATATGGCATCATTCTCGGCTGTTTCGGCGGAATGATCGGCTTTTTCACGAGCGGTTTGGTGCATTACAACCTGGGCGACGGCGAAGTGGCGATGGTTTTTTATATTTTGATGGGAATCGGACTTTTTATTTGTGATTCAAGATTTAAGATTCAAAATTCAAAACTAATCTTAAATTTTGAATCTTAAATCTTGAATCTCGAATTAGGCGGATCTTTCGATACCGTAACGCGCTAATTTCAAATATAATCCGCGACGCGTTATACCGAGTTCACGAGCGACGCGTGAGATATTCCAATCGTGACGGCGCAGAGCATCCACAATCATTTGCGTTTCGAGTTCGGAAACGGCTTCTTCAATCGTTGTGCCTTGCATTCCGATATTGTAACCGCCGAATGATCCCGAACTTGTAATCGGGCTGACGTTGCCGTATTCTTCTAACGCCGAAATCGGTGTCGCGTTGCGTTTCAGATCGAGCGAAAGATGTTCGGGCGTGATAATTTCGCCGTCAACGGCGCGGGCGATAGCGCGCTGGATTTCGTTGCAAAGCTGGCGGACATTGCCTTCCCATTCGCAAACCATCAACAAATCAATTGTTTGCGGCGTGATGGTGATGTCGCGTTTGCCGAAGCGTGACGAATAATGATTGATGTAGTAATTGATGATCGGCGGAATTTCCGAGCGGCGTTCACGAAGCGGCGGAACGCGCAAACGAATGACATTCAAACGATAATACAAATCTTCGCGGAAACTGCCGTTAGCGACTTTTTCCTCTAAGGGCATATTCGTCGCGGCAATCACGCGCACGTCAACCTTGATCGGAGTTTTTTCGCCAATCGGCTGAACTTCGCCTTCCTGCAAAAATCTGAGAAGTTTCGGCTGAACGTCCAAAGGCAAATCGCCGACTTCATCGAGAAAAAGCGTTCCGCCGTGCGCGGCGCGAATCATTCCTTGCGAATCGTTAACCGCGCCCGTGAACGCGCCTTTTCGATAGCCGAAAAGATGTCCTTCGGCTAATTCTTTCGGGACAGCCGTGCAGTTAAACGGTATAAAAATTCGGTCTTTACGGTTTGAAATCGCGTGAATGGCGCGTGAAACGAGTTCTTTGCCCGTGCCGCTCTCGCCCGTGACGAGAACCGTTACGTCCGATGAACGGATTTTATAAACTTCTTCGACCAAGGATGTCATCGCCGGAGATGAATGAATAAATCCGGGCATCAAACTGTTTGATGTAAAGGGACTCGATTCGTGTTCGAGTTGTTGAACTTTATCTTTGTCGCGCAAAGCGCAAACGTCCATTCCGAGCGAAACAACGCGCAAAAGCGGCTGAACCGAGCCGCCGTCGCTCAAAGTTGCGCCCGAACGCGGAAAAACTATCAGCATTGCGGGCGAAGCGTTCGGCGCACGAAGCGGAAAAATGCTCAGATTTTTTATTTTGGCAAAATCTTCGAGACTGTTTTTGACCTGTGCTTCATCAATTTGGGCGACGAGTTCCATACTTTCGCTCGGCGTGTAGCCGTGCGCGATGAATGGATAAAACCTGCGCTGGTCGTTGATTTCGGCGACGATAATTTTTCGTGCTTTGCTTTCTTGTTGCAGAACGGCGACGAGTTCGCGGAACAATAATTCACGCGAAGCGGTGGCTTCCGCCAGACGAAGCATCGAAAGCTGCGAACCTGCCGAAACATTCGTCTTTTTATGCGGTTCGTCGTCTGTCCTTAAATTTCCAATCGCTTTTTCAGCCGCTTTATAGTAAGTTTCAACGCCGAGTTTGCGGAAAATTTCGCTTGCCGAAATCAGATGTTTCGCGGCTCTTTCGGGTTCATTTTCAGCGAGGCTTTTCCCCAAAAGATATTTTGTCAGAGCGATGTGGTAAATATCGTCAGCCGTTTCAAAAATCGTCAGCCCGCGATTGAAATGATACACCGCCGTTTCGTCGTCGTCGCGTTCGCGGGCAAGCAAACCGTAAATCCGCTGAATATTTCCGAGAATAAAAAAGTCCGCCGAAAGGTCGTTTTCCTCGATTCTTTGCAGTTTAAACTCGCATTCTTTGAGTCTGCCTTCCTGCAAATAGCTTTCCGCCAAAATCAATCCGGCGGCGTTAATCATTTGCTTTTCGCCGATGGTTTTGCAAAGTTCGACGGTTTCCTGAGCTTTTTCGATGGCTTCGGGTGTTTTATCCTGCGCCAGAAAACATCGCGCCAAATTTCGCATTGCCTGAATCGCGTAAAATTCCCCTTTGCGTTCTTCGGCAAATTTTACGGCTTGTTCGAGCAGACTTTGCGATTCTTTGATTTCGCCGCGCAAAAGTTTCAGCTCGCCGAGCGAATCCAAAATTCCCGCGACGTGAACGTGATTCATCTCGACTGCTAAATCGAGCGCACGATTCATCATCGTTTCGGCGCGATTCCAATCGCCGAGCAGCATCAGATTCATTCCGAGATTGTTATAAGCAATCACGGAATTTAATTTATGTTCGGTCTGGTCGAAAAATTTGATTGATTTTTCGAGACACGCGATACCGTCCTGCGCCCGCCGAAGCAGACAATACGCGCCCGACATATCGGAATAAAGTTTTCCGAGTAGAAACGGTGCAATGCGCTCGCCGACGATTTTGATCGCAAGATCGAAATATTCGAGCGATTTTTCGCTGTTGCCTTGCTGATAAAAAGATGTCGCAATCGCCTGATAACTTTCCGCCATTCCGCGCCATTTACCGTTTTCGCGGAAACTGTTCAACGCTTTTTCGGCGTGGTCGCGGGCAATCGGATGTTCGTTGAGTTTCCGGTAAACCCGCGACAGCGCAATATGAATTCGCCCGAAAACTTGTGTTAATTCGGCATCTTTTGCTTTTTGTAAACTTTGCTTGAGCAACGTAACCGCTTTCGGATAATCCGACAGGTTGTTGTAGCAAATGGCGAGCTGGGTGATGACTTTTATCTGTGTTTCAAGCGTTAGCGAGTGCAGAATTTCTTCGGTTTCGTAAAGCCTGACGATTTCGATTGCTTCCTTGTAGCGTCCGAGAGTTTCGAGTGTGTAGGCAAGAAGACGTTTGAGATTGGCTAAATCGTCGGGCGTGTGCGTCCGGTTTTCGATTGTCTCGCGTAAAATTCGTTCGGCTTCGGCGGAAAATCCTTCGTCGAGCTTTTGTCCGGCGAGTTTGATAATATCGGCGGAATTTTGCTTTGGCGGATTTGAATGCAGTTTCGCCTTAGCTCCGAAAACGGAGACATTTTTCGGCTTTAAGCCGGATTTGGTCAGAATCGAATTGCTACTCATTGCGCGATTACGAAAATAAAACGTCTAATCGAAGCTCTTTTTCAGCAACAAATCTAAAAATTTACGGGGGACAATAAAGAAACGGACTAACTTCGCCTAATTAACTGAAATTTAGCAGAAAAAATCGTCCGCGTCTATTTTTTTCAGATTACTTGGAATTAAATGGACGCGAAAAGCGTAAATATGTCATTCTTTAAGAAAAAATATGTCCGAAAATACATTAAAGGCAGAAGAAAATCGGCTCGGTTTGGCAAATCGGCGCGAGGTTGATTGGAAACTTTGGGGTTGTTATGTTTCGGAACGCTCGTGGGGAACTGTCCGCGAAGATTATTCGGCGGACGGCGCGGCGTGGGATTATTTTCCGTTCGAGCAATCTCATTTGAAAGCCTATCGCTGGAACGAGGACGGCATTGCCGGAATCTGCGACCGCAAACAAAATATTTGTTTTGCCGTTTCGTTGTGGAACGGCAAAGACCCGATTCTCAAGGAAAGGCTTTACGGCGTGGCGGGAAATCAGGGAAATCACGGCGAAGATGTCAAGGAATATTACTTTTATCTCGACAACACGCCGACGCATTCCTATATGAAATACCTCTACAAATATCCGCAAACCGAATATCCTTACAAATGGCTCAGGGAAGAAAGCCTGCGGCGCGACAAATTGCAGCCCGAATTTGAATTGATAGACACGGGCGTTTTCGCGGAAGACAAATATTTCGACGTTTTTGTCGAATACGCCAAGGCGGACGCGGAAGACATTTGCATTAAAATAACCGTCACGAACCATTCAGACGAAGCCGCGCCGCTCCACGTTTTGCCGACGGTTTGGTTTCGCAACAAATGGTCTTGGTTTCCGAACGTCGAAAAACCGCTGATGCAAAAAGCCGCGATTGACACGGAAAATCTTTCGATTATTGATTTGCACGATGAAGATTTAGGCGATTATCAACTGATTTGCGAAGGCTCGTCGCAACTGCTTTTTTGCGAAAACGAGACGAATTTTCAAAAACTTTACGGAGGCGAAAATAAATCGCCTTTTGCAAAGGACGGCATTAACGATTATGTCGTGGGCGGAAATTTTCAAGCCGTCAATCCAAACCAATCCGGCACCAAAGCGGCGGCGAATTACGTTTTGATTCTGCCGCCGAAGGGAACGGAAGAAATCTATCTGCGCCTGATAAATCAAAATCCCACAAACAAACGAAAGGAATTTCAAAGCCACGACGAATTTATCGCCGATTGCAAAGCGGTTTTTCAAAGTCGAATTGCCGAATCGGACGAATTTTACGCCGATGTTATTCCGGATAATTTAAACGCGGACGAAAAAAACGTGATGCGGCAGAGCCTTGCGGGAATGCTCTGGTCAAAGCAGTTTTATCAATATATCGTCAAAGGATGGCTCGAAGGCGATCCCGAATTCGGTGCGCCGCCGAAGGAAAGATTGGCGGGACGTAATCACGAATGGCTTCATCTTTACAACGATGACGTGATTTCGATGCCCGACAAATGGGAATATCCGTGGTATGCCGCGTGGGATTTGGCGTTTCATTGCATCTCGCTCGCGCTGGTTGATTCCGAGTTTGCGAAACGTCAATTGATTCTGCTCCTTCGTGAATGGTATATGCACCCGAACGGACAGATTCCCGCGTATGAATGGAAATTTGACGATGTTAATCCGCCGGTTCACGCGTGGGCGGCTCTGCGCGTTTATCGCATCGAAGCCAAACGCACGGGCAAAGCCGACGGCGCATTTCTGGAAAGAATTTTTCACAAACTGCTTTTGAATTTCACTTGGTGGGTGAACCGCAAGGATGCGGAAGGCAACAATGTTTTTGAAGGCGGATTTCTCGGACTCGACAATATCGGCGTTTTCGACCGCAGTGCAAAATTGCCTTCGGGAACGACGCTCGAACAATCGGACGGAACTTCGTGGATGGCGATGTTTTGTTTGAATATGCTCGGAATCGCGCTTGAATTAGCCAAAACGGATAAGGTTTATGAAGATGTCGCCTCGAAATTTTTCGAGCATTTCGTCTATATTTCCGACGCGATGAACAATGTCGGCAATGATAATACCGAGCTTTGGAACGAACGCGACGGGTTTTATTATGACGTTCTGCATTTGCCTGATGAGCGGAATATTCCGATCAAAATCCGTTCAATGGTCGGGCTGATTCCGCTTTTCGCGGTCGAAACGCTCGAAGAAGATTGGCTCGATAATCTGCCCGATTTCAAACGGCGGACGGAATGGTTTTTGAAGAACCGCGCGGATCTGACCGACGAAATTTCGTGTCTTCAAGAACGCGGGCAGCAAAATCGTCATCTGCTCGCGCTCGTCAACAAAAATCGTTTGCAGAGAATTTTGCGCTGTATGCTGGCGGAAAGCGAATTTTTGTCCGATTACGGAATTCGCTCGATTTCGCGTTATCACAAAGCGAATCCGTATGTTTTTGAAATCGGCGGCAGTCGTTACGAGGTTGCTTACGAACCTGCCGAATCGCAAAGCGGAATGTTCGGCGGAAATTCAAACTGGCGCGGTCCGATTTGGTTTCCGATGAATTATCTTTTAATCGAATCTCTGCAAAAATTCGATTACTTTTACGGCGAAAGTCTGAAAGTCGAATTTCCGACGGGTTCGGGCATCTTTCTGACGCTCTGGCAGGTTTCGCAAGAACTTGAAAAACGCCTGAGCCGAATTTTTCTAAAGGACGAAGAAGGCAACCGTGCGGTTTTCGGAAGCGTCGAAAAGTTTCAACAAGACGAAAATTTTTGTAATTACATTCCGTTTTACGAATATTTTCACGGCGACAACGGACGCGGTTTGGGTGCCAGTCATCAAACCGGCTGGACGGGCTGCGTTGCTCGGATCATCCAAGCGTTGGGCTACTTTACTCCAGAAACTGTTCTGGGCACGATCACCCCTGGAGAACTGGCAAAGTATCCGGTTGAGAGCGTGACTGAGTAACTGAGTGAGTGAGTGACTAACACGATCGCAGAGTTCGGATCATCCCAATGCCTATTCATCCCACGCTCTATCAAGTCAACACCCGTGTTTGGATACAGTTGCTCTCTAAGCAATTGCACCGTCCGGCGACTCTAGATGATATTCCCGATTCAGCCCTAGACGAAATCGCCAGTCTAGGGTTTGACTGGGTCTATTTTCTAGGCGTGTGGCAAACGGGAGAGGCAGGACGCACCATTTCTCTATCCAATCGGGAAGCGCTGGTGGAGTATCGGCGATCGCTGCCTGACTTCAGCGATGAGGATGTCTGCGGCTCTTGTTTTGCTATCAAAGCTTACAAGGTCAGCGATCGCATGGGGGGCAACAGGGCAATGGAACGACTGCGCGATCGCCTGCACCAGCGCGGACTCAAACTAATGCTAGATTTTGTGCCCAATCACATGGCTCCTGACCATGCCTGGGTGCAAACTCATCCTGAATTTTTTGTCCAGGGAACTGAGGAATTTCTGGCAAAAGAACCGCAAAATTACTGCCGGATGCCCCTACCAATTGGCGAAACCATTTTTGCCTATGGACGCGATCCCTACTTTTCGGGTTGGTCTGACACGCTGCAACTGAACTATGGGAATTCCGCGCTTCAAGCCGCCATGCTGGGCGAGTTGCTCACCATTGCTGGATTGTGCGATGGCGTACGCTGCGATATGGCAATGCTCTTACTGCCAGAGATCTTTCAGGCTGTTTGGGGCATTGCCACTGAACCTTTCTGGCAACCCGCTATTCAAACAGTGCAACACCAGCATCCCGGCTTTGTGTTTATGGCAGAAGTTTACTGGGATATGGAAGAGGCTCTACAATACTGCGGCTTTGACTACACCTATGACAAGATCCTGTACGATCGCCTGCTCGAACAACATGCCCAGCCCGTGCGCGAACACTTCTGGGCAGACTTAGACTATCAGACCCAATCCGTTCGCTTCCTAGAAAACCATGATGAAGCCCGCGCTGCCGGAGCCTTTCCAACTGAGGTGCATCGTGCCG
>JANODL010000140.1:0-55333 GCA_031412675.1 Acidobacteriota bacterium | reverse complement strand
CGCGTGAGCAAGGGCGGAGTTCAATATCAACCGCCCTTGCTCACGCGCAGGCTTCTGCTTTTATTTTTAGAGGAACAACATAAACAAATGATAATACCCGTAAAATGGTCTGACGAAGGCGTTTTGATGCTTGACCAACGTCTGCTTCCGACCGAGGAAACATGGCTGACTTTGAAAACTTACATGGAAGTTGCCGACGGAATCCGCGATATGGTCGTGCGTGGCGCACCGGCAATCGGTGTTTCCGCCGCGTATGGCATCGCGCTCGGTGCAAAGAATTTCGTCGGAATGGATATGACCGATTTCGAGGACGAAATTGATTATATGAGCGAGGTTTTGGGGAAAACGCGCCCGACCGCCGTTAATCTTTTCTGGGCGATTGACCGTATGAATCGCACGTTTCAAAAGGCGAAAGAAGACGGCAAGACGGTTAGTGAAATCAAACAGATTTTGCTCGAAGACTCGAAGGCGATTCACGAAGAAGACATCGAAAGCCAAAGATTAATCGCGCAATTCGGCGGCGAACTCATCGAAAACGATTCGGTCGTGCTGACGCATTGCAACGCGGGCGCACTTGCGACCGGCGGCGTTTGGGGAACTGCTTTGGGCGTGATTCGCGGTGCGATTAATCAAGGAAAAAAGATTTCCGTCATTGCCGACGAAACTCGTCCGTATTTGCAGGGCGCACGTTTAACGGCTTGGGAATTAGAACAAGACGACATTCCCGTGACCTTGATTACGGACAATATGAGCGGACATATTATGAAAAAAGGCGGCGTGCAGGCAGTCGTCGTCGGTTCTGACCGCATCGCGGCAAACGGCGATGTCGCCAACAAGATCGGCACATATATGGTTGCCGTTCTCGCCAAACGCCACAACATTCCGTTCTACGTCGCCGCGCCGCTTTCGACCGTTGATTTGAATTGCCCGACCGGCGATGAAATTCCCATCGAAGAACGCGACATCCGCGAAGTCACGCACGTTAAAGACATCAGGCTTGCACCCGAAGGCATTTCCGTCAGCAATTATGCGTTTGACGTAACGCCGAACGATTTGGTGACGGCAATCATCACCGAAAAAGGCGTTGCCCGTGCGCCTTACACGGAAAGTCTGCGGAAGCAATTTGAAGATTAAAACAGTCAGAACAGCGAGCGGTAGCGACCTGTTTATTGCTGCATCGAACTAACTATGAGCGGCTTTAAACAGGTCGCTACCGCTCGCTGTTCTGATAAAAAATCTTTACATGATATTACAAAAGGCGTAAAATCAATTTTACAAAGAATCAAAAAGCAACCTTAAACTTTCTAAAACATCTCTGAATATATGAAAAACTCGACCCTTGCTTTGATTGTATTTACAACTCTATTTTTGTCGGCTTTTGCTGCAACCAATGTTCAAGCTCAATTCGGCACACTCTTGACGGTCAACAATAACGGCGACACGCACGATTCAAATGTCGGCAACGGCGTTTGTGCCGATTCAAACGGCAATTGCACGCTTCGGGCGGCGGTCGAGGAAGCGAATGCCAATCCGATGTTTCTTGACGGCATCAATTTCGCTCTGCCGATAGCTTCGACGATTGATTTGACGCTTGGCGAACTGACGCTTTCGACGCATATCTACATCGCCGGTCCGGGGGCGCGAAGGCTGACCGTTCAAAGAAGTTCGGCGCAGGGAACGGCAGATTTTCGTATTTTCAAAGTTTCGTCCGCGAATACTTTTCCGTATCCGACGACGATTCGCGGCTTGACCATCAAAAACGGTAAAACAACAAGCGACGGCGGCGCGGTTTTTACCGATTACGGTTCGGTTTTACAGTTGACCGAAGTTGCCGTTACCAATAACACTTCGGCAAGCGGCGCGATCTTCAGTGCGGGTGTTTTGTATGTCGCGCGGTCGCTCGTCGGCTCGAATATCGGAACGGGCACATTCGGCGGCGGAATTACAAGTATCAATCCGCAAGGCACTTCGATTATCTCAAATTCGACGATTACCGATAATTCGGGCATTCAGGGCGGCGGAATTTACAATATCGGAAGCCTTCTGCTCATCAACGATACCATTACAAATAACTCGGCAAGCACCGCCGGAAGCAGTGTCATGAATGATTCATCGGGAACGGTCAACGTCCTCAACACGATTATCGGAATGGACGTTTCTTCGACCATCAGCTCGCTCTCGGGCGCGTTTAATTCTTTGGGAAACAACCTGATCACCGACGCACGCAACAGCACGGGTTTTACAAACGGCACGAACGGCGATCAGGTCAGCAATAACAACACGATTAACGCGCTTCTCGGCACATTAGCCGACAACGGCGGACAGACCGACACCCGCGCACTTTTAAACGGCAGTCCGGCGATTAACGCGGGCAACAGCTGCGTTTATAACACTCCTTGTAACTTGCCTGTGATTCCGATTAACTTTCGTCTGATGACCGACCAGCGCCTCAATAATCTGCGGCTCGGCGGCACGGCAGTTGATGTCGGCGCGTTTGAATATCAGACAAACGCATTTATCGGCAGCGGGACGCTCGGCGCATTCGGCAACCGTAACCGCTCGGGCGGCAGTCTGGCGATTCTGACCATTGCAAGCACCAACCAAAAGCAAACGCGCGTCTCGAATCCGTTCGGAAATCACCTTTTTCCGAATCTGCCGATCGGTGAAGTCGTTTTTATTGAACTGAAACCCAAACGCGCACAGGAGCGAAAAGGACTGGTAATCATCGAGTTTGGCAATCTGCCAACCTTTCAGCCGACCGCTACCGCGCCCGAACAACAAGGCTTCAAAATCACCTTAAAAAAATAAACCTCCGCCGATAAAAAGTATGCTTGACTGGAGCGCAAGCGTCCTCGCTTGCAAACGCCGCTGTTTTTTTGCGGCGTAAGGCTTATCGCATAGAATAAACTCGAATGAAACACAAAGGCTTTTTCGCGTATGAAGCAAACGCTCATTGCAAGCGGGACGCTTGCGCTCCAGTCTTTTAGTTTTTTGTTGAGGCATTGCTCATTGTTTCAAATAAATCTTGCTTTTTTTCGCGGTTTAATGTTAATTTGTTTTTACCAAAATTCAGAATCCCGAAACAGAGGCACAAATGAACAAGCTCTTCTACGGTGATAACCTCGATGTCTTACGCAAATTCGTCCGCGATGAAACGGTTGATTTGTGCTACATTGATCCGCCTTTTAATTCCAAACGCAATTACAACCAGATTTACAACAACATCGGCGGCGAAGACCGCGCACAGGCGCAGGCTTTTGTTGACACTTGGACGTGGGACGACCACGCCAACATTTGTTTCGACGAGATTTTGACGAACAAAAACGGCGTGCAAACCGCGCAATCAATCGCGCTGATAAACGGTTTGGAGAAAGTCTTGAGCAAAGGCGCGTTGTTCGCCTATCTCGTTTCGATGACCGTCCGCGTCGCCGAGATTCACCGCGTCTTATTTGTTTGTTAAGATGTAAATATGTTTCCGATAAATATCTTTTTAGATAAATTAGTTTTGGGCGATTGTTTGAATATATTACAAGACATTCCTTCTAATTCAGTCAATCTTATTGTTACTTCGCCGCCTTATGCAGATAACCGTAAAAGCACTTACGGCGGAGTTTCGCCTGATAAATATGTTGAATGGTTTTTGCCGATTTCCGCTGAACTTCAGAGAGTGTTAAAAGACGACGGCTCATTTATTTTGAATATCAAAGAGAAAGTTGTTGACGGCGAACGGCACACATACGTTCTCGAATTGATTCTCGCAATGAAAAAGCAAGGTTGGTTGTGGACAGAAGAATATATGTGGCACAAACGAAACTCAACGCCGGGCAAATGGTCAAACAGGTTTCGTGATTCGTGGGAAAGATGTTTGCAATTTAACAAACAGAGAAAGTTCAAGATGTTTCAAGAATCCGTAATGGTTCCAATGGGTGATTGGGCAAAGACTCGATTAAATAGTTTAGGTGAGAATGACAAGATAAGATTCAATTCAAAGGTTGGAAGCGGATTTGGCAAGAACATTTCCAAATGGGTTGGCAGAGAAAAAGCATACCCGACAAACGTTTTGCACCTTGCTACCGAGTGTGGAAATAAAAATCATAGTGCGGCTTTTCCTAAGTCTTTGCCAACGTGGTTTATAAAATTATTTTCGGAAGAAAATGATGTCGTGCTTGACCCATTTGCAGGTTCGGGAACGACTTGTATTGCGGCACACGAACTTAATCGTCGGTTTGTCGGTATAGAACTTAAACGTGAATATTTTGAGTTAGCTGAAAAGAACATTGAGAATGTGCAAAAGAGTCCGGTTCAGCAAAGTTTGTTATGAATAAAAATCCTTACCAAGATTATTATAGTTTCCTTTCGGAACAGGTTATTACACCGTTTTATCATTCACGATTTGATAAATTGAATTCGCTGAAATTAAAAGATGTTCTTAAACGCAAGAATCCTTATTTACTGAAAGCAAAGAATATCGAATTGGCAGGAGATTTGGTTAAGGGAATAATAGATGCTTTTCTTTCATCGCAGGAAGAAACAATTTTCGGCAATTTACTTGAAGGTTTTGCAATTCACGTTTCAAAAGTTCTTTACGGCGGTTTCAAGTCCGAACTGAAAAGTGCAGATTTAGAATTTGAGCGCGAAAATATCTATTATGTAGTTGGTATTAAGTCAGGAACGAATTGGGGAAATGCCGACCAAGTTTCTAAAATGCGCGACAATTTCAAAATTGCCAGAACAATTTTGCACGAACGCGGAATCAAAAAAGAGATTGTCGCTGTCAATGGTTGTATTTATGGCAAAGACCGTTCTCCGTTTAAACGCCACGAAGATATTGATAAACAATATTACAAATACGCTGGTCAAGATTTTTGGAACTTTATCTCTGATGACGATAATCTTTACCGCGAAATCATTGTTCCTATTGACCGTGAAGCGCGAGAGAAAGACGATGCTTTTAAAAAAGCGTATGCCGCTAAGGTCAATGAAATGACACAAGATTTTATCGAAAACTTTATGACTGATAATCAAATTGACTGGATAAAACTCGTTGACTTTGTATCAAAAAGAGTTTGATATTTGATAGTCGAAAAAAGGCGCGGACAAAGGCATTGACGGCGTTGCCTACACGCGCAAGTCTAAGGAAGAAGTCGTTCCCGTGATGATTTCCGTCAAATCGGGCAACGTCAATGCGGCGGTTATCCGCGATTTGCGCGGCGTAGTCGAACGCGAAAACGCCGCTTGCGGAATTTTAATCACGCGCAACGAAGCCACCAAACCGATGATGACCGAAGCTAAATCAGCCGGACAATTCAAACCCGAAAACTTTTCGGCATTCGATAAAATCCAAATCGTTACCGTCCAAGAAATCTTAGACGGCGCGAGAATGAATTTGCCGCTGATGGAAGAAGTCACAAAGCGAGCGCAAAAGGCAAAGACGGATAATCAGACGAGTTTGTTTTCCGAATAAACGCGGGTTTTGCAAGGTCGCCAAAGGCGACAAACATTAAAGTCTAGCGAGAATCGCAAGGACAAAGTGCAATTTCGATTTAGTCATCGAAGATGGTAAACATTGACTCAAAACTTTAGAGCGCGAAGCGGCTTTGTTTCCACCAATCGATTGTTTTGATTAAACCTTCTTCGAGTCCGACTTTTCTTTCGTAGCCGAAGCATTCGACGGCGCGGGAATTGTCGGCTTGCGAGTGTTTAACGTCGCCTTTGCGCTCGGGTTCGTAGAAAGCGTTCACTTCTTGTTTGCCTGTGATGTTTTTTAAGACGTTCAATAGTTCGTTGAGGCTGATGCGTTCGCCGTTCGCGCAGTTCATCACTTCGCCGATGCCTTTCGACGTTTGCGCCGCTTTGATATTAGCGTCCACGACGTTTGCGATATATGTAAAATCGCGCGAAGTTTCGCCGTCGCCGTAAATCACGGGAGTTTTATCGCCCATCAGCGCGTCAACAAAACGCGAAATCACGCCCGAATACATTGACGAAGGATTTTGGCGCGGACCAAAGACGTTGAAATATCGAAGCGCGATTGCCTCAAGCCCGTAAACGCGGCTGAAAACCTGACAATAATATTCGCCCATCAATTTCGCGCCCGCGTAAGGTGAAAGCGGTTCGGGACGCATCGTTTC
Organism: Acidobacteriota bacterium; assembly: GCA_031412675.1. Taxonomy (GTDB): domain Bacteria; phylum Acidobacteriota; class Blastocatellia; order Pyrinomonadales; family Pyrinomonadaceae; genus JAFDVJ01. The sequence continues at coordinate 49,202 of JANODL010000140.1, read as the reverse complement.
AACCTTCGGCAATACGAGAGTTTCGCCGTAAGCCGAACTCGACGCAGCATAAATCACGCGCTTCACGCCCGCATCTTTGGCTTTCAAGAGCAGATTAAATGTGCCGTTGACGCACGCCTGATGCGTGTCGGCGGGATTTTCGACCGAACGGGGAACTGACGGAAGTGCGGCTTCGTGAAATACTATCTCAACGCCCTCGACGGCTTTTTTCATCGCCTCATCGTCGTTCAAATCGCCTTCGATAAACTCGAAATCGCCGTTTATTTCTTCCAGATTCTCACGAAATCCCGTCACGAGATTATCTATTATGACGACTTTCGCGCCTTGTTTGATGAGTTCATCCGCCAAATTCGAGCCGATAAAACCAGCACCGCCGGTTACTAAGCATTTAGTTGTGATAGCCATAAAATTTTAGAAGGGGAGAAAAGGAGAAGAGGAGAAGGGGCGATTTCCTCTTTCCGAAACTGCTATTTTACTTGCCAATTACAGATAGAGCAAATTCTCCTCTTCTCCTCTTCTCCCTTTCTCCTCTTCTTCTTCTTAGCGTCCAACGCCGACATATTCAAAGCCGAGCGCACGCATATCCTTCGGTTCGTAAATATTCCGCAAATCCGCGACTTTCGGAGATTTCAGAAGGCTTTTGACCCTTTCCATATCGAGCGCACGAAACTGATTCCATTCGGTCACGATGACGAGCGCGTCAGCATCTTTGATCGCATCATATTCGTCCGTTGCGTATTCGATGTCCGGCAGGCAATGTTTCGCTTCTTCCATCGCTACCGGATCATAAGCCCGAATCGTCGCGCCGCGTTTCTGCATCGCTTTGATAATATCCGTCGCGGGAGATTCGCGCATATCGTCGGTTTCGGGTTTGAACGAAAGTCCGAGAACTCCGATTTTTTTGCCGTTTAAATCACCGACGAGCTTTTCGATCTTCGGAAGCATCGCTTGTCTTTGAAATTCATTCGCTTCGATCACCGCATCAACGACCGAGGTTTCAACGCCGTATTTATCGCCGACTTTTGTAAACGCCCGCGTATCTTTCGGGAAACACGAACCGCCGTAACCCGGTCCCGGATGCAAAAATTTGCGTCCGATGCGGTTATCCATTCCCATTCCCCGCGCCACATCGTGAACATCACAGCCGATTGCGTCGCACAGGTTGGCGATTTCGTTGATAAACGTGATTTTTGTCGCCAAAAAAGCGTTTGCCGCGTATTTGATGAGTTCTGCCGCTTCGAGCGAAGTGATGACAATCGGCGTTTCAATCAGATAAAGCGGGCGATAAAGGTCTTTCATAATCGCAATCGCGTCTTCTTCATTACTGCCGACAACCACTCGGTCGGGACGCATAAAATCGTCAATCGCCGCGCCTTCGCGCAAAAATTCAGGGTTTGAAGCGACACCGAAATTCGTTTTCGTCGTCTGATTTTCAGCGACAAATTTACGAAGCCATTTGCCTGTTCCGACGGGAACGGTTGATTTTGTGACGAGAACTTTGTAACCGTTCATCGCTCCGGCGATGTCTTTTGCCGCTTGCTGATAATAGCTCATATCAGGCGAGCCATCTTCTTTCGGCGGTGTTCCAACCGCGAGAAAAACGACTAATGCCTGTTGAACCGCCGTTTTAATGTCGGTTGTGAAATGAAGTCTGCCGGCTTTGAAGTTTTTTTCAACAATCGTATCCAAACCCGGTTCGTAAATCGGCATGATATTGTTTTTCAAGCCTTCGATTTTCTTTTCGTCAACATCAACACAGGTCACTTCGACACCGAATTCGGCAAAGCAAGCACCTGTTACTAATCCAACATAACCTGTACCAATAACTGCAATATGCATAATAAATAAACTAATTAAATCCTTTATAAATTAATTTTGTTAAATAATTCACAAACCAAAACAAAGTTATGCGGGTCAGGTTAAAATCAACTTGACCCGCAATAATTTTACTGCAATAACAATTTAAAGTCTTAGCGAATAGTGCTGACTACGACCGTTCCGCCGCCTGTTGTCGTATCCGTCGAAGAGCCAAGCAAAATGGCTGTTCCGATACCGCCGGCTGCCGCTAATAAAATTGCTAAAAGCGGAAGTGCGCCAATTGATGCAACCGGAACATCCGGACCCGGACGCAAACACGGTTTGCAACCCGTTTGCGAAAGATTTCCCGCAACTGCATCAGTTCCTGCCGCAACTTGTTTATCATTGGTACCACTTCGCATTGTTACCAAACCGCTGCTTGTATCAACGTGCGTGTGTGAACATTCTACTTCGACCGAAAAACTATTGGCTTGACCGGCATCGGCTATAACCGCCGCATCTTTAGTTGTAACTGTTGTCGCGACACCTGTCGCATTTGAAACACGTACTTTACCTGTGGACAGAATTCCGGTAATGCCTGTATCTGAAAACTTTAATGTAATATTCGAGTTGGCTAAAAGTTCAACTCTGCCTGTTTTTCCTAAGCTGATAACCGCTGTCGAATTGTCGCCGGTAACAATGTTGCTACCCGAAACAACGGTTGAATTGGAAACGATTGATTGTCCGTTGACCGTAACTTGTCCTGAAACTGTGATGTCTCCCGTGATGTCCTTCGGTGCAGCTAAAGCAACCATCGAAGATACACTCCAGAAAGCAACTGCTACCATGAGCGTAACCGACTTTTGAATCAAATTCTTGCTGAGCATCTAAATAATCCTCCTAATGTCAATCTTGAAAAAGATAAAATCTCTCTTAAATACTTGAGAGATTGCAAATAAACTAACGATTTGTACTAACGACAGTTGTTCCGCCGCCCAAAGCTACACGATTGTTGTCGGATGTAGCTGCAATTACGACTGCGGCGACCGCGCCGCCGAAGATAGCTGCCCAAATCCACCAAGCCGCACCGGCTTTGTCATCGTCATCATCATCGTCTTGCTTTGCCAGACCTGATGTCACCGATTCGCCCGCATTAAGTTTAACGGTTTTGCCTTCGGTTGTTTTAATGTTGACAGCATCTGTAGCTCCCAAAACAGTAATTTTGCCGCTCTGTAAATCGCCGTTGATACCTTTGTCGGTAAAAGAGATGTTTGCTGTTGTATTTGGAGCAAATTCCAGTTTGCCGAGCTTGCCCAAATTAATGATGGCACTAGTGTTTGCCGGGGTTGAAATGGTGCTGGCTGTAAAGATTGAACGACCACTTTGAGCCGTTTCTCCATTAACTTTTACGCTGGAATTTTTTCCCGAAATTAAAAGTTCTCCGGCAATTTTGTCGGTGCTTGCTAAGGCTACCATTGAATATGTGGCGTAGATTGCCACCATCAAGCAAAGCGAAAGTGCCTTCTGAATCAATGTTTTGCTGTTCATATTTCTCCTCTGTATCCCGTTAAGTCAATAATTTCAAAAAATCAAACCTTTAGATTTTTTACACGAATTATAATTCTATGTCAATAAAAATTGGCAAGAAATACAAAAAATAAACTCAATGTCTTATTGCATCGTCAAAATTCGGTAAAAGCTAAATTTTCAAATATTTATACCATATTTATTTTACTTTTGAAAGTCTTTTGAGTAAAAAAAAAAATAGTTTGTCGCGTCGAAGCAACAAATATGTTTTCAAAACATATTTATTTTTTACGTTTGACCGGTAAAAAATCTGCTGGCTATAAGAAGTAAATAAGCTATCAATTGCTTATTACAAAATAGTTTGCAACTATAGATTGAGCTAAGAAACGGCATTCGTCAATTCGTCTAATCAGATTTTCCCGCCGACAAACTTGCGGATATGACAGTTTTTACGCTAAATTCAATTAGATTACTATCTATAAATACGTTTCAAAATTAAAATACAAACGAATATTTAAAAAAGTTTGGTAAGTGTGCTATGAAAACGAAGTTTGTTAAATTTTCGATTTTGTTTGGTTGGCTGATATTCGGCGCGATATTTTTCGGCGCAAATCTGGCAGACAGCAAAAAAATGTCGGTTGCCGAATATAATCAATGGATTTCGGAAAGCTACGATTATCGCTTCGGGAAAGAGAAGCCGTTTAGTCCGAGCAACGCGACCACGTTTAACGGACAATTTATCAACGGTGAAGATTTTATTTCGTCGGCACGTTGCGCGAAATGTCATACCGATACGCATCCGCAGTGGCGCGAGTCGGCGCACGCCAACAGCTTTCGTGAGCCTTTTTATCAGAAAAACGTCAAAGATTTAATCAAACAGCGCAACATCGCTTTTACGCGTCATTGCGAATCCTGTCATAATCCGGCGGCACTTTTTTCCGGTGCTTTGACCGACAAACCGCAGTTTAAAAATCGTCCGTTTGACGAAGAAGGCGTGTCTTGTATCACTTGCCATTCGATTGAATCGGTCACCAATCGCGGTGTTGGCGGTTATGTGATGGGACAGCCCGCACTTTTGCAGAAGCCCGACGGCACGAAAGTTCTGGAAGCGACCGATCAGGAAATTTTAAATAATGTTGACGACCACAAACGCGCAATGATGCGCGAAGTTTTGAAAAAGCCCGAATTTTGCGGCGCGTGTCATAAATCGCAAGTTCCTCAGGAATTAAATGATTACAAGTTTTTACGCGCCTTTGCGGTTGCTGACGAACTACAGCAATCATCTTTTTCAAAAGAATCGCCGCATCCTTTTTACGTTCGTAACAAAGAAACCTGCAACACTTGTCATATGCAGGATGTGCCGACCAAATATTTCGACGTTTCGGCAAAAGACGGAACAATCTCGTCGCATCGCTGGGCGGCGGCAAATACCGCAATTCCGGCATTTTATAATTACAAAGACCAACTCGAAGAAGTTACGAAATTTTTGCAGGACGACAAAATGGGCGTTGATATTTTTGCGCTTCACACCAAAAGTGAAGGCAAATCTAAGGAAAAACTAATCGCGCCGATCAACCGCAAAAATTTCAAAATCAAGGAAGGCGACACTCTGACGGCTGATGTCATTATTACCAACAAAAATATCGGACACAGTTTTCCGCCCGAATTGCGCGATTTTTATGAGGCTTATGTCGAATTTACGGTTTCGGATGCGACCGATAAGATTTTGTATAAATCGGGCTACATCAAGCCGAAAGGCGATTTGGACGAAAAAGCCCACGCTTACAAAACTTATCTCGTCAAAGAGGACGGCTCGTTCAACGATTTGCATCACATCTGGAAAACAAAAACCGTCGCGCAAAATTTGGCGATTCCTTCGGGACGTTCGGATTTGGCGCGTTATAAATTCACGATTCCGCAAACCGTCGGCGGACAGATAAAACTTTCCGCAAAACTTCAATATCGTCGTTTTACCCGTGTTTTCAGCGACTATTCGCTCGGAAAATCGAAAGATTTGCCGATTGTTTTAATGGCAAAATCAGAGCGCACTTTGCTTGTCGGCGAAGAAAATAAATCACAGCCGGTTGACCCGAAAGCAATGCCCGACTGGCGGCGTTGGAACAATTACGGAATCGCACTTCTCGACCAGAGGCAATTTCCGCAGGCGGCGGATGCTTTTGACGAAGTGATTGATTTTGAAGTGAAAGATTACAGGGCGTTTGCATTCACGAATAAAGCGCTCGCGCTGATGGAAATGGGCGGCTGGAAAGAAGCCGAAAAGCTCGTCAATAAATCCATCGAAATTGATTCAAACAATCTTCGCGCCGTTTTCCAATCGGGCAGAATTGACCGCGTGCAAAGCCGTTTGGAGGAAGCCGAAGCCAATTTCAGAAAGGTTCTGGAAAAATATCCGCGTGACCGGATGACGCTTCAACAGCTCGGCGAATTAGCGAAAATCAAGAGCGATGCCGTGCCGAAGGAACAGCGCAAAGGACAGCTCGAAATTGCCAAAAATTACTATTTGCAGATTCTCGCGATTGATCCTGAAGATGTCGGTTCGCATTACAATATGATGATTATTTATCAAAAGTTAGGAATGCGCGAAGAAGCCAAAAAGGAAGCCGCGATCTTTAAAGATTTGAAGGACGATCCGCAGGTGACGGCGTTGGCAAGCAATTTTTTACAGTCAAACTGGAACATCGGCAACGAGTCTTTGCCGTTTCACACCCACGATTTATCGGCGTTTCAGCCGAATTTGCAGAAGGATGAATATTTAGCCCTTTTACAATAATAAATACTCTATGAAGAATTTTCTAAAATTGATTTCTATTTTTATTTTCCTCGTAATTTTTGTTTCTTTTATATTGTTTCGTTCCGAAACTTCAAAAGCCGCGGCAAACGAAGAAATTTTTACTTTCAACGAATCGTCGCGCACATTGTATTTGAACAATTGCGCCCGTTGTCACGGTGCCGACGGAAAAGGGCAGACCGAACTCGGCAGATTGAACGATTCGCCCGATATTTCGGGCAGCAAAGCGCGGAGAATCGGAAGCAAAAAATTGACGCGGCTAATTACAAAAGGCGCGGGTTCGATGCCCGGTTTCGGAAAAAAACTAACCAAGACACAGATTGCAAGTCTCGTCAGCTACGTTCGCGGTCTTTAAAAGTTGAAAATTTTCGACATTTAACTCGAGAAACTTTTGGAAGGCAGCATTTTCGCCTTCCGTTTCTTTATCTTTCGTTTGTGTGTCATCCGGCGAATCATAAAATCTTGAACAAAAGGCGAACCGTACGATTTGGCAGACTTTCGCGCAATTAATAAAAAATGTTGTTTTTTTCGTTACATAAAATTTTTGTCCCGGTCGTTTTTACTTTTGGGTTTTGCGTTGCGGCGTTTGCTCAAGTGCCGGTGCCAACGCCTGTTCAGACGGGAAAATCTTACAGCTCGCTCGACATTCCGCGTCCGGCGACGACCGCGCCGCAATTTCCTTCGCCCATTACGTTCACCGATATTTCCGCCGCTTCGGGCATCAACTTTAAACATTCCGCCTCGCCAACTTCCATTAAATATCTGCCCGAAACGATGGGCGCAGGTGTCGCGCTGATTGATTTCGACAACGACGGGCGGCTCGACGTTTTCTTTACGAACGGCGCGGAAATTCTGGAAAATATGCCGAAAAATAAATCGCCCGAAAAGACGGACGCGAAATATTGGAACCGGCTTTATCGCCAAAAAACGGACGGCACTTTTGAAGATGTCACCGAAAAAGCCGGCGTGAAAGGCGAAGGTTACGCATTCGGCGCAGCGGTCGGCGACTACGACCGCGACGGATTTGCGGATTTATACGTAACTCGCTACGGCGGTGCGACGCTTTACCGCAACAACGGAAACGGCACTTTTGCAGATGTGACAAAAAAAACGAACACCGACGTTGAAGGCTGGGCGACATCCGTCGGATTCTTCGATTACGACAAAGACGGACGGCTCGATATTTTTGTGGTGCGCTATGTTCTGTGGGACTTCGATCTCGGCAAAATTTTCTGCGGCGATACGCGTCCGGGTTATCGCGCCTACTGTCATCCCGACAATTTTAAGCCGCTGACCAATGTTTTGCTTCATCAAAAAGCGGACGGCACGTTTGAGGACGTAAGCGAAAAATCGAAAGTCGCACTTTCAAAAGGCAAAGGTTTGGGCGTGGCGTTTGCCGATTTTGACGACGACGGCTGGACGGATGCTTTTGTCGCCAACGACAATATCGAACAGCAGCTTTTTCGCAACAAAGGCGACGGCACGTTTGAAGAACTGGCTTTACCCGGCGGAGTCGCGTTTGACGAGCGCGGACGGCGGTTTGCCGGAATGGGCATTGACGTTGCCGATTACGATTTGGACGGACGGCAAGACGTTATCATCACCGCGCTTTCCAATGAAACTTACCCGCTTTACCGCAATATGGGAGATATGGTTTTCGATTATGTCACGCAATCGTCGGGCGTGGCGCAGATTACGATTCTCGGTGCGGGTTGGGGAATTAAATGGATTGATGCCGACAACGACGGACGGCGCGATTTGTTTGTCGCGCAAAGCCACGTTTTGCCGACGATTGAAAAAACGACCGCGTTTTTGAAATACAAACAAACGCCGCTTTTAATGCGGAATACGGAAAAAGGTTTTCAAAATGTTTCGTTCGCGGCGGGCGATGTTTTTCAGAAAGATTTTGCCGCGCGCGGGATGGCTTGCGGCGATTTGGACAACGACGGCGATACTGATATTGTGATCGCACAAACCGACGGCGGCGCGGTAATTTTAAAGAACAACGGCACGAAAAATCATTGGCTCGGGCTTGATTTGCGCGGCGAAAAAAGCGCACCGAACGGCGACGGCGCGAGAATTATCGTGACCGACGCAAAAGACAAAAAACAGATTTTCGACGTTTCAAATTCGGGCAGTTATCTCGCGGCAAACGATTCGCGACTGATTGTCGGTCTGGGCGAAAATTCTTCGGTCAAATCGGTCGAAATCCGCTGGTCGAGCGGTAAAATACAAAAATTAGAGAATTTAGAACTTGACCGTTATCATCGGATAAAAGAGAAGTAAAAAGATGAAAAAGCTATTATTTATCGCATTATTATTGAATTTTTCAATCGCGGTTTCTGCTCAGGAAGAACCGACGGGCGGCGTTGTAACCGGCGAAGCGAAGGTTTATACATCGCGCCGAACGGTCGGAATCGTTGACCAGAAAGCTCCGAAAGTCTATGAAAACGTCACGGCAAACAGTGCTTTGAAGGATTTTCAATGCGTTTCGGGAAGCAAGGAAAAGGAATATATCATCGAAACGACTTCCTGCGTCGTCGCGGTTTTTGATTACGACAACGACGGCAAACCCGACATATATCTTTTGAACGGCTCGACCATCAACGCCGAACTCGGTAAGGAAAAAGCCCCGAAATCCGCGCTTTACCGGAATCTCGGCGATTGGAAATTTGAAAACGTCACCGACAAAGCGGGTGTCGCAAACGAACGCTGGGGAATGGGCGTAGCGGTCGGCGATTACAACAACGACGGTTTTGCCGATATGTTCGTTTCAAACTTCGGCACGTCGCGGCTTTACAAAAATAACGGCGACGGCACATTTACCGACGTTGCGCCGAAAGTTGAATTGGACATCAAAGGCTGGTTCACGGGCGCGACATTCGGCGATTACGACAAGGACGGGCGGCTCGATTTGTTTGTTCCGGCGTATCTCGAATTCGATTTGAAAAATCTGCCGCCCTCGCCGCTCGATGTGGACAAAGGGAAATCGGTCGGTCGAAATTTCTGCCAGTTTCGCGGTCAGCCCGTAATGTGCGGACCGCGCGGACTGAAAGGCGCGAAAGACAAACTTTTTCGCCAGAAAGAAGACGGCAAGTTCGAGGAAGTCAGCGATAAAGCGGGTGTCAAAGACGAAGGCAATTATTACGGTTTTTCATCCGTCTTTGTTGATGTTGACGACGATAAAGATTTGGATTTGGTAGTCGTCAACGATTCTACGCCGAAACAGCTTTACATCAATAAAGGCGACGGCACATTTGAAGAAGTCGGCTATCCGTCGGGCATCGCACTCAGCGAAAACGGGCGCGAGCAAGCCGGAATGGGTTTGGGTGTCGGCGATTACGACAACGACGGGCGTGTGGATTTTCACATCACGAACTTTTCCGACGATTCAAACACGCTTTACCGCAACGACGGCGACGCGAATTTTACGGACATCACGTTTCAAGCCGGTTTAGGCGAAACGACGATTCCGTTTCTCGGCTGGGGAACTTCGTTTCTGGATTTTGACAACGACGGCTGGAAGGACGTTCTGGTCGCCAATGGACACGTTTATCCGGTGGTTGATAAATTTCAATGGGGAACGAGCTTCGCGCAACAGATTTTACTTTTCAAAAACGCGAAACCGACGGCAAACGGTCAGATAAAATTCGAACGCGTTCCGGCAGCACCGAACAGCGGGTTGGCGGAAGCCGTCTGCGCGCGCGGAATGGCGATTGCCGATTTCGACGGCAACGGAAAATTGGATATTTTGACCTCGAATATGGATTCTGCGCCGACGCTTCTCAGAAATGTCAGTGCCGACAAAAACAACTGGCTGGCTTTAAAACTCGTCGGCGACACGGCGAAAAAAACGCCGAAAGATGCAATCGGTTCGAGAGTTTTGATAACCGCCGGAAAACTCCGCCAGCGGTTTGATTTAACGAGCGGCGCGGGCTACGCTTCGCAAAACGAGCAGATCATTCACATCGGACTCGGCGAGTCAACTAAAATAGATTCATTGGAAATTATCTGGGCAAACGGGCAAATCGAAAAAATCACGGTCGAAAAAATTAATACTTCCATGACAATCAAACAGGGAGCGGAAACTTCAAAATAAGTTTTATCATCTGATTTCAACGATTTAATAACAGCTTTTTCCGATAAATAAAAACCGTTAATCGTACTAAATTAAAATAAAATTGGTAAAACCATTTCAACTTATTGAAAAAAAACGAAAAAAGTTATTCAATAGGTTCGTTTGGCTTTGCAACAAAGCTATGTTCGTGAAAGATAAAAAGACGGTTTTCAAAACTAATGAAAAGAATCTATTTGCAAAAAGCCAAGACACAGATTGCCCGCCCAAATACAATCCGGGACATTAATAAACAAATCGTTCTCAATTATGTCCGCGACCGCGCCCCGATTTCACGAGCCGAAATTGCCCGCCAAACTGCCCTTCAGCGTTCGACGGTTTCGGCAATCGTTGACGATTTGCAGGATGCCGGATTGATTGAAGACATCGGCACGGGCGATTCGACCGGCGGCAGAAAACCGACTTTGCTGAGACTCAGAACCGGTGCTCCGGTTGCCGTCGGCGTTGATGTCACACCGCAGAAAACGACCGTTGCGATTGCCGACCTTGCCGGACAGGTTCTTGAAAAAGAAATATTTCCGACCTCGGCAAATATGAATTTTATGACCGAGCAAATCATCGAAAAAGTTTCGGGATTTGTTGCAAAATATCCCGAATCGGAACTTGAAGTCGGCATCAGCGTTCCCGGCATCGCCGACCAAACACTCGGCAAAGTTCTTTATATTCCATATTTTAACTGGCGTGATTGGATGATTGCGGCGCAGATTACCGAACGAACGGGACTTTCCGCCACGATTGAAAACGACGCTAACGCGATTGCGCTTGCCGAACTCTGGTTCGGACACGAAAAAATCCGCAAGACACGGAATTTTATAACCGTTCTAGTGGCTGAAGGTATTGGCACGGGCATAATTTTCGACGGGCAAATCTATCGCGGCGAAAAAGGCGCGGCGGGCGAATTCGGACATATGATTGTCGGTGTTGATGCGCCGGTTAAATGCTCGTGCGGAAGCCGCGATTGCTGGGAAGCCCACGCCTCCGAAAAGGCGATTGTGGCGCGTTATCAGAGGCTTCTCGAACAAAGTAATGTCAGTCAGGAAGCGGTTGACATTAAACATCTCGTGGCACTCGCCAAAAACGGGGAAGCGCAAGCTGTTCAAGCACTTAAAGAAACCGCACGATTTTTGGGAATCGGGATTTCAAATTTAATCGTCGGTTTGAGTCCGCAAGCCGTCATCGTCAGCGGAATTATCGCCGAGGCGTGGGATTTAATTGGCGACGAAGTTTATTTGATTGCCGAACGAAGTGTTCGCACCGACCTGCCGAAAACTATCTTAATGGCTTCATCCTTAGGCGATTCTCCGACTCTGATCGGTTCGCTCAGTCTGGTTTTGGCAAAAAAGTTTGCTTCTGCCAGCTAATATTAATAAAAATATTTGGAATTATCGGGGTTTTTCTTGACTTCGGATTAAATTTATATTAAAACTTTGTTTGTTCTCTCAACAAACTTTTCCTTGGATGAAATTTTAAAGGTTTGAGATAGCTCGAATACTTTGGATTTTTGTGTTTCGGAGCGTTTTGAAAGAAATAATTTTCGGGTATCGAAGGGAAACAATTTCCAAAGTCGGATAGGCTCAAGTTATTAAGTCAAAACATTCATAACATAACAGTAAAAATTGCATTTGAAACATAAATTTTGTGAGTTTCTCTGTAAATTTTTCTTGTATTTCGGGATTGATTGAGATATAAAAATTAAACAACCCCGACAAAATTAGACAAGCAGTTTAGTTCTAAGAGTAGTAAAAAAAAGCGAAATTAAATTTAAAGGGCAAAGGGTTTTGGCTGTTTGCTCGAGTGAGGTCTAACAAGTATGACTGATTTTAAAAAAATCGAAAGATTATTACGAACGCTGTTTGGAACTGTCCTGTGTTTTGTGTTTTTAGCGGTTTTGGTTTCTGCCCAAACAAATAAAGCAACAATTTCAGGATCGGTTACCGATGCTCAAGGCGCGGTCGTAGCTGATGCCAATGTCAAGGTGCGGAATACTGCCACCGGCGCAGAGCGCGAAGTTACTTCCAACGGGGAAGGTTTATTCGAGATTCCTCTGCTTGAAACAGGCACTTACAGCGTCACGGTTTCAAAACAAGGTTTTTCAACCATCAAACGCGAAAACATCATTTTACAAACCAGCACCGAAACCAGAGTTGATGTCCAGTTAGCAGTCGGTGAAATATCCAACGAGGTAACTGTTACGACCGAAGCACCGCTGGTTCAAACAGAAACAAGCGAGCGGGGAAGCGTTATCACCGGGCGTGAGGTAACGGAGTTGCCGCTTTCGGGACGCAACTTTACGCAGCTTGCGACATTAACGCCGGGCGTTGTTCGCGCGAACAACACCGGAATCGGCGAAGCCCGCGGCTTTAACAATGGCGATGCCCGCGCCGGAAACGGCGGACTGGGCGGCGGCAACGAAAACGGAAGTTCGGAAACTTCGCGTTTCGCGCGTTCGGGCGGCGGCAGTATTTCGGCAAACGGACAGCGTTCGTCGAATAACAACTTTTCGCTCGATGGCGTTGACAATAATGAGCCTCAATTCGGCACGATCGGCGTTTTCACAAACCCCGATTCGATTGCCGAATTCAAGGTTTCGACCAGCATTCCATCCGCTGAAATCGGACGGGCGGCAGGTGCGGTGATTACCGTTACGACCAAATCGGGCGGCAACGAGTTTAGTGGCTCGCTCTATTATTACGGACAAAATTCGGCTTTGAACGCTTATAGTCCGGTTTTGAAAACGAAACTCGCCGAACAACTCTCGCAAAGCCCGGTTAATCCGCTGCAGGTTAACGCTTTTCTAAAATCGGTGCAGCAGATTCACGAATTCGGCGGCACGATCGGCGGTCCGATTATCAAAAACAGAACCTTCTTCTTTTTTGATTATTTAGGACAGAGAAATAATTTACCGTTCCCCTCCGATACGACCGTACCGACAGTCGGGGCAAGAACCGGAAACTTTTCGGATTATGGGACAATTTTAGATCCGAGAACCGGTCTCCCTTTCGCGGGCAACGTCATTCCGGCATCGCGAATCAATACGGTCGGTCAAAAATATCTGCAGGCGTTTCCAAACCCGACAAGGACGATCTTTAATCCGGAAGGTCGGCTCGATTGCTGCGGCGGCAGACCGAACTATTTTACACAGCGTGCTAACCGTGAAGAAATCAATAACTTCCGGGTTCGTATTGACCATAAATTCAATGATAAAAACTCGATCAACGGAAGTTTTAACGAACAAAGACTGAATACGGTTCGCGCAAATCTGTTTCCGGGCAATATCCCGACCGCCGGTTTCGGCGCGGGTGAAGAGCGCGGCAACACACGTTCGATCACGTTGAACGACGTTCACATTTTCAACCCGAGAACTTTAAACGAATTTCGTTTCGGTGTGACGCAGATTCAGATTTCGATCTTTAACTGCGGTGTCGGCGGGGCTTGCGGAGTCAGCCCGACATTTTCACGCGACATCGGAATTCCGAATTCAAACGACGGCTCGATCGAAGCCTCGGGCGGTACTTTGATTGGCGCGTTCGGCACCGGATTCCAGGAGTTTACCGGCGACGGCGGCTTGTTCCAGGTTAAGAGCAAAAACCCGTATTTTGCCGATACGGTCACTTTAATCCGCGGCACCCATACGATAAAAACCGGTTTTGAACTTCGCCTGCGTTACTTGAATACGATAGACGGCGGACGTGCCGGCGGTTTGAAGGGAGCTTTTCAATACGGCGGAAACGGTCCGGCTCTCGGTCCGAATCCGGCTTGTCCGGCAGGTTCGGGAACTTCGGGAACGGGTAACACCTGCTATGTTCGTCCCGACGGTATTCCCTACGGCGGAACGGGCAATGCGACTGCCAACATTTTGCTCGGCTTACCGGCACTCAACGTCAGCAAGGGAAGCATTTCGGGCGGTGCGTTCAACCTGCGTTCGCAGGAATGGGGCTTCTTTGTTCAGGACGATTGGAAGGTTAATGATCGTCTGACCTTAAACATCGGTTTGCGTTACGACTTGTTCACGCCCGCCACGGAAAAAGACGGACGTTTGAGTCTTTATGATCCGACTCAAAGTAAAATTATTGTTGCCGGCGGCAGCGGTGATTCGATTGTCGAAACCGATAAAAATAATTTCGGTCCGCGCATCGGATTTGCATATGCCGTCAACAAAGATAAAACTTTGATTCTGCGCGGCGGTTACGGCTTGCTCTATACTTTAGACGCAACCGATTACCCGCCCGGAATTCGTAATGCTCCGTTTTCGAGCAGCACCAACTTTGACCAAATTGATTGGGGATCGGGACGCGTTACGGGCATTTATGGTATTGCGGGAGGTCCGCCGCCGGTTCCGGCAGCATCCGACCCGAACAATATTCCGGCAGGATTAAGCGTTTATGCGCTGGATCAAAAGCAAAAAAACGGTTTGGTGAATCAGTTCCAATTGAGTTTGCAGTATCAATTCCGAAAAAATTATTCGATTGATATCGGTTATGTCGGCAACCGCAGCCGAAATTTGTTGTATTCGACAAATATCGGTTCGGGTGGACTCGGCATTGCCAAAAACGCGGCTAACCAATTCCTTGGAACGGCGATTCTCTACACCAATGGTGCGAAGTCGCAATATGATTCGATGCAGGTTCAAGTGCAAAGACGTTTCTCAAGCGGCGTTCAGGGACAAATTTCTTATACCTGGAGTCATACGCTTGATAATGCGACGGGCGTTTTCAACGGATTGGGCGATCAGCGCACGAGCCGTCAAGGGGCGATTGATCCGCGCAATCTCGATTCGGATTGGGGCAATTCATCGCTCGACACGCGTCATTTGCTTTCAACCAACTGGATCATTGACCTTCCGTTCGGTAAGAACAAGAAATTTGCGACCAACAATAGAGTCGGCGATGCGATTATCGGCGGATGGCAGATGAACTGGATTATTTCGGCGCGCAGCGGTTTTCCGTTCAGCGTCGTGACGACGCAGGATAATTTTGGCAGACCTTCGATCATCGGCGATCCGTATGCTAATGTTCCGAATGGCAGACTTCTGAATCCGGCGGCATTCAGCACGGCGGTCGGAATCACTTCGTACACGAATCCAGCCGGAACTACGATTCGTTACGGTAATTTGGGCAGAAACACATTCCGCGGTCCGAGCCTGTTTTTTGCGGATATGTCGCTGTTCAAAAACGGTAAAATCACTGAAAACTTGAAATACCAAGTAGGTATCGAGTTTTACAATGTCTTTAACCGCGCAAATTTCACGATTCCGAATAACAATGTAAATGACGGTAACTTCGGTGAAATCAAATACAATGCCTTTGCCGGACGTGTCGTTCAATACCGCTTTAAGTTATTGTTCTAATAATTTAGAGTCGGAGGCTTGGAAAATGAGGCTTTGGGAGATTTTCTCGAAGCCTCATTTTGTTATAATTTATTTCATAATGAAGTTTATTTTATTTGTTATAAGTTCGGTTTTACTGCCCATTGCGGTTTTCGGGCAAACTCCGACGCCGACATCGGCGAAAAAATCGCACGTCGAACGCTTTACGACACCCGAATCGAGAGCGGCGCGAAACGAGATTGATCTCACCGATAAACTCAAAACCAATCAAAAGGACGCGAATTTATACAATGACCGTGCGCTTGCGCGAATTCGACTGCAAAAAATGCGGGAAGCCTACGAAGATTTACGCAAAGCGGTCGAACTCGACGCGAAAAACGCGGAATTTTATGCAAATCTCGGATATGTGCTGTGGAAGCTCGGCAGATTTGCCGAAGCGATTGCCGCCGCACGCGAAGCGATCAAACTCGACGAAAAAAATTACACGGCAAATTATCAGCTCGGGCGTTTTCTGATTCGCACGGGCGACAGAAGTTTACTGAAAGAAGCCGGCGAACGGCTGCGTAAGGCACTCGAAATTGACCCGCGGCAATATGAGGTCAGGTTCGAACTGATCGCTGCTTACCGCGAACTCGGCGACACGGCTTCGGCAAGCAGACAGCTTGAATTACTGCAGGACGCGCGAACTTCGGATGCGCGTGTTTCTTACGTTTCGGCTCTTCTTTCGATTGACAAAGGCGACACGAAAACCGCCGTCGAAAGATTTCGGGACGCGCTCAAAAAAGACGAAAATCTGCTCGGCGCGTGGCAGGATTTAGGCTTGCTCTACGCCAAAATGGAAAAATGGAACGAGGCGGTCGAGGCTTTTACCGAATTTGAAAAACGCCAGCCCGATTCCGTCGAGGCGAAATATTTCAAATCGCTCGCGATGTATAATTCCGGCAAAACGGCTGAGGCGGAAAACGCCGTTCGGCAGGCTTTAAGGCTCGATGCCGGTTCGGCTGACGCTTTGACGCTGTTAGGAATCATTCTCGCGGCGGACGGCAAAAAGTCGGCGGAAGCGATTGAATCTCTGACGCAGGCGGTCGCGCTGCAGCCCGAAAGTTTCGATGCCTGGTTTTATCTCGGACGACTTCAATACTCGGGGCAAAATTACGCCGAAGCGGAAAAATCTCTGACAAACGCCGTCGCCAAAAATCCGAAAAGCATCGAAGCGCATTTTTTTCTCGGCAGCGTTCAGGAAGTTTTAGGAAATTCCGATGCCGCGCTCAAGCAGTATGAAGAAATCGTCAAACTCGACGAAAAATCGTTTTACGGGCAAGTCGGTGTTGGCACTTTGCTCGGCAAACAAGGGAAAATTGACGAAGCGATTGCCGCTTTGACTCAAGCGATTTCGAGCCGCGCCGACAGTTTTGAAGCATTTTGGGCATTGGGACGCGCCTATATTTTGAGCGAAAAATTTGCCGAAGCCGAAACGGTTTTACGCAAAGCCGTCAAATTGCAGGAAACGCGCACCGACGCGCGTTACCAACTCGCCATCGCGCTGCGCCGTTTGGGAAAAACGGCGGAAGCGGCGCGGGAATTTGCACTGGTCGAAAAAATAAACCGCGAATTTCGTGAAGGAAAATCGCAATGAAGTTGAAAATGCGAAAGTTTTTAAGTGAAAAAGAAGAAAAAGCGGAAATTTCGACGCGGCGCGTATTTGCCGGTTTGATTTTTTGTTTAGTTTTAAGTTTTTCGCTTGCGGCGCAGGTCAGAACGAGCGACGGACTTAATCCGAAATCCCGCGCCGAAGTTGAAAAAGCCGTCGCGTTTTTGGAGCAGTCGAATCCCGTCGAAGCCGAACGCGCCGTCCGCGAAGCCTTAAAAACCTCGCCGCAATCGGCGGTTGCTTACAATATTCTCGGCGTAACGCTCAATGAACAAAGCAAGGCGGCGGAAGCGCAAGCCGCGTTTTTGAAGGCGATTCAGCTTCAGCCCGGAAACGTCAGCGCGAAAAACAATCTCGGGCGGCTTTACGCCGAACAGGGAAAATTCAAGGAAGCCATCGCGCAGTTTGAAGCGATCTTGAAACTCGATCCGCCGCACACACAGGCGCGTTACAATGCGGCTTCGATCTACGCACAGACGGAAAACTTTGCAAAATCCGCCGAACATTTCGCGTTTTTGCGGAAAGTGAATCCGAACGATCCGCAGATTGCCGTTCTGTTTCTCGGTGTCGCGTATCGGGCGAATCGAACGGCTGAAGCGGAACAAACGGCGGATTTTCTCGAAAAGTTTTTTGCCGATGACAATCAGAGTTTATTGACGGTCGGTGTCGCGCTCGCGCAGTCCAGCCGTTTCGACCGCGCTTACCGGATATTTTCCGAATTAAACAAAAAACAGCCCGAAAATTTCGAGATAATGTATAACCTCGGTTTGATTTTGGATAATCTCGAACGAACCGCCGAAGCGACGCAGATTCTCGCAAAAGCCGCTGATCTGTTTCCCGAAAAAGTTGAAATTCACTTCCGTCTGGCGATTATCGCTTCGGAAAAGAACAACCACGAAAACGCGGCGGAAGAATTCCGCCACAGTATCGAACTCGAGCCGAAAAACCACATCTTTCATTATCTTTTAGGGCGCGAATATTTGCGTGCCGGATTTTGGGATGGCGCGATCAAATCTTATACGGCATCCATCGCTCTGAATCCGACTGATCCGATTCCGCTCGTCGAACGCGCAAACGCGTATTTCCGCAAAGGCGAATGGCAGGCGGCGGCGGCGGATTACGATCAGGTTGTCAAGGTCAAACCCGATTATCCGAATCTCGAATATCTGCGCGGTTTTGTTCACAGTTCGGCAGGGAATTTCGATATTTCGCGCGACCTTCTGCAAAAGGTTGTTGCCAAAAACCCCGACAATTCCGAAGCCCTCGCATCGCTCGGTTATGTTTTACTTGAAATGGGAAACTATGACGAAGCGGAAAAGGTTTTGCAAAAGGCGATACTGCTCGACGGCACAAATATCGGCGGGCTTTACGATTTTTCGCGGCTCGAGATCAAACGCCGCAATTACGAATCGGCGGTCAAATATCTCGAACGCGTGACACAACTCGACCGCATCAATCCGCAGGGATATTACCAACTTTTTCTGGCATATTCGCGTCTGAAACAGACGGAAAAGGCAAAGTCTGCACTGGCGGAATTCAAACGGCTTGACGCGCTCGAAAAACAGTCGAAAAGCGAACGGCAATTGGATGAAAAACTTCGTGCGGCACAGCTTTTGGGCGGACAATAATTCAAAGGAGCAAATATGAAAAAAGCCTTATTTTTGTTAACTGTGATGTGTTCGTTTGGCGGGCTGGCTTCAGCGCAGAAAGACTGGCAGACGAAAAATTTCGAGCAATGGACGAAAGCTGACGTTGAAGAAATCCTGAACAATTCATCCTGGGTTTCAAAACAGGAAGTCAGGTTGAATTACGATCCGACGAGCGTTTCAGCGGCGGGTTCCGTCACGCCGAATATCGGCTTGAATAATCCGAGGGTAATTCAGCAGGGCGCGATTGCTCCGGCGGTTGATTTTACTTTCACGCTGCGGCTTCGTTCGTCAATGGCGATTCGCCTCGCGCTGATTCGCCGCGATCAGCTCGAAACGGATCTTAAGAAGCTGACCGACAAAGAATTTGAAAATTACAAAGCGCGGCAGAAAGGGCTTTATGAATGTGTCGGCTGTGTTGATAATTACGTCTTGACGCTGAGTTCGGCTTCGCGCGAAAACAAAAATTACGATGCGGTTTATACGTCGTTTTCAAGGGCATTGTTCGATCAGATCAAGCAGTATATTTACCTGCAAAACGAAAAGGGCGAAAAGCGCGAATTGGTAAATTTCGTGCCGCCGAAAGCACCGGGTGACGAAGTGGTGTTCTTTTTCCGCCGCAACGACGATAAAGGAAACCCGCTTTTTACGAAAAATTCGAAGCAGATTATTTTTAACACGACCAATAATCAGGTCAGCACCGCGACAAATTTTAAGATCGCCGTTCAGCCGATCAAGATCGGCGACAAAGTGGATTTTTAGGAAATGTTTGTGAATACCAAAGAACACTTTCGCATTTTAAGTTTATTCGTTATCGTTTCGGTTTTTGCATCAATTGCATTGGCACAACCTCAGTTTGAAAAGGTCGAGCCGCCGAATTGGTGGGCGAATCATTCGATCAATCCGGTGCGTCTGCTCGTCCGCGGCGAAAATTTTCAGAACGCGAAAGTCGTTTCAAAAAATGTGCAGTTAAAAGTTTCAAATATTCGCGTGAACAGCCGCGCCGATTATTTGTTTTTTGATGTCGTGATTGCGAAAAACGCAAAACCCGCAAAATACGGATTTGAAGTTTCGACCGCGAAAGGCAAAACAATTGTGCCGTTTGAAATTCTCGCGCCGCTCGATGCGAAAACGAATTTTCAGGGCATCACGAACGACGATGTGCTTTATTTGATAATGACCGACCGTTTCGCGGACGGCGACGCGTCGAACAACAAAGATGCCGACCGCACGAATCCGCGCGCGTGGCACGGCGGCGATTTTAAGGGGATTACGCAAAAAATCCCGTATTTGAAGGAACTCGGCGTGACGGCGATTTGGCTGACACCCTGGTATGACAATACTGACGACGTAACGACTTGCGACAAGCCCTGGTGTCCGATGACGAGTTATCACGGCTACGGCGCGGTTGATTATTACGGCGTGGAAAATCATTTCGGCTCGTTTGCCGAATTGCGGCAAATGATCGAAACGGCGCATCGCAGCGGCATTAAAGTCATTCAGGATCAGGTCGCGAATCACGTCGGTTTCAAGCATCCGTGGGCAAAAAACGCGCCGCTCGAAAATTGGTTTCCGCCGTTTAAGCAGAATACTTTTAACAATTCCGTCTTGCTTTCGCCGAACGCTTCGCAAGCCGAAAAAGATAATCTGTTAAAGGGTTGGTTCGATTTTTCGCTGCCCGATATGAATCACGAAGAACCGGAAGTCGCGAAATATCAAATCCAAAACGCGCTCTGGTGGATCGGCGCGACCGGCATTGACGGCATCCGGCAGGACACGATTCAATATATGCCGCGAAAATTTATCCGCGATTGGTCGAGCGCGATTTTGAAGCAATATCCGAAATTTTATATGGTTGGCGAGATTTTCGAGGAAGATTCGGCGCAGACCGCGTTTTTTCAAGGCGGCAAAACCGGCTGGGACGGAATTGACACAAAACTGCCGTCGGTTTTCGATTTCAAACTCTGGCGCACTTCGCAGGAAGTATTTACGGGCAAAAAACCGATGCGTGCGCTTCGTGATGTTTTGAAATACGACGCGCTTTATCCGAACATTAATAACGTCACGGTTCTCGCAAACAATCACGACACAGACCGTTTTATGTCTTTGAAGGGAGCAACTAAAGAAGGCGCGAAATTACATATCGCCTTTATCTTAGCGACGCGCGGCATTCCGCAGCTTTACGCGGGCGAAGAAATCTTGATGGAAGGCGGACACGACCCCGATAACCGCAAAGATTTCCCCGGCGGCTGGACGGCTGACGACAAAAACGCGTTTACCGCTTCGGGCAGAAAGGCGGACGAGCGCGAAATGTTCGATTGGACACAGCGTTGGATTGCAACCCGAAGGAAAAATGCAGCGATGCGCCAGGGCAGGACAATTGATGTTTTTTATAATGAAAATATCTATGCCTTTCGGCGCGTAACACCCAAGCAAGACATTCTGTTTATTTTCAACGCAAGCGATAAAGAGCAGTCGGTTTCATTAGATAGAAAGTTAATCGGCGCGGAAGAGAAATTTTGTTACACGGATATTTTGATAAACGTCAGAACCGGAATGACCGACGGCGGAAGATGCCCGGATGCCAATAGTGATAAGGTTGATTTTACGATTGACGGAAAATCTGTGATAGCCGTCGAGTTCGGCAATCTGACGGGTGCCCCAATTAAACAGAAATGAAAAAGTGGTTTATCAGAATTGTCGTCGGTGTGGTTTTAACGATTGTCGTCGTGCTGACCTCGGCGTTCGTGTTGGAAAGGATTGATGAAGCGGTGATTGTAAAACACGTTAGAAACGAAAACTTAAAAACTCTCAAAACCGATTGGCAGGGTGTGCCGGTTGATCGAAGGGGAAGATTCGTCAATCACGAACATCCGTTTTTGCCGAAAACCTCTGATCTGCTGAAATGGCAGTTTGGCGAAAAGCCTTTCAAAGAAGCCAAAAAGAAAGATACGGAAAAGCTCGAAGTCAAAGACCCGACCGAGTTTTTAGAAAGCGAACGCGACGGGATTTTGTGGCTCGGACACGCTTCGATCTATATTCGTTTAAGCGGCAAGACCATTTTGATTGATCCGGTTTTCGGCACGCCTTCGTTTATCAACCGCTTCACGGAAGTTCCGAATCCGCTCGAAAAAATCAAAAAACTCGATTACATACTGGTTTCGCACGACCATCGCGACCATTGCGATGAAACGACTTTGAGAGAAATTGCCAAAAAATTTCCGAATGCGAAATTTTTGGCGGGTTTGAAAATGGACGATCTGTTCAATGCGTGGAAAACGCCGACAAATGGAGTTGAAACGGCAGGCTGGTTTCAGGAATTTTCGACCGACGAAAAGGTGAAGATTTCATTCGTTCCCGTTCGCCATTGGTGCCGGCGCGGTTTGAGCGACACAAACAAACGTCTGTGGGGCGGTTTCGTGATTTCGGGTGCCGGCAAAAAAATCTATTTCGGCGGCGATTCCGGTTTCGGCTCGCATTATAAAGAAACGGCTGAGATTTTTCCCGACATTGATTATTTCATCATCGGCATCGGGGCGTATGAGCCGCGCTGGTTTATGAAGGCGAATCACAACAATCCGGCGGACGCTTTTCAGGCGTTTCTCGACGCGAAAGCGAAAACGCTCGTGCCAATGCATTACGGGACTTTCGATCTTTCGGACGAACCGCCGAGCGAGCCTTTGAAATTGTTGAAGGAAGAGGCAAACAGACAAAGCTTGAGCGACAAAGTGAAACCGCTGGCGATCAACGAAAGTTTGGTTTTTTAGCCACAAATGGACACAGATAAACACAGATTTTTTAAGACTTATTTGATAATTTTATCATTCATCTATCCGTGTTTATCTGTGTCCAAGCGAAGCCGGATGGTTAAATAAATTTCTATGAACTTTCAAAAGATTAAGTTTTTACAAATTTTCACCGTTATTTTTTTATTTTTTATGACAGCAAACGCGCAGAGCGAATCGCCGAACGTCCCGAAAGAGTGGCAGACTTTGGCGGAACAAACCGATTATCGAAAAAGTTGGAATTACGCCGACACGATCGCGTTTGCCCAAAAACTCGATAAAGCGTCGGACAATATCGTTTACAAAAGTTTCGGTAAATCGGGCGAAGGACGCGATTTGCCGCTTTTGATCGTTTCGGACGGCAAAATCTTTACGCCCGCCGAAGCGAAAAAAAGCGGGAAGGCGATAATTTTGATTCAAGCCGGAATTCATTCGGGTGAAATTGACGGCAAAGACGCGGGTTTCGCACTGCTTCGCGATATTGCGATTACCAAATCGCGAGCCGCTTTGCTGAAAGATTGCATTCTGCTTTTCGTGCCGATTTATAATGTTGACGGTCACGAAATGGCAACGCCTTTTAACCGCATCAATCAAAACGGTCCCGACGAAATGGGCTGGCGGGCAACGTCGGCTGGCTTAAATCTGAACCGCGATTATATGAAAGCTGACGCGCCCGAAACGCGTGCTTTTCTAAAACTCTGGAATTCATGGAAACCCGATTTTTTCTTTGATTTGCACGTCACGGACGGCGCGGATTTTCAATACAACCTAACTTACGAATACGCGCATTTTCAGGAAGTTTCGCCGTTTATCAAAAATTGGATGGACGAATATTTCGACGGCAAAATCGTCGCCGAAGTCGAAAAAGAAGGAAATCTGCTGACGCATTATCTCGAATTCGGCGGGCGCGAGGTAACGAGCGGAATTTACACATTCATCGCCACGCCGCGTTTTGCGACCGGCTATGTCGCGCTCAGAAATCGTCCCGGACTGCTGATCGAAACGCATTCATTAAAACCTTATAAATCGCGGGTTCGCGGAACTTACGACGTTCTCTGGAAAACGCTCGAAGAAATCAACCGCTCGAAAGCGAGCCTTTTTGAAGCGAACCGTAAAGCCGACGAGGAAACCGTCGAGCGCGGCAAAACATTTGACGCAAACCGGCAATTTCCGCTGCAAATCGGCTTGACCGATAAAAGCGAACCGTTTCAGTTAAAAGCCGTCGAATACAAGATCGAAGACAGCGCTGTTTCGGGCGGAAAAAAGATCGTTTACGGCACGAAACCGACCGAGATCACGGTTAAAAAATTCGACGACGCGAAAATAAACGCATCGGTCGCGCCGCCGCTTTTTTACATTATTCCGCCGCAATGGCAGGCGGCGATTGAGCGGCTCGAAGCGCACGGCGTGAAGTTCGAGCGGACAACAAACGAGTTTATGCTCGAAGTCGAAAGCTATCGGCTGACCGAGCCGAAATGGGCGGCAATTCCGTTTGAAAATCGTTTGCCGCTAAGTTTCAAAACCGTGCCGGTAAAAGAAGTACGGACATTTCCGGCGAATTCGGTTTTAGTTCCGCTCACGCAGGAAACGGCAAATGTCGCGATTCATCTGCTTGAGCCGGGTTCGACGGATTCACTTCTTTACTGGGGATTTTTCAACGCGATTTTCGAACAGAAAGAGTATTTCAGCGATTTCGTGATGGAGAAGATCGCGGCTGAAATGCTGGCAAAAGACACGGAATTACGCAAGGAATTTGAAGAAAGATTAAAAGACGAAACATTCGCCAAAAACGCGCGTGCGCGTCTGAACTTTTTCTATCAGCGCTCGCCGTATTCGGACAAACGCATCGGAATTTATCCGGTCGGGCGAATCACGAAAGAATTTAGAAAATAGTTTGTTCAGAGTTCCGTCTTTGGGCGGCAAATCTCGGAAGCTGTTTGAAAACTCGAAAGCTGTTGAAAATCTCGAATTATCAACTTTCAATTATCAATTAGCAATTAAATTCAGAGGTAATAATCGTTTATTAACCTCAAAAGTAATTAGTAATTGATAATTGATAATTGATAAAGCAGGTTTCGTCGGCAATCATTTTGAGTTTTCAAACAGCTTCTCAGTAATAATAGGACTGCCGCTTAAAGGCGGAACTCAAAACATACCCGAAATTATGAATTTTCCGAGAGCATCAGGAATTTTGCTTCACCCGACGAGCCTGCCTTCTAATTACGGCATCGGCGATCTGGGCAATGAAGCGTTTCAATTTATTGATTTTCTAGTCAAATCGAAACAGACTTACTGGCAGACTTTGCCGCTCGGGCAGACCGGCTACGGCGATTCGCCGTATCAATGTTTTTCGGCGTTTGCGGGAAATATTTATCTGATTTCGCCCGCAAAACTGGTGGAAGACGGCTTTTTGTCGGAAGATGATTTGAAAGACGCGCCCGAATTCTCGAAAGGCAAAATTGATTTCGGCAAAATGATTGAATTCAAACTTCCGCTGCTCGAAAAAGCGTTCGGGAATTTTCGCCGAACGAACGATGAAACTTTCGCGGAAACTTTTCGGCTTTTTTGTCAGTTCAACGCTTTCTGGCTCGAAGATTACGCGCTTTTTCGCGCTATCAAGTTTTCGCAAGACCAAAAATCGTGGCAGGATTGGGACGAAGATTTAAAGCTCCGCAAGCCCGAAGCGTTGGAAAAAGCGGCGCGGGAACTCGACGACGAAGTTTTTGCCCAGAAGTTTTATCAGTTCGCTTTTTTCAAACAATGGGACGCGCTTAAAACATACGCAAACGAGCGCGGCGTGAAAATCGTCGGAGACGTGCCGATTTTTATCGCGCTCGATTCGTGCGACGTTTGGTGCAATCCGCGTGAATTTAAGTTGAACGAAGATGGTTCGCCAATCACGGTCGCGGGCGTTCCGCCGGATTATTTCTCGAAAACCGGACAGCTTTGGGGAAATCCGATTTACAACTGGGACAATATGCGCGCAGACGGTTTCAGCTGGTGGACGCGGCGCGCCAAATTCACTCTGAAAATGTTCGATATTGTCCGTGTTGACCATTTTCGAGGGTTTGCCGCGAGCTGGGAAGTTCCGGGCGGCGACGAAACGGCGGAGCGCGGCGAATGGGTTGATGTTCCGGGCAAGGATTTATTTAATACGCTCAAATACGCGATTGGCGATTTACCGTTTTGGGCGGAAGATTTGGGTGTGATTACGCCCGATGTCGAGGAATTGCGCGACGGTTTCGGGTTTTCGGGAATGCGGATTTTGCAATTTGCTTTCGGCGGCGACACGAAAAATCACGATCTGCCGCACAATTACATTCAAAACTGCGTCGCTTTTACGGGAACGCACGACAACGACACGACCGTCGGCTGGTTCAATTCGGTCGCGGGCAAAGGTTCGGGACGCGACGAATCGCAAATCAAAAAGGAACGCGATTTTTGTTTGAATTATCTGAACACGGACGGCGCGGAAATCCATTGGGATTTTATCCGCGCAGTTTGGGCAAGCGTCGCCGACACGGCGATTGCACCGATGCAGGATTTGCTCGGCTTAGACAATAAAGCGCGGATGAATCTGCCCGGTTCGACCGACGGAAATTGGTATTGGCAATGCCTGAGCGGAGATTTTTCGGGTGAGATTGCGGAAAGATTGAAAGATTTAACCGAACTTTACGGAAGAATTTAGCCACTAATAAACACGAATTGGCAAGAAAATGAGGAAAATAGTAGTGTCCTAATAATGTGTTGCTCAAAAAACTCTGCGTCCTTAGCGACTCTGCGTGAAATTATCTCACGCAGAGTCGCTAAGGACGCAGAGAAAAAACAAAAGTTTTCGTCAACAACACATTATTAGGACACTATCAGGAAAATATGCCGAATGCGTTAATCACAGTTTTGTTTATTATCAGTTTTTTTGTCATCTGTTCGCCGATTTATTGGCAAAAACGAAGAATTTCGAGAATGGCTGACGAAGATTTGAAAAAACTCGATTACGAAGAATGGAAAAGACAGGCAAAATCGAATGTTTTTATCAAAATGTTCAGCCGGATTATCTGGGGTTTGGTCATTCTTTCAAGTTTTATCTTCAATTTTCAAAAGATTGTTGCGCTCGGATTTAATTGGTTGAGTGTTTTTGTGTTGGTTTTGGGAATTTCGTTTATTGTTTGGGGCATATTGGGTTTTCGTCGAGAAATAAAACAAGCGGAAACTCTAAAATAGATTATGAAAAACAAATTACGCCGCATCGTTTTTTTACTAATTTTTGTAAATGGTTTTTTGCTTTCCGCAAACGCGCAAACGCCGACGGTTGAAAAGGTCGAGCCGCCGAACTGGTGGGCGGATTATTCGATCAATCCCGTGCGTGTGTTGATTCGCGGGACGAATCTGCAATCGGCGAAAGTCGTTGCGGATAAAGGTTTGACGGCGGGCAATATTAAAATTTCCGCCAACGGTCATTATCTTTTTGCCGATGTCACGATTCCGAAAAACCAATCCGTCGGAAAATATAATCTGAAAATCACGACTGCGAGCGGAACGGTCAACGCGCCGTTCGAGATTTCGCCGAAAATCGAGCGCACCGGGCGTTTTCAGGGCTACACGCCCGACGATGTGATTTATTTTCTGATGCCCGACCGCTTTGCCGACGGCGACACTTCCAACAACGATCCGGCGAAATCGAAAGGACTTTACGACCGTTCAAAAGGTCGGCATTATCACGGCGGCGATTTGCAGGGCGTGATTAATAAATTGCCGTATTTGAAAAGTTTGGGCGTGACGGCGATTTGGACAACGCCGGTTTACGACAATAACGACAAGGTTGACACGAAGGAAGTTTATCCGGGCGTTCCCGAAACGACGGGTTATCACGGCTACGGCGCGACCGATATGTATGCGATTGACGAACATCTCGGGACACAGACAAAACTGCGCGAATTGATTGATAAAGCGCACGCGCTCGGCATCAAGATTATTCAAGATCAAGTGGCGAATCACACGGGACCGTATCACGTCTGGGCGGAAGACCCGCCGACCGCGACTTGGTGGAACGGAACGCTTGCCGCGCATCCGAACAACAACTGGCAAAAATGGACGGCGATGAATCCGCGTGCGACCTATCAAACGCAATCGCGCAATATTGACGGCTGGTTTATCAACATTCTGCCCGATTTTAATCAAAACGACCCCGAAGTTGAAAAATATCTGATTCAAAATAGTTTGTGGTGGCTTGAAATGTATGGTTTCGACGCAATCAGAATGGACACACTGCCGCACGTTCCGCGTTCTTTCTGGGAAAAATGGGGCAGCGCAATCAAACGCGAATATCCGAAAGTCAACATTTTGGGCGAACTTTTTGACGGCGACGCGGCGTTGATCTCGTATTTTCAGACGGGTCGAAAAGGACACGACGGCATTGATACGCAGATTGACACGCTTTACGATTTCGCGCTTTTTTATCCGATTCGCAATGCTTTTGCGAAAGGCGAATCAATTCGCGGCGTGTCGCAGATGTTCGCTAAAGACTGGCTTTATCCGAATCCGAATGTGCTGACGACATTCCTCGGCGTTCACGATATGGAACGCTTTATGAACGAACGCGGCGCGACGACGGACGGTTTGAAACTCGCGCAAACGCTGATTATGACCTCACGCGGAACGCCGCTTCTGTATTACGGCGACGAACTGGCGATGCCCGGCGGCGGCGATCCCGACAATCGGCGCGATTTTCCGGGCGGTTTTCCGGCGGACGGAATCAACGCTTTTGACGCAAGCGGACGCACAAAACAGCAAAACGACGTTTGGAATCATCTCGCGCTTTTGGGCAAATTACGGGCGGAATTAGAACCTTTGCGAAAAGGCAAAACGCTCGATTTGTTGGATGAAGAACAGCAAATGGCGTATGTGCGTTTGACCGATAAACAAGCCGTCTTGATGGTTTTCAATAACGACGCAAAACCCGCCGAAGTCGCGTTTGACGTTTCGATGATTAAACCGTTTTCGTCGAATTCAACCTTGACCGATAAACTCGGCAAAGTTTCGGAAATAAAAATTGAAAACGGCAAAGTGAAATTTACAATGCCGGCGCGAACGGCGGGAATTTTTACGGTGAAATAAATATATGAATGTTTTTATTATCGGTCTATTTATCGTCGGGATTTTGCTTTTTGCCATCGGTTTTATCGAAGCATTTACGAAAGGTAGCGGATCAATTCTAATTTCTGCCTCGATTTTGTTGGCAAGCGTTGTTATTTGCGTGAAACTTGAGGAATTAAAGAAAAAATAAAATGAAAGCACTTTCTCTGATTGGATTAGTTTTTGCGGCGTTTTTAATATTTCTGGGCATTTCGTCCAAAAATGCTGCCGGAAATGTTTTGAGCAACGCGATTATTGTCGGCGGCGCAATTATCGGCGGTTTCGTCATCGTTGTTTGGGTAATTATGTTTATTAAGGAGAAAAAGAAGACGGAATAGCAGTTCCGGTTTCTCGACAAAATCTATGGAAAACAAACCACGTTTAAGTTTTTGGCAAATCTGGAATATGAGTTTCGGCTTTCTCGGAATTCAGTTTGGTTGGGGTTTGCAGATGGCGAATATGTCGCCGATTTATAAATATCTCGGCGCGGACGAAGCGAATCTGCCGTATCTGTGGCTTGCCGGACCTTTGACGGGTTTGCTTGTCCAGCCGATTGTCGGCGCGATGTCGGATCGAACTTGGAACAAGCTCGGTCGCCGTCGTCCATATTTTTTGGTCGGTGCGATTTTGGCGAGCATCTGTTTGGTTTTGATGCCGAACTCAAGTGCGCTTTGGATGGCGGCGAGTCTTTTGTGGATTATGGACGCTTCGATCAATATCACGATGGAGCCGTTTCGCGCATTTGTCGGCGATAAATTGCCCGAAGAACAGCGGACGCTCGGTTTTGTGATGCAGTCGTTTTTTATCGGAATCGGTTCGACACTCGCCAATGCTCTGCCGTATATTCTGACGTTTGCAGGTGTTGTCGGCGTGATGCAAAGTGGCATTCCTTATTCGACTTTGATCGCTTTTATCGTGGGCGCGATTGCTTTTATCAGCGCGGTTTTGTGGACGATTTTCACAACAAACGAGTATCCGCCCGAAGATATGGACGAATTCAACCGCAAGAAAAACGAAGGAAATATTGTCGCGGGCATTTTCAAGGAAATCGGCGAAGCCATTTCTGATATGCCGACAACGATGAAACAGTTGGCGGTTGTTCAGTTTTTTACATGGTTTGCCTTGCCGTTTATGTGGCAGTTTTACGGTCTGACGGTGGCGCGGCACGTTTTCGGCGCGGTTGACGATAAATCCGAACTGTTCAAACAGGGAACAGAATGGGGCGGAGTTTGTTTTGCCGTTTATAATTTTGTTTGTTTTCTCGTCGCTTTTGCGATTCCGCCGCTTGCCGCCAAAATCGGTCGCAAAGGTGTTCATATCGTTTGTTTAACTTTGGGCGGGTTAGGCTTGCTTTCGACATTTTTCGCGTCAAATCCATATTTCTTATGGGTTGGAATGATTGGTGTCGGAATCGCTTGGGCATCCATTTTGTCAATGCCGTATGTAATTTTGGCGGGTGCGATTCGCCCCGAAAGAATGGGCGTTTACATGGGCGTTTTCAATCTTTTTATCGTCATTCCGCAAGTCGTTCAATCATTTCTGACACCGCAGATTTATAAATCTCTGCTCGGCGATAATCCGTTAAACGCTGTGATGCTTGGCGGATTTTCGATGTTGTTGGCGGCAATTTTTGTGTTAATCGTCAAAGATGTCGGCGCAGGCAAAATCGAAGCAGTTTCAGGCGGCGGACATTAAAGGCAAAAGTAAAAAGGTAAAAGGTAAAATTATTATGAAACGCACGATTTTATTTATTTTGACGTTTATTTTGTCGGCGAATTTTGTGTTCGCCCAACAGCCAACACGCGATTTTTCAAAAGAAAACGCGAGGCAATCACAGGATTGGGTAAAAGATGCGGTGATTTATGAGATTTTTCCGCGTCAGTATTCGCAGAAAGGCGATTTTAATTCGATTACGGCGGATTTAGACCGTTTGAAAAATCTCGGTGTGACCGTGCTGTGGCTGATGCCGATTCATCCGATTGGGAAGTTAAAGGCAAAAGGAACAGTCGGTTCGCCGTATGCGGTGCAGGATTTTTATGCGGTCAATCCCGATTACGGCACGAAGGACGATTTGAAACGGCTGGTCAGCGAGGCGCACAAACGCGGTTTGAAGGTCATCATTGATATTGTCGCCAATCATACGAGTTGGGATTCGGTGATGATGAAAATGAAGGGTTTTCACACGACCAACGAGAAGGGCGAAATCATTCCGCCGGTTGCGGATTGGGCGGACGTTGCCGATCTAAATTACGAAAACGCGGAGCTTCGCAAATATATGATCGAAATGCTCAAGTCGTGGGTTCGTGATTACGATTTGGACGGATTTCGCTGTGATGTCGCGGGATTCGTGCCGACCGATTTTTGGGAAACGGCGCGGGCGGAAGTTGATAAAATCAAGCCCGACACGATCTGGTTGGCGGAATGGGAATCGCCCGATTTGCTCGTCAAAGCGTTTAATTTGGATTATTCGTGGGCAAATCACGCCGTTCTCGCAGAGGTTTTATTCGGCAATAAACCTGCGTATGAAATCCGCAGAACCTGGGAAGCCGACAACGCGAAAAATCCGAAAGGCGCGCTGCGGATGCGGTTTTCCGATAATCACGACGAACGCCGGGCGATTGCGCGTTTTAGCGAAAAAGGTGCGTTGGCGGCGCAGGCTTTGGCTTTTACGTTGGACGGCGTGCCGATGTTTTACAACGGTATGGAAGCGGGTGACACGACCGAATCGGGTGCGCCCGCGCTGTTTGAAAAAATGCCGATTTTCTGGCAGTTTGCCGAACGCCGCACGGAATTTCCGAAGTTTTATAAAGCAATGATTGATTTGCGGAAAAATTCGGTTGCGCTTCGTCGCGGCGATTTGAAATGGCTTAAAAATTCCGACGAGGCGCGGGTTTTGACATTCAAGCGGACAAGCGGCAACGAGGAAATTTTAGTGGCAATCAATCTGTCGAATCAGCCGTTTTTCGGCGCGGTCGAAATTTCCGGCGGATTTGAAGAAATCACACCGAACGCGGAGAAAACATCCAGCGGATTGCCGACGCTTTCGCTTGATGGTTTCGGTTTCAGAATATATAGGAGGAAATGATGAAAAAATTAAAACTGATAATATTTTTGACGATTTTACTTTTGCCTTTGGCAGTTTTCGCGCAAACAAAACAGCCTAAAACAGTGCGTGAGTTTTTCAATCTTTTACCCCAAAAGTATTTCACGCTCGAAGGCTGTAATCCTTCGACCGACAAAAACTGCAACAAAGCGCGGCGCGAATATATTGACAGTTTTCTGGAAATTGAAGATACGGCAAACGGTTACTGGAAATCGGGTTGCGACGGAGGGCAAAGCTGTCTGACGATGGCTCTTTTCAAACGTCCGAACGCGACTTATATCGTCGCGCTGAAAATCGAGTTTGAATCGGGGACGAACAATTATTTTCTCGAATATAAAGACGGCAAATGGTTCGACATTTCGGCGCGAGAGATTCCGAGTTTTTCAAGAAACAATATCTACGAATTACCGCGCAACGGCACGACCATCGAGGTCTTTGCCAAGGATAAAAATACCGAATTTGGTGATAAGGGAAAAAAACTGTCTGACTTGGTTTGGAAAAACGGAAAATTTTCGGTAAAAAGATAAGTGCGGTCATTTTTTTCTCTCAATAGTTTCGTAGTTTGGTAAAATTACGGTCATCACTCTTTTTTGACTGCAAATAAGCCCGACTAAAATGATTTGGTATTGACGAAACAAATGTTTTGTCATACTTTTCTTGGCAATATCTTTTTTAAAATTTAAGGAGAAACAACACGATGAAAATCGGTTCTAAACTTTTAGGTGCATTGATTTTAGCGGCATTTTTAATGTCGGCGTGCGTCCAATCGCCGCAGACGGGAAATACAGGCGCGACAAATAATTCGGCTCCGGCAAGCGGAAAAATAAAAATCGGTTTTGCGATGGCGACCGTCAAAGAAGAACGCTGGCAGCGCGACCGCGACGCTTTTCAGGCGCATTGCAAAAAAATGGAAGTCGAATGCGTCCTGACCTTTGCCGACAACAAAGCGGAAAAACAACTGAGCGATGTCGAACAGCTTTTGACGCAGGGCATCAATGTTCTGGTCATCGCGCCGCAGGAAGCAACGCAAGCCGCGCAAATGGTTGAAAAAGCCAAAGCGAAAGGCATTCCGGTGATCAGCTACGACCGTTTGATAAATTCCGACAAAATTGATGTTTATATTTCGCACCAAGTTCCGGTGATCGGCAAAAAGATTGCCGAATACGCTCTGCAAAAAGCTCCGAAGGGAAATTATGTAATGGTTTACGGCAGTTCGACCGACAACAACGCGGTGATTATGAAAAAAGAACAACTTGCCGTTCTCCAGCCCGCGATTGATAAAGGCGATATAACCATTAAAGCCGACCAGTTTATTACCGACTGGAAAACCGAAGAAGCGCAGAAATTTGCCGAAAACCAGTTGACGATGCTTAATAATGATATTGCGGCTTTTGTCGTTTCAAACGACGGAATGGCGGCGGGCGTAATCGCGGCACTTACACCAAAAGGTCTGGCGGGCAAAATTCTCGTGACCGGACAAGATGCCGAAAAAGCCGCTTTGCAACGTATCGCTGAAGGCAAACAAACGATGACCGTTTATAAACCGATTATTCCGCTCGCTAACGCGGCAGTCGAAGCGGCGATCAAACTGGCGAAAAAAGAAACTCTGACGGACGCAAAACCATTTACGAACGATGCCATCAAAAAAGACATTCCCGCGATTTTGCTCGAAGTGATGGTCGTTGACAAAGACAATCTGATGACAACCGTGATCAAAGACAACTACGCAACATTTGAAGAAGTTTACAAAAATGTTCCGGCTGACCAAAGACCTAAACAGTAAACAGTCAAGAGTCGAGAGTCGAGAGTGGCGAGTCAAAAGCCTTTACTCTCGACTCTCGACTCTCGACTCTCGACTCTTATGAAACCAATTCTTGAAATGCGTTCAATCGTCAAAGAATTTCCGGGCGTGAAGGCACTCGACGGCGTGACGTTTGAGCTTTACGAAGGCGAGTTTCATTCGCTCGTCGGCGAAAACGGCGCGGGAAAATCAACGCTGATGAAGACGCTTTCGGGCGTTTATCCGTTCGGCAGTTACGGCGGCGACATTGTGATTGACGGCGAAGTCCGCCAGTTCAAAACGATTCGTGATTCGGAAAAGGCGGGCGTGGCGATCATCTTTCAGGAGCTTTCGCTGGTTAAGGAATTGACGGTCGGCGAAAATATTTTTCTCGGACGCGAGCCGAACAATTTCGGGTTGATAAATTGGTCTGAGCTTTATCAAAAAGCCTCGACATTGCTGAAAAATCTGCATCTTCCGATTGACCCGCGAACGCCGGTCGGCAATCTCGGAATCGGACAACAGCAATTGGTCGAAATCGCCAAAGCCTTATCGCAAGACGCGAAAATTCTTGTGCTGGACGAACCGACGGCGGCTTTGACCGAATCCGAAGTTGAAACGCTGTTTGTAATCCTCAGAAAACTCAAAGAGCGCGGTGTCGGGATGATTTACATTTCGCACAAGCTCGACGAAGTTTTTGAAATGAGCGACCGCATTACGGTTTTGCGCGACGGAAAAACCGTCGGAACACAAAACGCGGTCGAGTTGACGAAAGATAAAGTAATCGCGCTGATGGTCGGGCGCGATGTCGGCGATATTTTTCCCCAAACTTCGCACGAATTCGGCGAAACGGCGATGGAAGTCAAAAATCTGACGGCTTACGATCTCGATAATCCGAACAAAAAACTCGTTGACAACGTTTCGTTCAGCGTCAAAAAAGGCGAGGTTTTGGGAGTTTCGGGTTTGATGGGCGCGGGACGTTCGGAACTTTTAATGTCAATTTTCGGCGCGTGGCAAGGCAAATCGTCAGGCGAAGTTTTTGTCGAAGGCAACCGGGTTTCGATAGATTCGCCGTCCGAAGCGATCAAAAACGGCATCGGCTTTGTGACCGAAGACCGCAAACGATTCGGACTTTTGCTCGAACAGCCGATTCAGGACAATATGACTCTGGCAGGTTTGAAACGAATTTCGGGCGCATTTTTGACAAATCGTTCACGCGAAACGGTCGCGGCAAAAGGCGCGATGAAATCCTTGAAGGTCAAAGCAAATTCGCCCGCGACGGTTGCCGGAACGCTTTCGGGCGGCAATCAGCAAAAGGTCGTTCTCGGAAAATGGCTTTTGACGAATCCGAAGGTTTTGTTTCTGGACGAACCGACACGCGGCATTGATGTCGGCGCAAAGCAGGAAATTTATTCGGAAATCAACAAACTCGCCAAAGAAGGTTTGGCAATCGTCATGGTTTCGTCGGAATTGCCCGAAGTTCTCGGACTTTCCGACCGCGTTCTGGTTTTGCACGAAGGAAAATTGACGGGCGAATTTACCAAAAACGAAGCCACGCCCGAAAAAGTGATGGCGGCGGCGACCGGAAATAATTAAGGCAAAAGGCAAAATTAAAAAGGCAAAATATGGAAATAGACATTCCTGAAGATTTGGAAGATTTTGTCAACGAAATGTTGGCGCAAGGGGAATATAAATCCGAAAGTGAAATCGTAACTGCCGGTTTACTTTTGTTGAAAGCAAAGTTGCAGCAGGAAGGTTTTCCATTTGATAACCCGAAAGAAGATTTGTAATGGAAAAGCAGAAACCCGCGCGTAAGCAAGGGTGCTGACGACGTGCGATCAAAGTTAAAAATACTGATAAAAACGGAGTAATCAATGAAAAAATGTCCGAAATGTAATCGAACATATTCTGATGAAGATTTAGCTTTTTGTTTAGAAGATGGTGCCGTTTTATCTGCTCCATACAGCGCGGAAAAAACTTTGGTATTGTCAACTGAAGAACTAACCGTCTTATCACCAGCCGAAGAAGTTACAGTAATCAAGCAAAAAAAATCTGATTCAGATGAAAAAATCAAGCAAAAAAATTCTGATTCAGATAAAAAAGCAGGTTTCAAAATCGAAACTTCGTCTTTGCGTGCTTACACGATGCTTGGTGCGCTGATTTTGATTTGGCTGTTTTTTCATTGGCAGACCGGCGGAACATTTCTGTCGTCGGGTAATTTGTCGAATCTGATGCTGCAAACATCGGTTACGGGAATTTTGGCGGTTGGAATGCTGATGCTGATTGTTGCCGGACAGATTGATTTGTCGGTCGGCTCGGTGCTGGCATTGTCGGGCGGAGTTGCGGCAATCGCGCTGACGAATTGGGAATACGGGCTGGTCGGGTCAATTCTGCTGGCGATTGCGGTTGGCGTGACGATTGGTTTAATCCACGGCATACTTGTCGCTTACGGCAGAATTCCGGCGTTTATCGTAACTTTGGGCGGACTTCTGGCGTGGCGCGGCGCGATTAAGGGCGTTTCACGAAGCGAGACGGTTTCGATTGCCGACCCGACTTTTAAGATGTTCGGGCAAGGTTTGATGACACTTGAAACAGGCTGGGTTTTGGCTGGTTTGGCGATTGCCGTTATTTTGTTTCTGGCTTACCGTCGTGCGAAATCGCAGAAAGATTACGGGCTTGGCGAAGCCGATTACAAACGCGAAATGCTCAAAACGATTTTGCCGATAATCGCAATTCTGGCGTTTGTTTATGCCCTAAATTCTTCGGGCGGTGTGCCGGTTGCCGTGTTGATTTTCGCGCTGGTCGCAATTTTCGGTGTTTTCATCACAAATTCGACAACCTTCGGACGTTATCTCTACGCCATCGGCGGAAATTCGGATGCAGCGAGGCTTTCGGGCATTGATACGCGGCGCAATATTTTGAAGGTTTATATGTTGTTAGGCGTGTTGACCGGAATTGCCGCGATTGTTTTCACGGCGCGGCAGGGAAGCGCAACGCCTGACGCGGGAAGTTTGAAGGAACTCGAAGCGATTGCGGCTTGCGTCATCGGCGGCGCGAGTCTGATGGGCGGACGCGGCACGGTTTTCGGCGCGTGTTTGGGAGCTTTGATTATGGCGAGTCTCGATAACGGAATGTCGCTTTTGAATATCCGCGATTTCGTGCAGGAAATCGTCAAAGGCACGATTCTCGTCGCGGCAGTCGGCGCGGATATGGTCGGACGGAAAAGCTAGAAAGGGAGAAAAGGAGAAAGGGAGATGGGGAGAAAGGGCGATTTTATGAATGTGCTTTTTTATTTCACTTTGAAAATCTTTGCGTCTTTGCGTCTTTGCGCCTTTGCGTTAATTTTCTTTGTCGTTTCAAATGCTCAAACGCTGGCTCCGAACGCGCCGGGCAAAGACGCGCAATGGGCAACTGCCGGAAAACAGGGCGTTGGAACTTCTGCGACGCTCGAAAGCAAAGTCTGGTTCACGCTCGCGCAAGGTGTGATGACCGAAGTTTATTATCCCGATGTGACGGTCGCCAATGTTCATCTTTTGCAGTTTGTCGTCGTTAATCCGAAAACGAAAAAAGTCGAAACCGAACAAGACGACGCGATTCATCAAATCAAAGTCTTGCGTCCCGATTCATTGACTTTTCAGCAAATCAACACGGCAAAATCGGGCGAATGGAAAATTACCAAAACCTACACGACTGACGTTAAACGCAACACTGTTTTATTTGACGTGGAGTTTGAGCAAAAAAATCCAGAATTAAGTTTATATGTTCATTTCGATCCTTCGATTGGAAACAGCGGAATGCAAGATTCGGGATACACGGGCACAGATTTTTTGTTAGCCGACGAAAAAGAAAAATCAGTTTCATTATCATTTACCAGTAAACTGGAAGAAGAAACGGCAGGATTTTACCGAAGTGATTCTGATGGATTGGAGCAGCTCAAACAATTCGGCAAAATTACCAACCGATACAAAAAAGCTGAAAACGGCAATGTCGTGTTGACAGCTAAAATAAAAACCCCTCGAAAATTTACGGCAATATTAAGTTTTGCAAGCGATTTCAAAAAATCGTTTATTAAAATTGACAGCTCGAATATCGCAGTTCTACAGGGAGAAAAATCCAAAAGCAAAGGTTTTCAGAAATGCCTTATCGAATACGAAAAAGGCTGGGCGGATTATATTAAAACCATCCGCAAGGTCGAGCCGAAATATCAGGCGCAGTTTAATATGGCGGCGATGCAACTCAAAGCGCACGAAGACAAAACCGTGCGCGGTGCGAATATCGCTTCTTTAACTGTTCCGTGGGGCGGCGGCGACAACGCGAACGAAAATAATATCGGCGGGTATCATCTGATCTGGTCGCGTGATTTGTATCAGGTGGCGACGGCTTTTATGGCTTTGGGCGATACGGCGGCGGCGAATCGTGCGCTTGAATTTTTGTTCAAGGTTCAGCAAAAGCCGGACGGCAGTTTTCCGCAAAACTCGTTTCTTGACGGAAAACCTTTTTGGGGTTCGCTCCAACTCGATGAAGTCGCGTTTCCGCTGATTTTAGCTTATCAATTAAAGCGTTTCGACAAAGCGACTTACGAAAATCACGTCAAAAAGGCGGCTGATTTTCTGGTCAAAACGGGACCGAAAACGCCGCAGGAGCGTTGGGAAGAAAAGTCGGGTTATTCGCCTTCGACGATTGCGGCGGAAATTGCCGGACTCGTCTGCGCGGCGCATATTGCCAAGCTCAACGGCGACGAAGCGAGCGCGACGATTTATCTGGCGACGGCGGACGATTGGGCGCGGAAAGTCGAAATGTGGACGGCGACGACCAACGGCAAATACGGCGACGGCAATTATTACATTCGCCTGACCGAAAACGGTAAGCCCGACGCGAAAGAGCCGACTGTTTTGAATAACAACGCCGGAACTTTTATCGAAAACGAAATCATTGACGCGGGATTTCTCGAACTTGTCAGACTTGGAATCAAATCGCCCGACGATCCGTTGATTGCAAAATCGCTCAAAGTCGTTGACCAAGTTATTAAAGTCAACACGCCGAACGGCGAAGGTTTTTACCGCTACAATCACGACGGTTACGGCGAAATGGACGACGGGCGGCGTTGGAATTGGGACGGAAAATACACGGGCAAAGGCAGACTTTGGGCATTACTTTCGGGCGAAAGAGGGCAATATGAGATTGCCCTCCATAGATTCTTCTATCCGAATCAAACCCCTGTTTTAGAAAACGGAATATATTTGATTAGAGAAGAAGCAGACACTTTGAAAAAAAGAGAATATTTGTTGGACCTAAATTCTGCCAAATTTCGTCTTGACGCAATGCTTGCATTTGCCAATGAAGGGTTGATGATTCCCGAACAGATTTGGGACCAAGCCGACGTGCCGAAAAATATTGACAAACAGTTTGTTCCCGAACTCAAATTTGGCGAAGGCACAGGCTCGGCAACGCCGCTCGCGTGGTCAATGGCGCAGTTTATCCGCCTCGCCGTCAATTTGCAGGAAGGCAAAAATCTCGACACGCCCGACATCGTTTATAACCGATATGTTTTGGGGAAAAAAGATACAACGCAAAGCAATATAACAAGTCCACTAATTATGGATTGTGAAATACATCCTTTCACAACTTGCTCAAACGAAATTCTTGAAAAGGGAAAAAAATTAGCCTGTTTCTTTTATCCCCCAAATGCACAAAAGGTTGACATAGCGGGTGATTTTACTGAATGGAAGCCCAAAAACATTTTAATAAACAACAGGGCGGAAAACTGTTTGGAATTTGCGCCGACCGCGCGCGTCGAATACAAACTCATCGTTGACGGCAAATGGATCACCGACCCGCTTAATCCGAACAAAATTGATAACGGTGTCGGCGGCGAAAATTCGTTTTTCACGATGCCGGATTATCAGCCGACGATTTGGGATAAAGGCGAAACTCCGCAGCTTGAAACAATCGAAATCGAATCCAAAATCTACGGCAAAAGAAAAGTTCAGGTTTATGTGCCGAAGTCAGAACCGTCT
This sequence comes from Acidobacteriota bacterium, assembly GCA_031412675.1. Taxonomy (GTDB): domain Bacteria; phylum Acidobacteriota; class Blastocatellia; order Pyrinomonadales; family Pyrinomonadaceae; genus JAFDVJ01. The sequence goes on along the minus strand of JANODL010000140.1, from coordinate 9,494 downwards.
GCGGTAGCGGATGGTTTAACAAGAACATCTGAAAATAAAAATTTAAACGGTTCAAAGCAGAAACTTAAACCGCCCGCTACCGCAGACGGTTCTGACCTGCTAACGCTTTATTTGCAGGACGGGACGGATTATGTAAATCGCGCAAAAGCCGTGCAGATTCAGCGGAATCTCGTTAAAGCCGGAAAAGTCAAACCTTTCATCATGGTTTTTCTCGATCCGAAAGACCGTATGAAAGAATATTGGGCTTCGGACGATTACGCGAAATTTGTCGCTATGGAAGTTGTTCCGGCGATTGATGCGAAATATAACACGCTTAAAAACCGCGACGGTCGCGCAATTATCGGCGCATCGCTTGGCGGAATTACGAGCGTTTGGGTCGGACTCAAATATCCCGAAACTTTTTCAAAAATCGGCGGACAAAGTTCGTCGTTTTGGGTTGATAACGAGCGCGTCGTGAAGGAATTGGAAAAACTCGATGCGAATAAAACAAAGTTCAAATTCTATTTTGATGACGGAACGCTCGAAGGCGTTGAAGACACGCGCCGCGTTAATGTGATGCTGCGCGGAAAAGGTTATTCGGTAACATATCTCGAAGGCGAAACCGGACATAATTGGACGAGTTGGCGGGACAGACTCGAAAATGCCTTTGTTGCTTTTATGAATTAAGTATAAAATCGTTTATTGACAAGGCTTGTAGATTCCGAAGTATGCATCTCAAATCTTGAAAAATATAAATCAGACAACTTTAATTTTGAGATGAAAAAAATCGTATTGGCTTGCGATTTAGGCGGAACAAATTTACGAATGGCGGCGATTGACCGTCAGGGAAACATACTTTATCGCACGAAGCGCGACACCCCGAAGTCCGACCGCGCCGATGAGATTGTGCGGACAATTGTCGAAGAAGCCAACGAATGCCGCGAGGCGATCAAGCCCGAAGGGAAGGTCGAAGCAATCGCGGCGGCGGTTCCGGCAACAGTCAGCGTCGAACGCGGAATTTTGATGAAATCGCCGAATGTGCCGTGTCTCGACGGTTTTCGGATGGTTGCCGCACTTGAAAATGAATTAAACATCAAAGCCGTGATTGAAAATGACGCAAACGCGGCGGCGGTCGGCGAAAATTGGTTGGGCGCGTCGAAAGGCTGCCGAAATTCAATCATGGTCACGCTCGGGACAGGCGTTGGCGGCGGGATTATTATCAACGAAACGGTTTTGCGCGGGATTGACGGAACGGCGGGTGAAATTGGACATATTTGCGTCGAGCCGTTCGGCGCGCCGTGCGGTTGCGGTTCGCGCGGCTGTGTCGAACAATACGCTTCGGCGACGGCAATCGTCCGTCTGACCGGCGAAAAAGCCTCGCAATACCCGAAATCCGAATTACTCAATAAACCGCGCCTGAGTTCCGCAGACGTTTACGAAGCCGGAAAAAACGGCGACGAACTGGCATTGGAAGTTTTTCGCGTGATGGGATTTTATCTCGGAATTTCGCTCGTTGATTTGATAAATATTCTGAACCCGGAGGTTATCGTGATCGGCGGCGGCGCGGCGGCGGGTTGGGATTTATTTATTCATCACGTCGAAGACCAAATTCGCAGTCGGGCGTTTATCGAACCCGGAATACGTGCCAGGCTCGTGCGTGCCGTTTTGGGTGACGACGCGGGAATTTTGGGCGCGGCGCGGATTGCTTTTGATTGAATTCCAAGTTCCAAGTTCCAAGTTCCGAGTTTTTCTTAATGTATTTATTTTGCAATTTTAAGAATTAACCTTACAATTTAAGCGAAGTTAGAACTTGAAACTTGAAACTTGAAACTTGAAACTAAAAATTTATGGACGTTTACCACAGAGTTTTAGTCAAACTTTATGAAGTGACGGGCGGAAAACCGGAAACCGTTGATTTAAAGGAATTGGTCAAAAAAGAAGGTTTTCTCGGAAGTTATCCGCAGATATTCGAGCATTTGAGCCGCCAAAGCTGGATTATCGAAACTTCGCGGGTGGATTCCGTGAAAATTTCGCACTGGGGAATCAAGGAAGCCCAAATAGCGCAATCGTCCGGCGGCAGTAATGATTTGCTTGCCGTTAAAAAAGATGTCAACCGCACAATTTCCGAAACGCGGGAGCTGATCAAGATTTTTGAAGACCTTGCAAACGACGTATCTAAAGACAATATTGCCAGAGCCGAAAAAAAACTCGGCGAAATAAATTCAGCCATCCAAAAATTAAAGTCGAGCGTCTAACCTCTTTCGCTTGCCAACGACTTTCCGTTTCGTGTATGATATTCGTTTCCTGCGATGCGTGGGAGCGTATCAGGTGGGTTCGCGCCCACTTTTTATTTTGCGTGAAAGTTTTATGAGCAAGCCTTTGATTGATGAGCGAATTCGTGAAATCGCGGCACAGGTTGCCGAAAAAAACGGTTTGGAACTTGTTCATATCGAGGATAAAGGAACGGGAAAATCGCGGACATTGCGCGTTTTTATTGACAAGCCCGAAGGCGTTTCGGTCGAAGATTGCTCGGTTGTGAGCCATGAATTCGGCGAGCTTTTGGACGCGGAAGATTTGATTCACGCGGAATATATTTTGGAAGTTTCGTCGCCCGGACTGGAGCGCGAACTTTACAGTTTGAAAGATTTTGAAAGATTTGCCGGAAGTTTGGCAAAGGTGAAAACCAAAACGCCGATTAACGGACAGAAAAGTTTTCGCGGGAAAATTTTAAAAGTTGAAGACGCAGAAATTTTCTTTGAAGACAGAACAAGCGGGGAAGTAAGTTTTCCTTACGACGCGGTTCTTAAAGCGAATTTGGAATTTGATTTAGACGCAGAATTGAAAAGTAAGAAATAGTTGAGAGTTGAGAGTTGAGAGAAAAAATCTCGCCACTCGCCACTCTTTACTCTTTACTCGAAAAAGTATGACATCAACCATCGGACAGAACATCGAAGCATTGTGCGCTGAACACGGGCTTGACCGCAATTTGATTATCGAGGCGATGAAAGATGCCGTCAAAGCGGCGGCACGCAAACAATTTAAGGCTTACGACAAAACGGGCGAAGGCATCGAAGTTGACTGGAATGACGAAGAAGGAATCGTCGAAATTTCGGCGCAGAAAACCGTTGTTACGGAAGTCGAAAATCCGTCGGTCGAACTCTCGCTCGATGAAGCCGTTGAACTCACGGGTGATGATGAAATCGAACTCGGCGACGTTTTGCTGATTCCGCTGCCGACCGAAGAACTCGGACGAATTGCCGCGCAGACCGCGAAACAAATTTTGGTTCAAAAGGTGCGCGAAGCCGTCCGCGAAAAAGTTTATGACGAATATATCGACCGCAAAGGCGAATTGATTAACGGCACTGTCAAACGCTTTGAGCGCGGCGATATGATTATTGATTTAGGCAATAACTTGGAAGCGGCTTGTCCGAAAAAAGAACAGGTTAGAAGCGAAAACTGGAATCAGGGCGAACGAATCCGCGTCGTTATCGTTGATGTTTCAAAAGATTTGAAAGGACAGCAGATTATTTGTTCACGCACTTCCGCCGAACTCTTAAAGCGTCTGTTTGAAATGGAAGTTCCCGAAATTTACGACGACACGGTGGTCATCAAATCCGCCGTTCGTGAGCCGGGCGACCGTGCGAAAATCGCCGTCACGTCAAATGAAAAAGACGTTGATCCGGTCGGCGCGTGCGTCGGGATGAAAGGTTCGCGGGTGCAGTCAATTATCAAGGAATTGCGCGGCGAAAAGATTGACATTATCGAATGGTCGGAAGAACCGTCGGTTTTCGCGGCAAACGCGCTTTCGCCCGCGAAAGTCAGTCAGGTTCGGATCGTTGACATCAACCGTCGCGTGATGGAAGTCATCGTGACCGAAGACCAATTGAGTTTGGCAATCGGTAAAAAAGGACAAAACGTGCGCCTTGCGACGCGTCTTGTCGGTTGGGATATTAACATCATCAGCGAAGATGTTATTAAGAAAGAAATTGCTCAACAGATGGGCAAAATGATTGCATCGGGCGAGGCTGTTCCGCTGACTGCTTTGCAGGGCGTTTCCGCCGCACAAGCCGATGATTTGAAAGTCAAAGGCATCGAAGATGTCGAAACATTAGCCGCCACGTCGGTTGATGATTTGGTTGACATTCTCGATGTCAGTCTTGACGAAGCCGAAAAAATTCTCGCTTCTGCACAATCAATTGTCGCGGCAAGTGCCGGACAATCCGATGAAGAATCGGATGAAACGCAAGCGGAAGAAACAACCGAAGAAACTGCCGATGATGAAAAAGCATAGGGCAGATATGATTGGATTGTCAGAACAAGGAGCAATAGCGATGAAGTAATTTTAACGGTTTGCTAACGCGTGACGGTTCTGATTTATCAGTTAGTTTTAATCGAGTGGATTTTAAATCCGCCGAAGTGATAAATATAAATAAATTATGTCCGTAGTTGGCAATAAAGTTAGGGTTTACGACCTCGCCAGAGAGGTCAAACAAGATACCAAGCGCATCATTGAAGAATTGCGGCGCGAAGGTGCCGATGTTGATGTTCCTTCAAATTCCGTTTCAAAAGAGCTTGCCGAAAAAATACGCAACAAGTATTTCCCGAAGGTCGAAACCGCCCCGAAACGTCTAATCAAGGTTATCAAGCGCAAGCCGTCGGAAGATGCGCCGGTCGCAGAAGATTATCACTCGCCGGAAACATTCGAGTCGTCGGAAACTCCTGAAATCGAAGAAATCAAAGAAGTTTCCGCGCCGCGAATTTCTGCGCCGCGAGTGGTGGAAACTCCGCGACCCGAAGCGAATAAAGTCAAGGTTTTGACCGCGAGGGTTCTCAGACCGGAGGAAGAAATTCCGGCGGTCGAAGAAGTTTCCGAAGTCTTTGAAGAAATCGCGCCCGAAATCGAGGAAGTTGAAGAATTCGGTGAAATCGGTGAAATCAGTGAAATCAGCGAAGATGTCGAAGTTGGCGAAGTCGAAGAGGTTGCGCCGATTGTCGAAGAGGTAAAAACCCAGGAAACTCAGGTTGTCAAAAAACTCGAAAGAATCGAAAAGGTAGAAGAACCGAAACCGATGGGACCGAAAATTTTCAGCCCGACGGGAACGAAGAAATTGACCTTAAAACAAGGCGCGCTCGACCAAGGCTTCAAGGTTGGTGATCGTCTCGTTCCGGTTGCTCCGACCAAAACCGGAAAACTCAGCGACGAACACAAAAAAGAACAGGAACGCGAAAAACAAAGCGGCAGACGAATTGATCCGCGCCGCGACAATCGCAGCGGAATTGGTCGCAAACCCGAATTTCGCGGAACGCCGGGCGAAAGCTCGACTCCGATCACGGTTTATACGCCGCCCGCCGATAATCGCCGCAAACCCGGTCGCGGCGGTGCGAAAAAAGGCGATAAGAAGTTTGAAGGCGGAAGATTTGAAGAAAGAGAATTCAACGCGCCGCGCCCGAAATCTATTGAAGAACGAATTAAAGATCAGGTTGGAGTTTCGGCAACCGCCGACCTTAAACCGATTCGTTTGACCGAAAACGCAACCGTCCGCGAATTTTCCGAAGCTCTCGGCGTGACGCCGCGTGACATTGTTCAGCTTTTGGTTAAAAAAGGAATTTTTGCGACGCTCAATCAGCCGATTGGCGAAAAAATGGCGAAGGAACTCGGCGCGACGCTCGGCTTTGATGTCAGTTTCGTCGCCTTCGAGGAAATGGTCATCGAGCAGGAATTCGAGGAACTGATTGCCGCCGATGCCGACGATACCGAAGAACAACGTCCGCCGGTCGTGACGGTGATGGGTCACGTTGACCACGGTAAAACCTCGCTTCTTGACGCGATTCGTCACGAAAATGTGGCGGAAGGCGAAGCGGGCGGAATTACCCAGCACATCGGCGCATACAGCGTCTTTGTCAACAATCCCGACAATCCGAAGGAAAAACGCCGCGTCGTATTTCTCGACACACCCGGACACGAAGCGTTCACGATGATGCGTGCGCGTGGTGCGAAGGCAACGGACATCGTGATTTTGGTGGTCGCGGCGGACGACGGCGTGATGCCGCAAACTATCGAAGCCGTCGAACACTCGAAAGCGGCGGGCGTTCCGATTATTGTTGCAATCAACAAGATTGATAAACCCGACGCGAATCCCGATAAAGTCAAACAAGGTCTTGCGGTATTAGGATTGCAGCCGATTGAATGGGGCGGCGAAACAGAAATGGTCGCGGTTTCGGCGAAGAAGAAGGAAAATCTCGACACTCTGCTCGAAACTGTTCTGCTTCAAACCGACATTATGGATTTGAAGGCGAGTCCGACGCGCCGCGCTTCGGGCGTAGTTCTCGAAGCCAAACTCGACAAAGGTCGCGGTTCGGTCGCAACGGTGCTTGTTCAACAGGGAACTCTGAAAGTCGGCGACCCGTTTATTGTCGGACAGATTCACGGTAAAGTTCGGGCGATGTTCTCAGATCGCGGTGATATTGTGACGGAAGCTCCGCCGGCAACTCCGGTCGAGGTTCTCGGACTGCAAGGCGTTCCGGGCGCGGGCGATACTTTCCAGGTCGTCGCGGATATTGACCAAGCCGTCACGATTGCCAACCAGCGTCAGATGAAGGCGCGTCAGGCGGCGATGCTCAAAACGACGAAACGCGGTATCGAATCGCTCGGTATGGCGGAAATCAAAGAGCTTCTCGTCGTTCTCAAAGCGGACGTGCAGGGTTCGGTCGAAGTTCTTCGCTCGACACTCGAAAAACTTTCGACGGAGAAGGTCAAAGTTCGGGTCATCCGTGCCGGTGTCGGTGCGATTGCCGAATCGGACGTTTTGTTAGCTTCGGCGACGCAAGCCGACAACACGCAAACGGCGGTTGTGATTATCGGTTTCAACGTCCGACCCGAAACCCGTGCGGCGGATGTTGCCAAACAGGAAGACGTGGATATTCGTCTGCATTCGATCATCTACAAGGTCGAGGAAGAAATCAAAGCCGCGATGATCGGAATGCTCGATGCGATTGAACGGGAAGTTATTCTTGGCAAAGCACTCGTGCAGGAAGTCTTTAAGGTTTCCAAAGTCGGTTCGATTGCGGGTTGCCGCGTGACTGACGGCATTATCAAACGTCAGGCGAAAGCACGGATTATCCGCGACGGCGTGGTTGTTTGGACAGGCGATATTTCTTCGCTCAAACGCTTTAAGGAAGATACCAACGAAGTCCGTTCGGGCTTTGAATGCGGTATCAGCCTCGTCAATTTCAACGACATCAAGGTTGACGACGAGATTGAAGCCTTCGTTATCGAAAGCATTGCAGCAACCGAATTGTAATTTGTAGTTTGAGGTAAAAACTAATGCTGACAGGAATAAGAGAAAGAGCAGTTGTTAAAGAAAACGGTAAAGTCGAAATATTCGCGCCTGATTTGTCGGTTGGAACTGAAGTCGAGGTTATCCTTTTGGTTGATGAAATGGACGAAACAGAATATCTTCTTTCGACTGAGGCTAATCGCAAGCATTTGGAACAGGCTTTAATAGATGCGGAAGACCCGACCAAACGGATTTATGTGGATATTGACAGTTTATGAGAAAGATTTCGTTTTTGTCCGATGCCTTTGAAGACTACAACCTCTGGTTGCGCGAGAACAAGAAAATTCAATCTCGTATTGCGGAGTTAATCAAAGAAATTGGACGAAATCCATTTACGGGAATCGGCAAACCCGAACCTTTGAAACACGAACTGAAAGGGCTTTGGTCAAGGCGAATAAGTGAAGAGCCTCGCCTTGTTTATAAAGTCAGCGAAGATGAAATTACGATTTACTCGTGCAAACTTCATTATAAATGAGAAGACCTGAAAGATTAGCGGAAGTATTACGCGAAGAGATTATGGAAATTGTCGGTTACGAACTCGAAGACCCGCGTCTTTTGAGCTGCACGGTAACCGATGTCGTCGTTGCCGATAATTTGCGCGACGCGAAGGTTTTCGTTCTGGTGCAAGGTAATGAACCCGAAATCAAGGAAGCAATGAAGGCACTCCAACACGCGGCGACGTTTGTTAAACAACAAGTCGCGCAGAATTTGAATCTTCACCACGCCCCGCATCTGCACTTTGTGCGAGATACTGTCGAAGAAAACGCCGCTCGCATCGAACGGCTTTTAGGGGAAGTTAGACAAGGGGAAAATCTAGAAAAGGAAGAAAGTGGAGAGTAGAGAGTGGAGAGTAGAGAGAAAACAAACTCTCCACTCTCCACTCTCCACTCTCCACTCATTAAGAAGTGTTAAGTCAAGTAGTAGAGTTAATTGAAAACAAACAGAACTTTGCGATTACAACGCATGTTCGCCCAGACGGTGACGGCATCGGTTCGTCGCTCGGACTTTGCTGGCTTTTGCGTTCGCTCGGTAAATCGGCGGAAGTCATTGTCAGCGACGGCATTCCCGCCACTTATAATATGCTTCCCGGCGCGGACGAAATCGTTCGCGTTTCGGAAGTCAACGGAAAATACGACGCGGTTTTCGTGATTGAATGTTCCGACGTTGAACGCCCCGGCATTTTAAATCTCGAAAAACAATTCACCGTCAACATTGACCACCATACGACCTGCGAACATTTCGGCTCGATCAACTGGATTGATCCGACCGCTTCGGCAGTCGGCGAAATGATCTACAATCTGTGCAAGGCAATCGGCGGACGCATCAGCCGCGAAATCGCCGAATGTTTGTATATGGCACTCGTCACCGACACGGGCAGTTTTCACTTCCCGAACACGACCGAGCGCACCCTGAAAGTCGCGTCCGAACTCGTCAAGGCAGGTGTCAAACCCGCCAAAATCTCCGAAGCCGTTTATAATTCATACCCTTGGTCGCGCATCGAACTGATGAGCCAAGTCCTCGCCACCGTCAAACGCGATGCGACGGGCAGAGTCGCGTGGATGCGTCAAACGCTCGAAATGCGCGAGATTACAGGAATGGCAGACGGCGACAACAACGGTTTCGTCAACATTCCGCTCGCCGCCAAAGAAATCGTCGCGTCCGTCTATATGCGCGAAGTCCGCCCGAACTTTTACCGCGTTTCGTTGCGATCAAAAGGCACGATCAACGTCGCCCGCGTCGCCGAAATGTTCGACGGCGGCGGACATAAAAACGCGGCGGGTTGCAGAGTCGAAGGCGATTGGGACGAAGCCGAACGCCGAATCACCGCCGCTGTCATCGAAGCCGTCAACGAATCCGAAATGGAAGCCATCCACCTGACCAACGGACACTCCGCCAAAGATATGGAACTCTCGCTAATATGAAAACGGAGTGCGCCTTTTTCGGCTGCACTCCACTCGTATCTGATACCACGCTAACCTTAAAACACACCAAATAATTTTAGAGAGCCGATTATTACTAAAACAAAGCCGAACGGTAGCGTTATTAGCAACGAAATAATTTGTGCGGATCATAAAGATCGTTTCAATTTTTGCCGGTATAATACCGATTCAAATGAAGTTGTGCGTATTCAACAGGTCAGAACCGCCTGCGGTAGCGGGCGGGTAAATGTTGTGCGAA
>JANODL010000139.1:0-22396 GCA_031412675.1 Acidobacteriota bacterium | reverse complement strand
CGTCGGGATCAAAGCGACGCGCAACTCGGTTTGCACGGGCGTTGAAATGTTCAAAAAGCTGCTCGATGAAGGCAGAGCGGGTGACAACGTCGGCTTGCTTCTGAGAGGCGTTGAGCGCAAGGAAATCGAACGCGGACAAGTGATTGCGAAACCGGGTTCGATCAATCCGCACACGAAATTCAAAGCCGAAGCCTACGTTCTGACCAAGGAAGAAGGCGGTCGCCACACCCCGTTCTTTACGGGCTACCGACCGCAATTCTATTTCCGCACAACGGATGTCACGGGCGTGGCGCACTTGCCGTCGGGCGTGGAAATGGTGATGCCGGGCGATAACATCCAAATGGAGATCGAACTGATCGCCCCGATTGCGATGGAAAAAGGACTCAGATTCGCGATCCGCGAAGGCGGCAGAACCGTCGGCGCAGGCACTGTTTCCGATATTGTTGAGTAATAAAAGAAGGTAGGATTTATGCCGAGAGATAATATAATTTTGCAATGCACCGAGTGCAAAGAACGCAATTACGTAACGACCAAGAACAAGAAAAACACTCCGAACCGGATTGAATTAAAAAAGTTTTGCCGTCGTTGCCGTTGCCACAGATTGCATCGGGAAAATAAATAAATCGAGTAGAGAGTGGAGAGTGAAGAGTACGAAATTTTCTCTCCACTCTCCACTCTTTACTAATTCGTAGGGGTATGGTGTCAATGGTTAGCATGGAGGTCTCCAAAACCTTAGGTCCGGGTTCGAGTCCTGGTACCCCTGCCATTTAATTTTTAGGAGATAAAAAGTGTCAGAAGCAATTGAAAACAAAGACGGAAAGGAAGGGATTGGAGATTTTATCCGCCATACCCGCGAAGAGTTGGATAAAACCACTTTTCCTTCGTCCGATGATGTTAGAAACACGGTAATTATCGTGATTATCAACGTCATTTTCTTTGCTGTATTTCTTTTTTTGATTGACCACGCGTGGACTTACATTCTGGAAGGCTTTACGTGGTTGGTTAACAAAATTGCGGGATTATAAGGATTTAATAAATGAAACAGTGGTTTTTTATCCACACATATTCAGGGCACGAAAATAAAGTCTTGGAAAGTCTGAATGCGCGAATTCGTGATATGGAACTCGCCGAGCAGATTACAGAGGTTTTATTACCGAAAGAAACTGTCGTCGAGATGCGCGGTAACAAGCGCATCGAGTCGTCGCGGATGTTCTATCCGGGCTACGTTCTGGTAGAAATCGAATGCGATGACCGCGGCAAAATTCCCGATAATGTGTTTCACGCGATTAAATCAACGCCGAAAGTGACAGGGTTTCTCGGCGGAAAAAATCCGACACCCTTAACACAGGAAGAGGTTGATCAGATTGTTCACAATATCGAGGTTGCGACCGAAAAACCGAAACCGAAGTTCAGTTATGAAGTCGGTGAGGTCGTGCGTATCAAATCAGGACCTTTTGCAAGTTTTACGGGCAAGGTTGAAGAAATAAACGAGGAAAAAACGACTCTTAAAGTTACGGTAACTATTTTTGGTCGTTCAACTCCGGTCGAACTCAATTTCCTGGACGTTGAAAAAGTTACGTTTGCTGAAGAGGAATAAGTTTTAGTAAATCGTTAATCGTAAATCGTGAATAGGTATTTTCGATTCACGATTTACGATTAACACATTAAGAGGACATTTTCGGATTGTCTTTAACAAAATCCGAAATCGTAAATCGAATTATGGCTAAAAAGATTACAGGTTATATCAAATTGCAGATTCCCGCCGGAAAAGCGAATCCGGCACCGCCGATCGGTCCGGCACTCGGACAACACGGCGTAAATATTATGGAGTTTTGCAAGGCGTTCAACGCCAAAACGCAAAACGATGACCCGGATATGAAAGTCCCGGTCGTGATTACGGTTTATGCTGACCGCTCGTTCTCGTTTGAAACGAAAACGCCGCCTGCCGCCGATCTTTTGCGAAAGGCTTCGGGCATTCCGAAAGGTTCCGCGACCGCCAATAAAGCAAAAGTCGGAACAATTTCACGCGCTCAAATCGAAGAAATTGCGACGAAAAAAATGCCGGATTTGAACACGACAAGTCTGGAATCGGCAATGAAAACGATTGAAGGCACGGCGAAAAGTATGGGCTTAACAATTCAAGATTAAATATTCAAGATTCAAAATTTGAAATCAATCTTGAATTTTGAATCTTGAATATGAATGAAAGGGAGAAATGTTTGCGGGTAAAATCGCAAATTTAACAAACATTTCGTTTGAACCTTAAAAATAAAATGGCTAAGAAAGGTAAAAAATACCGTGCGGCTCTGGAAAAAGTTGAGCCGAACAAAAAATATACATTGGAAGAAGGTTTAGCAAAGGTCAAAGAAATCTCTTTTGCTAAATTTGACGAAACAGTTGAATTGACAATGTGGCTCGGCGTTGACCCGCGCAAAGCCGACCAGATGGTTCGCGGAACGGTTGTTCTGCCGAACGGTTTGGGCGGAAAAGCAAAGGTTGTCGTGGTTATCGCGCAAGGCGATAAAGTCCGCGAAGCCGAAGAAGCCGGCGCAGATATGGCTGGCGGCGATGACATTGTTGATAAAATCAAAGGCGGTTGGCTCGATTTTGACGCGCTGATTGCGACACCCGATATGATGGGCAAAGTCGGTCAACTCGGCAAACTCCTCGGTCCTCGCGGTCTGATGCCCAATCCGAAAACAGGAACGGTCACGATGGACGTAAAAACCGCCATCCAGGAAACGAAAGCCGGTAAGGTTGAATACCGCGTTGATAAAACGGGCGTTATTCACTCGCCGGTCGGCAAAGTTTCGTTCGATGAAGCGAAGCTCGCGGAAAACACGAAAGTTTTAATCAATGCCGTGATGAAGGCAAAACCGACGACGGCGAAAGGTCGTTATTTGAAAAAAATTAATCTCGCGGCAACGATGAGTCCGGGTGTTTTGCTCGACGAATTGGCATACGTTTAAGAAGTGAGGTGCGAAAAATAAAGATATGAAAACCAGAGAAAGAAAACAAGAAGATTTGAACGCCCTCACGGAGCAGTTGAGTAATTCAACGTCGGCGATGATTGTCAGTTTTAACAAATTGACCGTCAACAAAGATCAGGAATTTCGCAATCAACTGCGCGTAGCAGGTGCAAAATATCAGGTTGTCAAAAACACGATTGCCCGTCTTGCCGTCAAAGGCACGCCATATGAAGAAGCGAGCGAGCATTTCAAAGGTGTCACGGGAATTGTTTGGACGGAAAACGATGCGGTCGTTTTATCGAAAACGATTTCAAAATTTATCAAAGACAACTCTGACTTTTATACATTTAAAGCCGGCATTGTTGACGGTAGAGTACTTAATCAAAAACAGGTTGAAGCAATTGCGAGCCTGCCGTCGAAAGAAGAACTTATTTCCAAACTGTTGTTTGTTATCAATGCACAGGCACAACGCATCGTGACGGTTATCAACGCCGTTCCGCGTAACCTGGCAATCGTTATCAAACAAATCGGTGACGCAAAACCGGCGGTCGAAGAAACAAAAGTAGAAGCGAAAGCGGTTGAGCCGCAAGTCGAAGAAGAAGTGAAAACGGAAGAAACTCCGGCGGCGGAAGCCGAACAAACTTCTGAAGCCGCTGTGGAAGTAGCAGAAACTACGGAAACTGTAGAAACTGCTGAAACGCCAGCTGAAGAAACGCCGACTGCTGAACCGGAAGTTGCGGAAGTTGCCGCGCCGGAAGCAGAAACGGCACCGGAAGCTGAAGCCGAAGAAGAAAAACCGGAATAGTAGATTTTTTTAAGCCGTACTCAAGGAAAACGAGCGAAGCGATTTGTCAGGTCGTCTTTGCGGCTCGGACGCTTTTTTAAGGAGATGCACACTTTAAGAAATTGTCCCGTGGGTTCTCGCGGCTGACACAACAAACATAATGTCGGAAACGGCGTTATTAAATTTAACAATTAACACAGAACCCTATTTGGAGGAATATAAATAGTTATGGCAATTACAAAAGACGATGTAGTCGAATATTTGAAAGGTATTACGCTTTTAGAAGCGTCGGAATTGGTTAAGGAATTGGAAGAAGTTTTCGGTGTTTCAGCGGCTGCGGCAGCTGCGCCGATGGCAATGGCAGCAACGGCTGATGCTGCTCCGGCGGAAGCTGAAAAAGACACTTTTGATGTTATTTTAATGGCTCCCGGAGCAGGCAAAATCAATGTTATTAAAGTTGTCCGCGAAGTCGTTGCCGGTCTTGGCTTGAAAGAAGCTAAAGATTTGGTTGATGCTGCGCCGAAAGCCATTAAAGAAGGCGTTTCCGCCGCTGAAGCCGAAGAAATCAAAACTAAATTGACGGATGCCGGCGCAACGGTCGAAATTAAATAATTTTCGGTCAACCCGAACTTCAATGACCGCATCTATATCTCGCGGTCATTTGAAGTCAGGTAATTTACTTGCTAAACTAAGGGGCAAGCGTGAAAAAACTTTAAAAATTTAACGCTTGCCGTCTTATTGATTTGAAGCTCAAACATTTGAGTTTCTTGGGTTAAACAGAGATAATTTCTCGCAGAAATGGAGAGTTGGTGTCTTTTTCGGCACTCTCGGAAAATTCAATTTTAGCAACAAACTGCTAGAAAAAGCGGTCTGGGTAAACTTCACCCTCGACCGCATTTGCCGTCTTTTATTGAAAATTTTAAGGATGTTTTTACTAAAAAGAATCCTAGCAATAAAAGACAATTAAATCAAGAAATATTTTCTTCAAGACCTGTTGTTATAAAAAATTATGATTGCTAATCCGCTACAAAATAATACAAACGGGCTTGGTCGCCGCACGAGTCGTGCGCCCGAGCGTGTGGACTTTTCAAAAATTTATACATCGGCTCGGATTCCGAATCTTATCGAAGTTCAGCGTGAATCATACAATCGTTTTTTGCAGATGGATTTGATTCCCGAAGAACGCGACACGATTGGCTTACAGTCTGTTTTCGGCTCGATTTTTCCGGTTTCGGATTTTCGCGAAACGGCGACGCTCGAATTCGTCGAATATCAGATCGGTAACTGGCAGTGCAAATGCGGAAACCTCGAAGGTTTGGAGCATCTTCGCTCAAACTGTAAAAACTGCGGTTCAAAAATCAAGGTGGACCCGTTCAATCCGGCAGAGGTTCTCTGTAACAGTTGCGGAACTTTCAATTCGGTGCGCCCGAATCTTTGCCCGAACTGCGGCGAGCCGGTCGGTCTGAAGCATAAACACGACCAACAGGAATGTCAGGAACGCGGAATGAGTTATTCGGTTCCTCTGAAAGTAAAAATTCGCTTAACGGTTTTCGATAAAGATACGGAAACCGGCATTTCGACCATCCGCGACATCAAGGAAGAAGAAGTTTTCTTCGGCGAAATTCCCTTGATGACGGATAACGGAACTTTTATCATCAACGGCACGGAGCGCGTCATTGTATCGCAGCTTCACCGTTCGCCGGGAGTTTTCTTTAAAGGCGACCGCGACACATATCTGGCGAAAATTATTCCGTATCGCGGTTCGTGGGTTGAATTCGAATTCGACCAAAAAGGAATTCTTTATGCACGTTTAGGCAAACGCAAAATCTTAGCGTCAATCTTTTTGCGCGCACTCGGTTTGTGGCTCAATCCGCAGATTGATATGAAAACGGTTAATGACAGTCTTCTTGAAGATGTCATCAAAAATGCCGAATACAACAACGCCGAAATTCTGAAATTGTTCTATACGAGCGATGAAGTGATGGTTCAAAAGGGCAAAGTTTTTGTCAAAGTCAAACCCGAAGGCGACACGCATCTCGAAGGAATGAAGTCGGAAGAAGACATCAAAGCCGACGGCGAAGATATTGTTCGGATCGGTAAGAAAATTACCAAAATGGCGATGCGCGAACTTCGCAAACTCGGAACTGAAAAAGTTGAAGTTTCGACGAGCGATTTTGAAAGCGCGTTTGCTCTGGAAGACGTTGTCAATACCGAAACGGGCGAAGTCATCATCGAAGCGAACACCGAAATTACTTCGGCGAAATTGCAACAGATTATCGAAGAAGGTGTCGGAAGTTTCACGGTTTTCTTTCCTGAAAAAGACATCATCGGCGGAATTATCGCGCAGACTTTGAGAAAAGACACGATTACCAAGCCGGTTGACGCGCTGCTCGAAATTTACCGCAAAATGCGTCCGGGCGATCCGCCGACCGTGCCGACTGCTTATCGTCTGCTCGAAGGAATGTTCTTTGATGCGCGTCGTTTTGATCTGTCGCGTGTCGGACGTTTGAAATTCAACATCAAAATGGGCAGACCCGAGCGCGACCGGATCAACGATTCGCTGCTTGCGCCGAAAGATTTTATCGAAGTCGTTCTTTATCTTCTGAAAATGAAGCGCGATTTCGAACATTACACGCAGGACGATATTGACCATCTCGGCAACCGCCGTGTTCGTGCTGTCGGTGAGTTGCTCGAAAATCAATTCCGCATCGGACTCGAAAGAATGGAACGCGCCATCAAGGAAAAAATGTCCATTCAGCAGGATATGTTCACGACGATGCCGCGCGATTTGGTCAACGCCAAACCGGTGACGGCGGCTGTTCGTGAATTCTTCGGTTCATCGCAACTTTCGCAGTTTATGGATCAGACGAATCCTTTGTCGGAAATCACGCACAAACGCCGTTTGTCCGCGCTCGGACCGGGTGGTTTGTCACGTGAACGCGCCGGATTTGAAGTCCGCGACGTTCACCCGACGCACTACGGTCGTATCTGTCCGATTGAAACGCCTGAAGGTCCGAACATCGGTTTGATTTCGTCGCTTTCGTGTTTTGCGCGAATCAACGAATTCGGTTTCATCGAATCGCCTTATCGTAAAGTTGAAGACGGTCGCGTGATCGAATACGTCGTTATTTATAATGGCGGCGACACGCCGTTTAAGCCGAAACAGCACGTTCCGCTCGAAGATGTCGAAGCGGCAAACGCCAAGCTCAAGAAAGACCAGAAACAAGCCGAATTCGAGCCGTTTCCGTTCTATTTGACGGCTTGGGAAGAAGACAAATATATTATCGGTCAGGCGAATATCGAGCTTGACGAAAAAGGTAATCTTGTTAACGAACGCAACGCGGCGCGGCAGAAAGGTGAATTTATCACGGCTGACCGTGCGGAAACCGAATATATGGACGTTTCGCCGAAACAGCTTGTTTCGGTTGCGGCGAGCTTGATTCCGTTTCTCGAGAACGACGACGCTAACCGTGCGTTGATGGGATCGAATATGCAACGTCAATCGGTTCCGCTGCTTCGTGCCGAATCTCCGTATGTCGGAACGGGCATGGAAAAAATCGCGGCGCGCGATTCGGGTGCGGTGGTCATTGCCAAACGCGACGGCATCGTTGACTACGTTGACTCGGAACGCATTATCGTCAAAGCCGATCACCACGTTGACGGCACGATCTCGCGCGAAGTGACGGCGGATATTTATTCGCTCGTCAAATTCAAACGCTCGAACCAAAACACCTGTATCAATCAACGTCCGATTGTGCAGGTCGGTGAGCGCGTCAATAAAGGTCAGGTCATTGCCGACGGTCCGTGTACGGACAGAGGCGAACTCGCTCTCGGAAGAAACGTGCTGGTCGCGTTTATGTCGTGGCGCGGTTACAACTTCGAGGACGCGATTTTGGTTTCGGAACGTCTGGTGAAGGAAGATTATTACACTTCGATTCACATCGAGGAACTCGAAATCGAAGCCCGCGATACGAAACTCGGGCCCGAAGAAATTACCCGTGATATTCCGAACATCGGCGAAAATATGCTGAGAGATTTGGATGAATCGGGAATTATCCGTATCGGAGCGCAGGTTAAACCCGGCTCGATCCTCGTCGGAAAGGTTACGCCGAAAGGTGAAACGCAACTGACGGCGGAAGAAAAACTGCTTCGTGCGATTTTCGGTGAAAAAGCCGGCGACGTGAAAGACGCTTCATTGACTTGCCCGCCGGGAATTGACGGAACGGTGGTTGATGTTCAAGTTTTCACGCGCAAAGGTCAGGAAAAAGATTATCGTTCGCTCGACATCGAGGCGATGGAAGAAGAATCACTCCGACGCGATCTCGAGGACGAAATCCGTATTTTGAGCGAACAGCGCGACCAGCGTATCTACGAACTTTTTGAAGGTCGGACGCTGACGAAAGATTTGTCGGACGGCGAAGGCGTTATCATTAAGAAAGGCGAAACTTTGACGAAAGACAAACTTCAAGGTGTCGAGCTTCGTTATCTTCGCAAAGCCGAAGTTTCCGCCGGAACGATTGACATTACCGGAGAAATCAAGGAATACGAACAACGCACGACGCGCCAAATCAATATTTTGAGCGACATCTACGAGGAAAAAATCACCAAACTCAAACAAGGTGACGAACTTCCGCCGGGGGTTATCAAAATGGTCAAGGTTTTCGTGGCGATGAAACGTAAACTTTCGGTCGGCGATAAAATGGCTGGTCGTCACGGTAATAAAGGCGTGATCGCCCGCATTTTGCCGGAAGAAGATATGCCGTATTTGCCGGACGGAACGCCGGTTGACATCGTGCTTAATCCGCTCGGTGTGCCGTCGCGTATGAACGTCGGACAGATTCTGGAAACGCATCTCGGATGGGCGGCACGAGTTCTCGGACTGCACTTTGCCACGCCGGTTTTTGACGGAGCGAGTGAAGAGGAAATCAAGAGATACATCGGCAAAGCCAACGAGAAATTCGACGAACTCGGTATTCCGCCGTCGGTCGGACCATCGGGCAAAACTCGTCTGTATGACGGTTTGACGGGCGATCAGTTCGAGCAAAAAGTAACCGTCGGTTACATTTATATGCTCAAATTGTCGCATTTGGTTGACGATAAGATTCACGCCCGTTCAATCGGACCGTACAGCTTGATTACGCAGCAGCCGCTCGGCGGTAAGGCGCAATTCGGCGGACAACGGTTCGGCGAGATGGAAGTTTGGGCACTCGAAGCCTACGGCGCGGCGCATATTTTACAAGAACTTCTGACTTGTAAATCAGACGACGTTGCCGGACGCTCGAAAATCTACGAAACCATCGTGAAAGGCGATTCCGATTTTCAGCCGGGTATTCCCGAATCGTTTAATGTTCTCGTGCGCGAACTTCAATCGCTCTGTTTGGATGTCGAACTCATTACTGAAGATGAAATTGACCCCGAAGAAGCGTTAGAAGGTGTCGGCGAATTGGTAGGTGCAGACTAAGGCGAGTCGAGAGTAAAGAGTGGAGAGTGGAGAGTTAAAAAACTTTCCTGAACTTTCCACTCTCCACTCTCCACTCTCCACTAATGGAGATTTATGTTTCGATTGCAACAAGATAACAAAACACAATTAACCCCGAATTTCGAGGCGATTCGCATTTCGTTGGCTTCGCCCGAAAAAATTCGTTCTTGGTCGCACGGGGAAGTTACCAAGCCGGAAACAATCAACTACCGCACATTTAAACCGGAGCGCGACGGTTTGTTCTGCGCCCGAATTTTCGGTCCGGTTTCGGATTGGGAATGTTTGTGCGGAAAATATAAAAGAATGAAGCACCGCGGCGTGATCTGCGACAAATGCGGTGTCGAAGTTACGCAGTCAAAAGTTCGCCGCGAACGCTTAGGTCACGTTGAACTCGCCAGCCCGTGTTCGCACGTCTGGTTTTTCAAAGGCTTGCCGTCGCGTATCGGACACTTGCTCGATATTACTCTGCGCGATTTGGAAAAAATTCTTTACTTTGAAACTTATATCGTCGTTGATCCCGGCGACGTGCCGGGACTCAAGGAAAAAGAATTGCTGACCGACGAACGCTTTCGTGAATTGACACGCGATTATCCGCATTTATTTGTCGCCAAGATGGGCGCGGAAGCGATTAAGGAATTGCTCGCGACGGTTGATATTGCCGAGCTTGTCAACGATTTGCGTCAGCGAATGCGTGAAGAAACATCACAGCAGAAAAAATTGAAATTCTCTAAACGGCTGAAGGTTGCGAACTCGTTTTTGCGTTCGGGCAACAAGCCGGAATGGATGATTTTGGACGTGATTCCGGTGATTCCGCCCGAGCTTCGCCCGCTTGTGCCTCTCGACGGCGGACGTTTTGCGACTTCGGATTTGAACGATTTGTATCGCCGCGTGATTAACCGCAACAACCGTCTGAAAAAGCTGATCGAGCTTCGTGCGCCGGAAGTTATTGTCCGCAACGAAAAACGAATGCTGCAAGAAGCGGTTGACGCGCTGTTTGATAACGGTCGTCGCGGTCGCGTTCTGCGCGGCGCGAACAATCGTCCGCTCAAATCGCTTTCGGGAACTTTGAAAGGAAAACAAGGACGTTTTCGTCAGAATCTGCTCGGAAAACGTGTTGACTACTCGGGACGTTCGGTGATCGTCGTCGGTCCTGAACTCAAACTGCATCAATGCGGTTTGCCGAAGAAAATGGCTTTGGAACTTTTTAAACCGTTTATCTATAACAAACTCGAACGCGACCAACACGCCGCGACAATTAAACAAGCGCGTGAAATGGTCGAGCGTCAAGAGCCGATTGTCTGGGACATTTTGGAAGAAGTCATTCGCGAACACCCGGTTCTCTTAAACCGTGCGCCGACGCTTCACCGTCTCGGAATTCAGGCTTTTGAGCCGGTTCTGGTTGAAGGAAAAGCTATCAAGATTCACCCGCTCGTCTGCACGGCGTTCAACGCTGACTTTGACGGTGACCAGATGGCAGTTCATATTCCGCTGTCGGCTGAAGCGCAGATCGAAGCGAGCGTTTTGATGCTTGCCTCGAACAATTTGCTTTCGCCCGCGTCGGGACAACCGATTACGGTTCCTTCGCAGGACATCGTTTTAGGTTGTTATTATTTGACGCTCGGACGCGACGGTATGAAAGGCGAAAACAAGGTTTTCAACTCGGTTGACGACGTGATTCTCGCAATTGATGCGAAAGCCATCGAAACGCAGACCAAAATCAAACTTCGTCTGCGCGGCGAATTGGTTGATTTGACGCAGGAACATGCTCCGCAAGATGTGATGCGGGCGACGGCGCGTCAAGTTGATCGCATTATTGACACGACCGCCGGACGCGTTATTTTCAACGACCGTCTCCAACGCGAAGGCTTGCCTTTCGTCAACGGAACTTTGAAGAAAAAAGGTTTGCAGTCGCTCGTCAGCTTCGCTTATTTGCGGCTCGGTCATAATCAAACCGTTGAACTTCTCGACGATCTGAAAACGCTCGGCTTCCTTTATGCGACAAAAGCGGGAATGTCCATCGGCATTGACGATATGGTCACGCCGCCGAATAAAGGTGAAATCATCGAAGCGGCGCGCAAAGAAGTTGATAAACTTCAGCAGCAGTATGAAGACGCGACCATGACGAATATGGAACGCGAGAACAAAGTGACCAAAATTTGGTCGGATGTGACCGACCGCGTTGCGAAAGAAATGTTCAAAGCGATGGACGCACGCGAAAAAGACCGTAACGAGCTTAATCCGATTCTCGTCATGGCTGATTCGGGAGCGCGTGGTTCGGAAGCACAGATTCGTCAGTTGGCAGGGATGCGCGGATTGATGGCGAAACCTTCGGGCGAAATCATCGAAAATCCGATTATCGCTAACTTCCGCGAGGGTCTCGACGTTTTGCAATACTTTATTTCAACGCACGGTGCGCGTAAAGGTTTGGCTGATACGGCTCTGAAAACTGCCGATTCGGGCTACTTAACACGCCGCCTCGTTGACGTGGCGCAGGACGTTATCGTCGCCGAGCAAGATTGCGGAACAGTGCGCGGTGTTTGGTCTGAAGCCATCATCCGCAACGGTGAAGTTGTCGAATCGCTACGCGACAGAATCGTCGGCTGTACGGCACTCGACGACATTTTCGATCCGGTTGACGGAAGCATCATCGTCGAAGCCAATCGTGAAATCAACGAAGATTTGGCGGGACAAGTTCAGCTTTCAGGTTTGCAGAGAGTTCGCCTTCGTTCGGCTTTGACCTGCGAAGCGCGTCGCGGAATCTGCGTCAAATGTTACGGACGCAATCTGGCGATGGGCAGAACGGTCGAAATCGGCGAAGCGGTCGGCGTGATCGCGGCGCAATCAATCGGCGAACCGGGAACGCAGTTGACGATGAGAACATTCCACGTCGGCGGCACGGCGCGGCTCGAACAGGAAACCAAACACGCGGCTTCGATGGACGGAACGGTCAAATATGTTGATCTGAAAGTCATCAAAAATCGTAATAACGAAATCATTTCGATGAAGCGTCAGTCCGAACTCGCACTCGTTGACGAACGCGGACGCGAAGTGGCTCGTTATCAAATCGTGTATGGCGCACAGATTCACGTCGAAGACGGTCAACAAGTCAAAGAGGACGAAATCTTGGTAACTTGGGATCCGTTCACCTTTGCGATTTTGACCGAAGTTTCGGGAACTGTGAAATACCAAGACCTGAAAGAAGGCAAAACGGTCGAAGAAGAAATTGATAAAGTTTCGGGACAAAAACGTCTCGTGGTTAAAGATTCGGATGAGAAAAATCAGCCGCGTCTCGAAATCCGCGACGGCAATAAGGTTTTGAAAACCTATCAAATGCCGATCCGTGCCAACTTGCACGTCGAAGATCAGCAGGAAGTTAAAGCGGGCGACATCATTGCGAAAATTCCGCGTGAAACGACGAAGACGAAAGACATCGTCGGCGGTTTGCCGCGTGTGGTCGAACTCTTTGAAGCGCGTCGTCCGGGCGAAACTGCGGTGATGTCGGAAATTCACGGCGAAGTTAAATTCGGCGCGATTGCCAAAGGTAAGCGCAAACTTATCATTACCGGCGACGACGGCACGGAACGCGAATACGACATTCCGCGTGGAACGCACATCAACGTGCAGGAAGGCGATCACGTCAAAGCGGGCGAACCGCTGATGGACGGACCGCTCAACCCGCACGATATTTTGCGTGTTCTCGGGATGGAAGCGTTGCAGGAATATCTGGTCAACGAGATTCAGGAAGTTTATCGTCTGCAAGGCGTGAACATCAACGACAAACACATCGAAGTGATTGTTCGTCAGATGCTTCGCTGGGTCAAAATCAAAGATGTCGGCGATACGGATTTTCTTCTCGAAGAACAGGTTGACCGTTTCCGTTACGAAGACGAAAACCGTCGTGTGCGTGATATAGACGGACAGCCCGCGAGTGCCGAACCGCTTTTGCTCGGTATCACGAAGGCTTCGCTTTCGACCGATTCGTTTATCTCGGCGGCAAGTTTCCAGGAAACGACCCGCGTTTTGACCGAAGCGGCGATTTCGGGACGCATTGATTATCTGCGCGGACTGAAAGAAAACGTCATTATGGGACGCTTGATTCCTGCCGGAACGGGTATGAAATATTACCGCAACGTCAAGGTTGATCATGATCCGACGATGAATCGGAAAGTCGTTGACGAATACGACGAGGAGTATCCGGTTGTCACGGGCGGACTAGATTTGCCTTTGCCGATGGATATGCCCGGAGTTGATTCCGATGATTTCGAGGATGAACTCGAAAACATCGAGGATTACGATGATGATGAAACGGAGCTTGATTTGGAAACCGAAGAGGTTTTCGATGCCGAAGCACCGGCTGATGATTTGGAAGACGAAGATTTTTAATCTTTGAATACAATCAAAAAGAAAAAGGCTGAAAGAGAACATCTTTCAGCCTTTTTCCGGTTAATTCGGCTTTTACCAAATTTCGCAGATGTCGCTTCTGACCATTTTCTGACCTTGTTTACAACCGAAAGCGTTGGCAAATTCGGACAGATTGGAAAGCGGACCGTTGACGCGGTAACGGGCATGCGAGTGCGAATCGGTCAAGACTTGCTGACGCTCGAATTCGGGTGTTGATTTCGTTGCCCAAACCTGCGCCCAACCGAGGAAAAATCTCTGTTCGGGCGTGAAACCGTCAATGTTTGCGGGACGCGGTTTGCCTTGCAGAGAATTTTCAAAAGCCGTGTAGGCGACTTCCAAACCGCCCAGATCGCCGATATTTTCACCGAGCGTTAATTTTCCGTTGATAAAAATGCTCGGTTGGATTTCGTATTTGTTGTATTGGTCAACGACGCACATTGCGCGGTCTTCAAATTTCTTACGGTCGTCGGCTGTCCACCACATTTTCAGGTTTCCGTCCGCGTCGAAACGGCTTCCCGAATCGTCGAAACCGTGCGAGATTTCGTGTCCGATGACACCGCCGATGCCGCCGTAGTTGATCGCATCGTCCGCCAAAAAGTTGAAAAACGGCGGCTGCAAGATTCCGGCGGGAAACGTGATGTCATTATTGACCGAATTGTAAGACGCGTTAATAGTCGGTGTCGAAAAGCCCCAACGGGTTTTATCAACCGACTGTCCAACGTCTTGCAAATTGCGGTTAACGAGAAAAATTGTGGAGTTTGTCCCGTTTTCAAAATACGATTTGCGGTTGATTTTTAAACCTGCGTAACCGCGTAATTTGTCGGGATAACCGATTTTTTTCTTGAAAGTGCTGAGCTTGCGGGCGGCTTGCATTTTGGTTTCGGGAGTCATCCAATCAATTTTTTCGAGTCGCTGACCGAAAGCCTTGAACAATTGGTCAATCATTTCGTCGGCGCGTTTTTTTGTTTCGGGTTTAAAGTTCTGACGGACATATTCCATTCCGAGAGCCTCGCCGAGTGTGCCGTCAACCGCACTGACACAGCGTTTCCAACGCGGTTGCTGTTCCTTTGTTCCCGAAAGTGTGCGGCTGAAAAAGTTGAAATTTTCGTCCACAAAGCGTTTTGAAAGACGCGGCGCGGCGGCATTGACG
Source organism: Acidobacteriota bacterium (assembly GCA_031412675.1). Lineage (GTDB taxonomy): Bacteria > Acidobacteriota > Blastocatellia > Pyrinomonadales > Pyrinomonadaceae > JAFDVJ01. Next base: position 7,613 of record JANODL010000139.1, on the reverse strand, counting down.
ACCATAAAACGCATATAAGTTTTCAAATCGTTAAGCGAAGTTTCGGTCAAAACCTTGCTCAATTCCTTAAAGAAATCGGGCTGTCCGACGTTCAAATCCGTGACTGCCGGAACGGCGCGGGCTTTCATATAATTGTCCCACGAAAAACCGGGCGTGATTTGCGCGGCATCGGCGAGCGTTTTTTTGTTGTAACGCGCATCGGGATTTCTGAGTTCCTGCGGAGCTTTCGAGGCGTTTGCCAGACGGTTTTGAATCCTCATCACGGTTTGTGCATTTGCCGAAGCCGTTTCGGGCGAATCGCCGAGCAGTTTGAACATATTCGTCATATATTCGATGAACTTCTGACGGGTTTCCTTCATTTTGTCATCGTCTTTCGTGTAGTAATCGCGATTCGGCAAGCTCAAGCCGCCCTGACTCGCGTTGACGATGTTCATTGTACTGTTTTTCAAATCCGCGCCCGCGCCGAAGCCGAAAAACATCGGCACGCCATAGCGGTGAAATTCGCCAATTGCGGTTGGCAATTCCTGCGCTGATTTAATCCTTTCGATTTGCTTGAAATATTTATTAAGCGGTTTCGCATCGGCTTTTTCAATCGCGGCTTCATCCATACACGAAGTATATAAATCGCCGATAAGCTGTGTATCACTGCCCGGTGCGGATTTTGTTTTGGCGGCAGTTTCGAGAATTTCCTTCAAAATCGCCTGATTATTGTCCGCCAGAATGTTGAATGTTCCCCAACGCGAAAACGCGGGCGGAATTTCGGTGTTTTTCAGCCAAGTGCCGTTGGCATATTGAAAAAAATCGGTGCAGGCATTAACCGTCGTATCCATTCGGTTGGTGTCAAAAGCCTTGCTTTGCGCCTTCATTGTCATACAAAACGACAACAAAACAGCGAAAGCCGTCATAAAACGAAAATAGAATTTACGCATTTTTTCTCCTAAAAATTTTGGAATGATTTTGTCTGTAACTTTTACGCGACCGTTAAATCATTGTTTCAAAGCGCAGACAAAAAGGCAATCGAAAAGCCGTTCACCGCGCATTTTACAAAACGGGAATGAATTTTTCGGCAACTTTTCGGTGAAGTTCGTGCGCCAGTTCTTTGCGGTTCGGACTGGCAATCGGCACATCGCCGAAATTAATGATTGCGGTAACTTCTTGGACGCTGAAAAAGCGGAACAGATGATTTATAAAAACCGTGTCGTCCCACCAGCAGACGGCTTCGCTTGCGGGAATTTCGCCAAACGGCGTTTTATACGAAATCGAAGCGTAGGAAACGGGCAGGTCAGTTTTCGCGGCAAATTCGAGAAAAGACGAATTAAACGGCAGAACATTTTCGCCTTTCGTGCTGGTGCCTTCGGGGAAAATAATCACGCCTTCGCCTTCGTCGAGTTTCTCGATGATTTCTTGTCCGGCACGCGGAATGTCGCGGTTATTTTGGCGGTTGATAAAAATATTGCCCATATCGCCGACGATTTTGCCACCCAGAAACCATCCTTGAATTTCACCTTTAGCGACAAAAACGCCGTCCACCACCGACCGAAGCGCGGGAATATCCGTATAACTCAAATGATTGCAAACCAAAAAAAACGGCGGTTTCGGTGGTGTCCCGATAATTTCGACTTTCATATTCGAGATACGCACGAAACTTTTCGACCAGAGTTTAAAGATTAACTGCCGCCAGTAAATTTTGTTCGGAATGAAAATCACGGTCAGAAACCAGAGCGAATAAAACCCGATTGTCGAGACAAAAAATAACGTAAAACGAATGGCGGCGCGAATCTTTCTCATCTGAGATTTATTTTAACGAAAAAGTAAAAATCAGTATAGCGAGCGGTAGCGAGCAATTTGAAATAACAAGAACTCGCATATAATCGAAAATGTTCGCTACCGCTCACTATACTGATAAAACTATTTAAACTATGTGAAAAACATCTGAAAATACTTGTCACGCATATTTTTTACGTCAACGATGACGAAGAAATCAATTGTCTTGAATTGACGGTCAATGACGGGTTCGCCGCAGATTTTCGCGCCGATTCGGAGATATATTTCAAAAAGTTTCGGGAGCTTTACGTCTTCGTTTGAATCTTCGCTGAGAAAGTCTGCGGCGCGGCAAATGTAATCTTCACGCGGCGCAACGCTCAGCGATTCGTGCAGAAAACCGTCGCGGACAATCCGGCGCATGGCTCTTTTGCCTTCGGCGCAATCCTGCGTCGGCAGTGAACAGCAACCGAAAACATAGCGTTTGCGCTTTTCGGTCATATACATCGCCAAACCTTTCCAGAGCAGAAACAAAACACGCGAATTGCGATGTTCGCGGGCGATGCAGGCGCGTCCCGTTTCGAGCGATTCCGCCAAAACTTCATACGGCAAATCTTCGACCGTAAATTCGCCCGCCGAGTAAAATCCGAACGCAGATTGAGCCATTTCCATCGTCCGAACTCGGTATGTGCCGACGATTTTTTCGCTTCGATTTTCGATAACAATCAGATGATGACAGATTTTATCAAACTCGTCCTCGTCGCGCTCGTTGATGAACGACGCTTCCAAACCTTCGTTTAATTCGAGATTGAAAACCTCAAAACGCAGACGCAAAGCCGCGTCAACTTCCGCTTCGCTGCGCGCAAAACGCACCGTATAAAGACTTTCCCGAAACTCTCTCGAAGGCACGAAATCAAACACCGCCACGCGGGAATCGTGTAAAATAAACGCATGCGATTGAACTGTTGACATAATTTTGAAGAATTCGTCCATTCATTTAATCCCGAACGGCGAGCGGTTTATTCCACAAGCATAATTTAAAATTCAAAATCATTGCCGAATAATTTTTCGCGACTTAACACATTTTTCATTAAAAATTTGTTAAGGCAAAAAATTGTTTGAGATGATCGTAGAAATTATTCTTCTTTCTTGAGTTTTATGAAATTGTAGCGCAAAAGCACGCGAACGGGCAATGCTTTTCCGTTGCGGGTTGCGGGTCGCCAATTCATTTTGCGGACGGTTTCGGCGACTGATTCGTCAAGCTCGAAACCTGCCCAACGGACAATTTTTGTTTGCAGAATCTTGCCGTTTTCGTCAAAATCAACTTCGATGTCAACGGTCGCGGCAACCGAATAAAGATTGGCAATCGCCGTGTAAGGCGGACTGATGCGTCTGTATGGCAGAGGCGTGCGGAAGTTTTTTGCGTCAGGCGAATTTTCGTCGGGAATTTCTTCCAATTTCGCGGGTCTTTCGTTTAATTCGTCTTTGGCGATGGTTGGAAGTTTTTCGGAAATCTCCTTGGCGAGTTCGTCGGTCGAATCAAAAAGCAATTTTTCCGCGTCTTTCGGATTATAGCCGTTAAAGGTTTTTAGTTTCCAAAAAACAAGCCGTCCCGTGCGCGAACTGACGGCATAGACAGCGGCGTAAGATTCAAAATAATCCTTCTTTTCAAACGAAGAACGGCGCAGATTTTCGCTTTTGACGAGCAGAAAAAAATCACAGCCGATTGCCGCGCCGATGATTTTCGCTTCTTCCGCCGTCAGATTAAAAGGCTTTTCGGGATTCGACGAAAGAAACGCCGCTTCGCTCAAAGACGAATTCAAAACTTTGAATTTTACGGAAAGAGAAGTTTTAAGTTTTTCGGCAAAACTCTCACTCAGATTATTTTTTTCGGGAGTTAGAACGGCGATTTTCTGAGCAAAAAGCGGAAAGGGTAAAATTAACGCAAAGGCGCAAAGATGCAGAGCCGCAAAGAAAAATTTATAAAAAAAACTTTGCGCCTTTGCATCTTTGCGCTTTTGCGTTGAAATGTTTTGTTTTCTATCGGTGATAAAGTTTTGCAATTTCTCCCTTTAATTCCGGCGGAAAACAGACGCGGTAAATCTGATAGCCTTTTTGCAAACCGCGCACTGCCGCACTGATTTCGGAAATTTCACGAATCGCCGGACGAGAAAAACCTTCTTCGACATAAATCAGATTTTTCGGCTCCGATTGCGTTTTCGTGTAAAAATAATACGGCACATCGCCCGCCGTGTCTTCGATAAAATAATAATCCGTGTCAAAACCCGAATCTTCGACAAGTTGTCGCGCCTTTTCAAGAAAATTCTGCCGCTCGGCTTCGGGCATATCGAGGTCGAATGCCTTGAAAAGTCTTCGATGCAAAAAGCGTTTCGCCAAATCCGCTAAAATTTTATCATCGGAAGTTTGCCATTGTTTGATATGAAACATCACATCTGAATCGTCAATCTGCAAATGCTCCCGAAGATTTAATTTTTCGCCTTTCAAAATCTTTTCAAACGGCGTGTTTTCGGCAAACCAGACAGCTTTTCCGCTTTGAAAAAGCCGTAAAGCGCGTTTTACAAGTGAACGCAAAACGGCTTCCGCCGAACGCAAGGTGCGATGAAAATAAACCTGTCGAAACATATAATAACGCGCTTGGAGATAATCTTCGACGGCGTAAATTCCGCGTGCCGAAACATACAGACGGTCGTTCGCTTCGTCAATTTCGAGCGATTTGATAATCCATTCAAGATCGTAAATTCCGTATTTCGCGCCCGTCATCAAACTGTCGCGAAGCAGATAATCCATTCGGTCAACGTCGAGTTGCGATGAAACAAGTTGTGCGAGAGCGTTCGGGCGAAAATCGCCACGCACGATTGCCGCGACCGATTCGGGAAGTTCGGCGGAAAATTCGCGCAAGACTTGTCCGACTTCCGTTTCACGGCTTAAAACCGCTTCGATGGTAAACGCTTCGTGGTGAAACCCGAGAATCGGTTCGATAACGTGCGAAAACGCGCCGTGTCCGATGTCGTGCAGAAGCGCGGCGCAACGGACAGCAGTTTTATGTTCATCCGAAATATCGTGCGTAAATTCGAGTTTTGCCAAAATGCGTGTCGCCAGATGAAGCGCACCTAAAGAATGCGTGAAACGCGAATGCTCCGCCGCCTGATAAGCAAAATGCGCGAGACCGAGCTGGCGAATCCGCCGCAGACGCTGAAATTCTGCCGTATCAACCAGCCGCACGAGAAGTTTTCCTTCCGCCGAATCGGTTTTGAGCCGAATGATGTTGTGAACCGAATCGCGATAAATTTTTTCCGACACCTTTCAAGATTAAGCGAACAGACGGGATTTTACAAAACAAAAAAGGAAGCCGAAGCTGCCTTATAAATTTTCTAAATTGAAGAATCAATCTTAGAAAGCGAATCGTGCGCTAACGGCAATTTGACTTCTGCCAAATTCATCCGCATTGATGAAACCCGCTCAAAGTCACGCTTTACAATCATAATTAAACTATATTTAATTCAAGGCTGGACATAATTCAACTGACTGGAGCGCAATCGGCTCGATTGCCACACCGCTGTTTTTTAGCGGTGTCACGGCGTTGCGGGAGAAATCAACTTAAATTTATGCTAAGTCTTCGACACCGCTGAAAAGCGCGGTGTGGCAATCGAGCCGATTGCGCTCCAGTCAAACGCCCGTTTTTATTAACTTTGAATTATGTCCCGTCTTCAATTAATTAACAAGGCTGTAATTTTCGCTGTGATATGGTAAAATTTCCAGATTGAAGAGCGTGCCGGATAATTAACTAAAGCGAAAACAGACAACAGTTCAAGACGGTCGGACATCAGAGGAATTTACATCTTTGGCGAGATTTGATAGTTTTATACGTTTAGTTGCACCTGTAACTTGGAGATAAAAATGAATTTGAAACAGACGCGATTGCATATTTTGCATGAAGCGGAAAATTTAGCCCCGAAAGCCAAAACAGGCGTTTCTCTCCATTGTCATACGCAATATTCAAAAGAAATGCTTGATTTTATTCCGCATTATGCGGAAAAAATTCCGATCATTTCATTCTTCTGGAAAAAGGAATGCGCCAGATATTATAACCGCGAGGGCAAAAATATTGATCTTTCAACTGCTTTCTGGTCGCCGCCGATGACTCCGTATGATGTTCACCGCATCGAAACAGAGCAAATCAATGCGGCGGGTTTGGAAGCGATTGTTTCGATTTCCGACCACGACAGTATTGACGGCAACTTAAAAATCAACGAGCAGTTGGACAACCATAAAGCCCCGATTTCGCTTGAATGGACAGTTCCGTTCGAGTATGGATTTTTCCACGTCGGTGTGCATAATCTGCCGAAGGAACGCGCCGTCGAACTGACCAAAACGCTGGTTGATTACAGTTTCAGCGAAAATCCGACCAACGAGCGTCTCCACGAACTTTTTGCAATGCTCAACGAAATTCCGCAGATTCTCGTGATTTTGAATCATCCGCTCTGGGACATCGAAATTGTCGGTAAGGAAAAGCACAAAATTCTGCTCAAACATTTCATCAAGGAATTCGGAAGCTGGATTCATGCATTTGAAATTAACGGCTTTCGCGCATGGTCGGAAAATAAAGCAGTGATTGAAATGGCGGAAGCCTTAGGAAAGCCGATTGTGACGGGCGGCGACCGTCACGGCTGTAAACCGAACACGGTCATCAATCTGACAAAATCGAATACTTTTGAAGAATTTGTGCAAGAAATCCGCGTTGATAAAACAAGCGAAGTCGTTCTGATGCCCGAATACAAACAGCCGCTGCATTCGCGCCAATTGCAGTCGTTTGCCGAGATTCTGAAATTATACCCGGAATTTCCCGAAGGTCGGAAGAAATGGTTTGACCGCGTTCATTACGACATCGGCGACGGACACGGTGTGCGACCGCTTTCGGTGCATTGGGTTTACGGCGGTCCGACGTGGCTGCGCTGGGCGATCTGGACGCTCGGCGTTTTCGGAAGTCCGAAAATGCGTCCGGTTTTCGCGCTCGCCCGTCACAAAAAAGACCGCGTTCCGAAAACCGTCGCGCAGACGAAATTCGAGAACGCCGATTTGGAAGAAATTTCGCCGAGTTTTTCGTCCGACGCGGTTTCCTAAATTTTTACAATAAGCAGTCAGACAGAATTATTTCATAAGAAATTTTAGCAACAGATTGGCACAGATTAACCCGGATATATTTTTTGATAAAACAAATCTGATTCTCGATCATTTCTTATCTCGTGTTTATCTATGTAAATCTGTGGCTAAAATATAAAATAATTCTGAGCGGCTGCTTATTAGAAATATATTTTGCGGCGGGTTTTCAGCCCGCCATTTGACTTAATAAAGCCGGATTTAATAAAGAGAAACGTGGAGAAAATACCGCGCGTCGCCTTTTTTCCCGATTCTTATCTGGAAGTAAACGGCGTTGCGATGACCAGCCAAAGACTCGTCGAATACGCCCGTCAAAAAGGCTTCCCTTTTTTGTGCGTTCACGCCGGAGCAAAAACCGAAGTCACGCAAATCGGCAGCGTCACCTTCGTTTCGCTCAAACGCTCGCCGGTTTCTTTTACGATGGACGAAGATTTGAAATACGATCCGCTGTTTCAGCGTCACAGCCGTTTTATCGAACGGGAACTCGAAAAATTTAAACCGGACGTATTTCATATCACGGGTTTGAACGATGTCAGCATCACGGGCGCGTATCTCGCGTGGAAAATGAAAACCGCGATGGTCGGTTCCTGGCACACGAATCTGCACGAATACGCCGCGCACCGCCTGCAAAATAAATTCAGGTTTCTGCCGAAAAAAACCTCTAAGAATTTGAC